>NZ_SMAJ01000037.1 GCF_004346225.1 Paralcaligenes ureilyticus | reverse complement strand
CGGCTTTTGGCTACGCCATAGGGCAAAAGCGATACTCAGCAGTTTGCGACCCAGAATGACGAAGGCGGCGGTGGAACTCAGGCCGTGCGCGCGTAGGGCTTCATAGCGGGACTGGAACACTTTGGATCGGCTGGCAGAAAACCCCATCATGTATAACTGGCGGCGTAGCCAGGGCGCGCCGCGCTTGCTTAGCCGGCGCAGGCCCCGTTTTTGACCAGAGTCCATGGGGCGCGGGTCCAGTCCCGTGAACGCGATGACGGCATCGCTATTTTTGAACTCGATGCGACGAAATAAACACAAGAGCATCGTGGCGCCTTGCACCCCCACGCCGGGAATCGTCTGTAGCCTTTGCGCCTCGGCGGCTAGAGCCGGCTCGCTCTGAGCTTGCTGGGCGATGTGCTCATCGATCGTCGCGATCACCTGATTAAAGTCCGCGATCAGCGCCTTGAGCTGCGGGGCAAGGAGGGGGACGTCCCGCAGCGACTGCTGCAGCGCGCCACGCTGGCCCACCAGTTGCGCGCGCCGACGCAAGAGCTCCGTGATCAACTGTTCGGCCTGACTGCCCGCGCGAAAGGGATGCAAATACGGGTGATGTTCGCGCAGATAGCGGCTGATGACCTGGGCATCGGTGCGATCAGTCTTGCCGCGCTGACCCAACGCTTTGGCATAGAAATGCACATCGCGTGCATTTAACACGTACGTGCACACCCCTTGCGCCTGGGCCAAGTCCACGAGCAGACGGTGATAGCTCCCGGTGGACTCCACGGCCAGCCGGGCGTCTGGGGGTACGTGCCGCAGCCAACGTTTGATCGAGGCCGCCGTATTGGCCAAGGTGATGTTCAGTTCCGGATGGTCGATGACACCCACGACCAACTCGGCCTTGGCCACATCGACGCCAATGTTTAACGGTTCTTGCATGACAGCTCCCAAATAAGCGAAAATAGATGGGCTGGGGTGTACCAATCGCCTGGGCTCGTTAGCTTGCAATAATCGACAGTCCCAACCGTTCTACAGCGGCTGCTCTGTTAGATTCCTAATCGACGATGGGCAGGCGGGGTGGGAGATTTCTCAGACAGGCGGTCCGTCAAAGCGGCCGATAGCGAAGGTCAGTCTCTCCACCCCAGCACCTTTTAGTGTCCCACTAAAAGGTGCTTGAAAAAACCAGATAAAAAACCAAACAAAACCGCTTAAAGAAACTATACAAGCG
>NZ_SMAJ01000036.1 GCF_004346225.1 Paralcaligenes ureilyticus | reverse complement strand
TGCTGTGGTCTAATTTTGGAGGACACTTTTGAAGTGAATCATTATTAATTTATAAGGTGATTCCATGACAAAGAAACAAGAACCGGGCCATCCTCGCAAGATTGACGCGGCCTTCAAACATGAGGTGGTGCGTTTGGTGCTGGATAAAGATATGTCGCCGCGCGAGGCCGCCATCGCCATGGGCGTGGGTGATACGGCAGTGCGTCGCTGGGTGCAATTACATAAAAGTGCTAATGGACTGCCTCGGCCCAGCCAGCCGTTAACGGTTGAACAGCTGCGCATCCGTGAGTTGGAGATTGAGAACCGCCAATTGCGTGAGGACAACGATATTTTAAAAAAAGCGTCGGCCTTCTTTGCACGAACCCTCAGGTAGGGTTTAGCGTGGTCACGCATTTGCAAACGAAGGCCATCGCGGTATCGCGTACGTGCCGATTGCTGGGGGTGAGCCGCTCGGGATATTACAAGTCCCGCAGCCAGCCAGTACGCCGTGCTCAAGACGTGCGCGAAGAGGTCTATGTGCGTGCCGCTTTTAACGCCAGCCATGAAACCTATGGCAGTCGTCGTGTCGTACAGGCTGTGCGCAGCCAGGGAATAAAAATTGGTCGTTATCGGGTCCGTAAACTCATGAAACAGGCACAATTAACCCCTCGTTGGAAACGCCGGTTTGTCACTCCACCTAATAGCCACCCGAACGCACGGGTGGGGGATAACCTGCTAAACCGGCAGTTCTCGGTGCCGCGGCCTAACCAGTCCTGGGTGACTGACATCACTCATGTCCGTACAGGACGCGGCTGGCTTTATCTGGCCGTCGTGCTGGATCTGTATTCACGTAAAGTGGTCGGGTGGGCAACCTCGTCGGACCTGGGCGGTGGCGTCGTTATACAGGCCTTGGATAGGGCTATTTCTCAGCGCCATCCGGCCCGTGGCCTAGTGCTTCATTCTGATCGAGGCTCGCAATTTACCAGCGACACTTACCAACGACTTTTGTACCGGCACGGGATCCAATGCAGTATGAGTCGCGCCGGCAATTGCTGGGATAACGCCGTCATGGAACGGTTCTTCTTAAGCCTGAAGTGCGAATGGCTCAGGCCACAGCGCTATGCCAATCAAAATGAGGCCGCCAAAGATATTGCCCTTTATATTCATGGCTTTTATAACCCCACGCGTTTGCACTCCACATTGGGCTATTTGGCGCCCGATGTGTATGAAAAAGTAGGATCCAAAAAACTCACTTGAAACTGTCCACTAAAACTTGACCACGACA
>NZ_SMAJ01000035.1 GCF_004346225.1 Paralcaligenes ureilyticus | reverse complement strand
AAACATGGCCCGCCGACAGCCCCCGCCTTCCCTTCGTCAGCATCCGGAGCACGCCTTACGCCGGCCCCGCCCCGGCCCCCATAGACGGCTCGCGTTACGGTATGCCCGGAACTCACTCGCCGGCAAGGCGCAAACCACAGCCGCCGCTATCGCGAGGATCAGGGACTCAGGCCACAAGCCTGAGCTTCTTACCCTTATTGTTGAGCCATTCCTCAAACTCTCTGGCAGGCATAGGCCGGCTATACAAGTAGCCCTGGGCATCGTCGACGTCGATATCCTTGAGGAACTCAGCCTCGGCTTCCGTCTCCACGCCTTCAGCTATCACCCCGAATTTCAGCTGTTGCGCCACGGCAACCATCGACCGCACCAAGGCCTGCGAGGTGGCGTTGTCATTAATGGAACTGATGAAACTGCGATCCAGCTTGATGGCATCGAGCGGTAAACGCGCCAGTTGAGACAGGGAAGAATACCCCGTTCCGAAATCATCCAGATGAACCTGGGCCCCCAGATCGCGGAACTGACGAATTACCGCATGAGCCAGGGCTTCGTCGTTGATCAGGCAGCTTTCGGTCAATTCGATATCGAGCTGGCATCCCGCCTGGCCGGCCTGGCGCAACGCTTCGACAAAATCCTGAACGACAGTCGAGCTGCTCAGCTGTCGCGCCGACATGTTAATGGCAATGCGAAGATCCAGCCCGCGCGCCTTCCAGATTGCCGCCTGTTTCGCCGCGCTTCTCATCACCCATCGGCCCAGGGGCACAATCAACCCGGAGTCTTCGGCATACGGAATGAAATCCAGGGGCTGTATCCGGCCGCGTTCGGGCGAATTCCACCGCAGCAAGGCCTCGACGCTGCGAACAACACCCGTTTTCAGGCACAACTTTGGCTGATAATAAAGCACCAGTTGGTCCTCGGCATCGAGCGCCTTGCGCAAGTTGATGTCCAGCCAGACATACTCGGAGACCCTGTTGTCCATATCGGACGAAAACACCCGAAACGTGCGTTTGCCAACATCTTTGGCAACGTACATGGCTGTATCGGCACAACGGATGAGACGGTCCAGCGTATCGCCATGCTCCGGGCAAAGCGCAATGCCAATCGAGCAACCGGTATAGACTTCGATCAGCCCCAGGCTGATGGGGGCCGCCAGGCGGTCAATAATTCGTTGAGCAACACTTTCCATCAGATCGAACGAAGCGTTCTGAACCAATACCAGGAATTCGTCGCCACCCAGCCGGGCGACACTGTCGCCCTCGCGCATGCACGCCTTGATATTAAGAGCTACCGCCTGAATAAGACTGTCGCCGACCAGATGCCCGTAATGATCGTTGACCTTCTTGAAGTTATCGAGGTCGAGGAAAAGAATGCCGAAGCGGTCGCCTTCCTGCAACGATTTTGTGATTTTTTCATAGATGGCGTATCGGTTGGGCAAGCCAGTAAGCGTATCAACGGTTGCCAGCTCGAGCAACTTGGCCTGGGCCTTGCGCTCTTCGGTCACATCCGTGCCCGAGCAAACCAGGTAGCGTTCGTCGGGACCGCTACCACTTTGCACAAACTTGTTGCGCCACAAAATTGTGCGCTGGCCGTTAAGCGTATTGATATGACGCTCTACCTCGTACGAAGACGCATTTTTAAAGAAATCGGCGATATTGGCCCGCGACGCGGCCTGCTCGTCGGAGCGCATGAACGCATGTGCATTCTTCCCGATCACGTCTTTTTCGCGAAGCCCCGTCACTTCTTCGCACAGCCGGTTAAACCGCAAAATGTTACTGTTATGGTCGATGATGACCACCAGGGAATTCACTTCCGATATGACCTGCTCGGCGAATGCCAAGCCATGCGCGAGATCTTTGGCAACAGCCGGCGTATCCATGTAATCGGACGCCGTTCCCGACCACGAGGTGGCGCCATTTTTCTTGCCCACCAGGCTGAGTCGCTGCGGCTCGCCAAACAATTTGATATCGATTTCAGCGTGGGAAGTGACCCCCGTGAAGGCCCTGATTTCCCGGGCCTGTTCGGGAACCAACGCAACAGCCAGGTTCGGAATGCCCTGGATTCCGGACAGCTGCAAAGCGTCGCTGTCAGCCGCAAGCTGCCAGAACGGACTTCTGGTGCCAAAATAGGTAAACAGCAGTGATTCTTCAGTCGAATCGTCGAGCACAGTAGCCACCAATGTATATATGCTTAGTTGACAAGTATAGTTGGACGCGGCCCTATTCGCCAACTGATTATTCTGGCGGCCATTACAAACATCCCGAGCCCGAGGTCGCCAGGGCAGCCTTCACGACGACCGACTGCTCACGTTCCAGATAGTGCCTCTATATGCACGCGCGGGACAGGGGTATAGTGCAAGTGCAGCGTGTTGTGTAAAAAACAGGCTCGGCCGCGACGTTGGCGAACCTCTTATACCCTACATGGATTCAGGAGAAATCAATGCTCAAGCACAATCAAGAAGCGAGGCCGGGTGCTCGCCGCAAGTTTCTGCAGATGGCCGGCACCATGGGGGCTGGCGCGGCACTGGGTGGCGCGTCGCTCAACGTTTTCGCCGCCGCGGCCAAAACAGCGCCCGACACCACAAATCTTCCTTTTGCCAACGGTCTGCGCCAGATGGCAACGTTCCCACAAAAACGTTCGTTAATCCTGTTGACCAGTCGTCCGCCACAACTGGAAACTCCATTTGCCGTCTACAACGACGGTATTTTTACACCCAATGACGCTTTTTTCGTGCGCTACCACTGGAGCGGCATTCCAACCAACATCGATCCCGCCACCTATCGCGTCGCCATCAAAGGGGTCGTCGATACTCCCTTGTCGCTCTCGCTCGAAGACATCAAACAAATGGGGGCAGTCAAACTGGCCGCGGCGCATCAGTGCTCGGGCAACAGCCGCGGTTTCTCGAACCCGCGGGTGCCTGGAGGCGAATCGGCCAATGGCGCCATGGGCAATGCCATATGGACAGGGGTGCCGCTAAAAAAAGTGCTTGAAAAAGCCGGTGTGAAAGCCGGTGCGGTGCAGGTCACTTTCAATGGCCTGGACCATCCGCCCGTAGGCGATGGCCCCGATTTCATCAAGGCCCTTGATCTCAACCACGCCATGGATGGCGAAGTCATGCTGGCCTGGGCCATGAACGGCACCGATCTGCCCATGCTCAACGGCTACCCGCTGCGCTTGGTGGTGCCCGGCTACTACGGCACCTATTGGGTCAAGCATTTGTCCGATATCGAGGTCGTCGACAAACCTCTGGCCAATTTCTGGATGGCCACAGCCTATCGTGTGCCCGACAACGAATGCGCCTGTGTTGCACCGGGCGGAAAAATGGAAAAATCACGCCCCATAGGCCGTTTTTCCATCCGCTCGTTTATTACCAGCGTGCTCGATGGCGGCAAAATCCCGGCGGGTAAATCCACCGTGCTGCGCGGTATCGCTTTCGATGGCGGCTACGGCGTCACCAATGTTGACGTCTCGGCCGATGGCGGCAAAACCTGGCATCAGGCCAAACTGGGTACAGACCATGGGAAATATTCATTTCGCGAATGGACCATGCCGTTCAAACCCGCCAAACGCGGGGCTCTTGAACTGAAAGTACGCGCCACCAACCGTATTGGGCAAACACAACCCATGAGCGCCCTGTGGAACCCTTCGGGCTACATGCGCAATGTCGTCGAAACGACTCGCGTCACTGCGGTATAAGGAGATTCTGATGAAAATGCAAATAGCTTCTTTTACCGTAAGCGGTCTGGCAGCGATCCTGGTCGGGCTTGCCTGCGCACCGGCTGCGCAAGCGCTCGAAATCGCATTACCGCCCGAAACGGCTGCGCTGAAACCCAGCACCCTGCCTGGCTACCAGCTAGCCCTGCGCAACTGCACGGCCTGTCACTCGGCACAATATATGCAAACTCAGCCGCCTTTATCTCACGAATGGTGGGAAGGAGAAGTAAAAAAAATGAAGAAGGTGTATGGCGCGCTAATTCCTGACGCCGATATGTCGGCCATTGCCGATTACATGTCAGCCACGTACGGATCGGGCAAAGGCGCCGACGAAGCCAATGCAAAAGGCGTAGCGGCGGCGGGCGCGAAGAAATAGCGTCTGCGCATAACGGCAATCCGTAGCGGCACCCCTTGTGGGTGCCATTTTTTTCGGCCGAAGAGGGCCGGCGCCAGGGCAGGCGCAGCGTTTAAGCGGAGGCGCAAAGGCAACGCCCCGGCAGGGTAAGCTGTCGGGGCGTTGGGAGATAAGAGCTTGACGATGACCTACTTTCACAGACGTACGTCCACTATCATCGGCGCAAAGGCGTTTCACGATCCTGTT
>NZ_SMAJ01000034.1 GCF_004346225.1 Paralcaligenes ureilyticus | reverse complement strand
CTGTCGGGGCGTTGGGAGATAAGAGCTTGACGATGACCTACTTTCACAGACGTACGTCCACTATCATCGGCGCAAAGGCGTTTCACGATCCTGTTCGGGATGGGAAGGGGTGGGACCACCTCGCTATGGTCGTCAAGCGTAACCGGGGGTTGGGCGAGCTTTAGGGGCTCGCGCCAACGAATCTGGAGAAGAAGCACTGCCTGCGGACCTTGGGCCTGCAAGCCGATGTATAGGTAGGGTGTTTTATGTGCGTACGGGGCGCGATACTGAGCAAGCTCAGTGCTGCGTGAGGCCTATGTGGCCACACGACTTTATCATCTTTCATTTTGAACGGCACTCTCACGTACAACCCGATAGGGTTATAGGATCAAGCCGCACGGGCAATTAGTATCGGTTAGCTGAGCGCATTACTGCGCGTACACACCCGACCTATCAACGTCCTGGTCTCGAACGACCCTTCAGGGGGGTCTAGCCCCCGGGATACCTAATCTTCAGACGAGTTTCCCGCTTAGATGCCTTCAGCGGTTATCTCTTCCGTACATAGCTACTCGGCAATGCCATTGGCATGACAACCGATACACCAGCGGTACGTCCACTCCGGTCCTCTCGTACTAGGAGCAGGCTCCGTCAAGTATCCAACGCCCACGGCAGATAGGGACCAAACTGTCTCACGACGTTTTAAACCCAGCTCACGTACCTCTTTAAATGGCGAACAGCCATACCCTTGGGACCGGCTACAGCCCCAGGATGAGATGAGCCGACATCGAGGTGCCAAACACCGCCGTCGATATGAACTCTTGGGCGGTATCAGCCTGTTATCCCCAGAGTACCTTTTATCCGTTGAGCGATGGCCCTTCCATTCAGAACCACCGGATCACTATGTCCTGCTTTCGCACCTGTTCGACGTGTCAGTCTCACAGTCAAGCACGCTTATGCCATTGCACTATCAGCACGATTTCCGACCGTACCTAGCGTACCTTCGAACTCCTCCGTTACGCTTTAGGAGGAGACCGCCCCAGTCAAACTGCCCACCATGCACTGTCCCCAACCCAGATAATGGGCCAAGGTTAGAACCGCAAACAAACCAGGGTGGTATTTCAAGGTTGGCTCCACCACGTCTAGCGACGCGGCTTCAATGCCTCCCACCTATCCTACACAGGCCGGTTCACAGTCCAATGCAAAGCTACAGTAAAGGTTCATGGGGTCTTTCCGTCTAGCCGCGGGTAGATTGCATCATCACAAACACTTCAACTTCGCTGAGTCTCAGGAGGAGACAGTGTGGCCATCGTTACGCCATTCGTGCAGGTCGGAACTTACCCGACAAGGAATTTCGCTACCTTAGGACCGTTATAGTTACGGCCGCCGTTTACCGGGGCTTCGATCAAGAGCTTGCACCCCATCACTTAACCTTCCGGCACCGGGCAGGCGTCACACCCTATACGTCGACTTTCGTCTTTGCAGAGTGCTGTGTTTTTAATAAACAGTCGCAGCCACCGATTCTCTGTGACCCCATCGAGCTCCGGGCGCAAGCCCTTCACCCTACCGGGGTATACCTTCTCCCGAAGTTACGGTATCAATTTGCCGAGTTCCTTCTCCTGAGTTCTCTCAAGCGCCTTGGAATATTCATCCCGTCCACCTGTGTCGGTTTGCGGTACGGTCTCGTAGAACTGAAGCTTAGAGGCTTTTCTTGGAACCACTTCCAATCACTTCACGCGTTAAAAACGCGCTACGTGCAACACCCTTGAATTGCGCGCCCGGATTTACCTAAGCGCCTTCTCCAATGTCGCAACGGGGACTTCCAACACCCCGATGATCTTTCGCGATCCGTCCCCCCATCGCATTCTACGACGGTACGGGAATATTAACCCGTTTCCCATCAGCTACGCATCTCTGCCTCGCCTTAGGGGCCGACTCACCCTGCGCCGATGAACGTTGCGCAGGAAACCTTGGACTTACGGCGAGGGGGCTTTTCACCCCCTTTATCGCTACTCATGTCAGCATTCGCACTTCTGATACCTCCAGCATCCTTTACAAGACACCTTCGCAGGCTTACAGAACGCTCTCCTACCACGTATGTTCCGAAGAACACACATCCGCAGCTTCGGTCTATGGCTTAGCCCCGTTACATCTTCCGCGCAGGACGACTCGATCAGTGAGCTATTACGCTTTCTTTAAAAGATGGCTGCTTCTAAGCCAACTTCCTGACTGTCTATGCCTTCCCACTTCGTTTCCCACTTAGCCATAGTTAGGGACCTTAGCTGGCGGTCTGGGTTGTTTCCCTCTTGAGTCCGGACGTTAGCACCCGGTGCTCTGTCTCCCGCGCTGTACTTGCAGGTATTCGGAGTTTGCCATAGGTTGGTAAGCCATCATGGCCCCCTAGCTATAACAGTGCTCTACCCCCTGCAGTAATCACGCGAGGCACTACCTAAATAGTTTTCGGAGAGAACCAGCTATTTCCAGGCTTGTTTAGCCTTTCACCCCTATCCACAGTTCATCCCCTAATTTTTCAACATTAGTGGGTTCGGTCCTCCAGCACGTGTTACCGTGCCTTCAACCTGACCATGGATAGATCGCCTGGTTTCGGGTCTACACCCAGCGACTAAACGCCCTATTCGGACTCGCTTTCGCTACGCCTCCCCTATTCGGTTAAGCTTGCCACTGAATGTAAGTCGCTGACCCATTATACAAAAGGTACGCCGTCACCCCATAAAGAGGCTCCGACTGTTTGTATGCATGCGGTTTCAGGATCTATTTCACTCCCCTTCCGGGGTTCTTTTCGCCTTTCCCTCACGGTACTGGTTCACTATCGGTCGATCACGAGTATTTAGCCTTGGAGGATGGTCCCCCCATCTTCAAGCAGGATTTCACGTGTCCCGCCCTACTTCTCTGACGCTTAGTTCCACGCGCCTCATTTCGTCTACAGGGCTATCACCTGCTATGGCCGGACTTTCCAGTCCGTTCGACTATAAGACACGCTAAAACGTCAAGGCTGTTCCGAGTTCGCTCGCCGCTACTATCGGAATCTCGGTTGATTTCTTTTCCTCGAGCTACTGAGATGTTTCAGTTCACCCGGTTCGCCTTCTCTGGCCTATGTATTCAGCCAGGAATACCGCTTGCGCGGTGGGTTTCCCCATTCGGATATCGACGGATCAAAGCTCGTTTGTCAGCTCCCCGTCGCTTTTCGCAGACTACCACGTCCTTCTTCGCCTGTGATCGCCAAGGCATCCACCACATGCACTTAGTCACTTGATCCTATAACGCTATCGGCTATAGAACCCATACTTACTACTGAGTTTTCGCGTTTGTGCCGTTCATCATTTCAAAGCGGCTAATAACCGTTAGGCCATTACCCTTTTTGAGAACTATTGAACAAAAAATTTATAATGCAATCACAACCCGTACTTACGTCGCATCGCTTCATCTCTAAAGCCATGCCACCATAAATACACTTCGTTGTGCTTCTTCCAGATTGTTAAAGAACAAAACAGCTTCACGTTAAACGCGTAGCGCCTAACGAACAACCCCCTGGAATTCCCCCCAGGACGCTCTTCGTTATCCGCTTCTCACCTTCTAACCGACACGATTAAACGCCCCACCGCGCCTGCGCGCACCGACCCACTCAAGAGTCCAACCCTCGAGCGATCGTTGGTGGAGGATGACGGGATCGAACCGACGACCCCCTGCTTGCAAAGCAGGTGCTCTCCCAGCTGAGCTAATCCCCCCCGAACCTTCTTCAAAGCCGTGTGGTGGGTCAAGTTGGAATCGAACCAACGACCCCCGCCTTATCAAGACGGTGCTCTAACCGACTGAGCTACTGACCCCATCCCGTCGCGAGACAAACCGCCCGACGCGCGCCTGACCGGCTCGCCCGGGCCACTTCCCCCCTCGGGTTTAATCGTGTCTAAACTGTTTAACAGCCGATAAGCGTGGACGCTTTCGCTTCGTGAGCGTCGCTCTAAAAGGAGGTGATCCAGCCGCACCTTCCGATACGGCTACCTTGTTACGACTTCACCCCAGTCATGAATCCTACCGTGGTAATCGCCCCCCCTTGCGGGTTAGGCTAACTACTTCTGGTAAAACCCACTCCCATGGTGTGACGGGCGGTGTGTACAAGACCCGGGAACGTATTCACCGCGACATGCTGATCCGCGATTACTAGCGATTCCGACTTCATGGAGTCGAGTTGCAGACTCCAATCCGGACTACGATCGGGTTTCTGAGATTGGCTCCCCCTCGCGGGTTGGCATCCCTCTGTCCCGACCATTGTATGACGTGTGAAGCCCTACCCATAAGGGCCATGAGGACTTGACGTCATCCCCACCTTCCTCCGGTTTGTCACCGGCAGTCTCATTAGAGTGCCCTTTCGTAGCAACTAATGACAAGGGTTGCGCTCGTTGCGGGACTTAACCCAACATCTCACGACACGAGCTGACGACAGCCATGCAGCACCTGTGTTCCGGTTCTCTTGCGAGCACTCCTCAATCTCTTAAGGATTCCAGACATGTCAAGGGTAGGTAAGGTTTTTCGCGTTGCATCGAATTAATCCACATCATCCACCGCTTGTGCGGGTCCCCGTCAATTCCTTTGAGTTTTAATCTTGCGACCGTACTCCCCAGGCGGTCAACTTCACGCGTTAGCTGCGCTACTAAAGCCCGAAGGCCCCAACAGCTAGTTGACATCGTTTAGGGCGTGGACTACCAGGGTATCTAATCCTGTTTGCTCCCCACGCTTTCGTGCCTGAGCGTCAGTATTGTCCCAGGGGGCTGCCTTCGCCATCGGTATTCCTCCACATCTCTACGCATTTCACTGCTACACGTGGAATTCTACCCCCCTCTGACATACTCTAGCTCGGGAGTTAAAAATGCCGTTCCAAGGTTGAGCCCTGGGATTTCACATCTTTCTTTCCGAACCGCCTGCGCACGCTTTACGCCCAGTAATTCCGATTAACGCTTGCACCCTACGTATTACCGCGGCTGCTGGCACGTAGTTAGCCGGTGCTTATTCTGCAGGTACCGTCAGTGACACCCTGTATTAAAAGGTGCCGTTTCTTCCCTGCCAAAAGTGCTTTACAACCCGAAGGCCTTCATCGCACACGCGGGATGGCTGGATCAGGGTTGCCCCCATTGTCCAAAATTCCCCACTGCTGCCTCCCGTAGGAGTCTGGGCCGTGTCTCAGTCCCAGTGTGGCTGGTCGTCCTCTCAAACCAGCTACGGATCGTCGCCTTGGTAGGCCTTTACCCCACCAACTAGCTAATCCGATATCGGCCGCTCCAATAGTGGGAGGTCTTGCGATCCCCCCCTTTCCCCCGTAGGGCGTATGCGGTATTAGCCACGCTTTCGCGTAGTTATCCCCCGCTACTGGGCACGTTCCGATACATTACTCACCCGTTCGCCACTCGCCGCCAAAGAAAAGCAAGCTTTCCTTCGCGCTGCCGTTCGACTTGCATGTGTAAAGCATCCCGCTAGCGTTCAATCTGAGCCAGGATCAAACTCTTCAGTTCAATCTCTGTATATTTAAAACCGTATTTTCCTTGCCATCCCCTAAGGAACAGCGGTCATACGTCGCTATGCTCAAAGAAAAAGCAGGTTTTAATTAACTTAAAACTTGACTTCTTCATTTGTGTAAGCACTTGATATTGCTTGATGCGACCTCTCGTGAGAAAGGCTGCCCACTCATTCCAAGCGCCCACACTTATCGACTGTTTGATTGTTAAAGAACAAACGATG
>NZ_SMAJ01000033.1 GCF_004346225.1 Paralcaligenes ureilyticus | reverse complement strand
GCGCTGTTTGAGTGGGACGATTGCGAATAGCCCAGTGGGCTATTCGCCCCACGAGTTCGCACGCCGCCCCGAAGCCGGCCCTGCGCGCGGGAAGTTCTGGCGCAGCCAGAACCGTGCCCGTCCGAGCCCGACCCGCCTTGACTGGCCACGGCGCGGGGCTAGAAGGTTCTGGGCAAGACAAGGTTAATGCAAAAAAATGCCACCTTCAGCGAATGCCACCCACAAGGGGTGGCGCTACAGGGTGGCGCTACAAAAACCAGACGCGCTACTTTGCTCTTTGCACAAGAACTTCAACCGCAGGCAAAGCCTTGCCTTCCAGGAATTCCAGAAACGCGCCGCCTCCCGTGGAAATGTAATCCACCTTGTCGGCAATATGAAATTTCGCAATCGCCGCCAGCGTATCCCCGCCGCCGGCAATCGAAAACGCCGCCGACTCCGCCACCGCCTGCGCCACGCCTTCAGTCCCCTTCGCAAAGGCCTCCAGTTCAAAAACACCCACCGGGCCATTCCAGACAATAGTGCCGGCACGGCGCAAAATATCCGCCAAATGCTTCGTCGTTTGCGGTCCGATATCCAGAATCATATCGTCATCGGCCACCTGATCGGCTGCCTTCACACTGCCGCGGGCCTCCGGACCGAAAGACTTGGCGCACACTACATCCACCGGGATCGGCACCGCCGCCCCCCGCTTTTTCATCAGATCAATCACCGCTCGGGCCCGCTCGACCTGATCGGGCTCGGCCAAAGACTTGCCCACCTTCAGGCCCGCCGCCAGCATAAACGTATTGGCAATGCCTCCGCCCACCACCAGTTGATCAACCTTGTCGGCCAACGACAGCAAGATCGACACCTTGGTGGACACCTTCGAGCCCCCCACAATCGCCACCATCGGACGCTTCGGATTTTCCAGCGCACGCCCCAACGCAAGCAACTCGACTTCCAGCAAAGGGCCGGCGCACGCTATCGGCGCGAAACGCGCCATGCCGTGCGTCGTGGCTTCGGCCCGATGCGCCGTGCCGAAGGCATCGTTCACGTAGACATCGCACAGCGCCGCCATCTTTCTGGACAACGCCTCATCGTTCTTCTTCTCGCCCACATT
The DNA here is from genome assembly GCF_004346225.1 of Paralcaligenes ureilyticus. Lineage (GTDB taxonomy): Bacteria > Pseudomonadota > Gammaproteobacteria > Burkholderiales > Burkholderiaceae_B > Paralcaligenes > Paralcaligenes ureilyticus. The sequence goes on along the minus strand of NZ_SMAJ01000033.1, from coordinate 4,903 downwards.
GCAACGGCAGTTCTCCAACAGCACAACCTGCCCAGGCTCAAGCTGCACTCCACCCACCCAGTCAGGCACCAGCGAAACAGGAATTCCCAACAATTTTGACAACCGCGCAGCCACAGGCGCGAGCGTATCGGACGCGCTCACCGTCCCTTCTTTAGGCCGCCCCAGATGCGACGCCACCATCACCGAAGCGCCCGCATCCAGCGCCATGCGTATCGCCGGCACCGAAGCGCGTATGCGCGTGTCTTCAGTGATTTCGCCGGACGCATCCAGGGGCACATTCAAATCCGAGCGTATAAATACACGCTTGCCGGAAAGCGCGCCGGATTGAGCCAGGGAAGCAAGTGTTCTGACGATAGACATAGAAATACTCAAAAAAGCAGATATGGCAAGGGCGGGTCGCCCCGCCCCACATACTGACCGCAACGATCAGCGATTATTTATTTAGCGGACATCAACGCTACCGTGGTATCGAGCATGCGGTTGGAGAAGCCCCACTCGTTGTCGTACCAGGAAGCCACCTTGACCAAGGTGCCCGACACTTTGGTCAAGGCCGCATCCACCGTGCTGGACGCCGGATTATGATTGAAATCGACCGAAACCAGAGGCGCCGTGGTGTATTCCAGTATGCCCTTGAGCGGGCCGCTTTCGGACGCGGCCTTGAGAATGCCGTTGACTTCCTCGACCGTGGTTTCACGCGACGCCACAAACGACAAATCCACAATCGACACATTGATGGTGGGAACGCGGATCGAGTAGCCATCGAGCTTGCCGTTCAATTCAGGCAAAACCAGCCCCACCGCAACGGCCGCGCCGGTCTTGGTCGGAATCATGCTCGTCGTGGCGGAACGCGCGCGGCGCAGGTCTTCGTGATAGACGTCGGTCAGAACCTGATCGTTGGTATAGGAATGCACCGTCGTCATCAGGCCGCTGACGAGCCCCAACGCTTTATGCAAGGGCTGCACCAACGGCGCCAGGCAATTGGTGGTGCACGACGCATTCGAAATAACCGTGTCGCTGGCCTTCAACACGCCGTGGTTCACGCCATACACAATGGTCGCATCCACGTCCTTGCCGCCCGGAGCCGAAATAATGACTTTTTTCGCGCCGCCCCGAAGATGGGCGCTGGCTTTTTCCTTGGTGGCAAAAAAACCGGTGCACTCCAGCACCACATCCACACCCATCTCGCCCCAAGGGAGCGCCGCGGGATCGCGATTGGCCAGGACGCGAATCCGATCGCCGTTGACGACCATATGCTCGCCATCGACGGTCACGGTACCTGGGAACTTGCCATGAGCGGAATCGTATTGAGTCAAATGGACATTGGTTTTGGGCGCACCCAAATCGTTAATGGCCACGATTTCGATATCGTGTTTCTTGCCGTCTTCGTAATGAGCACGCAATATGTTGCGGCCTATGCGCCCGTACCCATTGATTGCCACGCGAATCGTCATTATTACTCTCCTGTTTTATAAAATTCGTTCGACCGCCGCCGCCACACGCTCGACAGTCAGCTCAAAATGTTTGAACAACACCCCCGCGGGTGCCGACTCACCGAAGGTATCCAGACCCACCACAGCGCCATCCAGGCCTACATACTTATACCAGCCCGCCGTCACGCCGGCCTCGACCGCCACCCGCGGCAAACCCTTGGGCAATACCGCAGCGCGCCATGCGGCGTCCTGCGCATCGAACACCTCGGCGCAAGGCATGGACACCACGCGAACCGCCACACCGCGAGCCGCAAGCTGCTCTTGCGCACCCAGCGCCAACCCCACCTCGGAACCCGTGGCGATTATGACCGCGCGCGGTTCGATAGCGTCGCGCAACACATAGGCGCCGCGCGCAATAGCGGCGATGGTTTGCGCGTCACGCTCGACAAACGGCAGATTCTGGCGTGAAAGCAGCAAAGCACTGGGCCCGCCCTCGCGCACCTTCAGGCCCACGCTGGCCGGACGCTGAACGGCAGCCATCCAGGCCAATGCCGTCTCGGTCGTGTCGCAAGGACGCCATACATGCAAATTGGGAATCAAACGCAGGCTCGCCGCGTGCTCCACCGACTGATGCGTGGGGCCGTCCTCACCCAGGCCAATCGAATCATGCGTAAAGACATGCACCACGCGCTGCTTCATGAGCGCGGCCATGCGCAGGGCGTTGCGCGAATAGTCGGAAAAAGTCAGGAACGTGCCGCCAAAGGGCAGATACCCTCCATGCAGCGCCACCCCATTCATAATGGCCGCCATGCCGAACTCGCGCACGCCGTAATTGATATGGCGGCCGAATTGCAGGCCCTGTTCCGTGGCCCTGACCGGCGTCACTCCTTTCCAGTCGGTGTAGTTGGATCCGGTCAAGTCGGCCGACCCGCCCAGCAGTTCAGGCAGCAGCTCGGCAAACGCCGTAATGGCCAACTGCGAAGCCTTGCGGCTGGCCACGGTTTCGGCGCGGGCAGCGGTCGCCCCGATAAACGCTTGAGCCTGCTCGGCGAAGCCTGCGGGCAAATCGCCCGCCAGACGGCGCCGCAGCTCGGCGGCTTGAGCCGGAAACGCCTCGGCATAGGCGTCGAAACGCTGCTGCCAGGCATCCTGCAGTGACTGACCACGGGGCTTGCCATCCCAATCCCGATAAATATCGGCCGGTATTTCAAATGGCCCATACGGCCAGTCCAGCGCCACGCGTGCTGCGGCAATTTCATCTTTGCCCAAAGGGGAGCCATGCACTTTTTCAGTACCGGCCATGTTCGGGGCGCCCTTGCCTATGACCGTGCGGCAGCACACCAGGGTGGGCCCCCGGCCTTCGGCCGCGAACTGCCTGGCCTGAACCATCGCCGCATCAAGCGCCGCGGCATCGTGGCCATCCACATGGCGCAACACATTCCAGCCATAACCCTCGAAACGCCCGGGCGTATCATCGGCAAACCAGTTCTTGACCTCGCCATCGATGGAAATGCCGTTATCGTCATAAAAAACAATCAGTTTGGACAGTTTAAGCGTGCCCGCCAGCGAACTGGCCTCGTGGGAAATACCCTCCATAAGGCAGCCATCGCCGACAAAAGCATAGGTGCAATGATCGATCACCGCATGGCCGGGGCGATTGAACTCTTGCGCCAATAAAGCCTCGGCCAAGGCCATCCCCACGGCGTTGCTCAAACCCTGGCCCAGAGGCCCCGTCGTCGTCTCGACCCCTTGCGTGATCCCCACCTCGGGGTGGCCGGGCGTGCGCGAATGCAACTGCCGGAAATTTTTCAGCTCATCGATAGGCAGATCGTAGCCGCTCAGATGCAACAACGCATAAAGCAGCATGGATCCGTGGCCATTGGACAGCACGAAGCGATCGCGATCCGCCCATGTCGAATCGGCGGGGTTATGGCGCAAATGGCGCGTCCACAACACCGTGGCGATATCGGCCATGCCCATGGGCGCTCCCGGGTGACCCGAGTTGGCTTGTTGAACCGCATCCATGGCCAATGCACGAATGGCATTGGCCATGGATGAATCGTGGGCGGGCGATAAACTCATTAAACACTCACAAGAGAGGCCCGCAAGCAGCCGGAACCGCCGCGCAACCACGTGATTTGCAAAGCTTTGGATTTTACCACCGGCCGCGACCTTGCATGTCGGAGCGGCTATCTTGTGTGTCAGGCGCGAAATGGCAGCCACAAGGGCTGCCGCTACATCCGCTACGGATACGTCTTCGGACTGAGAACGCCCGTCTCCCAAAACCTTATCCCTCGCGTTAATATTCATTATGGTCATTCCCCGCTTCTACTGTCCCTGCCCGCTTGCGGCGCACCAGCTCCTTGAACTGCCCGAACAGGTCGCACACCACGCCCTGCGGGTTTTGCGGCTTGGCGCCGGCGCAGAAATCGTACTGTTCGACGGTCAAGGCGGCGAATACCCCGCCGGCCTGCAGATCGAAGGGAAAAAGGGCTACGCCCAGCTGGGCGCGCTACGTCTAATAGACCGGGAACTGCCGGGCCCGATTACGCTCGCCCAAGGCATACCCTCGGGCGACAAAATGGACTGGATCGTCGAAAAGGCGGTCGAACTGGGTGCTCAACGACTCATTCCCATTGCCGCGCAGCGCAGCGTCTCGCAGCTGAGCGGCGAGCGGCTGGAAAAACGCCTGCGGCGCTGGGCAGGCATTGCGCAAGCCGCCAGCGAACAATGCGGACGCAACCGCATCATGTCCATCGCAGCGCCCCTATCGCTGCAGACCTGCCTTGAGCAAATCGATACCTCCACACAAATCCTGTTCTGCGACCCCGATGCAACGCAAACGCTGGCGCAAGCCCTGCGCCCCGACAACCAAGGGCTGATGCTCCTGGTCGGACCCGAGGGAGGATGGTCCGAAGAAGAACAGGCCCTGGCCGCGCGCCACACCCTGGGCGCCGTGCAATTCGGCAAACGCATCTTCCGCACCGAAACCGCCGGCCTGGCGTTGATCGCCGCCAGCAGTGCGCTGAAAGGATGGATGTAATCAGGACGGATGTCATTGCCGCCAACAGTGCGCTAAAAGGATGGCTGTGACAGGGTCGACGGGTGGCACCCACAAGGGGTGCCGCTACAAATTGGCAGAGCCGATTGGGTTATCGGCGACCGCAAGGATCATCCCAACGTAAACGTATCCGCCACTCATGTAGTGGCAGCCCTTGTGGCTGCCATCGGTGTTCTAAAAATACCGCAACGATTATCGCCGATGGCAGCCACAAGGGCTGCCACTACATTAGCGACACGAGCGTCGTGGACGGTCAAGTTGGGGCGGGCGATTCGGGCACGCCGCGCGCAGGGCCGGCTTCGGGGATCCAAGGCGTGCGCTGTTTGTCGTGGTCAAGTTTTAGTGGACAGTTTCAAGTGAGTTTTTTGGATCCTACTTTTTCATACACATCGGGCGCCAAATAGCCCAATGT
>NZ_SMAJ01000032.1 GCF_004346225.1 Paralcaligenes ureilyticus | reverse complement strand
GCCTGGACGAGGCAGACCCGGGCAGTCGGGGCGCGTAGCGCCACGACCGCTGGACGGACCGGACGGTACCCACCCCTCGCCCTGCGGCGTCTTAAGAACCCGACAAACAACCTGCACGATTGATTTAGAAGTGGAATCAATCGCCCAGAGCAATGATCCGCAAAGCTTCGCCCTCAAGCTGCACGATGGTAGGTTGATTATGCAGCTTGGGTTCCAGTTGGGTTTCAATGACCCGGTAGACCCCGGCAATGGCCAGCAGCTCGGGATCGAGGTGGGTCGTGAAGATACGCGCGCTGGTATCGCCGCGGGCGCCCGCCATGGCCTTGCCGCGTAGCGGCCCATACACATGGATGTTGCCGTCGGCGATCACTTCGGCGCCGCGGTTGACGATGCCGATGACGATCAGGTCGGTATTGCGCGCATAAATGCGCTGCCCCGAACGCAGGGGCCGGTTGATGACCATCGCGGCCGGCGCGATGGCGGGTATGCCGGTCTCGGGCGTGGCGGTCGCCGCCGCGGCGGCCTTGCCGCCCGAAGAGGGCGTCTTGGGAGGAGCCACGACCGGCACTTCCTTGTCGGGCGCCGGGCTGGTGGTGGGGCGCGGGGTCGGATGGGCCAGATCGACGCAGGTCAGGCCCTGGTCCCTGGCCGATGACACATTCACAGTCTGGGCCATGACGCCGATCGGGTAGAGCGAATGCTTGCGCAGGGCGCTGATCAGGGGAGCCCAATCCAGTGGCTCTTCGATCGCCGAGGCGTCGATGACGACGGGTTCGTTTTCAAAAAATGAACCGGCATCGCTCATGCGCCGCTCCAGCGCGTCGATCAGATCCTGCATGGGTAGACGGTGCAAGACCACGCGCACGGCATAAAGCGTCGCGCTTTTGAAATCCAGTGCCAATGGGCCGTCGTGGTTGGTAGATGAGTCGCTCACAGATTGTCTTTTGCAAAAAATGGAATCGTTTTAATGGCGGGTCATGCCCATGAATCCCGGAGCGTGACCGCCCTGTTGATAATAGGCCTTTCAAGCGAAGAGTCGATACGGTCCGCGACAAAATAGCCCAGCCGCTCGAATTGCCAGACCGCCCCGGGATGGGCGCGGGTTCCGGGTTCGAGCCAGGCGTTGACGACCCGGCGGGAATCCGGATTGAGGGCCGTTAGAAAGTCCTTGTCGCCTGCGTCGGGATGCGGATCGGCGAACAGCCTGTCGTACAGGCGCACTTCGGCCGCGACGGCGTGTTGCGCGCTGACCCAGGTAATCGTGCCCTTGACCTTGACCGCATCGGATCCGGGTGTGCCGCTTTTGGTATCCGGCAGATACTCGGCGTGAACCTCTACGACGCGGCCCTGCTCGTCTTTCACGCAACCGGTGCAGGTCACGATGTAGCCGTATTTCAGGCGTACGGTATTGCCGGGAAACAGCCGGAAGTATTTCTTGGGCGGGTCCTCGCGGAAATCGTCGCGTTCGATCCACAATTCGCGTGAAAAAGAAAATTCGCGTTGTCCGTCTTCGGGCCGATGCGGGTTGATCGGCGCGTGGCACGGCTCGGTTTGATCTTGCGGATAGTTGTCGATGATGAGCTTGACCGGGTCGAGGATGGCGACAGTACGGGCCGCCTGTGGGTCAAGATCGTCGCGCAGGGCTTGTTCGAGCAGGCTGTAGTCGATGCGCGAGTCGGACTTGGACACGCCCAGCCGTTCGCAGAACAGGCGTATGGCCTGGGGCGTGAAGCCGCGCCGGCGCAGCCCCACCAAGGTGGGCATGCGCGGATCGTCCCACCCTTGAACATGGCCTTCGCGCACCAGTTGCAGGAGCTTGCGTTTGCTGGTGATCACATAGGTGAGGTTCAGGCGCGCAAATTCGTATTGACGCGGCAACGGCCGCCGCAACTGCCCCAGATCGGCGAGCTTGTTCAGGATCCAGTCGTAGAACGGCCGCTGGTCCTCGAATTCAAGCGTACAGATGCTGTGCGTGATGCCTTCGAGCGCGTCCTCGACCGGATGCGCCCAGGCATACATGGGATAAATGCACCAGTCGTTTCCGGTGCGGTGATGGCTGGCGTGGCGGATACGGTAGAGGACCGGATCGCGCAAATTGATATTGGGCGAGCCCATATCGATGCGGGCCCGCAGCGCCAGGCTGCCGTCGGGATGCTTGCCGTCGCGCATTTCGCGCAGCAGAGTCAGCGATTCGGCCGCAGGCCGGTCGCGCCAGGGCGAATTGACGCCTTTTTCGGTCAATGTGCCGCGCGTGGCGCGCATTTGCTCGGCGTTTTGTTCGTCGACATAGGCGTCGCCCGACTCGATCAGCGCCTCGGCGAACTGGTAAAGGTAGGCGAAGTAATCGCTTGCAAAATAGCAGTTGGACTCGCCCTGGTGTTCCCAGGTAAAGCCCAGCCAGGACACCGCATCGATAATCGTGCGGACGTATTCGTCTTCTTCTTTCTCGGGGTTGGTGTCGTCAAAGCGCAGGTGGCAGGCTCCGCCGTAGTCCCGCGCCAGGCCGAAGTTCAGGCAGATGCTTTTGGCATGGCCGATGTGCAGGTAGCCGTTGGGCTCGGGTGGGAAGCGGGTGCGGATTCGCGCAGAGTCGTGCGAACCCTGCGCCTGGACGCCGGCCGGGCCGGGCTTGCCGGCCCAGCGCTTATCGGCGTAGCGGCCGCTGGCCAGATCGTGGTCGATAATGGAGCGCAAGAAATTTGAGGGGGGTGAAGCAGGGGTTGAGGTCATACGGGCTATGCAGAAATAGTGTCTTGCAAAGTAAGCATTTTGCCACGTTCCGTCCGTTTTGCTGAGCCGCCGACGTCACAAGACGGTAAAGAGGCTCTACACTAGCGCCCATCATGACGAACTCTGCTCTCTGGCTATCCCAGATCCAGTTTTTCCTCAGCCTGGGTTTTTTGTCGCTGTTCCTGGTGGTCGAACTGGGCCTGGCGTGGGTATTGCTGTTTTTCAAACTGTGCGCTCATCGCTCGGAGCAGCCGGCCTGGACGGCCGCCTATCGATTCTGGGTGCGTGTCTTCGCACTGGCCTTCATCCTGACCTTTGCTTCCAGCATGCCGGTGTTGATTCAGTTCGGCAGCCTGTGGCCCAGCCTGATGGATAAAATCGGCGAAATCGCCGGCCCTTTGCTCGCGGCCGCGATCGTGACTACCTTTATTTTCAAATCCTGTTTTCTGGGCGCCATGCTGTTTGGTCAGAATCGCATGTCCGATCGCGTGCACACGCTGATGGTGTTTATGGTGGCGGTGGGCGTTACGCTGGCCGCCTGGTGGATGGTGGTTTTGCTATCCTGGATGCAAACGCCCGGCGGCGCCAATATGATCGACGGCCAATACCATGTCATTAGCTGGATGGACGTACTGTTCAATCCTTCGGCGGGCTGGTATGCGGCCCTCTTCGCGATCAGCGCGGCCCTGACGGTGGCCTTTTTGATGCTGGGCGTGACGGCCGGGCAGACGTTGCGCCGGCCGCTCGATGAAAGCGAGCGCCTGGTATTCAAGATGGCGCTGATCATGGCCATGGCCGCGGTCCTGTTGCAGGGGGCCGCCGGATGGGGCACCGCCGGCGTCATTGCCCGGCATCAGCCTGCCAAGGCGGCCGCTACAGCCGCCTACTGGCACTCGGGCGTGCAGCCCAGCCTGGTTTTGTTCGGCTGGCCCGATGCGGCCAGCCAGCGCAATCTGTATGCCTGGGAATGGGGCCATGCAGGTGGCCGCTGGCTTGGGCGAGACGGCAAGGGACAGTTGCAGGGGCTTGATCGCTTCTCGGGGAAGAGCCCGCCGGTCGCCCTTGTTTTCTGGTCTTTTCGGTTGACGGTGATCGTGGGTTTGCTAATGCTCGTGGCCAGTTGGCTGACGTATTTCCGCGTGCGCAAAAAAGAATATGATCCGGGCATGTTGTCCGAGCGGTGGCGCCGGTTCCTGCGCCTGATGATGTTCTCGGGATGGGTGGGTAGTCTGGCCGGCTTGGCGTATTCCCTGTTTGGCTTGTATCCCTACGCCGTCAACCAGACCGTCACGCTCAGCGAGATCGCAAGCTCGACGGACTGGGCCGTTCTGTTGGGAGCCGGCGTGGCTTATTTACTGTTTTATGCAGTGCTGATGCTGGGCTTTCTCCAGCTCTTGCGGCATATCGCCCGTTATGGCGTGGTGCCGGTGGCCCGGCGCAGGGGGCGGGCATGATTGTGTCGCTGGCCGCATCGCTGGGAATGAGCCCCCAGGATCCCGCGTTCTGGATGCCGCTGGCCTTTATGGCCGTATTGTTCGTGGTGATTGTGGCCGGCACGATTCTGGATGGTTTCGATATCGGGGTAGGGTGCCTGACGCTGTTTGCGCCGCACGACTTGCGCCCGCGCATGCTGTCGCTCCTTAGCCCCTGGCGCGATGCGAATGAGTTCTGGCTGTTTTTGGGCATGGGCCTCTTTGTTGCGGCGTTTCCCAATGCCTGGGGCAGTGTCATGGGCAATCTTTATTTGCCCTTGTGCGTACTCGCGCTGGGTGTAATGCTGCGTTCGGTGTCCTTCGAGTTTCGCCTGCGCGCGCCCCTTGAAATGAAATCGCGCTGGCTTTCCGGATTTACCCTGGGTTCGTTGATCACGGCCCTGGCTCATGGGTTTTTACTGGGGCAATTGGTGGTGACCTATCAGTCTCAGTCGGGCTACCTCTGGTTCTCGGTATTCATCGGCGTATGCGCGGTGGCGGCGTATTGCCTGTTGGGCGCGGCCTGGCTGATTATGCGTGAAGCCGGCGAGTTGCGTATGCGCGCCGTGATGTGGGGAAGAAGGACGGTCCGCTGGGCGGCAGCCGGCGCCGTCGGAATATCGGTGGTGCTGGCTTTTGCCAATGCGGGCGTATTTCTGAAATGGAGCGATGGGCCTGCGTGGCCGGTGGTGGTCGGCATGTGGGGTTTTCTGCTGGTGGCTTTTGTGTCGATCGAAATGTGCCTGCAGCGGATGGTGAACTCCAGCTACCGTACGACCGCCTTTCCGTTCATTGTGGCGCTGCTGATTTTTCTGGTGACGCTGGGCGGGTTGGGCTACAGTTTTTTCCCGTATCTGGTGCTCGATAACATTACGATCTGGGATGCGGCCGCTTCGGTATCTTCGTTGAGTCTGATTTTGTCGGCGACGGTGATTGCCTTGCCGGTTGCCCTGATTTTCAATATCTGGGTTTACTGGCGCATGTTTGGCCTGTCGCGACCCTTTACGCCTCCAAAATTCAAGGCATAGCGGCCGGTCACGCGCCGGCGGCCGGCACGAGCGGCAACCTTACCACGACATCCAGCCCTCCGCTTGGAGCCTGCCCAAGCACCAGGGTGCCGCCGTGGGCGCGGACAATGGCGTCGCACAGCGCCAACCCCAGGCCTACCGAGCCGGTCAGTGTGCGGGCTTCGTCGAGCCGCGAGAAGGGCCGCAGCGCTTCGCTGCGCCGCTCGGGTGAAATGCCGGTGCCGTGATCGGACACGCTGATGATGGCCTGGTTGTCCTCGGCGGTGAGTGCGATCTCGACGGGTGGCTTGCCGTGGTTCAGTGCGTTGGTAACCAGATTGTCGAGCAGGCGTCCGAGGGCAACACGATCGGCGTTGATGGCCAAAGGCGTGGGCCATAGCCGTGTCAGTTGGACTGCGCTGCCGGCGCTTTCCCAGGCAGAGGCCTGTTCTTCCAGCCAGACATTCAATGCCAGAGGGGCGAAGTGGTACGTGCCGGGGTCGGTGCCGCGCACGAAACCGATGAACTGGTTGATCATGCGCTGCATGTCCTGGATATCGCGCCGCATGCCTTCTGTGAAGGTCGATTCGCCGGCCAATTCAATGCGCAGCCACATGCGCGATAGCGGACCCTTCAGATCGTGAGGCAGCCCGGCCAGAAGGGTGCGGCGAACGGCGCCTGATTCTGCCAGAGCGTCGAGCATGGCGTTGAAGCGCTCGCCCAGTATGCGCGTTTCCCGAGGGCCCGACGGGATGACCCGCTGCGGCTGGCCCGCGGCCAGTTGGTCGGCGGCATCGGCCAGGCGCGTGAGAGGCCGTGTAATATGCCAGGAAAATATGGCCGAAATCAGCAGAAACAATCCCAGGCCGCCCAGCCAGATAATGACCGCCGGCGTAGAGATGGACGGCGCGATGTGATCCAGCGGAATCACCAGCCATTCACGATTCTGTCGCGTGTCGTCTTCGCCGGGGTTCGGTGCCAAAGAGATGAACAGCCGCGGTGGCTGTTCTCTGGATAAGGCCACCCGGGTGCCGTCGTGCAGCCTGACGTTGAGGGCGCGAACAAAAAACCGCAATTCGCGCCGTATGTCCCCGGGCATTTCCGACGGGCCCCGTCGTGGCCCATGCTGCGCGAACGGACGATCCTGGATTTTCGCTTCGGAAGGCAGGCTGCGCGACCATAGATGCCACTCGTTCTGCGAGGCCTGGCGCACGAAGTTGGGGCGATCTTCGGCCGGAATCTGGGCGAGCGCGGCGCGCAAGGTGCGGATGGTGGTTACCGTATATTGAACGGCCACCCGCTCGGCGAGGTTTCTTCGATAGTAGTTGATCGAAGCGACGGTGGCGGCCTGCACTAAAAAGACAGTGCCCAGCGTGAGCAGAACCATGCGGGCACGCAAAGACAGAGGCAGGATCGAGCGCCATTTCATGGAAGTCAAGGCGAAAATCGGTAGCCGATACCCCAGACGGTTTGTATCCAGCGCGGTTGCTTTGGGTCGTCTTCGATCGAACGGCGCAGGCGCAAAACGGCGATGTCGATGGCGCGGTCGTTGCGCTCGCCTTCGTCGTCATCGCGGGCCAGGGCCAGCAGGCGTTCGCGTGAAAGGGGTTTGCCCGAATTCTTTATCAACGCCTCCAGCAGATTGATTTCGCCGCCGGCCAGTTTGACGGGAACCTGATTTTTATAAAGCTGACGGGTGGCCGGATCGAACACAAAAGGCCCGAACGTCATGGCCTGTTCTTTCACCAGCGCCGACGCGCCTTTTTTCCGGCGTAGAACCGCTTCGATGCGCGCCAGCAATTCGCGCGGATCGAAGGGTTTTCCCACGTAGTCGTCGGCGCCGGCCTCAAGGCCGACGACGCGATCGACGGTTTCGTCGCGGCCGGTGAGCAGGATGACGGGGATGTCCTCGCCCTGCTGCCGCAGGCGGCGGCAGGCTTCTGCGCCGTCCCCGTCGGGCAGCATGCGATCGAGGACGATGAGGTCGGGGCAATAGCGCTGAATGCGTTGCGTCAGGTCGCGGCCATCGGCAGCAAGCAGCGTATCGTAGCCGTGGCGGTTGAGGTAGTCGGCCAGCAGCTGGCGCAGGGCCGGATCGTCATCGACGACCAGGACTTTGATCAAGGGTGTATCCATGGGCGTCAGTGTGACGATTCGCGAGTTCGCTGGCAAGTGCCCCGAAATACATTGAAATACATGCTTGAATGGAACCTTTTCGGCAGATGTAGCGGCAGCCCTTGTGGCTGCCGTCAAAATACGCAGACGCGACACCCCCCATGGCTGTCATCAATAGGCCGCCGTCAAATTAGATCGCCATGAAACAATTAACCCCGCGACGCCGACAAAATACACAGTTGCTTTAGAAATAGAATAAGATCGTTCGCATCCAGATTTTTTATTGTCCTCCCGCATGATGGCTAGCTTGGTTTCCTCGATGCGTAAACGCCTGGAAGGCTACTCGTGGCTTTCCGACCTGCCGGCCATGCTTTGCTGGGCGGCGCTGGTTGGCGTGCTCGGCGCGTTTGCCACCATTGCCTTTCATGAGGGCATGCGGCTGGTGCAGCAACTCGTCACCGGCGATAGCGGTTCGATCGTCCGGGTAACGGAAGGCTTGCCCTGGTATGGCCGTTTGCTCTTTCCAATGGCTGGCGGAGTCGCGGCGGGCGCCCTTTTGTGGGGTGCCGCCAAGATCAAGGCGGGCGCCAATTCGGACTATATGGAGGCCGTTGCCATCGGCGATGGCCGCCTGTCTTTGCGCCAGGGCCTGCTGCGCTCCCTGTCGTCTTTATGCACGGTGGCCTCGGGCGGGTCGATAGGCCGTGAAGGCGCCATGGTGCACCTGGCGTCCCTGAGCGCCTCGGCTATCGGGCGTTTCACCAGTTTCAGCACGGCACGCTTGCGCCTGCTGGTGGCCTGCGGCGCGGCCGCAGGCGTGGCGGCCGCCTATGGCGCGCCGATTGCCGGCGCCTTGTTTGTGGCCGAGATCGTCCTGGGGACCATGGCCATGCAAAGCTTTGGTCCTTTGCTGATTGCGGCGGCAACGGCCAATATCGTGATGCGCATGGCGGGCAGCTACCATATCAATTATGAAATGGTAAATGTGCCTCAAGTTGGCGGGATCGAGGTGTTGCCGTTTGTTTTCCTGGGTGTGTTGTCGGGAGTCGCTGCGCCTTACTTCCTGAAATTCCTGGCCTTGACCAGAAAGACATTTAAGCGCACCGGACTGCCTCTGCCTGCGCGGCTGGGCCTGGGAGGGCTGCTGTTTGGCCTGCTGTCGATCTTTGTGCCCGATGTGGCGGGCAATGGCTATAGCGTGGTGTATTCGCTGCTGCATACGCATTGGGTCTGGTCTATGGTGGCGCTCATGCTGGTGTGCAAGGTGCTGGCCACGGCCCTGACCGTTGGATCGGGCGCGGTAGGCGGGGTCTTTACCCCATCCATATTCGTGGGGGCGGCGTTTGGCGCCCTGTTTGGCCAGGCGGTGGTTTTTTTCTGGCCCGGGCTGTCGGTCGAGCCCTATCTGTTCACGATGGTGGGGATGGGGGCGTTTCTGGGCGCGGCTACCGGCGCGCCGCTGATGGCCATCCTGATGATTTTCGAGATGACGCTTAGCTATCAGATTGTGTTGCCCTTGATGCTGGCCTGCGTTATCGCTTATTTCGTATCGCGCGCGATAGCCGAGGTGTCCATGTACGAGGTCGTGCTGGTGCGCGAACGCGATGCCTTGTTGCGGTTTCGCCTGCGTCATGCGCAGTTAAGCGAGATGGTCAAGCCGGCCGTCACGGTGGTGAAAACCAGCGCTCCCGTCACCGATGCCTTGCAGATGTTCCTGGATTACCCGGTCAAATATCTGTATGTGGTCGATGAGGATAATGTGTATCAGGGCGTGATCGCGCAGCAAGACCTGACCAGCCTGCTGATCAATCAGAAGGGCTTGCAGGATCGCCTGGCCGGCGACGTGCTGCGGCTGGATTTTGTCAAACCCCTGTATCCCGATATGACTCTGGACGAGGCGCAGGGGATTTTCGTCAATCATCCGGGAGAACGCCTGCCGGTCGTCAGCCGCGATGCCCGGCCCCGTTTATTGGGCGTGGTGTACAAGTCCGCGTTGCTGGAAAAGTATTGCGCGCTTAAAAAATCGCTCGACGCCAGCGGCGAAGCCATGGTCGATGTAAGGTCCCTGCCGCGTACGCCTTGAATTTGAAATGCGATCGTGCGGTACCCGTCGTTTAGATTGTCAACAGGCGACCCGTATGGCCACCCGTCAAAATCCCGGTTGTATTGTTTTTTCTTGGAATATAGTATGTAATATATTAAACCTATATACCAAATGAGGAGACAACGCATGAAGATCTGCATCTATGGCGCCGGCTCGATCGGTGGTTATATAGGCGCAAAGCTGGCGGCGGTTGGCGTTGACGTGAGCTTCGTGGCTCGCGGGCCGCATCTGGCGGCAATGCAGGAGCACGGCGTGCGATTACAGGAGGGGGGCGTCGAGCACACGATGAAAGTGCGCTGTACCTCCAATCCGGCCGATCTCGGTCCGCAGGATTATCTGTTTATAACGCTCAAGGCGCACTCCGTGCCGGCCGTGGTGGATGCCATGCAGCCGCTGCTGGGGCCGGATACTGCCGTGGTAACGGGCGTGAACGGCATCCCTTATTGGTATTTTTATAAATATGGCGGTGATCTGTCCGGTACGGTGCTTGAAAGCGTGGATCCGGGCGGCAGGCAATGGCAAGAGCTGGGGCCGGAACGGGCGATCGGCTGCGTACTGTATCCTGCCGCCGAGATTGCGGCGCCGGGTGTTATCAAGCATGTGTATGGTAATAAGTTCCCGATCGGCGAGCCCAGTGGCCAGCGTACGCCGCGTATCGAGCGTTTGCATGCAGTCATGACCGAGGCGGGGTTCGACGCGCCGATCCGCGAAGATATCCGCGATGAAATATGGCTCAAGCTGTGGGGTAATTTATGCTTTAACCCCATCAGCGCCCTGACGCACGCCACGCTCGACATTATCGCCAGCGACCCCGGTACGCGGGCGCTGGCAAGGTCGATGATGGTCGAATCGCAGGGCATCGCGGAAAAAATGGGTGCGCGTTTTCGCGTGAGTGCCGAGCGCCGTATCGACGGCGCAGGAGCTGTTGGGGCGCACAAAACCTCGATGCTGCAGGATCTCGAACAGGGGCGGGCCATGGAAATCGACCCTCTATTGACTGTAGTACAAGAGATGGGTGGTCTGGTCCAAATGCCGACGCCGACAATAGATATCGTGCTGGCGCTGATCAAGCAACGGCAGCGTATGGCCCAGGCCTAACTGAAAATAAGGGAAATAAGGGAGGTGTGATCATCTTCCACGCTGTACACTGTATACCAGCAATTCACGGAGAGAGACGTCTGTAGCCATCTTATTTTCATGATCGGAATGGTGAGATAAGAAAATTCTGTGGTATATCAGATACAGAATATTGATATATGGTGCGATGCAATATATAATGATTCCATCAGCTGGTTTTACTAATCACACTTTTGGAGTTCGTTATGGAAATGCTATCCCTCGCCTTATTAGCTGTTCTGTTGATTGCTGCCGGTGCTGTAATGACTGGTCTGATTGCCGAGCGTTTGCCCATGGCCGTATTGGCCAGCGCCGATGAAGGGCGTTTTGCTGGACTTGGCGGTGTTTCGTCGGCAAGCCCTGATAACCACAACGGCGTAACGGCGGCTCCTAGCCCAAGCGTTATTTAAAGAGAGTTGAATGTCTGCTGAACCTCGTGTCGAGACCCAATCCAATGCACTGATGTCGTCGCTTCAGCCGATCAACGCTGGGGCGAGCTTGCGTGATCAAGCTTATGCGATGCTCAAGCAGGCCATTGCCGACGCCGATATCTACCAGTCCCACGACCTGGTGCGGCTCGACGAACGGGTGCTGAGCGAGGCGCTGGGCGTAAGCCGCACGCCTATTCGCGAGGCGATGACCCTGCTCGAACAGGAGGGTTTTCTTCACACGGTTCCACGCCGGGGCATTTACATACAGCGCAAGACCAAGCGCGAGATCGTGGAAATGATTCAGATGTGGGGCGCGCTGGAAAGCATGGCCGCACGTCTTGCAACGCAACATGCTACCGATGAGGAAATGGCGGTGTTGCGTCATATGTTCGACGATTTTCGCGATTCCACGCTGGCCGAGCATATTGCGGAATACTCCGATGCCAATATTGCGTTTCATCAGGCGATCGTCGAGCTGTCGAAGTCGCGGATCATCCTCGACACCATCAAGAATCTGTTCGTGCATGTGCGGGCTATCCGCAAGCTGACCATCTCTCAAAGTGATCGGGCGTCACGCTCGATTGTCGATCACTTGCGCATCATCGAAGCCTTGGAGCGACGCGATACCGAACTTGCAGAACAATTGGTTCGCCAGCACTCACTCGATTTGGCCGATTATGTCGATGCGCATTGCGATTTTCTCGACTGAGAAAAACCGGCGGCAGGCGCTGAGCTAAGCCCGGCTTGTCCTGCGCCTGAACCTCCTTGCAACTAGCCAAACAGTGCGCTAGAGCGTTTTTGGTCAACGGTATCCGGCATGGGGTGTTTGGGTATTTGTGGCTGGACGTGTTGGTATCTGAAGACGCCATCTATGGAGGCCGGGGCGGGGCCGGCACGGCGTGCTTGATCCGGATCTGCCTCGTCCAGGCGGGCGTCGGGCCAAACTCGCTACGCCGCTGGCGCGGCTCCGC
>NZ_SMAJ01000031.1 GCF_004346225.1 Paralcaligenes ureilyticus | reverse complement strand
CTTTTGCCCTATGGCGTAGCCAAAAGCCGTTCGATTTAAATCGTTTTTTACTGAAAAAGGCTTGATTAAAACTATAGAATCTCAAACATGGCCCGACGACAGCCCCCGCCTTCCCTTCGTCAGCCTCCGGAGCACGCCTTACGCCGGCCCCGCCCCGGCCCCCATAGACGGCTCGCGTTACGGTATGCCCGGAATTCACTGGCTGGCAGCCTGTCTCTGTCGCGTTGCCCGCAGCCTACCTCCATCATGTATGTTGCCCGTAGGTCCCATTCGACCAAGCGCCTGCCGTCCCTACACATCCCCCGATGCATTTCATCAACGCAGCCGCAGGGCGAGGGGTGGGTCCCGTCCGGTCATTCGGCCAGCGCCGGGTGCTGACGAAGGGAAGGCGGGGGGTGTCGTCGGGCGCTGTTTGAGCGGAGCCTCGCGTGCGAGGCGCAGCGAGTTCGCCCGACGCCCGCCTGGACGAGGCAGACCCGGGCAGTCGGGGCGCGTAGCGCCACGACCGCTGGACGGACCGGACGGGACCCACCCCTCGCCCTGCGGCGTCTTAATAGAATGACCTCACCACCCAAAACAGCCCAAAAAAGCAGCGACACGAAACCCGTCCAGCTCCATAAACACGTCAACCGAAAATACCCTAGGGGGTTGACAATTTTCAATCCGGGATTATAGTAGCTATATATATAGCTACTAATAGAGAGAGCCGCAGCGGCTTACATCATGCAAGCATTGCAAGAGCTAGGATTTACCGAGTACGAAGCACGGGCTTACACCACGCTGATAGATGCCGGTGAACTGAGCGGTTACGAATTGGCCAAAGAATCCGGGATTCCCCGAGCCAACGTCTATGCCGTTCTGGACAAGCTATTGCAGCGCGGGGCTGCGCAGCGCCTTCAGCACACGGGCGGCCAGCGCTATTCCGCCATACCCCCGAACCAATTGCTGCGCGGAATTGAAGCCAGCCAGAAGCGGGCACTGGTCGCGGCCGGGCACGCTCTGGCGCAGCGGCCACAGCAAAGCGAACCGGTCGCGGTGTTCAACCTGCACGATGGCGAACTACTGGCCAAGGCGCAACAACTGATCGATGCCTGCGAAAAGACGGTGCTGATCGCGGTTCAGCCGCAAGAGGCTGCGCTGCTGGCCGAGCCCATACGGATGGCGCGCGAGCGCGGAGTAACCATCACCACGTTATGTCTGCAGGCCTGTGAGCACGAATGCGGCGGATGTCAGGGCGAGATTCACCGCGTTCAATTGGCTCCCGTCGACGGCGTGCGCTGGCTGGTGCTGGTAACGGACCGGAGCATGACACTGATTGGTCAATTGGGCGCCACCGCCGTCGACGGCGTGGTTACCGAACAACGTTTGGTAACAGAGCTGGCCGCCGCCTATATCCTGCAGAACCTGGCGCTGGCCGTGCTTGGCGGCGAGTTGGCTGGGCGCGTCGATGGGCAGCTGTCCCAGGAGGCGCAGCAGGTGTTGAGCCAACTGTATCCGGGTGGAGCCTTCCCCCATATTTCAACGGCCTGAACGACGCTACGCCATTGTGACGCGGCGTTCGACAGGCAAGTACTAAAAGGTAAGCACTATGAAGACGACAAAAGTATCCGCGGCGTTGGCCGTCAGTTTGGGCCTGTTGTTCGGCGGCGCCGCATTGGCGGCCGACGCACCCCATACGATGAACTGGTTTGGCGGCCCGACTTACACCGACGCACCGGCGTTGCCGGTTACTGCCGCCTTGGTTGAGGCTGGCGGCGGCGCACAACACTTCAGTTTCTCGACCGCGCTGGTGTCGATGCTGGGCGAAAAGACAGTCAATGCCGAGGTCGAGAAGCTCACCAAGCAATACGGTAAACAAAAGGTAACGGACTTTGTCAACGGCATGACGTTCGACGTGAATACCGGACTTAAACATGCCACCGCGGCGGGGGTCAAACTACCGGCTGCGCCGGCAGACTTGAAAGGCGCCAAGCTGGCTGAAACGCTGGTTACCGCAGGCACCGCTCCAGACGGCACATTCTGGTCCGGATATCTGTTTGACAAGGCGTTGTCGCACCCCATTCACAATCAGGTGATGGCCGATGTTGATGTCAAGTTCGGCCACGCGAGCGACGAAAATACCCATCGCATCTTGAACCAGGCGATGTACGACGTAGCTCAAGCATTGGGCCATAAGGACGTCAAGCTGGCCTCGCTTCACTAACAAGGCCGCGCAGTGAGCGTGGGGCGATGCTCGCCCTGCGCTTTCGCGCTTGCGGCGCTGCGGTTGCGATATCTGGATTAAAGCTACGTAGCTAAAGCTTGAACGAATTGCAACCATGCAGCCTAACGATACGTCCATAGAGTTTATTGATCGCGCGTTTCATGCGCAGCGTCGGGAGCGATTGCTGTGGCTGCTGGCGGCGATTACGTTCTTCATTTTTTTCCAGGCGTACATGATTGCGCCGCTCATACCTCGGCTGGCCGGCGTATTCAACGTTACGGTTCAGACTATGGGGTTGGCGGTGCCGGCGTATCTGATCGCGTATGGCACGGCCACGCTGTTTTACGGGCCGTTGTCGGATCGTTGGGGCCGGCGTCCGATCATCATCGCCTGTCTTGCGGCCTTCATACTGCTGACGGCCCTCACCGGCTTGAGCCGTTCATCGACCCAGTTGAGCGTGCTTCGATTGATTACGGGCCTTGGAGCGGGCGGTGTCGTGCCGCTTGCGCTGACGTTGATCGGCGATCTTTTTCCGTATCAGGAGCGTGGCCGGCCCATTGGTTGGCTATTTGGCGCGATGGCCGGCGGGATGGCCGGCGGCTCGGCGTTGGGCGTCATGCTGGAGCCTTTTGTTTCCTGGCAAGGCCTCTTTTTTGGCGTGGCCGCTTTATCGATTGTCACGTTTTTTTGCCTGTTGCGATACCGCTCTTTGTTGGGTAGCCGCAGCAGCGCAGCAAAGCCATCGTTTCGCGCGATCATTGCGGGGTATTGGACGTTGCTGGGCACGGCGCGCGGGCGGCGGACCTACGGTTATGTATTTGTAAATGCTGTCTTTCACTCGGGTGTGTTTACCTGGCTTGGCGTTTATTTTTCTCGTCGATATGGCGTGGGCGAAATTGGGATTGGCCTGGCTTTGCTCGGTTATGGGGTACCGGGCTTTCTATTTGGCCCCGCTATCGGACGCCTTGCCGACCGGTTCGGACGGAGTCTTCTGATCCCGTTGGGGCTGATCCTCGCTGGCGTGAGCGCCGCCGCGCTGACGCTCGATATCCCGATTGCGGCCGCGCCTGTGCTGGTGACGCTGCTATCGCTGGGCTACGACCTGACCCAGCCGTTGTTGGCCGGCATCGTGACCGATTTGGGTCCGCAACGCGGGCAGGCGGTGGGGCTCATGGCATTTATTCTGTTCCTGGGCTTTGGTGTGGGCAGTTTGATCTTCGGCGCAATGCTGCCGCTTGGCATTGCGACCGATCTGGTTATCTTTGGAGCAAGTGCTGTTCTTGCGGGTGTTTTGGCTTTAATGCAGTTTCGCGCCGAAACTCGTAGATGAACGGTTGAGGGGTTCGTGTCGTTGCACGGCCCTGGCCCGCAAGCGTTTTTTGAAAAGCGCAATCCTGCGGCCTTCTATAATCGGCCTCAAGTCGAACTATCCCGCGTGAGAACCGAAGTGAACTTTGATTCGAATATTCTGATTGCTGCGGCGGACGGCTATCTCCTGGGCGCGACGATATATGGCGCGGACGAGAGCGGAAGCTCTCCGATGGTGGTGATCATCAATTGCGCCACCGGCGTCAAGGCGTCTTATTATTCGAGGTATGCGCGCTTTCTGGCCGAGCACGGATATATTGCGATCGCCTACGATTATCGCGGCATAGGGGTGTCTCGCCCCGATTCCCTACGCAAATTAAAAGCGAACAAGTTCGATTGGGGCAGCAAGGACTTCGAGGGCGTGCTGCAGTGGGCGGCGCAGAAATTCCCTCGCGCCCAAATCGCCGTGGTCGGCCACAGCATAGGCGGGGTGCTCCCAGGCTTTAGTCCATCCAATTCGCGTATTGACCGCATGCTGACGGTAGGCGCACAGTTTGCGTATTGGAAAGACTATGCGTTGCAGCTGCGGTATTCGATGTTTTTTAAATGGCATGTGTTCATGCCCTTGACGACCTTGATTCTGGGATACTTTCCAGGACGCCGTTTAGGTTGGCTTGAAGACCTTCCTGCCGGGGTGGCGTACGAGTGGGCCTTTCGCAAGGCGACGCTGGGCGCCAAGCCCGGAAGGGGGCTGCCGGGGGCGAGGCGCGGCTTTGCGGAGCGCGACCGGTACTTCCCCGCCTTGCGATGCCCGATGCTGGCCTACAGCACCAGCGATGATCCGTATGCGACCCCGGCTGCTGTGTTGCGTTTGCTGGCGTATTACACTGGCTGCGATCGGTCGCATGTGGTGGTGCATCCGGCCGAGCTGCATCTGTCGGAGATCGGCCATTTCGCCTTTTTCCATGAACGCTTTCGCGACACCTTGTGGCGCGAAACGCTGGAGTGGCTGGATTGCGGCCAATCGCCGCGCGCCGTCACCCACCATTTTGCCGTTGCCGGTACGGACTAATACAGGCCGCCTGGCAACGGTTGGAGAGGTGTAATGCCACTACGTCTTCCACCGCTTTCGTCTCTTCGCTTCTTTGAAGCGGCCGGCAGGCATCAGAGTTTCAAGCTTGCCGCCGCGGAATTGAATGTGACGCCAAGCGCAATCAGTCATGGGATTGTCGGATTGGAGCAGGCTCTGGGCGTCGAACTGTTCGTTCGCGAACCTCGCAGGCTTTCGTTAACGCCGGAAGGCGCCGATTACCTGCCCTATGTTTCCGAGGCGTTCTCCCTGATCGCAATAGGAACACAACGCTTGCCGAACAACCGGGCTCATCGCACCATCGCTGTGAGTTGCGCCCCAACGCTCGCCTCCAGATGGTTGTTGCCGCGACTGCAAGACTTCCGCAATCGGTGGCCGGATATCAACGTTACCGTCGACACATCGCATCGGCAAGTCGGTTTTCCGGTTGACGGGTTCGACTTTGCCATACGCATGAGCCGGGCTCCTGTCGCTGGAGCGGCATGGAGCCGGTTGTTTGGTGAACAGTTGGTTCCCGTGTGCAGCCCGGCCTATCGCAATACCCTGATCGATGAAAAGGGAAATATCGATCTTCGGCGAGCGACACTCATCCATGTCAACGCCGCGAGTGAAGATTGGCAAGCGTGGCTGGATCGGGTCGGCATGAACGAAATTGATCCTTCGGGAGGCTTGCGCTTCGATGTAATCCAGCTTGCTTTCGAGGCCGCCGTCATGGGCCTGGGTGTAGCGTTGGGCAGACGGCCGCTTGTCGATCGCGAACTGGGTACGCAGGCTTTGGTCGCAATCAGCCCGGAAGTGATTGTCGCCGAGACCGCCTACTGGCTGGTGAGCTCAGAGGGGGTTGATCATCGCCCCGATCTTGTTGACTTCAAACAGTGGCTGCTTAGTGAGGCTGTTACGCTCGAGGGCGGCAGAACAGCCGTCGGCGCCGCGTCGGGAAACGTCGTTGGTTAAAAGCCCAATCGGTCGATAGATGGGTGAAGGCTCTTCATCCATCATCAAAATATTTTCGTTTGCCGCTTCGGCCGCTCGCTGTCACTATGACTTCGAGGAGGGCCAGAGCCATGTCCACGGCATATCGCAAACACTTTGCACCACTGACCAACCCGGCGACGCTTGTTGTGGTGTCGGGGGCGCTTATTCTGTGTGCCGTGATGGGTATTCGGCAGACCTTCGGGCTGTTTATCGGGCCGTTCTCCTTTGATCGCGGCATACCGATTACTCTCATAGCATTCGCGATCGCTCTGCACAATCTTGTCTGGGGATTCGCGCAGCCGTTTGCCGGCGCCGCTGCAGATCGTTATGGTTTTGCGCCGGTCGTGGCTTTCGGCTCGATTATCTTTGCCGCCGGCCTGGCCCTGGCCGCCGTGGCGCCCTCGGGTGCAATGCTTGTCGTTGGCATGGGCCTGATGGTTGGCATCGGAATCAGCTGCACCAGCTTCGGCGTTGTCATGACGGCGGTCGGCCGGGTGGCGTCTCCCGAAAAACGCAGCATGGCCATGGGCCTGGCGAGTGCCGGCGGATCGCTCGGCCAGGTTCTCATCGTTCCTTTGGCGCAGGTGGTCAGGGAAAGTTCGGGCGTTCCCACGTCGCTTCTCGTACTCGCACTTTTGATGGCAGCGGCGGCACCGCTTGGGATCATTCTTGATCGCCGAAATCCGGGCGCGGGGTCATCGCCGGCGCCAGCATCGCCAGCGCTGCCGTTGTCCTCCCTGCGGGAGGTTCTGTCCCAGGCATGCCGGCACCGCGGATATCGCCTTTTGACGATAGGCTTTTTCACCTGTGGATTCCAGCTGGCCTTTATCGCAACCTATCTGCCCGGGTATCTGTTCCTTTGCCATATGCCGATAGGCCTGGGGGCAACCGCGCTGGCCTTGATCGGCTTATTCAATATGGTGGGAAGCGCAGCGTGCGGGTGGCTGGGCGGACGCCTTCGCCAGCAATATGTGCTTGGATGGCTCTATCTGGTCCGAGGCGTCACCATCGGGGTCTTCTTTTTTCTGCCAAAGACAGCAACCTCGGTCGTTGTCTTCGCGGCAGTAATGGGCCTGACCTGGCTAGGGACTGTGCCATTGACTAGCGGATTAGTCGCAAAAATTTTCGGTACGCGTCACCTGGGCACATTGTTCGGCATCTGTTTCCTGAGCCATCAGATCGGTTCGTTTCTGGGAGCATGGTTGGGGGGGTTCGTCTTTGATATGACCGGCTCTTATTCATTGGTATGGGAGGGCACGGCTGTTGCCGGCCTGGTGGCGGCATTGCTGCACTTTCCTGTCGACGACACAACGGCCAGCACCTCGATCTTTCAACCTGATCCGGCCCGTGCCTGATCGCGGGCGGTCGCCGCCTCTTTCGATTATTTACCTCGCATGAGGTCGATTTGACGTCGGTCGCGCTTGGTCGGGCGTCCTGCAGCAATTTCGTGCGCGGGCTCGGGGGCCAGGCGCCTCATCTCGGCAGCGCGTTCACGTGCGGCCACACTTTCGGGCGTTTCTTCATAGAGCCGTCGTGCCGCGGGAGCCGGGCCTCGTACGCTGCTTATCGCGCATACACGAATCTGGATAGCGGGATCTTCCTTGCGAACAGATACAAGATCGTTCGCTGCGACTTCGCGCGAGGGCTTGGCGATCTGACCGTTCACCAGCACACGGCCCCTGTCGATTTCGTGCGCCGCCAGGCTTCGGGTTTTGTAAAAGCGCGCCGCCCAAAGCCATTTGTCGAGTCGAATCTTGTCTGTCATGCGAGCCTCGCGTGGGTGTTTCTACATTTTCGGTTGAGCATTTGCGATGAAAGGCGCCATCTGCCCGGCCAGCGCTTTCCGGAACGCGGGACGCGCCTCGCAACGCTGGCAATAGGCCTCCAGCACCGGGATCTCCGCCACCAGGTCGGTGTCGCGCAGGATGCGCAACACGGTCGTCATGAGCAGGTCCGCAGCGGTGAAACGATCTTCAATATACTCTCGGCCGTCGAGACGGCTGCGCAGGCTCGCCAGCCTTTTTTTTATCTCTCCGACAGCGGCCAACCGGAGCGCCTTCGCCGCCGCATCCCCATCTTGTCGCCTGTCGAGCATGTTGAGAAACATGATCGGTGGCTCAACAGTGTTTAGTGCCGCGAACATCCACGTCTTTGTGCGTGCCCGGGCGCCGGGATCGGACGGCATCAGTGCGTCGGACCGTTCAGCAATATGCAGCACGATAGCCCCGGACTCGAATAGCACCAGCTCGCCCTCTTCGTAGGCGGGCACTTGTCCGAAAGGCTGAAGGTTAAGGTAGGCTTCCGATAACTGATCCTCGCGCCCGATCAATCGCTCTTCGTAAGCCAGGCCCGCTTCTTCGAGCGCCCAACGTACGCGAAGATCTCGAACCAGCCCCTGGGCAAAGGGCGGTACCCAGCGAAATGCGCTTACTCTGATTGTGCTCATTGTGTCTTCCTTTTAAATATTCAGCTCTTTGAGCCCGATGTCTTCGGCGGGGCTCCCGCGCCGAGCACCGAATCGAGCCGCGGAGGTTGCTTTCATCCACATGGATAAATATATGAGCTGATCCAGACTATGCCAAGAGGCTATGGCTTCCGATGCTGTAAGCAATGCCGGTGCAATCGCAAATTTGCGAATCCGGCTCGTCAAATAGGTTTCTGCCCAATATTGCAATACAATGGCACTAATTCTATACTTTAGTACAATCCTATTTTAAGGAGTAGGCATCATGGCTATCATTGCGCACGCTTCGGCGGTCAAGGTCGTCGGCGCGAATGGCCAAATCTCGCTGGGCAAGCAATACGCTGGCCGTCAGGTTCTGGTGGAGGAACGTGAGCCGGGTGTCTGGGTGGTACGCACTGCCACGGTCATCCCCGATAACGAACGTTGGCTGCACGAGCCGAAAGCTGCAGCAGACCTGCAAGCCGCCATGGCGTGGTCGAGTACTCATGAGGCATCTGACGCCGGGCAGGACGATACGCTGAGCCGCTTGAATCATGGTAAACAGTGAGGCCAAAGTCCGGCTGGACCTGAACAATCCCGTCTTTCAGGAAAATCTGCTCACTCTGCAAAAGCCCGAGCGCCATGCCGCGCTGGATACCCTCAATAAGATTCGGCAACTGACCTGGAACCAGGTCTACAGAGACTCTGGGTTGAAATGGGAGAAGGTCACCAGCGTCGAGCCGCCGGCAGGCATTGACACCATTTATTCCCTGCGCATCACTCAGGCACGCCGAGCAACCGCGTACCGCGACGGTGATTTCATACGGTTTTTGACCGTAGCGCTTGATCACGATGCTACTTACGGGAGAAAGTGACGGCAGCAACGTTGCATCACCTCGTAAAGAGTCGTCGGCTGTTACCTCGTATGACAGCCACAAGGGCTGTCACTACATTAAATCCGGAGCAATACTCATAAGGTATCGCAGCGGAACCGCCGCAGGCCACGCTTGGTCGGGCGGCCTGCGGCTATAAAAACTTATTGAATCATGGCTTGCTGTGTATTAATGTGTTTTGTGTCAGTTCGACGATGCGGAGATGAACGCAAAACCGGAGGCGGAACATATGCCGAGCGCCATGAATATCAACACTGATACTGTCGATGAAGTCGTCCTAGCGCTACTCTACTTGACTCTCCATGACCAAAACCGGGCGTGGAAGGGTCACGATTGGGATGTGATGAATCGACTTTACGAGCGAGGCCTCATTAGGGACCCCGTCAACAAAACGAAATCCGTTGTTCTCACCGACAAGGGTTTGGGTGAATCCGAACGGCTCTTTAACCAGTACTTCGTCGGAGCCGGAGGTATGGGAAAATGATAAAGTGAATTTCCTTCGGGATTCCAGAGAATCGACAGTGAGGTGTGGCAGCGGCGAGGGTGGCATTGCCCTGTCGGTTTTCAACGGCCTGCGCCCGCCGCTATACGGGAATTACCGTACCGGTCCAATGGTTTGAATCGCGCGTTGCAACAACCAACGTATCTCCCAGGCCCGGGGCGGCGACGACCTGGCGCCCGCCCGGCGCCAAAATTGCGCTGCGGCCTGTTGGACTCCATCCTCCGGTGGCACCGCCGTGATTGGCCAGCAGCACGAGCATCTGGTGTTCCGTTGCGTAGCCGGCGAGCAGGGCGGTTTCTGACGGATAGCCATGGTCTGTGACCAACGCCCCCGCCGCGTAGATGCCGGCCCCCGATTGCGCTGCCTGTCGAGCATGACTGGGATGTGTGTAGTCGGCGCAAATAGCCAAGGCGACCTTGCTGTCTTGAACGAATACGGGCGGCCCGCCTTCACCGTGAGTGAATACCGCATCCTCCCCGGGATGCAGATGCTTCTTCGTGTAGACGCCGATGGTTCCGTCGGTTTGCAGCACGAGCGCGCCGATGAATATCTTGTCGCGGCCGGAGGCAATTAGCGGCACACCCACCACGGTTACCATCCCCGCCTGTTGCGCCAGGTCGCGTAGTGGGCGCAATATATCATCGTCAGGCTGAATGGCCAGTTCCCGCGCCAGGGGTCTTTCGTAGCCGGTGAGTGACAATTCCGGAAACACCAGAAACTGAACGCCATTGTCGGCGGCCTTTTGCATGAACTGGAGGTGTCGGGAAATGTTGGCTTTGATATCGCCCGCAATTGAGATCGATTGTGCCGCAGCGATTGTAAGCGTAGTCATAGGGTTGTCCGTGGAAACCATGGGGCCTAGTGTAATGGTTGGGTGCGCTGCGTTGGTGCGAAGGTGTGTTGGCGCGCATGACCACGCGTCTTAAGAACTACAGGAGTGTTCCCATGAGAAGGCTCATCGTATCTACGTTTGCGTCGCTTGACGGCGTCATCCAGGCGCCCGGCGGACCGGAAGAAGACCCGGCTGGCGGTTTTACCCTTGGCGGCTGGATGTTCAACTACTGTGGCGAAGGCATGGACTTCTCAGCCTCGGGTTTCGACGGCAAGGATCGAGAAGTGGTGCTCGGCCGTAGGACCTATGAGATATTCGAAGCGTACTGGCCATACCAGCCCGTTGACGATCCCACTGCGAGGACGCTCAATGCAGCAAAAAAATATGTTGCTTCGCGCACATTGACGACGCTCCACTGGAACAACTCGACCCTGCTCCACGGCGATGTGGCTTCGGCGATCATCGCTCTCAAGGCCCAACCAGGCCCTGATTTGCAGATTATTGGCAGCGGAAATTTGATTCAAACGCTGCAGGCCGCATCACTGATAGACGAGTACAACGTGTGGACTTTTCCGTTGGTGCTTGGGCGGGGAAAGCGTCTCTTTGGCGAGACGGCCAAACCGTCCGCGCTGCGGCTCGTTCGCTCTCAGGTTTCGGCCACTGGCGTTGTGATGAGTACCTATGTAACTGATGGCGATATCCGGCCCGGTTCGTTTGTGACGGCCGAGCCGAGTGAGAAGGAGCTGGCTCGACGCAAAAAATTGGCGAATGATAGGAAGTGAAATAAGAGGGCATCGGGGCATACTAACGTTCAATGGCAATGATCCGCGCCTGAATTTTCCCATCTATAGGCCCCGAGCCAAACCGGCTCGTTAGTGCATTCGTTGCTATATCGGTAGCCTCGTCAAGCCGGGATGCGCCGCGGGCTTCGATCTCGCTTCGAAGCGGAGTGCCTTGGCAGTATGCAACCGCTGGAGTGTGTGGCGAATCCGCACGACTGCGCGCGGGCAGCGTAGCCACCTCGGGAGTCCCGGCAAATCCGCCATGCGCAAGGTCCTGTGCGATGACGGCAGGATCGTGGTAGCCATGAGGAATCCGAGCCAGGAATTGCGGTGGATTGCTCGGGAAAAGGGTTTTAAGTGAGTTGGTCACGATATCGGCGAACTCGTTTTGGTCGATCCGATCCCACACGTTGAACAGGAACTGGCCGCCGGGACGAAGGACGCGCCTCGCTTCAGCGGATGCCCTTGCCTTGTCTGGGAAAAACATGGCCCCGAACTGGCAGACAACCACGTCAAACGTCTCATCGGGAAACGGCAGGTGCATGGCATCTGCCTGCTGCCACTCGACGGGGCGAGATATGCCGACTGCAGCGGCCTGATCCAGCATTGGCTGGTTCAAATCCGTTGCCGTGATCGAAACCTCGGACGGCAGAGTCCTCACAAGCTGGCGTGTCACGACGCCGGTCCCTGCGGCAATCTCAAGCACGCGTGAAGGCCGGCAATGCGCAACGCGCGAAGCGAGGTCGGCGGCGTAGGGTTCAAAGATAAGCGGCACGAGATACCGCTCATAAAGTTGCGGAATGGTGCCCGCGAATGCCGCGTCAACGTTAGGGTGGCTCATAATCGTCCCGCCTGGTTAATTCGTCTCGCGCGTTAATACATAGTAAACCCTGAAAACACGCGCTTGACGAAGCCGACGAAACACAAATGCAACAAGTTTTGTCCGGGGCCGGCAGCTTGAGTCCAATTTCGTCTTCCGGCACATGCGCCGGATCGGAGTTCATGCTATTAATAGCCGATTCTTACCACGCGATCAATTGTCATGCCTTCAGCCATTGTCTTGCATCGAGCCGGTCCCCCCGAGAACCTGAAATTTGAACCGGTCGCTGTCGGCGCGCCCCTGCCCGGCGAAATCCGGCTCAGGCATACCGCCGTCGGGGTGAATTTTCACGATACCTATGTTAGGTCGGGCCTGTATCAGACGCTTGCGCTGCCCGGCGTCCCGGGCATCGAAGGGGTTGGCATCATCACCGAGCTGGGGAGCAACGTGAAACACCTGAATGTAGGCGATCGTGTCGCCTACATGTACAGAGGCTACGGAGCTTATTCGGAAGAACGCGTGCTGCCTGCCGAAGTGGCAGTTCCGGTGCCGGCCGGAATTGACGACGAGGTTGTTGCTGCGATTTTTCTCAAGGGCCTGACCACGTGGGTTTTGGTGCACGAGGTTTACGCCGTCAAGCCCGCAGACTGGGTGCTTGTCCATGCGGCTGCGGGTGGTGTCGGTTCCCTGTTGTGCCAGTGGGCCAGCCACTTGGGCGCCAGGGTCATTGGGACGGTGGGGGCGGAACATAAAATGGAATTGGCACGGCGTTATGGATGCAGCCATGTCATTCAGTACAGGCAAGAGGACTTTGTGACCCGGGTGAAAGAAATTACCGGCGACGAAGGGGTGCAGGTGGCGTACGACGCGGTTGGCAAGGACACGTTCATGGGGTCGCTGGCATGTTTGGCGCCGTGTGGCCATCTGGCCAATTTTGGACAGGCGTCGGGTCCCGTGCCGCCCTTTGAGGTGTCGGCCCTGTTCACCAAGTCCAACTCCCTGTCGAGGCCGAGCGTATTCCAGCATCTGAGAACGGCCGAGAAACTGCACGCAGCCGCCGCCGCGCTCTTCAAAGGGTTGAACGATGGGGTTTTGTATCCTGGTCATATTGCAACGTTCGGCCTCGCCGACGCAGCTCAAGCGCATCGTGAGCTAGAGTCGAGATCGCGGCAAGGATCGGTGGTGCTGAAAATATAAGGCCAAGCCGTGGCGCGCACCACAACGCGCAACGTATCAAACGCTATTTCTCTCTGTTCGCAGGTAGCTGATTACATGTGTTCCAGCACCGGATACAGTTCGATATTTTCTTTGTGGATCCGGTCATGTAGCGCCTTGAGTACCCGGTTCGCGTCGGATCTGAAGCCGTCGGCGTCGTCGGCGATTCTCGTGGCTGACAACCATTTCTTGGCGAATTCCATATAAGCGGCGGCCAAGCCGTTCATTTCGGATTGATATCGCTGTCCCAGTGCCACATACGCGGGATCTTTGGATTTTTGCAGCGCCGGGTACAACACCATATCTTCAACTGACAAATGCAGCTTGATGGTGGCGCTGATCGAGCTAATCTGCTTGGCGATTTGCGCGGCGTGCTCGGCGGTGCCTGATTTGGACAGGTTGCGCAACTCGGTCACCCCGCTCATGATCTCGATGTGATGATGCTTGAACTTGTCAATATTCATGCCGCTTTCTCCTTGGACGGCGCAACACGGGAAATACGCGCCTTTGTACTGAATTATAGGAACAATCGACTCAACTGATTTCCCGACCCGCCGCCGATAGATGGAAAACTCGCCTATCTCGGATCATTTAGAGCATTTTGGGTCAAACGGTATCTCGCATGGGATGTTTGGGTGTTTTGCTGGACGTATTGGTATTTGAAGGCGCCGTCTATGGGGGCCGGGGCGGGGCCGGCACGGCGTGCTTGATCCGGATCTGCCTCGTCCAGGCGGGCGTCGGGCCAAACTCGCTAC
>NZ_SMAJ01000030.1 GCF_004346225.1 Paralcaligenes ureilyticus | reverse complement strand
AGCACCTTTTAGTGTCCCACTAAAAGGTGCTTGAAAAAACCAGATAAAAAACCAAACAAAACCGCTTAAAGAAACTATACAAGCGCAGCCTCGCGTGCGAGGCGTAGCGAGTTTGGCCCGACGCCCGCCTGGACGAGGCAGATCCGGATCAAGCACGCCGTGCCGGCCACGCCCCGGCCCCCATAGACGGCGTCTTCAGATACCCAAACGTCCCGACAAGATTCCGCCGTAATAGGCTGAAAGCTTCTTATTTTCTTTTCAAGAAACTTACGACCTCATACCATTTCGCTGGAAATAGTAATGTCCCGTTTATCGATCCACTCCTTGTACGTTTCCTTCAGATAAACCAGGCTAGGCTCGTTCATATGGGTATCAAACGCTTCGTTATCTGCGTACGCCTCCACCAAAAAGGCCTTGTTGGCGGAATCTTTTGGAAGCAGCACATCAAATTGAAGACATCCCTTCTCCCGACTTAAAGTGCGCTTCGCATGTCCATGGATAAGGTTAAGAAACTTCGCTCGATGTTCCGGCTTAATGGTGAACTCGACAATAACCATAATTTTCATTTGCACAATACCTTTCTAAGAAAATTTGACAATACCAAGGCAGAACACTGGCCTCGCAATCCCGGTAAAGGGACGGCACATGCCCTCTCTTTACCGCCTTGCCGGACAATGAGGGCCGGACGGAAGCGAATCACTCTACGGAATGCTCAGCAAATCCTGTACTGTTCTTGCGGTCGCCAACAGCAAATCATCCGAGCCCGCAGCCCCGCAAAGTTGAAGCCCAACGGGCAAGGCCGAACCAAGGTGATGAACCGGCAATGAAATTCCACATTGATTGAACAGGTTTGCCGGCCGGGTATTTTGTGTGGCAAGCCGGTTCCAGGCGGATACCTGTTCCACTGTGCTGAATTCGGCGGTTGGCCTGGGCACCATAGGCACCGTAGGTGAAATCAAGGCGTCGACGCCTGCCAACCGCTGTGCCACAAGCTTCTCCAGCACTTTCTTGCGGGCTGTTAGCCGGACATACTCGTCGGCTCGCATCTCAAATGCTTGTTCGATTCGGGAAGCCGCAACGGGATCGAGCAAATCCCACTGCCGGCCAAGACGCTCACGCCCAAGGAAAGCAAGCAACTCCGCCGGAACGAGGCCTGCAAACACCGCGTCTATTTCAGCCGCTTCCGGCATCGGCACCCCGATGATGCGAGCGCCCGCCTTACGCAACCGTGCAATTGCCTCGGCAAAGCATTCGGCAACCTCCGTGTCGAGGTTCTCCATGAAATGATCTCGTGGAAGGGCCAACGTAATTGCATGGGCCTGCGGGGGATTTCGCATCGGCCCGCGACGCAGGGCCGCCTCGACGAAAGCCGCATCATGGGCGTCCGCGGTAAAGATTCCGATGCTGTCCATCTGGGGCGACAGCGGAAAAATTCCGTCCAATTCCCAACGATCGGACGTGAACTTGAACCCTGTGACACCACAGAGCGCCGCCGGCCAGCGCACCGACCCGCCCGTGTCCCCGCCAACCGTGAAACCAGCCAGGGATGCGGCCATCGCAACCGCCGACCCGTGGCTCGAGCCGCCAGTCATTCGCGGTACCTCCGAGTCGCACGGATTCCGAGGCAGCGGATGAGTAAGGTTGAAGCCTCCCAGGCAAAACTCGGTCGTTGTCGTCTTGCCGAGCAAGACACAACCCGCTTGCAGCAACGACGTGATGAAATGACCCTGGGGAGCGACGAGATCCTCGACCTGGACGCGACTGCCCGCACGCGTAGGAGTGCCATCGACACTGAAGATATCCTTGACGGCAACAGGTACTCCCATCAGCGGGCCGAGATCCACCCGCGACTCCCATAGTTTGTCGATCGCCTCGGCCTGGATGAGCGCACGTTGCGAATCCAAATGGGTAAAGGCCCTCAGCCCCGGTTCAAGCGCGTCGATCCGTGCCAACATCGCGTGGGCGGTTTCCACCGCCGTTACCGCGCCGGATCGGAAATCGACGCCGAAATCAGCGAGCGTCTTTGCCGACAAGGGTGAATCCAGAAGCTTCATCAGTTACTCCGTTGCCATAGCCGCGCGCCCAAGGCTCCATTGCCGGCCTGGTACCGCATTGAGTAGTTCCTTGGTATAGGCATGCTGAGGATCCGAATAGATTTGATCGACAGCCCCCATTTCGACAATTTCCCCGTAACGCATCACGGCCACGGAATCACAGACCTGGCTCGCCACGCGCAAGTCATGTGTGATGAAAAGCACCGTCAACCCGAGGCGCTCCCGAATATCCGACAGCAGACGCAACACCTGGTCTTGTACTGAAACGTCAAGGGCCGAAACGGGCTCGTCGGCAACCAGAATATCGGGCTCGAGCGCAAGCGCCCGGGCAAGCCCCACACGTTGCCGCTGCCCCCCGGAAAACTCGTGAGGAAAGCGCTCGGCGGCACGCTTGTCCAGGCCAACCAGCTCCAACAGCTCCACCATGCGAGCCCACGCGACATCTCGTCCCACACCGTGAACCATGGGGCCCTCCGCAATCAGCTGACCCACCGTGCGCCGTGGATTAAGCGAACCATAGGGATCCTGAAACACCATTTGAATGCGACGCCGCATCGATCGAAGTTTCAGGCCTGAAAGACTTGCGATGTCAACCTCGTCGACTCTGATCTCTCCTTCATCCGCCTGTAAAAGACGGATCACACATCGAGCAAGTGTGGATTTTCCCGATCCTGATTCCCCCACAATGCCAAGCGTCTCTCCACGACGAATGGCAAAATTGACGGACTTCAACGCATGGACTTGCCTGGCCTTGCTACCAAGCAGGCCACCGCCCGAACGGAATATCTTGCTCACCCCGTTCACCCGCAACACAGTCGGCGCCCCATCGAAGTTTCGTCGCGCTGCGGGAACGATGCTTGGCACTGCAGCCAATAACGCGCGGGTGTAGGGATCTTTCGGAGATTCGAGAATCGCTTCGGCCAAGCCGTGCTCGACCACTTTGCCGTGCCGC
The DNA here is from genome assembly GCF_004346225.1 of Paralcaligenes ureilyticus. Lineage (GTDB taxonomy): Bacteria > Pseudomonadota > Gammaproteobacteria > Burkholderiales > Burkholderiaceae_B > Paralcaligenes > Paralcaligenes ureilyticus. The sequence goes on along the minus strand of NZ_SMAJ01000030.1, from coordinate 11,343 downwards.
ATGACCATAATCCGGTCGGCAATTTCTGCCACCACACCGAAGTCATGCGTAATAAACATCACGCCCATGCGCCGCTTCGCTTGGACCTCTCGTATGAGAGCCAGGATTTGGGCTTGTGTCGTCACATCCAATGCCGTCGTGGGCTCATCGGCGATCAGGATGTCGGGCTCAAGCACAAGAGCCATCGCAATCATCGCCCGCTGACGCTGACCACCCGATAGCTGATGAGGGTAGGCGTCCAGGACACGGGCCGGATCCGGCAAGTTGACCGCTGTCAGCATCTCCAACACGCGGGCCCGGCGAACGGCGCGATCTTCCTGCGTGTGGACCTTCATTACTTCGTCGATCTGCTGCCCGATTTTTATAACCGGGTTCAAGGCGGTCATCGGCTCCTGGAAAATCATCGCGATGCGGTTCCCGCGCAATTCACGCAGCCTCTCGGGACTTGCAGTCAGCAAATCTTCCCCATTGAACAAAATTCGGCCGGCGCTCGGTTGAACATGGCGCGATGGAAATAGGCCAAGCACGGAGCGCGACATAACCGACTTGCCGGAGCCCGACTCGCCGACAATGCATAGTATTTCATCACGCGATAACGTTAGATCGACACCTTGAACCGCATGGCGCCTATCTGCCTGCGCAGGAAGATCGACGGTCAACCCGTCAATACGCAACAGGGCCTCAACCGGCGGTGACGCTGCCAAAGGGTCCAAATTCGACAATCTCGCGGCCTTGTTCATAGAGTCCTCAAGCGCGGATTAAGCGCATCATTCAAACCGTCGCCGACAAGATTAATGGCCATCACCGTCAACATGATGGCTATTCCAGGAAACGCACACACCCACCATGCCGTCCGCAAAACAGATCGGCCGGATCCAATAATGAAACCCCAACTCATCGTGTTTGCATCGGACAGCCCAAGAAAAGACAAACCCGACTCGGTAAGAATCGCCGTGGCAACCATCAACGAACCCGTCACAATGATCGAGGACAGCGTGTTCGGCAGAATATGCACAAAGATGATGCGAGCATGCCCCATACCCATCGAAACACACGCCTGGGTGAACTCCCGATTGCGCATCGTGATGAATTCACCGCGCACAAGCCGAGCCATGGGCGGCCACGACACAATGGCCACCGCCATCACCACACTTTGAATCGTCGGTGTCAATACAGCCACCAACAGGATTGCGAACAGGAAAAATGGAATCGTCTGGAACATCTCGGTTAACCGCATTAACACCGCATCGATGTTGCCGCCGAAGTAACCAGCCAGGCCACCCACGCTAACCCCGACAAAAGTTGCAATCAAGGTCGCAACCAAGCCAATCAACAGTGTCGTCCTGGCGCCGTAAAGCACACCGGCCAGGACATCCCGGCCAAGCATGTCGGTGCCAAACAAGTACTCACCTCCGGGGGCCTGAAAAGGCTTGCCGACCAGCGCGAAGGGGTTGGTCGGATAAAGCGTCGGCGCAAACATCGCCGCTCCGAGCACCGCCATTAGCAACAACAACCCAACCACGGCCGGCCGATGACGGAAAAATCGCCTGAGCATGTCGTTCATACATTCACCGTAGTTCGATTCTGGGATCAAGCATCGAGTAGACGAGATCCACAATCAGATTGACCGCCACGACCAAACAGGCTGAGACGAAGAAAATGCCCAACAAAAGATTCAAATCGCGAGCGAAGAGGGACTCATACGCCAGCAGGCCAAGCCCAGGCCACGCAAATACTGTCTCGACGACGACCGACCCGCCCAATACCGCACCCGCCTGTACGCCTGCCATCGTGACGACGGGAAGCAACGCATTGCGCATCACATGCCGCCTCGCAATCTGCCGCTCGGTCAGTCCTTTTGCTCGTGCAGTCACGACGTAATCCATTGACGATTGCTCCAGCACCGACGCTCGCATCAGGCGCGCATATAGCGCAAGATAAAACATGGTCAATGTCAGCACAGGCAAAATCAGATGATGAGCGATGTCGAGAATACGTGCTGTCCCTACATGAAACGCCGTAACCTGCTCCATCCCGCTTACCGGAAACCACCCAAGCTTGACTGAGAACAGGACAATCAGCATCAAACCCGCCCAAAATACCGGCGTCGCATACGCCAGGATCGACGCCGTCGATATCAAGTTATCCTTCCAGCTATTCAGATTGCGTGCGGCGATGCTGCCGGCCAGGGCTCCCGCCCCCACAGCGATAATAAAAACCGGCACCATCAAGATAAGAGTTGGCCACAAGCGCGACATAATCAAATCCGTCACCGGCATCCCATATCGATGTGAAAAACCCAGGTCGAAACTCAACATCTGCTTTAAATACACGAGCAGTTGAATGTACTTGGGTTGATCCAGACCAAAATTCTGCCGTAACTGAGCCATGTACTCTGGTGTGGCAGAACCGGCCTCTCCGGCCAGAACATCGGCTGCATCACCCGGCGCCAACTGAAGCAGCGCAAAGTTCAGACAAACAATGAAGAGGATCGTAGGCGCCGCATGCGCGACGCGGCGAAGGCCATATAGGACGCCCGGATGCATTATTTAGCCAACCATGCTTGATCGAACGATGAATACAAACCTAGCGGGCTGACAAGAAAATTATGGAGCTTCTTGTTGTAGACCGTCGTGAAGTCAAGTTCAAGCATGAAGGCAACCGGGCTTGCCTCAACGACTTTCTTCTGAAACTCATGGTAGAGAGCTGCCCGTTTTTCCGGATTAACCTCGACCGCCGCCTGAGTCATCAGTTCGTCGGTCTCCTTGGAGCTCCAACGGCTGTCATTGACGAACACCGTGCCGGGCTTGATCATGTTCGAGTGAAACAGTCTATGGACCCCGATGGCCGGATCCGCTAGCGTTTGAATCCACCCGCTATTCAACTGAAAATCATAGTTGGTGTAGATACGCCGCAACCACGTCGGTACATCTTCATAACGCAATGTCACTTTGATGCCCAGCTTTCCGAGCTGCTGCTGTACGTATTCCCCAAACCGGCGCCACTCATCTCCATAAGGAGTCAGATCGTGAACGATCTCGAAACGTACTCCGTTCGCGCCACGCGGCTTACCGGCCTCGTCCAGTAATTTATTGGCGATCTCGATGCGATTCGGAACGTCGTAATTCATGACGTCGGCCGTATACAAGCCGTTAGCCTTGAAATTGGAACTGATCGGCCCGGTAGAGGGGCGGCCGAATCCAAACCAGATATTATCGAGAACAAATTTTCGATCGATTGCGTACGCTACCGCCTGCCGTACCTTCACGTTATCGAAAGGAGGCTTCGTCGTGTTGAAATCAAGCATGATGAGCGGCGACTGCATCTCGTAACCTTTGGAGGTCACGCCCAGATGCGGCAGCGTCTTTAAACGCTTCACGTCGACGGGCAGTACGGCGCTGAAGCCGGCAATCTGCGCCTCCCCAGTCTCCAGGGTCGCGGCACGGGTGCCACCGTCGGCAATGAACCTGGCAACGATACGATCAAGGTGCGGCAACCCGGCCTTGTGATAATCCTTGTTCCGATCCAGACGAATGACCTGCCCGCGCTGCCATTCGACAAATTTGAATGGGCCGGTGCCTACAGGCGTATTGGCGCGGGGATGATTGGTGATATTTCCATTGCCGTACACATGTTTTGGCAGCATGGGCGATTCGTACGACGACATCGCCATCAACATGTAAGGTGCTGGTTCGCTCAGTTCGAAAATAGCGGTGAGCGGATCAGGAGTCTTGACATCGGTAACCGCGCGAAAGGTGTTTACACCTCGTGGATGGACCTTTTTCAAGACGTCAAGGATGCTGAATTTCACGTCTTCGCTGGTGAAGGGTTTGCCATCGTGAAACTTCACCCCTTCCTGGAGCGAGAAAGTCACTGTCTTGCCATCTGGACTAACAGCCCATGATTTGGCGAGCCCGGGAATCGGCTTGAGATTGAAGTCGTATTCGAGCAACCCCTCGAATATCTTTGAAGCGACCTGGCCAACCGGCCCGGCGGTACTCTGGTAAGAGGCCAAAGTGGGTGGCTCGGGCTGCACGACCATGATCAGGGTGCCGCCCTTTTCCGCGGCCCCCTGAGCACATGCGCTACCGATACCAACGAAGGCTAATGTCCCGCTTAGCGCCGCAGTCAAAAGGCGCCGTCTCACAAAATTAAAATGCTTCACAGTCCTGCTCCAGATAGTGACTTCAGTTATGTTGGGAATTCTTCCACCCGTACATACGGCCCCACCAAGAGTTGGACTTACTACCCGTCCACATGACTTGACTTGGTGCATTGCGAGGCGGTTCGATACAACTGCTTTGGACTACGCAGGAATGATATCCCACAAAATATTGGAATGGATTATTCTATTTATTAGTATTTTCCCTTACAGATAACTGACAAACACTCATCAAATGGTGAGGTTTTGCCAACAATGCGGGCACGCCAAAAGAGCCCACCACCTACCAACACGCATGGGAAATGGTGACGCTGGAGCCACCGGTGCCAGCCGATCACCTGGTTCGTAAAATTGATGTGGCGATCGGTCCGGCGAGGCTGGACGCGGGGTACTTTATGCCCGCAGTGCGCCAGGGTCGTGCGGCGTGGCGCGGCCCCGGTCAGCTACCGGCTGTTTCCGCCTTGCAGGCGCTGGCCAGCACACTGTCGAAAAGTACCTGACAGCCAGCGGCAAGATCCTCCGGTGTCGCACTTTCTATTTCGTTATGGCTAATGCCGCCCGCACAAGGCACGAAGATCATGCCGGTCGGAACAATGCGCGACAGCGCCACAGCATCGTGCGCTGCACCGCTGACGATATCCATGCTGGAGTACCCACGCCGCTCCGCACTCAATCGAACTTTGTCAATGCACTCGGCATTGAATGGCGCGGCAGGCTGTTCAAGCACCTTGCGCATATCCAAAATCAAAGAGTTCTCCGCCACAGCGACATCGATGGCTTGTTTGAATTTTTGTTCCATAATCGCCCGAATATCATCATCGGGGTGCCTGATCTCCGCCGTCATATAAACGGACCCCGGGATTACATTGGGGCTATTGGGTGCGGCCTGGATTCGGCCCACCGTTGCGCAGCCAGGGGGAAACTCACGGCCGATGCGGTTCAACTCCATGACGATTGCCGCCGCACCCAGCAAGGCATCGCTACGCAGATTCATGGGTGTGGTTCCGGCATGCGAGGGTCGCCCCTTTAACGTCAACTGAAACCAACACTGCCCCTGAGCTCCGGAAACAATGCCTATGGTCTTGTCCATGGCTTCGAGTATGGGTCCCTGCTCGATATGCGCTTCAAAATAAGCCGCCGGAGGTCCGTGCGGGTCAGGCACACCCCGCACACCGATACGCGTCAATTCCTGGCCTACGCTTTTACCTTCTTCATCCTGTACCGCCAGAGCCTGCTCAAGGCCGAGCAAACCGGCGTAGACGGAGGACCCCATCATCGACGGCGCAAATCTCGCCCCTTCTTCGTTGGTCCATGCGACCACTTCGACAGGGCAAGCGGTGGCTATATCGCCTTCATGCAGAGACCGCAATACTTCCAATCCAGCCATTACACCGTACGCTCCGTCGAACTTTCCTCCCGTCGGCTGGCTGTCGATATGGCTACCCATCATAATGGCGGGCAATGTGTCATCGCGCCCGGAGCGTCGCGCAAATAAATTACCTATAGGGTCGGTTCGCATGCTGCACCCCACTTCCCGACACCAGCTGGAAAACAAGTCCCTCGCCTCTTTATCCAAATCAGTAAGCGCCTGCCGGTTGACGCCGCCTCCCGGTGTGGCGCCAATACGCGCCAACTCCATCAAACTGCGCCACAGACGGTCCCCATCGATGAGTGTCGTAGTCGACATTGCCCCGCTCCATATTTGCCTTGACATTGCCTCTATCTCTGCAAAGACAATCCAGGCGTTGATAACGTCACTTCCAGAGCCTGACGCTTTGGCTCATTTTTAAACATCCGCGGCGATCTTTATCTCGGCGCCTAGTGCGGACGCATTTCATCAACGTGTTCAAAAGCAATCGGGAATTGTAGCGTGCCCGAACAGCCTCATTTGGTCAAACGGTATACGGCATGGGACGTGTTGGTATTTGAAGACGCCGTCCATGGGGGCAGGGGCAGGGGCTGGGCCTGCAGCCTGCATCTGTTGCGTTGTCCGCAGCCTACCTCCATCATGTTGCCCGTGAATCTCACTCGACCCAACACCCCTCGCCCTGCGGCGTCTTAGCAGAACGATCCCACCCTAAACGGCGCAAAAAAAGCGACGCGAAACGCGTTCAGTTCCGTAAACACGTCAATCGAAAATGCTCTAGCCCGCGCGCACCGCGCTTTCAACCAGATGCTGGACCATCCGGCGCGCCGCCGGCTGCAGGGCGTTGATGTCCTGATAACACACCGCGAAGCGGCGTTCCGCCCACGCATCGGCCAGCGGAATGACCTTGACTCCCAGCAAGTTCGTGTAAGGCCCGCCAACCTCCAACGGAACGACACTAATGGCCAGATTGGCCGCAACGACCCGGAATGCCGCATCGAAGTTGGATACGACGACCCGGTAGGACAGGCGGCGCCCCATGCGCGCGGCGAATTGCCGCAGCATGGTATGCACAGCCGTCGAAGGCGGAAGGCCGACATGCTCGTAGTCCAGCGTCTGCTCGAACCGTAAAGACTCTTCCCGCGCCAAGGGATGCTGCGGATGAACCGCCAGCGCCAGGCGGTCTTCACGATACGGCTGGTGCTGCAGCCCTTCGAAGTCCTGATTGTCCCAGCACACGCCCAGCGACGCCATGCCGTCGCGCACCTGCCTGACCAGATCGCGCGACAGACGCTCTTCGACATCCACCTTGATATTCCGGTTGTCCGGATCGCGCATGAAGGACGCGATATCGTCGAACAACGACTCCGCCACGGCCGAGGCGGACGCGATCAACCTGACATGGCCCACACCGCCACCCGCGAAGGCGGCGGCATCGTTGGCAATCCGGTCCATGGTGAATAGCACGCTGCGGGCATGCTCAAGCACAGCCACGCCCACCGGCGTCGGTTGCACGCCGCGGCGGGAACGCAGCAATAAAGGCGTACCCAGATCGACCTCGAGTTGCGCGATGCGTTTGCTGATCGCGGACGGTTCAATGTGCTCCTGCTGGGCCGCACGCGCCATGTTCTGCAGGTCGCATACCGCCACAAAGATTCGCAGCGTTTTAATGTCAATGTCCCGCATCGCGCCATCCCCCTGGTTAACATTCCATTTCGGAACGTTAACTGTTCTAAATCGCCACTTTACAACACTTACGGAAAGTCTAAAGTTCAGCTGTAGCCAGTAGCAGACTGGCCCCAAGGTAGAGACAATTGACGACAAAATTTCCTGCAAGTGTGGTCGTACGCGAGGTTGGGCTGCGCGACGGCCTGCAAAGCATTCAGACCATCCTCCCGACAGATTGCAAGCGGGAGTGGATCCGCGCGGCGTACGAAGCGGGGCAGCGAGAAATCGAAGTAGGTTCCTTTGTGCCGCCCCGTTTGCTGCCGCAATTGGCCGACACGGCTGACCTGGTCCGTTTCGCGAAAACCTTGCCGGACCTGTTCGTCTCGGTCCTGGTGCCGAATCTGAAAGGGGCCGAACGCGCCATCGCCGCCCAGGCCGATCTGATGCTGGTGCCGCTGTCTGCGAGCCATGCCCATAGCCTGGCCAACTTGCGCAAGACGCCCGACGAGGTCGTGGCTGAAGTCGCCCGCATTCGCGCCGTACGCGACGCCGCGGGTTCCAGGACGCTTATCGAAGGCGGCATCGGCACAGCTTTTGGCTGCACGCTGCAAGGCGCGGTCGAACCCGCCGAAGTGCTGCGCTGCATGCAGGCGCTGCTCGATGCCGGAGCCGATCGCGTCAGCATCGCCGATACGGTCGGCTACGCCAACCCGGCGGCCGTGCGGGACTTGTTCGGCCAAGCGCGCAAAATAGCCGGTGAAAAATTCTGCTGCGGCCACTTCCACGACACGCGGGGCCTGGCCCTGGCCAATATCTACGCTGCGATGGAAACCGGCGTGGCCCGCTTTGACGCGACCCTGGCCGGCATCGGCGGGTGCCCCTACGCGCCAGGCGCAAGCGGCAACGCCGCCAGCGAAGACCTGGTGTTCATGCTTGGCGGCATGGGTATTGCCACGGGCATCGACATCAACCGCCTGCTGGCTTTGCGCGCACGCCTTGCGGGCTGGCTGGCGACCGAAACACTGCACGGCACGCTATGGCGCGCCGGACTTCCAAAAACCTATTCGACCGCCGTTCCCACGCCCCTTGCGGCGCACACATCATGAGCCAATCAACGACCGGACTGCCGCTCGATGGCGTGCGGATCATCGAATTCACCCATATGATCATGGGCCCGACCTGCGGAATGATCCTGGCCGATCTGGGCGCCGAAGTCATCAAGATCGAGCCTCCCGGAGGCGACAAGACACGCAGGCTGCCCGGCCTGGGCATCGGCTTTTTTCGCAGCTTCAACCGAAACAAAAAAAGCGTCGTGCTCGACATCCATACGCCGGACGGACTCGCCACAGCACTCCAGTTGATCGGCCAATGCGACGTCATGCTGGAAAACTTCCGCCCCGGGATGATGGCCTCGCTCGGGCTGGATTATGCAACGCTTTCCAAGCACTTCCCCAAACTGATCTACGTCTCCCACAAGGGTTTCCTGCCCGGCCCCTACGAAAACCGCCTGGCGCTGGATGAAGTCGTGCAGATGATGGGCGGACTGTCCTACATGACCGGCCCTCCGGGGCGTCCGCTGCGCGCCGGCACCTCGGTCAACGACATCATGGGCGGCATGTTCGGCGCCATCGGCGTGTTCGCCGCACTGCGCGAACGCGACCGCACCGGCCTGGGCCAGGAAGTGCAAAGCGCGCTGTTCGAGAACTGCGTCTTTCTCGCCGCCCAGCATATGCAGCAGTTCTCGATGACGGGCGAACCGCCCCCGCCTATGCCCTCGCGCGTGTCGGCGTGGAGCGTGTACGACGTCTTTACCCTGGCCGACAACCAGCAGCTTTTCATCGGAGCGGTCAGCGACAAGCAATTCACAACCCTGTGCCGCGTCATCGGAGCGCCCGGGCTGGCCGACGAGCCGGCCCTCTCGACCAACGCGAAGCGCGTTGCGGTACGACCCGAATTGATCAGACGTTTAGGCGAGATTCTGCGCGACCATCGGGCCGACGAATTGTCGGTCAAACTAGAGGCCGCCGGCATTCCCTACGCGCCGATCGTGCGGCCTGAACAACTGATCGACGACCCGCATCTGCGCGCCAGCGGCGGCGTCGTGCCCATGCAGACCGACGAAGGAGGCATGACCGACGTCGTGCTATTGCCTTTGGTTCTTGGCGGACGCCGGCCCGGCGTGCGCCAGCCGCTGGCGCGAGTCGGCGAACATACTCAGGAAATCCTGGCGCGACTCACACAACCTTTATCAAATTGAATAACCACTACATACCCATGAACAAGACTGCCAATAGAGCAGACCGAAACACGGGCCGGGGTGAGGAGCCAAAGGCTTCGCACCCGTTTGCATCCGAGGAGACTATATGAACTCAAACACCGCAGCGACGGCAGCCGCCGTCTCATCACGTCAATCCGCAGGCGATTTGTCGCGTCTGCTTACCGCCCGCATGGATCGTCTTCCGACGACCCGATATTTGTGGGTGCTCGTGCTTCTTATTTCGTTGGGCGGATTTTTCGAAATCTACGACCTGATCTTCATGGGCTATATCGCCCCCGGGATGGCCAAAAGCGGCATCCTCGCCACGACGACGGCTACTTTCTTCGCCTTCAAGGGGTTCGGCGCATTCGTTGCCGCCACCTTTGCCGGCCTGTTCGTCGGCACCTTCGGCCTGGGTTTTCTCGCCGACCGTTACGGCCGGCGCAAAGTATTCACCTACTCCCTGCTGTGGTACTCCGTCTGCTCGGCCATCATGGCGTTCCAGACCTCGGCCGAAGGCCTGCTTTTCTGGCGCTTCATTACCGGCATCGGCATCGGCGTTGAAATCATCACCATCGACACCTACATCACCGAGCTTGTGCCCCAGCAAATGCGAGGCCGCGCCATGGGCTTCAATCAGGCGATCATGTTCGTGGCCGCTCCGGTCGCGGCGATATTGTCTTACTGGCTTATTCCAAATGCCCCCTTCGGACTCGACGGCTGGCGCTGGGTGGTTCTGATCGGCTCACTCGGCGCGCTTGCCGTCTGGGTCATCCGCCGCCCCGTACCGGAATCCCCACGCTGGCTGGCACGGGTCGGGCGCAACGCCGATGCCGAGCGCATCGTGCAAAAAATCGAATCACGGGTTGCTGCGCAATATGGCAAGGCGCTGCCCGCGCCAATGCCGATTACCGCCGTCAAACCGGCCACCGCCGCATTCAGCCAAGTCTGGCTACCTCCCTTCCGTTCACGGCTGATCATGCTGGTCGTGTTCAATTTTTTCCAGGCTATCGGCTACTACGGCTTTGCCAATTGGGTGCCGACCTTGCTCATTGGCCAAGGCATCACGGTAACCAAGAGCCTGCTGTATTCGTCCATCATCGCCATTGCCTTGCCCCTCGGCCCGCTCATTGCTAGCACTTTCGCAGATAAAATCCAGCGCAAATGGATTATCGTCGGCTCGGCGCTTGCCGTCATCGTCTTCGGCCTGCTGTTCTCGAAGATGACGAACCCCTTGCCCTTGATCGTGTTCGGCGTACTTATCAGCCTTTCGGGGCAGTTCATCTCGGTGAGCTACCACACCTATCAGTCGGAACTGTTTCCGACCAGCGTACGCTGCAGGGCCAGCGGGATGGTGTATTCGGCCAGCCGCGTCGGCGCCATGCTGTCGGGCTTTCTCATCGCCTACCTGCTGCACAACTTCGGCGTCACGGGTGTGTTCGCCGGCATCATCGGCTGCATGCTCGCCATCGTCGTCTCCATCGGCGTGTTCGGACCGAAAACAACGGGTTTAAGCCTCGACGAGATCTCGCCGTAATGGGGGGAAACTACCTATTCTTGTTTGAATAAAACAGGCCCAATGTAGTGGCAGCCCTTGTGGCTGCCATCGTCGCGGCCAAGCAATCATAATTAAAACAGAATCTTCAATCCCCGCGGCATGGGCGGTTAAGGTGGGGCAGGCTCCGACGTGCCCGGTCCTGGCTTCGCCATGACTCCCCGCACGGATGGACTGCTTCGGGGCGGGCGCCGAACTCCCAAGGCGGTCAGTCCCCCGGGCTATTCGCAAGCGTCTTGGTCAAACTGCTGTGGTCTAATTTTGGAGGACACTTTTGAAGTGAATCATTATTAATTTATAAGGTGATTCCATGACAAAGAAACAAGAACCGGGCC
>NZ_SMAJ01000029.1 GCF_004346225.1 Paralcaligenes ureilyticus | reverse complement strand
GCACTCCACATTGGGCTATTTGGCGCCCGATGTGTATGAAAAAGTAGGATCCAAAAAACTCACTTGAAACTGTCCACTAAAACTTGACCACGACAGTTCGACCAAGGCGCTTGCGGTCAGTCCGGGGGACTGGCCGCCCTTGGGAGTTCGGCGCCCGCCCCGCGCTGGGCCTCGGCCGCGGGCAGCCCTGACGCAGTCAGGGCCAGGCGAGGCGAGCATCACCCCACTTCGATCCCCGTCGCCGCGTGTCAAGAACTCTCTATTCCAGTCGAGAGCACAACCGATGAAAAATTGAACTAAACCTTCCCCCGCCCATCCCGATGCAAAGCAGCCTGCATCAGCAACGACGTCGTAATAGGCGGAGTAATAATCAAAAACAGGCCTATCAGTATTTCGTGCAGCACCACACGCTCGGCCAGCGCCGAAGACACCAGCATCGACGCCAACAACACGCCAGCCGCGCCTAACGTAGTGCCCATCGTCGGTGCATGAATGCGGGAATAAAAATCCTTGAATTTCAGCAAACCCAACGATCCGGTGAGCGTCAGCAGGCCGCTTAGAACCAGCAGCACCGCGGCCGGAATCGACGCCCATAAAGGAATAGCGTTCATGGTTCAATCACCTCCCCGCGCAACAGAAACTTGGCCGTCGCGGCCGATCCTGCAAAACCGAACAGCGCGATCACCAGGGCAACATCGAAATACAGGCTGGTGCCGGTTCGCATACCCAACACCAGAATGATCAGCATCCCGTTGATGTACATGGTATCCAGCGCCAGAACGCGGTCGCACGGAGTCGGCCCGCGCAGCAGACGCAAGGTCGCGCACATCAACCCAAGGATGAAACAGCCCAATGCAAAGGCATAGGCCCAAACCAGTACAGTGTTCATTCGAATATCTCCAACAGAGGAAGCTCGTAGCGTTGCTTGACGGTACGAATCCATTGCGACTCATCTTTCAGGTCCAGCACGTGCAACGTCAGAATGCGGTCATCGTCGGTAAGCCCGGCCCATACCGTCCCCGGCGTACAGGTAATGATGCAGGCAAGCGCGGCCAGGCCATGCGGATCGCGCAGTTCCAGGGGAATGGCCACAAAACCCGGCGTGGCCCGGGCTGCGCCTGGCCAGATCAACCGACCCACGGCCAGATTGGACCGTACGATATCCGCAATGACCGCGCAGACAAGTTTTGCGATCGTCAATGGCTTCTTGGGGTGCGCCTGCAAAGGCCGCAACCTGGCCCCAATCCGCACAAGACCGATTGAAATTGCCGCGCCCAGCAAAATCTGTTCGGGTGCCACGGTATCGTTCAACAATAGCCAAAGAACGGTTAAAAATGCCGGCATGATCAGGGAGCGAAACAGGCGTTTCATGGCAGACTCCCGAACGCAGTGGTTCGTTGGGTGCTTTGCGACAGCACAGCCTCAATATACGAAGCGGGGTTGTCCAGTGAACGTGCCGTGTCGTTGAGATAGCGGCTCACCGGTCCGGCCCAGATGGTCAGCGCCACACATGCCAGCACCAGCATCGCGACAGGCGCCGCTTCGCTGGCGTGCAGGCGTGGGGTATGCACGTCGCCCGAACTCCAGAAAGTGTGAATGCCTGCGCGGCTCAGCGCAATGACGGCCGCCATTCCCGACAGCAGCACCCCGATGACGAGCAGCCACGCATCGAACGATGGCGCGTCGGCCCCTGACATCTGCAACGCGGCCGCCAGCAGCGAAAACTTGGCGACAAAGCCCGATAGCGGCGGCAGGCCGCTGAGCAACAACGTGCAGGATATGAAGGCCAGGCCTAAAAACGCCATGGCCTTGGGTATGGCGATGCCGACGACGTCGTCGGATTGGTCCGGGGCTTGCGGATCGTCGAGCTCAAAGGCTTCCTGGCTGATTGCCAGCAGGTTGGCTCCAAACACCTGGGTGCGTTCGACCATTTCGATCAACATGAAAAATGCGCCTGTGGCCAGAACGGAACTGATCAGATAGAACAGCGCCGGCCCGGTCAGAGTGACACCAGGCATGCCCAGCGCAGCAAGCAGAGTGCCGGAAGAAACGATGACGCAGTACCCGGCCAGGCGTTCGGTCTGTTGGGTGGTCAGCAGCCCCAGAGTGCCGAAAAGCAGTGTCAGCAGGCCCACAGGGAACATCCATGCGCCGCCGAATGCCGCGGGAGCGCCGGTGGGCAACAACAGGGAGCCGATACGTAGTAGCGCGTAAATGCCCACCTTGGTCATGATGGCGAAAATGGCGGCTACCGGGGCGCAGGCGCCGGCATAGGCGCCGGGCAGCCAGAAGTTCAACGGCCACGCAGCAGCCTTGATGAGAAACGCGACGCCCAGAATAGCCGCGGCGGTCTCGAAGAGGCGCCGATCGGCCCCCGTCAGCCGCCCGGCCTGAACCGCCAGGTCGGCCATGTTCAAGGTTCCAGTCACCCCGTAAACAAGAGCGATGGCGATGAGCAGCATGAATGAAGCGACCAGGTTGACCGCGATGTAATGCATGCCGGCCGTCACCCGCGTGGTCCCCGACCCATGCAACATCAGCCCGTACGACGCGGCCAGCAGCACTTCGAAGAACACGAACAGATTGAATAAGTCGCCCGTTAAAAAGGCGCCGTTCAGGCCCATCAGCAAAAACTGGAACAAGGGGTGGAAATGCACGCCGACGCGATCCCACCGTGCGCTGGCATAGATCAGCGTGGCCCCGCCCAATAGGGCGCTCAGTGTGAGCATGACGGCGGCCAGCCGGTCGACGACGACGACGATGCCTGCGCGCGCCGGCCAGTCGCCCAATAGATATACACCTATGCCTTTGGGCCACAGATCCGGCATGATTCCCGCCGTCAGGCATAAAAGCCCTATGGCCACGACAAGCTGGATGAATACCGAAGCCAGGCCAATGCCTAACCGGCTCAGACGTTGCGTGTCTTTGGTCAGCAGCATGACCGCGCCGGCAACGAGCGGCACGACCACCGGATATATCGGTGAATGCAGCAGCCAGTCATTCACGGCGTCGGTTCCCTGCCGTCAACATGGTCTGTGCCGGTAAGCCCGCGCGAGGCCAGCAGCACGACCAGGAACAGGGCGGTGGTGGCAAAGCCGATGACGATTGCGGTCAGGATCAGGGCCTGTGGCAAAGGGTCGGCGTACAGGCTGGGGTCAGCCCCTTTGCTGAGTTGAATAACCGGGGCTTTGCCCGTGTTCAAGCGCCCCATGCCGAATATGAACAAATTGATGGCGTAGGATAACAGCGACAGGCCGATGATGACCTGGAAGGTGCGAGGCCGCAGCAGCAACCAGATGCCCGAGCCTGCGAGTATGCCTATGGCCAGCGCGATAATTATTTCCATTGAGGCGCTCTCCGGTTTGTGAGGTTGGTTCGTGCCTGGGTGGTGGGGGGTTGGCGGGAGAACCTTAATGACTGATGCGCCAGCACGAGCAGGATCAGGGCGGTGGCGCCGATCACGAGCATATATACGCCCGCATCGAAGATCAGCGTGGTGCTTATATGGATGGACCCGATGAGCGGCATGAGCAGGTCCCAGCCCTGGGCCGTCAGGAATGTTTGCCTCGACCACCAGGACGAGATGGCGATCAGGCCTGCTGTCAACAGGCCTAGCGCCATCCAGGTTTGCGGCTGCAGGCGTGGGCGCGGGCGCGCTTCGACCCATACGACGCCGCCCACCACATATTGAAGGATAATGGTTACGGCCATGATGAGCCCAGCCACAAAACCGCCGCCCGGCAGGTTGTGTCCGCGCAGCAGGAAAAAGAGGGAAAGCAGGGCCGCCATGGGTGTCAGCAAACGTGTAAGTACCGCCGGTATTTTCATGGGCCCGGAAGAAATCAGCGCGTCGGGATCGGGATTGCTGCCGGCCGGCTCGTGCAATCCGGGGGCGTCGATGCTCTCGGGCGGTGGGCGAAAGCGTCTCAGCAGCGCATAGACGGTCAGGGCCACGATGCCCAGCACCGTGATTTCGCCCAGTGTGTCGAAACCGCGGAAATCAACCAGGATCACGTTGACGACATTGGTGCCGCCGCCGTCGGGGAGCGCTCGATCCAGGAAGAATAGGGAGGTCTGGCTGTGGCCGGGCCGGGTCATCACCGCGTAGGCCAGGGCCGCCAGCCCTGCGCCGCACAATAGTGCAATGGTCAGGTCGCGGACGCGCCGCGCATGTGCGTGAGGTGCGGCCGGGACGGTTTCGGCCGCTGCGACGCGGGGCGGCAGCCAGCGCAATCCCAGCAGAATCAGGATGACCGTGACGATCTCGACCGCGAGCTGGGTCAACGCGAGGTCCGGCGCTGAAAACCAGGCGAAGGTCAGGCTGGTGGCGAGTCCGGCGCCACCGGCCATGGTCAGCGCCGCAAGGCGCCGATACTTGGCCTGGGTTGCGGCCCCGATCGCGCAGAGGCCACCGGCCACCCATAGCAGCGCGAATAAAGGATCGAGAGGGACGCCGATCGACGGCTTGGGCCAAGGGTGTCCGAGCAACGGCAGGAGCGCTACCAGCAACGTGGCTGCGAACACCAGCAGGAGTTGCGGCTGGAGGCGGGTGGTAAAGCTTCGCGCGTGCAGGAAGGACGCGAATTCGTGTAGCCACTCAAGCAGGTATCCGTAGCTGCGCCGGCCATCAAAATGGTAAATAAAAGGAGCTTTGGCCGGCTCGGCGCGATGACGCCTGCGCAGCACGTAAAGCAGCAGAACTCCGCCGATCAGAGCCAGCAAGCTCATGGCGAGCGGCAGGTTGAAGCCATGCCATATGGCCAGGTCATAGCTGGGTGTTGCGGGTCCTAATATCGACCGGATAGCGACGTGCAGCAGCGGCCCAAGCGTGATGCTGGGCAGCATCCCGACCACCAGGCAGGCCAGTACCAGCAGGGCGCTGGGTACGAGCATCCACAGCGGCGGTTCGTGCGGTGCTCGGGGCAGATCGCGCGCTGCCGGTCCAAAGAAAACCTGCGAGATGAAACGGATCGAATAGGCGACGCTGAATGCGGCAGCCACCACCGCGGCAATCGGCAAGCCGAAATTCCGGAACCAGTCGCCGCTGATGAATACGGTTTCGGCAAAGAACATTTCCTTGGAAATGAAGCCATTGAGCAGCGGTACGCCCGCCATCGATGCCGCGGCCACGGTCGCCAACAGGGTCGTGATCGGCATGGCTCGACGCAGGCCCGACAGGCGTCCCAGGTCGCGGGTGCCGGTTTCGTGATCGACGATGCCGGCCGCCATGAACAACGACGCTTTGAAGGTCGCATGGTTGATCATATGGAAAATCGCCGCCGCAAGAGCCAGCTCGCTGTTCATCCCCAGTAGCAACGTGATTAGCCCAAGGTGGCTGATGGTCGAGTAAGCCAGAACGCCCTTCATGTCTTGCTGGAATGTGGCGGCGCAAGCACCCAGGACCAGAGAGCACAGACCGGTGCCACTAATGATCCAGAACCATTCTTCGGTGCCTGATAGGACGGGCCATAGGCGCGCCAGCAAAAATACGCCCGCCATCACCATCGTGGCTGAATGCAGGTAGGCCGAGACCGGAGTGGGCGCGGCCATGGCATTGGGCAACCAGACGTGAAAAGGGAATTGGGCGCTCTTGCTCAAGGCGCCGATGGCGATCAGCGCCAGGATGGCCGGATACCACGGGTGATGGCGCACCAGGGCGCCGGAGGCCAGAACCTGGTCGAGCTCGTAGCTGCCGACGATATGGCCCAGCATCAGTACGCCGGCCAGCAGGCACAAGCCGCCTGCCGCTGTCATGGTGAACGCCATGCGTGCCCCGCGCCGGGCGTCAAGGCGATGGTGCCAGTACGCGATCAGCATGAACGAGGACAGGCTGGTCATCTCCCAGAAGATGACCAGCTGTACCAGGTTGCCCGACAGCACGATGCCCAGCATCGAACCCATGAAGGCCAGGAAAAAAGCGAAGAAGCGTGCCGTCGGATCGGCGGGCGAAAGGTAATAACGGGCATACAGCACTACCAGTGCGCCCATGGTGGTGATGAGCAGGGCGAAAAGCCAGGCATAACCGTCCAGCCGTAACGAAAAATCGATACCTAGGGTGGGAATCCACGGGATGGCGGCTCTGACGACTCCACCCTGTGCGACGTGCGGAAATTGCAGAACGACCAGCACCGAGCAGGCCAGTGCGACGGCGCCCGCCAGCCATGCTTCCAGGTTGCGTGCGTTGGCCGGGAGCAAGGCGACTGCAAGACTGCCCGCGAAGGGCAGGATGAGAATGGGAGCCAGCGACATCTGTCCTTATCGTCGTTTGAATGAATCGAATTCAATAGTACGATACTTGGGCTTGTGGTCTTTCGTGGGCTGAAAAAAAAGTTCGCGGCAACGCCGCGAACCCGTGTAGAGGCCAAGCAACTTATTGTTTGGCGGGTACGGTGATGGTGGTTTCTCTAAGAATGCCGCCGCTGTCGACGCTGCCTTTAGTGACCGTATCTTGTCCCGACATTTGCATCAGGCAGTCCTGTTGCCGGTCGGTAGGTAAAGCTTTGCAGCGGTTTACCGCGTCTTGCTGATAATTAGGGTTGCCTGTCACCAGTTGGTTGCGTCGGGCTTCTTCCATTGCCGCCCCGGCTTCCTTCATGCACGTGTTGCGATCCTGGGTAGCCTGAGGGCTTTTGCAATGGGCCACATCGGCCCGGTATTGCGCCTGGATGTCTGCATTGGTTTTGTTGCCGGCCGCTGACGCGATCGAGGGCATGAGCCCAGCGCCTAACGCACAAATAGCCAGAGTTTTACACGTAAGCTTCAATAGTTGAATAGCCATGGTCGAACCTCGCAGTGTGGATGTAGCGGATAAAAAAAACATCACGCTTCAGTATAAGGCTGTTTGCGACATTTTCGGGCTTATTCGTCCTTGCGCGTTGATGAGACGGCAGCAACAAGAGCTGCCGCTACAAAACCGTGCCTATGCAAGTTGTGTTGATCTAGCCTTGTATCAAAAGATCTAGCCTTGTATCAAAAAGTCGATCACGATCTGGCCGGGCTCGCGTGATACGTACTTGATCTGTACCTGGTCGCCGAAGTGGCCCTGAATTTGCGAAAGCAAAGGGAGCGGATCGTGGTCGTTGCAAAAACGCATGGTTTCCCCGGCGCCCAGGGCCGATAGGGCGCCAAAAATGGCGGCGTGGCGAAATCGCTTGGCGACGCCGCGCGCGTCGAACGGATAGGTGTTTTCAGCAGATACCGGAATAGCTGAGTCATGGGCCATGATGAATATCCTGAAGTTGAATTTGGGGCAGCATATTGAGGAGTTCCCCGGAAGTGCCAAAACCCGCCTCCCGGGTGGTTGGCGATCATCGCCATGTATACGTTTTTATTATAGATAGCCGATTCGTCAAACAGGGCTTGAACCACATTGCCAATAAGGATTAGGGCCCGCCTGGCCGGCCCTGAGCGCGCAGGAGGGGGCGATCATTTCACCGCGCCCACGGTAAATCCCGCCACAAAGCGGTCTACAAAAAAGTTGTATAACACCGCGATGGGTATGCTGACGATCAGACAGGCGCCCATTAGGGAGCCCCAGAAATACACGTCGCCGCGCACCAGGAAAGTGGGCACGCCGACGCTTACCGTGTATTGGGATGAGCTGGTGATGAACGTCAGGGCATAGATGAATTCCTGCATGACCAGGGTGAGAGTGAAAATGACCACGGTCAGTATCCCCGCCGAGGAAAGCGGCACGACGACCTTCAGAAAGGCGCCAAAGCGGCTCAGGCCGTCCATCATGGCCGCCTCTTCGATATCGTGCGGCACGGCCTTGAAGAAGCCCATCATCAGCCAGGAGCAAAAGGGCACGGTAAAGCTTGGATACACCAACACGAGCGACCAGAGCGAGTCCTGCAGGCCCAGTGCGCCCACAATGCGGGAAAAGGGAATGAAGAGAATGGTGGGTGGAATCAGGTAAGTCAAAAAGATGCCGATCGCCAGTTGCTTGCCCCAGCGCCCTGAAAGGCGCGCCAGGCTATAGCCGGCGGGCACGGCAAGCAGCAGCGTAATAATGACCACCAGAAAGCCAACCAGCAACGTATTGAGTATCCAGCGCAAATACTGGGTATCGAAAAGCAGGACGCGTAGATTGTCCAAAGTGGGGGCGCTATTGAAGATGAAGGGATTGTTGGCAGTATTGACCAGATCCAGCGTGCTTTTGAATGTGGTGATCAGCATCCAGTAGAAGGGGAAGGCGGTGAAAGCGACGAAGGCGGCAAGAATGCCAAAGTGGCCGGCTCGCGCGCCCCAGCGTTTTGTGCGTGTCAGGGTCAGACGCATATCAGGTCACCTCGGCGCGCCGCGCGATGGTCAGCAGCAGTACCACTACCGCCACCAGCAAGGGGAAAAGGAATAGTGAAATCGCCGCGCCTTCGGCCAGGTCGCCCCCTTGTATGCCGCTGAAGAATGCCAGGCTGGCCAGTACCTGGGTGGTGTCATAAGGTCCGCCGCGGGTCAGGATGTAAATAATGATCATGTCGGTAAAGGTGAATACGATGCCGAACAGCAGCGCCACCAGCATAATCGGCATGACCAGCGGGAGATTGATGCGAAACAGGTGCCGCCAGAAACCGGCGCCGTCCATGGCGGCCGCATCGTGTATATCCTGGGGTATGCCGCTGAGGCCGGCAAGAATAATGACGGTAGCAAGGGGAAGCAGCCGCCATATATCGACCGCAATAATCGATATCATGGCCAGGTCGGGTTGTCCCAGCCAGACCGGCCAGGTGTTGGGGCCCAGCACGCCGGTCATTTGCAGAATCCGGTTGATGACGCTATATACAGGATCGAAAATCCATAGCCAGCCTATCGCGCCCAATGAAATCGGCGCAACCCAGGGCAGCAAGATCAGCAAGCGCACCAGCCATTTGCCGCGAAAATCGCGGTACAGCGCCATGGCCAGAATCTTGGCCAGTACTACGACGAGAAACTGCGACGCCAGCGTGAAGACCAGCGTGTTGCGCATTGAGCGCCAGAAGGTATCGCTATCGAGAATTCGCCGGAAATTCTCCAGTCCGACAAAATGCAGTGCATAGCTGCCAACGGTTGCGTCCGACAGGCTGTAGTAGATTGATAGCAGGAAGGGGAAGCCGACCAGGAGCGTAATGTAAGTAATAGCCGGCGCGAGCATGCAGCGACCCAACCACTTGTCGTTCTCAAGCAGCCGTCGCGCCTGGCGGGGCGGTGTCGCAGTGGTTGACGCATGCGTACTCATGGCGGGCTTGCCAGTCTTAAGCCTGATTGCGGGTCGAACCACTTCAGGTCGCGGCGACGCACGGCGAACGAATAACGCGCGCCCGTCTCGATAGGAGTTTCAATCGTGCACGGAATACGCGATATGACCTTCGCGTGAGCCATGGGAGGCTCCAGCACTCCATACACCAGACGATCCGAGCCCAGATTTTCGATTCGCGTGACCTGGAACGGAAATGAGGTGGCGGCCACATCCGCCGCATACGCTTGGCTTGGCAGGAAATGTTCGGGGCGAAAGCCTGTTGTGGGTTTCCCGGCTTCGGGCACCAGATTCATGGGTGGCGAGCCGATGAATGTGGCCACAAAGGTATTGGCAGGACGTTCGTATACATCTTGCGGCGTGCCGATCTGATGAATCCGGCCGTGGTCCAGAATGGCTATGCGGTCGCCCAGGCCCAAGGCTTCGATTTGGTCGTGGGTGACGTAGATCGCTGTGGTTTTCAGCCGTCGCTGGAACTGCTGGAGTTCGTCACGTGCCGAGATGCGCAGCTTTGCATCGAGGTTGGATAAAGGCTCATCGAGCAGGAAAACCACGGGCTCGCGCACGACCGCGCGAGCCAGCGCCACCCTTTGACGTTCGCCGCCCGATAGTTGACGTGGCTTGCGTTGAAGTAATTGATCGATGCCAAACAGTTTGGCGGCCCAGTCCACCTTGCTGCGGATTGCTTCGTGCGGCACGCCTTGTGCCTGGAGTGGAAATGCAATGTTGCGGTAGACGCTCAGGTGCGGATACAGGGCATAGCTCTGGAACACCATGGCCATGTTGCGTGCTCGCGGGGGCAAGTCGGTTACGTTGCGCCCATCGACCAGAATGTCGCCCGAACTTGGCGTCTCCAGCCCGGCGATCATGCGCAGCAGAGTGGTCTTGCCTGATCCGGACGGCCCCAGCAGCACCAGAAACTCGGCTTCGCGCACGGCCAGATCGACGCTGTCCACGGCGTTGCCGCCATCGAAGCGTTTGGTAAGCGAGCGAGTTTCTACCGTAGCCATTTTTCTTGGTTCTCGCGTGATTGTTCATTGCATCACACCATGCCGCGCTCGTGCCATTTGGCAAAAATGCGTTTGCATGCCGCATCGGCTTGCTTCAGTGCGTTCTCGGGAGTTTCGGCTCCGGTGGCCGCCTTGGCGAACAGGGTGTTGAGCACCCATGTGTTGAAAATTTCGTCAATGGCCGCATTGGCGTAGCCGGGATAGCCCACATTGGTCGCCTGATGCATCAGGGTGCCCAACACTTTGTATTTGTCGCGGGGTTGGGCCTTGGGATCGTCGCCGATCAGTTTTTCCAGATCCGGCACCGTGCTGGGAAAACAGGGAAAGTTATAGAATTGGCTGCCCAGAAAGCCCTGTCTGAAGTTGTCGATGTAGTCCACCAGGAATTTCTTGGCGCCGTCGATGTTTTCGGCAAACTTCCAGATTACGTAGCAATCCATCACGTGTTCCATGCCTATGCGTCGCGCTGGCCCTCGCAATGCCTGGGTGAGCTGAATCTGCGGCGTAATGGGGATATTTTTGTTTTCTCCTTCGCGAGTAATCGAAATGGCGTTCAGGCAAAGTGAAATTTTGCCCGCCAGCATGGCGCGGTTGTTCGATGAGGGGTCCCATGCCATGACTTCCGGAGTCATGGTGTCGCGATACAGGGTTTTGACAAACTTGATCGCGTCCAGCGTTGGCTTGGAGTCCAGAACGACAGTGCCAGTCTCGTTTTGTATTGAGCCGCCAAAGGCAAATAACACGGTGCGCATCGCCATTGCGGTATCTAGCTCGGCCGACAAGCCTATTCCCACGGGGATATTGTGTTTTTGCTTGATCTTGCGTCCGGCCGTGAGCACATCGTCCCACGAGTCGGGAGCCGCCAGGCCGGCATCGTCCCAAAGATCCTTGCGATAGTTGATGGGGTCGGGCACGAAGCTGTCGGAAAAGGCGAAATATTTCTTTGTTTTGGGGTTGTAGGTGCTTTTAACGGCCAGATCGATGGCCTTGCCGTGCTTGTGTTCGCATTCTTCGTAGATTTCGCGGTGATCGATGACCTGATCTTCGTAGACGGGGGGCGGCGACAGGAACATGAACAGGTCATGCCCCTTTTGTGCCGACACCTCGGCCGCCGCACGAGTGCTCAAGGCCGGAATTCCGACGTGATCCACGATGACCTGGGTGTCGTTTTTTTGCCCCCACTCTTTTACGTAGGTATTGTCGAACCACTTGTCATAGGCGGGTACGAAGTGATTCCACTGCAGCACCTTGAGGGTGCGTTGCGCCGCGTGTGAGTTGATGAAAAACAGAGGGCCGATGCTGGTGGCCAGCCCGGCCGCGCTGGCGGCTTGAAGGAGGTGTCGCCGATGCAGGTTGGTTTTGAACGCAGGCCGAGTGGAAATGTTTCGCCGTGTGCGGCTCTTCGGTATGTCGTTTGCCATGACTCTCTCCTATAGAGATGCAGGCATTCGTCTTGTTCAGAGCGGCGAGCGCCCGTCTACCGATAGTAAAACTTGTACATATCAAAAGTAAAGGAAAAAGTAAAGGAAAAAATCCGCTTTTTGTACTATATATTGTTTCGATACCACGCAACGATTTATGCCGCAACAACCTGCGCCGCGCCTTGCGTCATTTCCCCAATCACGCACGCTTGCTCGAAGCCGCCGCCGTGGAATAGGTCCAGCACCGTATTGACGGCCGACGGCGCGCAGGCGACCAGCAGTCCGCCCGAGGTTTGCGGGTCGGTAAGCAGGGTACGCGCGATGTCGGGCAGGCGACTCGCCAACTGGACATCGGCGCCATACGACGCCCAGTTGCGCGCCGATGCTCCGGTATAAATGCCGGCCCCCGCCAGTTCAGGCACGCCGTGTATCCAGGGCAGGGCCGCGTAGTGAATGTGGGCCGTCAGCCCCGACCCGCGGCATAGTTCCAGCGTGTGGCCCAGCAGTCCGAAGCCGGTCACATCCGTCATGGCGTGCACGCCGGCCAGGGCGGCTAGCTTGATGCCGGGAAGGTTCAGGCGTGTCGTCGTGTCGATCAGGCTTTTGTAGCCGGCTTCGTCCAGTCGGTTTTTCTTCAGTGCGGCCGACAGTACGCCTACGCCCAGGGGCTTGCCCAGCACCAGTACGTCGCCGGGATGTGCGCCGCCGTTGCGCATTAAATATTGCGGATGCACTACACCTAGCGCGGCCAGACCGTAGATGGGTTCGACCGAGTCAATGGAATGGCCGCCCGCCACCGGGATGCCCGCAGCCGCACACACCGAGGCGCCGCCTTCGAGTATTCGGGCAATGGTTTCATGAGGCAGAACGTTGATGGGCATGCCGACCAGGGCCAGTGCAAGAATCGGCTTGCCGCCCATGGCGTAGACATCCGACAGCGCATTGGCCGCGGCGATCCGGCCGAAATCGAAGGGGTCGTCCACGATGGGCATAAAAAAGTCGGTCGTCGCGACGATCGCCTGCTCGTCGTTAAGCCGGTAGACGGCGGCGTCGTCCGAGTTTTCGGTGCCGACCAATAAGTCTGGGAAGGCCTGGGAGGGGGTGATGTTCTTGAGTAGCCCGGCGAGGACGGCGGGCGAAATTTTGCAGCCGCAACCGCCTCCGTGGGAGAGTTCGGTCAGGCGTGGCGGGGTGCTTGTGTCGTTCATCAGGTCAGTCTTTCAATTTGTAACGGCACCCCTTGTGCTCGATTTCCCGCAGCAGGCTTTCGGCCTGTTCAAGGTTGTCCACGGCATTGGGGCGGAACGTGAACGTGGGGGCGTCGGACAAGCCCGCGAAATGTTCGTGGCTACTGCGCGCGTAGGCTGGGTCGTAATGCAGTTGGACCAGTTCGCTGAATAACTCGGCATGCGCACTCGCGTCGATCAGTTGGTGCCAATGATCGATCGTCTTTTTGCTGTGCAGGCCGACAAGCCGGTTCAGCAACTGTTTGAAGTGCCCGGGGTCGTTGAACAGGTGCCCATAGTCTTGCAGCAGAAAGGTAATGCGGTCGTCGAGGCTGGCCTGCACGTTGACGCAGGTGCTGCGGTGGAAGGTGTTGAGCAGCAGTTTGGAGACGCTGATCGACCCGATTCGGCTGCTCTCCGCTTCGACGAAAACCGGTCTGGCCGGATCGAACTGAGTCAATGCCGTTACCAGATCCGATTCAAAGCGTTTTTGCGAAGGCTGCTCGTGGCCCGGCAGCGCGCCCAGCAAGGAGCCGCGATGGCAGGCGAGTTGCTCCAGATCGAGCACCTGGGCGCCGGCTTGGCGTAGAGCCTGCAGCAGGCGAGTCTTGCCGGTGCCTGTGTGCCCGGTCAGAACGATGTACTGGAATTCGGTGGGCAGGTGTTCGAGTGAGTCAATCACCCAGCGGCGGTAGGTTTTGTAGCCGCCATCGAGCTGCCGGGCCTGCCAGCCTATCATATTGAACCAGGTCGTCATCGAGCCCGAGCGCTTGCCCCCGCGCCAGCAATAGATCAGCGGCCGCCATTGGCGGAGCCGGTCGGCGAATAGGGTTTCCAGATGCAGGCCGATGTTTTTGGCGACCATCGCCGCCCCCACCTTGGTCGCCTCAAAGGCCGATACCTGGCGGTATAGGGTGCCGACGGTGACACGCTCTTCGTTGCTGAGAACCGGCGCGTTGATGGCGCCTGGAATATGGTCGTCAGCGTATTCCAGCGGTGTGCGGACGTCAATGATTTCATCAAAATCGGCAAGCTGGTCCAGAGGGGCGAGCAGAGTTTTCAAGCGGGAGGCTGGAACAGGGTTTTTTAACAAAAGGGGCTGTACTTAACGAGACAGGCCATGAAATGTGTAGGGTCGATTATCGCATGCCACGGCCGACAGGATTTTGCCGTCGCTGGCGGGGCTTTTCTGGAACTGACAGGGTTTTGTAGTGACAGGCCTTGTGCCTGTCATGCAACGCTAAAATCTATTCAACCCGGCCCAGCAGCAGGAATTCCATTAGCGCTTTTTGCGCATGCAGGCGGTTTTCGGCTTCGTCCCAAACCACGCTTTGCGGGCCGTCGATGACTTCGCCGGTGACTTCTTCGCCGCGGTGGGCCGGCAGACAATGCATAAAGAGGGCTTTGGGATCGGCCACGGCCATCATGTCGGCATCGACGCACCAATCGGCAAACGCACGGCGGCGTTCCTCGTTTTCGTCTTCGTAGCCCATGCTGGTCCAGACATCGGTGGTGACCAGATGCGCTCCCCGGCAGGCTTCCATGGGGTCGGTAAATTCGCGCAGCACGGCGTCCGAGGGCTCGCCTATGCGCTGCCGGTCGAGCCTGTAGCCCAAAGGAGCCGATACGTGCAGGCGAAAGCCCAGCATTTCCGCCGCTTGCAGCCAGGTGTAGGCCATATTGTTGGCATCGCCTATCCACGCCACGGTTTTGCCTTCGATAGAGCCCAGGTGCTCGTTAAACGTAAAGATATCGGCGAGAATCTGGCAAGGATGAAATTCGTTGGTCAGGCCGTTGATGACCGGTACGCGCGAATGAGAGGCAAACCGCTCGATGCGGGTTTGCTCGAACGTGCGGATCATGACCAGGTCGACCATGCGCGAGATGACGCGGGCCGTGTCTTCGATGGGTTCGGCGCGCCCCAGTTGCGAATCGCTGGTGGTCAGGTGTATGACCGAACCTCCCAATTGATACATGCCGGCCTCGAACGACACGCGAGTGCGGGTGCTGGCTTTTTCGAAGACCATGGCCAGGTTGCGATCGTGCAGGGTGTGGTGAGGCTCGTAGCGTTTGAATTTGTCTTTGATCAGGCGCGCGCGCTCGAGCACATAGTGGATTTCGTCTTTGGTGAGGTCGCGAAACTGCAAAAAGTGCCTGAGCGGGCCTGTCTGGGGTGTAGCAAAAGCCATGGTGAACCCTGAGTGAAAAAACGTCCCTGCCTGTGTCCCTTATGGAGACAGGCGCGTGGATTTGTTCGGTGAAAGCATCAATCATATACAATGCGGCCGCGTCCGGGCAATCCGCCATGCCCAAATTGAGTACAATTCGACGCGAATGTCTACGTCAGCGATTGTGCAACAACTCGTCATCTATGGCCTTACCCAGGATGGCCAACGTTTCCGGCCCAGCGATTGGGCCGAGCGGCTGGCCGGCGTCCTCTCGCCTTTTCGACCCGCGGGCGTGACCGGTGGCCCCCTGACATACTCCCCCTATGCCGTGCCCACGCTCATCGATGGCGTGCGTTGCGTTGTCGTGGATCAGCGCTTGCGTGAACTGGAGCCTCTGGCCTGGAAGTTCGCCTATGAATTTGCGCAGGACAATCACCTGAAAACCGGTGAACGATCGGTGGGAAGGCCGCTTGCGGAGGAATAAGAAAGGTTCTGCGGCAGACCATTGCGAGTAGGGAATCAAGTAATCTACGCTCATGCCACAAACCATCTCATGCGTTGCCCAGAGCGAGCTCATCGTCAAGAAGAGCCGATTCATCGGGAGTGTGCGGCCGGTTGCGGATCGAGCGGCTGCGCGGGATGTGGTCATCGCGGTGCGCGGCCAGCATCCGGATGCGAAACATGTCTGTTGGGCGCTGCTCGCCGGCGGGCAGTCGGCCGCCGTCGATGATGGCGAACCTTCCGGCACGGCGGGGCGTCCTATGCTGAATGTATTGCAGCGCCAGGATCTGGACGGTGTGCTGGCAACGGTCGTGCGCTATTTCGGGGGCGTGAAGCTTGGGGCGGGAGGGCTGGTGAGGGCATACACCGAATGCGTGGTCCAGGCGCTCAATGGGGCGACCCGCGTGCCCATCGTCTCCACCAGAACCTTGCTTTGCCAGGCGCCCTACGCACTGGAGGGGCTGGTTCGCCGCAAAATCGAAGCGGCGGGCGGTGCCTTGTCCGAGGTGAGGCACGGTGTTCAGGTTGAAATCGTTTTTGCAGTGGCAGAAGATTCGGCCGGTAGCCTGGTAGCGGAACTGGGTGAGGCGGGACGGGGGCAGGTTGTCTTGCGTACCCCATAGATTCGGTCTGCGTGGCACGCTTCATCTATGCACTTTAACACCCGCCGCCACATATCCCCCGATGCATGTCATCAACGCAGCCGCAGGGCGAGGGGTGGGTCCCGTCCGGTCATTCGGCCAGCGCCGGGTGCTGACGAAGGGAAGGCGGGGGGTGTCGGCGGGCGCTGTCTGAGTGGAGCCTCGCGTGCGAGGCGCAGCGAGTTCGCCCGACGCCCGCCTGGACGAGGCAGACCCGGGCAGTCGGAGCGCGTAGCGCCCCGACCGCTGGA
>NZ_SMAJ01000028.1 GCF_004346225.1 Paralcaligenes ureilyticus | reverse complement strand
CGGGGCGGCGTGCGAACTCGCGCCGCGCACAGCATGCTGTGCGCACCCGTGGCGCTCAAACAGCGCACGCCTTGCCTCCCCGAACCAGGCCCTGCGCGCGGCGTGCCCGAATCGCCCGCCCCAGCTTAAGTGCCCACGACGCTCCATTCAGTATGATCAGCGATTTGATCATCGATGATTTTGCTGCGGTAGGTCTATATGGCAGCCAAATTGTTGACGGACAAGGCGGTATCTATAAATCCAACCGGGACGTTATGTAGCGGCAGCCCTTGTGGCTGCCATATTTGCTAAACGGGGTGCAGGTTACTGCGCCGATGGCAGCCACAAGGGCTGCCGCTACATGCAACGATTGCACCCATATCAACGTGACACCCACAAGGGGTGTCGCTACAAGAGCCACGACCTCCCAAACACCCACCACACGATGCGGGGCTAGAAGAAGGTTCTAGGCGAGATCAGGCTAATGCGAAAAAATGCCACCCACAAGGGGTGGCGCTACAGGGTGGCGCTACGAGGCGGGCAAATACAATCCAGCGCAGCCCTACGCGTCGTCGTCATTATTGGCGGCCGCGTTGGCGGCGCCGCGAGTCTGGCTCAGGCGATCCAGGTACGCGGCATCGATATCGCCCGTAATATACCGGCCATTGAAACAAGACGACTCAAACTGCGTCAGCTTCGGATTCAGGTCGCGGATCGACTGCTCGAGATCGTGCAAATCCTGATAAACCAGCGCGTCAGAGCCAATCTCGCGCGCAACCTGCTCCGTATCGCGGCCCGTGGCGATCAGCTCGGATTGCGTGGGCATATCAATGCCATAGACATTGGGAAAGCGCACCGGCGGCGCCGCCGACGCGAAGAAAACCTTATGCGCTCCCGCCGCGCGCGCCATATCGACAATCTCGCGGCTCGTCGTGCCGCGCACAATCGAATCATCGACCAGCAAAACATTCTTGCCCTTGAACTCCATATCGATCGCGCTCAACTTCTGGCGCACCGACTTTTTGCGCACCGCCTGGCCGGGCATAATGAAAGTGCGGCCCACATAACGATTCTTGATGAAACCTTCGCGATAGTTCAAGCCCAGCCGCGCCGCCAGCTGCATCGCCGCAGGGCGAGACGAATCGGGGATCGGCATGACGACGTCGATTTCACCCAGGCGCAGCGCCTTGGCCACGTTATCGGCCAGATACTCGCCCATGTTCAGGCGCGCGTCGTACACCGATACCCCATTCATCAACGAATCGGGACGGGCAAAATACACGTACTCGAACACGCATGGGGTGTGCACGGGATTCGTCGCACATTGACGGCTGCTAAGTTTGCCATCCAGATCGATCCAGACCGCTTCGCCGGGCTCGACATCGCGCACAAACGTGAACCCGCAACCTGTCAACGCCACCGACTCGGAGGCGAGCATCCATTCGAGCTTGCCGCCGGTTTCCAGTGAGCCCAGACACAAAGGGCGAATCCCGAATGGATCGCGAAATCCTATCATGCCGTAACTGGCAATTTGTGCGATCACCGCATAAGCGCCTTTGGCGCGCCGATGCACCGCCGTCACCGCCGCAAAGATGGCATTTTCATCAAGCGATACGCCATTGGCCGCCAACTGCAGCTCATGAGCGAAAACATTGAGCAAAACTTCAGAATCGGAATTGGTATTGATATGACGGCGGTCTATCCTGAACAGCTCTTCACGCAACTCTCGCCAGTTGGTGAGATTGCCGTTATGCACAAACGTCACGCCAAATGGGGCGTTGACATAAAAAGGCTGCGCCTCATCGACACTAGCGCTGGAACCCGCCGTAGGGTAACGCACCTGACCCAGGCCGCTGACCCCACGCAAGGCTCGCATATTGCGAGTGCGGAACACATCGCGCACCAAACCGTGCGCCTTGTACATATTGAAAAAACTGTCCGACGAGGTCGCGATGCCCGCCGCATCCTGTCCACGATGCTGCAGCAACAGCAGACTGTCGTAGATCAGCTGATTGACGGGGCCCTGTCCTGCAACCCCAACGATTCCACACATAGTAAATTCCTGTTGACTTCGTCAGTAGGGTAGCCATGACGCCAGGGACGGCGGCAACAGCAATTTGACTTCCTGCACGCCACGCACGGCGGCATGCGACAACTGAGCATCGCGCCACCAGGGCTCTTTGGGCAGTTCGGTATAGCCGGCCGCCGCCACCAGAATCAGCACAATCAGCAGGCCGCGCAACAGGCCAAACAAAGCCCCGAGCCCGTGATCGGCCGGCGTCAGGCCGGTTTTCCTGATCAGCGTGCCCAGCGTTACGTTAACCAGGCCTACCAGCAGAAGCACCACAATAAATACCGCCGCATAAGCGGCGGCGGTGCGTAGCAGTCCGTTGTCGATATACGCCGCCACCCAGCCAGTAACCCGCGGCCCCCACCATATAGCGGCCACAAACGCCACCATGTAGGCAATCAGTGAAAGAATCTCTTTCACCAGCCCTCGCAGGAGCCCGAGAAACGCCGACACGCCCAGCGTGGCCAGCACAATGTAGTCGAAACTGGTCACTTAGCGGAGATAAAACCGTTGTCATAGCCCAGCGCCCGCAAACGGGCCTGGGCCGCCTGAGCCGCCTCGCGCGTCGGAAACGGCCCCACTCGCAAGCGATAGGTGGGTTTCCCGTTCGCAGTCCCGGACTCTACATAGGCGTTGGTAACGCCGGCGGCAACCAGACGCGCGTGACGCGCCTGCGCATCTTTGTCGGTCGTATAGGCGGCTACCTGTAAAACATAATTGCCATGCGCGGTGGGAGCCGGCGCCGATTTGTTCGGAGTGCGCCCTTCCAGCAAGGCAATGGCAACGGCGCCGTCATCAGTCCGTTCGACCGTTTTCGGCTTGGCTTCACGTTTGGGCTCAGTTTTTTTCTCGACGGCCTTCGGTCTGGCTTCGGGTTTGCTTTCGGGCTTGATTTCGGGCTTGGCCTCGGGAGCGGCATCGGCCTGAACAACAGGCTTGGCGGCATCGGGGGCAGGCGCGTCAACGGCAGGGTTGGTTGCCGTACCCGCCGGCGTCGCCGACGCGTCCGTTCCGCCCGTGACCACTCCCCCCGTCTTGCCCGGCTCGGTGCCGGCCACCGGCGCGACGGCGGACGAGCTGCTGCCAGACGCCGGCGGAACAATTACAGGCGCAACCGCCGGTGTGTTGGCCGGATTGCGATTGGGTGTAGTGTCCAACACCATAGGCACCACAATAATCGCGGCGAGCACCAGGGCCAGGGCTCCGATCAGGCGGCGGCGCGCACGGCCGCGAAGTTCGCGGGCCTGAGCTTCGCTCGACGAGGAGCGCGGCGTGGAGCGGCCCGAGCCCGCTTCCGGCTCGTTGCGAGAGAATAATCCCATGGGGCAATACCTTTATCTGGCAGGCTCGACGGCGCCCGCGCTGAAAACCATTAATGAACCTTGCGCCCGAGTTCCTTTAGTACTGGACCCACCGTAGCAAAGGAGCCGAACACGAGAATTCTATCACCCCCGGCCGCCTGTTTTCGAGCCTCGGTAAAGGCTTGAACCGGATTTATAAAACTTGACACAGTTACAGGGTCTTTGCCCGGCGGCGGCAGAACCTCGCGCACGATATCGGCCAGCTGCGTTCCCTCCAAGCCCCGAGGGCCTTCGGTACTCGCGCAATACCAACGATTGACGCGGCGCGCGAGCTTGGCAACGACGCCTTTGACGTCCTTGTCGCGCAACATGCCCACTACGGCGTGCGTATAGGGATAGAACGACATGGCGTCGAGATTCTGGGCAAGCGCAGCGGCGGCATGCGGATTATGCGCCACATCGAGCACAACCGTGGGTTTGCCCGGCAGAATCTGCAAACGCCCCGGCAGCGAGGCCTGCGACAACCCTAAACGTACGGCTTGCTGAGGCACCACCAGCCGATCGCGCAGAGCTTCAAGAGCAGCCAGGGCGGCCGACGCGTTGAGCAACTGGTTGGCGCCGCGCAAGGCCGGGTACGCCAAACCGCTGCGACGCCGGCCGCGGCCGCCATAGCCCCATTGCTGACGATCACCCGAATAGTTGAAATCGTGACCAAACAGCCACAAATCGGCGCCTATCTCCTTGGCATAAGCAACGAGGCTTTCAGGAGGCACCGGGTCGGCGCAGATCGCCGGTCGGCCGCTCCGGTAAATATGCGCCTTCTCCCAGCCGATTTTTTCACGGGTGTCACCCAGCCACTCGGTATGATCGATGTCGACGCTGGTAACAATCGAACAATCGGCGTCAACCAGATTGACCGCATCGAGCCGCCCGCCCAGGCCTACTTCCAGGACAACCACGTCAAGCCCGCTTTGCTCAAACAGCATCAACGCCGCCAGGGTGGTGTATTCAAAATAACTCAGGCTCACCTCCCCCCGCGCCGCTTCAATTCGCGCGAGCTGTTCAGTGATTTGCGCATCGCCGGCATTTTCGCCATTGACGCGTATGCGCTCGTTGAAATCGATCAGGTGCGGAGAGGTATACATGCCCACGCGATAGCCCGCCGCCAGCAAAATGGCCTCAAGCATGGCGCAGGTCGATCCTTTGCCATTGGTGCCCCCTACCGTAATTTTTACAAAGGGATGCGTGAGCGCCAGCTTTTGGGCGACGACGCGAATACGGTCGAGCCCCAATTCGATGGGCTGATGATGGAGCAGCTCCAGATACGCGAGCCACTCCGTCAATGATGCGGTACTGCCGGGAACAACGAGAGACATGATAAGTGCTTTATATAAAAAACGGTGAGCCTGCGAACAGCGCCCACCGCGGCAAACAGAACGTACTGCGGTTACTTACTTGCGGCGCACCGGCGGCAAATCGGTGCAGCTGCCTTCGGCGACCTCGGCCGCCATGCCAATGGATTCACCCAGTGTAGGATGAGGATGTATGGTTTTACCGATATCCACCGCGTCGGCGCCCATTTCAATCGCCAGTGCAACCTCGCTGATCAAGTCGCCTGCGTGGGTACCCACTATACCGCCGCCGATGATGCAATGGGTTTGCGCATCGAACAGAAGCTTGGTGAATCCCTCGTCGCGACCGTTGGCAATGGCGCGGCCCGATGCCGCCCAGGGAAACAAACCTTTCTCGACCGCAATCCCGTCCCTTTTGGCGTCGTCTTCAGTCACGCCCACCCAGGCGACCTCGGGGTCGGTATAAGCCACGGAGGGGATCACGCGAGCATCAAAATAACTTTTCTGCCCGGCAATCACTTCGGCGGCGACATGCGCTTCGTGAACAGCTTTGTGGGCCAGCATCGGCTGCCCGACAATATCGCCAATCGCATAAATGTGCGCCACATTGGTCCGCATTTGCGCATCGACAGGAATGAAGCCGCGGTCCGTGACCGTCACCCCCGCTTTATCGGCCGAAAGCTTGTTGCCGTTAGGCGCACGCCCAACCGCCTGCAGCACGAGATCGTAACGCTGCGGATCTTTGGGTGCATTCTCGCCCTCGAAACTAACCCAGATGCCGTCTTCCCGAGCCTCGGCCGCTACGGTTTTCGTCTTCAGCATCATGTGGTCGAAGCGCGCGGCATTCATTTTTTCCCACACTTTGACCAGGTCGCGATCGGCGCCTTGCATCAAGCCGCTCAGCATTTCGACCACGTCCAGTCGCGCGCCCAGCGATGAATACACGGTACCCATTTCAAGACCAATAATGCCGCCGCCCACTAAAAGCATTTTCTTGGGCAGGCCCGCCAGTTGCAAAGCCCCGGTAGAGTCCACGATGCGAGGGTCCTGCGGCAGGAACGGCAGTTTTACCGACTGACTGCCCGCCGCAATAATCGCCGACTTGAACTGCACCGTCTGCGCGGTGCCGCCTTCGGCGGTTACGGTAAAGTGATGGGGGCCTGCAAACTGGCCGTTTCCGGTCATCACCTTGACCTTGCGCGCCCGCGCCATGGCGGCCAGGCCGCTGGTGAGCTTGCCGACCACCTTGTCTTTATAGCCGCGCAGCACATCCAGATCGATCGTCGGCGCACCGAAGGTAACGCCATGCGCCGCGAGCCCCCGGGCTTCATCGGCCACCGCTGCCGTATGCAGCAAAGCCTTTGAAGGAATGCAACCGACATTCAGGCACACGCCTCCAAGGGTTTCGTAGCGTTCGACCAGCACGACCGCCAGGCCCAGGTCGGCTGCGCGAAAGGCCGCCGAATAACCGCCAGGCCCGGCGCCCAGCACCAGTACGTCGCACTCCAGGTCGCTCGGGCCGGTGTAACTTGCCGCGCCCTCTGTGGAAACCTTCGACGCCGGCGCCGACTGGGTTGTTGCTGCGGGTGCGGCGGGTGCTGCGACAGGCGCCGATGCCGGCGCCGGCGCAGCCTCGGCCTGAGCCTGGACTTCTACTTCCAGTATGGGCGCGCCCTGGGCCACTTTATCGCCCACCTTGAGCAGAATCGAACGCACGACACCTCCCTGCGAGGCAGGGATTTCCATAGAGGCCTTGTCGGATTCAACCGTAATCAGGCTTTGTTCTGGTTTTATCGTATCGCCCACCGCGACCAAAATTTCGATCACCTCGACTTCGGAAAAATCACCGATATCGGGCACAGCAATAGTTTGCGTACTCATTGCGAGCCTCCTACAGAGCTATGCGACGAAAATCGGCCAACAACGCGGCCAGATAGGCGTTAAAGCGTGCCGCCGACGCACCATCGATGACGCGGTGATCATACGACAGGGACAACGGCAGCATGAGACGCGGCTGGAACGCCTTGCCATCCCAGACAGGAGCATGGGATGAACGGGAAACCCCCAAAATAGCGACCTCGGGTGCATTGATGATCGGCGTAAATGACGTGCCTCCGATGCCGCCCAGAGAGGAAATCGAAAAGCAGCCGCCCTGCATCTGCGCGGGCGACAACTTGCCATCGCGCGCCTGCCTGGCCAGATCCGAGGTTTCGGTGGCGACCTCGATAACCCCTTTTCGGTCCGCATCGCGTATGACCGGCACCACCAGGCCATTAGGCGTGTCGGCCGCAAAACCAATGTGGTAGTACTGCTTAAGCACCAGATTGTCGCCATCGAGCGACGCATTGAATTCGGGGAATTTTTTGAGCGCCGCGACGACAGCCTTGATCAGAAAAGCAAGCATCGTGATCTTGATGCCGGACTTCTGGTTTTCCTGATTCAACGTCACCCGCAAGGCTTCAAGATCGGTGATATCGGCCGCATCGTTATTGGTAACGTGCGGAATCATCACCCAGTTGCGATGCAAATTGGCGCCGGAGATTTTTTTGATGCGTGACAGCGGCTTGACCTCGGTGGGGCCAAACTTGGCGAAATCGACCTTGGGCCAGCCCAGCACGCTCAAGCCCCCCACCGATCCGCCGACGGCCGGTGCGCCTGCGCCGGTGGCCAACGCCTGCTTGACGAATTGGCGCACGTCGTCCTGAGTGATCCGGTGCTTATCGCCCGTCCCCATCACCACGCCAAGATTCACGCCCAGCTCGCGCGCAAACTTGCGCACCGACGGCGAGGCATGCGGCAGATTGCGCGCCGGCACATTGGCGTCGGCATAGGCCTCGGTGGGCGAATGACGCTCAACCGGCGCCGAAGCCAGACTGGCCGATAATGCGGCCGGTGCGCGGTCGGGCTGCGCAACGGCCGCCGGAGCAGCCGCCGCGGGAGGCGCCACCACGGGAGACGGAGCGGGTGCTGGCGGCGTGGCTGCGGGCGTTGACGCCGGCGCGGCCGCAGGTGCTGCGGCTGCTTGTGCCGCATCCATCTCGAGAATGACCGAGCCTTGCTTGACCTTGTCGCCCACTTTGATCTTGAGCGATTTGACGATGCCCGCCGCGGACGACGGTATTTCCATGGACGCCTTGTCGGACTCGACGGTGATCAGGCTTTGCTCGGCCTTGATCGTATCGCCCGCCGCCACCAGCAGTTCAATGACCTCCACCTCGCTGAAGTCGCCAATATCGGGCACCTTGACCTCGATGATATTGCTCATGTTTGTCTCCCCCTCAGGCGTGATGCGGATTGGCTTTATTGGGGTCGATGCCGTATTTCTTGATGGCCTCGACTACTTTTGCAACAGGCAGTTGCCCATCCTCGACCAAGCCGCGTAAAGCCGCCAGCACCACGAAATGCCGGTTTATTTCAAAATGCTCTCGCAGCTTGGAGCGGAAATCGGAGCGCCCGAAACCGTCGGTGCCCAACACTTTGAGCGTACGTCCTTTAGGAATAAAGGGGCGAATCTGATCGCCATAAGCCTTGATATAGTCGGTGGATATCACGATGGGGCCCGGTGCGGACTCCAGTTGCCTGGTCACATA
This sequence comes from Paralcaligenes ureilyticus, assembly GCF_004346225.1. GTDB lineage: Bacteria > Pseudomonadota > Gammaproteobacteria > Burkholderiales > Burkholderiaceae_B > Paralcaligenes > Paralcaligenes ureilyticus. The sequence goes on along the minus strand of NZ_SMAJ01000028.1, from coordinate 8,370 downwards.
GGGCAAGGGTGCCTGTGTGTCTTGCGGATTGAGCAAAGAATGGCGCTCGCAGTCCAGGCCGTCGCGGCGCAATTCGGTAAAGCTGGTCACGCTCCACAAGTCCGACGCCACGCCCCAATCGCTTTCAAGCAGTTCCTGAGCCGCCAGAACTTCACGCAAAATAGTGCCCGAACCCATCAGCTGCACGCGCAATTTGCCTTTGCCCGCTGACTTGAATTTGTACATGCCGCGGAGGATGCCCTCTTCATCGTCGGGATTGAAACCAGGCTGGGGATAGTTTTCATTCATCACCGTGATGTAATAAAACACATTCTCCTGATTCTCGATCATGCGCCGCAGGCCATCCCGAATAATGACCGCGATTTCGTGCGCAAAGGAAGGATCGTAGGAAACGCAGTTGGGAATCAGCGAAGACTGAATATGGCTATGGCCATCTTCGTGTTGCAGTCCTTCGCCATTCAAGGTGGTGCGGCCCGCGGTGCCGCCCAGCAGAAAGCCGCGCGCCTGCATGTCGCCCGCCGCCCAGGCTAGGTCGCCCACGCGCTGGAAACCGAACATGGAATAATAAATGTAGAACGGAATCATGATCCGGTTGTTGGTCGAATACGAAGTAGCCGCCGCCAGCCATGAGCTGAAGCCGCCCGCCTCGTTAATCCCTTCCTGCAACAACTGGCCATCGGCCGCTTCGCGGTAGTACATCACCTGATCTTTATCGACCGGGGTGTATTTCTGCCCTTCGGGAGCATAAATCCCGATCTGACGGAACAACCCTTCCATGCCGAAGGTGCGGGATTCATCCACCAGGACAGGCACCACGCGCGGCGCCAATTCCTTGTCGCGCAGAATCTGGTTAAGGACCCGCACAAACGCCTGGGTCGTGGAGATTTCACGGCCTTCGGCCGTTGGTTCCAGGACTGCCTTGAATGCTTCGAGCGCGGGTGCTTTCAAATGTTCATCGGCCTTCGTGCGCCGCTTGGGCAGGTAGCCGCCCAACGCATTGCGGCGCTCATGCAGATACTTCATTTCAGGCGAATCGTCGGCCGGCTTGAAATAAGGCAGGTCTTCAAGCTTGTCGTCGGGGATGGGGATATTGAAACGGTCGCGAAACTCGCGCACCGCATCCATGTCGAGTTTCTTTTGCTGGTGGGTAGGATTTTTGGCCTGGCCAACATGGCCCATGCCGTAGCCCTTGATGGTCTTGGCCAGGATCACGGTAGGCTGGCCACGGTGTTCGTTCGCCGACGCAAAGGCGGCATAGACCTTGTGCGGATCATGGCCGCCGCGGTTCAGGCGCCAGACGTCTTCGTCGCTCATGCGGCTGACCATTTCCAGCAACTTGGGGTGCTTTCCGAAGAACTGTTCGCGCACGAATTTGCCGTCGTGCGCCTTGTAAGCCTGATACTCGCCGTCGACCGATTCCTCCATAATGCGCCGCAAAATGCCTTCTTTATCGCGCGCAAACAAAGGATCCCAGTAGCCGCCCCAGATAAGCTTGATGACGTTCCAGCCGCTACCGCGGAAATCGCCCTCGAGTTCCTGAATGATTTTCCCATTGCCGCGCACCGGGCCGTCCAGACGCTGCAAATTGCAGTTAACGACGAAAATCAAATTATCGAGTTTTTCACGCGCGGCCAAGCCAATGGCACCCAACGATTCGGGCTCATCCATTTCGCCGTCGCCGCAAAAGACCCAGACCTTGCGCTTGCTCGTGTCGGCAATGCCGCGCGCGTGCAGGTATTTAAGAAAACGGGCCTGATAAATGGCCATCAGAGGCCCCAGGCCCATTGAAACGGTAGGGAACTGCCAGAATTCCGGCATAAGCTTGGGATGCGGATAGGACGACAGACCTTTGCCCCCGGTTTCCTGGCGGAAATTATTAAGCTGGTCTTCAGTCAGGCGGCCCTCGAGATAGGCCCGGCCGTACATGCCCGGCGACGAATGTCCTTGAAAATACACCAGATCGCCGCCATGATTTTCGGTCTCGCCGTGCCAGAAATGGTTTTGGCCACAGCCTATCATCGTCGCCAACGAGGCAAAAGACGCAATGTGCCCGCCCAGATCGCCGCCATCGGCCGGATGATGCCGGTTCGCCCTGACCACCATGACCATGGCATTCCAGCGCACATACGAGCGTATGCGTTCTTCGAGAATCAGATTGCCCGGATGCGCAGGCTCGAGCCCGGGCGGGATAGTGTTGACGTAAGCGGTGTTGGGCGAAAACGGAATATGCGCACCGGAGCGGCGGGCCAAATCAATAAGCTGTTCGAGCAGGTAATGCGCGCGCTGCGGGCCTTCGCGATCCAATACGGCTTCGAGCGCGTCCAGCCATTCCTGCGTTTCGAGCGCTTCGTCACTGTTGACATTGGCAATTGCATTGACTTGATCAGAAGAGGACATTAGGTGTCTCCTGTTTTTTAGTAGTGAATCAGATACAAACAACAGCTAAGCCGCTGTGTAGTTATACCCTAACTTGGCGCCGGGACCCGCTGACGTGATATTTCGCCCGATCGAACAAATCAGTTGGATATCATCATTCTAGGAAAGACTATCGTACGGGGCAAGCAAAATTTCACTTTATGGTATTACTTTTCATATTATGAAATATAAGCAGGATTCTTTATTCGAGTGGCACCCATGTAGCGGCAGCCCTTGTGGCTGCCATGTTTACTAAACAAGATGCAGGTTATTGCGACGATGGCACCCATGAGGGGTGCCGCTACAGAAACGCACCTGTCGCTACAAAAAAGGTTGGCGACCACGAGGGGTGCCGCTACAACCTGATCCGAAATGGAATTACAGTCTAAAATGCGCTAACCACTCTATATTGAGTTATGTTCAGCCCATCGAAGAAATCCCTCATACCGACGACGTTCTATGAACAGGCCAAGACCAGCCGGCGCGGCTTCTATTGGCTGACGCCGGTCATTGTGCTCGTTCTGTATTTGTGCGTCATGGGCGCCTTCATCTGGCTGCAGCGCCTGCATAACGACAGCGTCATGTTCGTCACGATCGACCAGGAGACACGTCAGCAGCGGCTCATCATGGTCGTTATAGCCCTGTCCTGCGTTATCGTATTGAGCCTCCTGGCATTGTGGCGCTACACACGCTTTCGCACACGGGCCGAAGCCGCACTGATTGCCGAAACCGGTTTTCGCCGCGCCATGGAAAACTCCATGTCCACCGGCATGCGCGTCTTTGATCTGCACGGCCGCATCGCTTACGTCAACCCTGCGTTCTGCCGCATGATAGGCTGGAACGAAGCCGATCTGATCGGCCGCACAACGCCCTTTCCTTACTGGCTGCCGGGGCGCCACGCGCAGCACCAGGAAACGCTGGACGTTTTGCTGGCTGGGCGCACGCCCAGCAGCGGACTCGAGGTCGAAGCGCAACGCCGCGACGGATCGCGCTTCACGGCCCGCATGTATGTGTCGCCGTTGCGCGATCCGAACGGCGAACAGATCGGCTGGATGACCTCCATGACCGACATCACCGAGCCCAAACGCATACGCGAAGCGCTTACCGCCGCACACGAACGCTTCATGACCGTGCTTGAAGGGCTGGACGATGCGATTTCAGTGGTCGCCGACACGCCCGATGGTCTGGAGCTCCTGTTTGCCAACCGCACCTATCGCCGTTTTTTCGGTGCCCAGCCTAGCGGCCACGGCGAACTGCTGGGCGGGCGCCTGGGCCGCTTTACCGACGAAACGGTCGAGGCCTTCTCGGAGTCGTCGCAGCGTTGGTTCGAAGTGCATCACAGGATCCTTGCCTGGACCGACGGCCGGCGCGTACGCCTGCAAGTCGCGCGCGACATTACCGAGCGGCGCCGGCACGAAGAAGCGTCGCGACTCCAACAGGAAAAAATCCAGCTCACCAGCCGCCTGACGACCATGGGCGAAATGGCCTCTTCCCTGGCCCATGAACTGAATCAGCCGCTGACGGCCATTTCGAATTACAGCATGGGTGCGGTGGCCATGATCAAATCGGGCAATGTGCAGGTTGAAAGCTTGCTCGGCGCGCTTGAAAAAGCCGCCAGCCAGGCCGAGCGCGCCGGCAAAATCATCAGCCGCATACGAGAATTCGTCAAACGCAGCGAGCCTCGCCGGCAACGCGTAGCCATTACTCAAATACTGGATAATGCGATCGATTTTGCGGAAATCGACGCGCGCAAGCGCCAAGTCTTGATTGAAAAGCACCTGCCTCAGTCCGTGCCCGAAGTCATGGCTGACCCCATACTGATCGAGCAGGTACTGTTGAATTTGCTGAAAAATGGCGTCGAAGCCATGGAGAAAAGCGATTACCGCGTTTTGCACGTGGCCGTCGCCGACCAGTATCCTCTGGTCGAAATTGCCGTCATCGACCGCGGATATGGTTTGCGCGACCCGGAAAAACTATTTGAACCTTTCTACAGCACTAAGTCCGAAGGCCTGGGCATGGGGCTGAATATCTGTCGCACCATTATCGAATCACACCACGGCCGTCTTTGGGCCAATGCTAATCCAGATGGCGGTACGATCTTCCGCTTTACCCTTCCTTGCGCCACGCCACAAGCGACCGGCCAAGCCGAGAACCCCCAGGAGTTGCAAGTATGAGTACACCCCAAGCGTCCAGCACCATCTTCATTGTGGACGACGATGAAGCCGTCCGTGACTCACTGCGATGGTTGCTTGAAGCCAACGGTTACCGGGTTCGAAGCTTCGGCGGAGCCGAAGAATTTCTCAACGCATACGACCCCGAACAGGTGGGCGTTCTGATCGCCGATGTGCGCATGCCCGGCATGAGCGGCCTGGAGCTGCAAGAAGCGCTGATCGCGCGCCAGGCGCCCTTGCCCATCGTGTTCATTACCGGCCACGGCGACGTGCCCATGGCCGTGTCGACCATGAAAAAAGGCGCCGTCGATTTTCTTGAAAAGCCGTTCAACGAAACCGACCTGCGCACGATCGTGGCCAACATGCTCGAGCAAGCCAATGAACGGGTCAGTCAGGCCCAGGCGCAAAAAAATCACCAGGCTGTATTGAGCCGCCTGACGGCTCGCGAACAACAGGTTCTGGAACGCATCGTGGCGGGCCGCCTGAACAAGCAAATCGCAGGCGATCTGAACATCAGCATCAAAACGGTCGAAGCCCACCGTGCAAACATCATGGAAAAGCTTGAGGTCACCACTGTCGCGGACCTGATGAAAATAGCCCTGACCAAAGCCGAAGGGGCCGCATGAACGCTCGCATCATTGACGGCAAGGCGATATCGGCCGCCATAAAAACCGAGGTCGCGCAACGCGTTCACACCCTGGCGCGCCAGGGAATCACACCCGGCCTGGCCGTCGTGCTGGTGGGCGAGGATCCCGCCTCGCAGGTCTATGTGCGCAACAAAGCCGCCGCCTGCGAAAAGGCCGGCCTGCATTCAAAAGTCATACGCCTGGCCTCCGACACCAGCGAAGAAGCGCTGCTGGACGTGGTGCGCGAACTCAATAACGATGCGAGCGTGCATGGCATTCTGGTGCAATTGCCCCTGCCCGCGCAGATGAATTCCAGCAAGGTCATTGAAACGATTGCGCCGGCCAAAGATGTCGACGGCTTTCATATCAGCAATGCCGGCTTGCTCATGACGGGCCGGCCGCTGGTCCGCCCCTGCACACCCTACGGCATCATGAAAATCCTGGAGTCCGAAAACACGGTCGTGCGCGGTGCGGAAGCCGTGGTGGTGGGGGCCAGCAACATCGTAGGCAAGCCCATGGCCTTGCTACTGTTGGCGGCAGGCGCCACGGTCACGCTGTGCAACTCCAAAACCCGCGACCTGGGCGCCCAAACGCGCCGCGCCGATATACTGGTGGTGGCCACCGGCCGCCCGCGGATGATTACAGGTGACATGATCAAACCGGGCGCCATTGTCATCGACGTCGGCATCAATCGCCAGGCCGACGGCAAACTTACGGGCGACGTCGAATTCGAATCGGCGTGCAAGGTGGCTGGCGCCATTACGCCTGTACCGGGCGGAGTCGGCCCCATGACCATCGCCATGCTGCTGGTCAACACACTGGAAGCCGCCGAACGCTGCGTCCATATCTAGTCTTTACAGGTTCTCCCGCCATGAGTCACAACCCCCTGCTGGCGCCTATCGACGCGTTCGTCGACTATGCCGCCATTACGCCAGAGCATATTGAGCCGGCCATCACCGAGCTGATCGCCCAGTCACGCGCGGCGGTCACCCTGGCTGCGGACCCCGCTTGCGATCCCGATTGGGATAACTTCATCACGCCGCTGGAAAATGCATCGGAAAAACTGTGGCGCGCCTGGTCGGTGGCCAGCCACCTCAATGCCGTGGTCAACACACCGGCGCTGCGCGAGGCCTACAACGTGTGTCTTGCGCAGGTTACCGAATTTTCCACCTGGGTGGGTTTGCATGCCGGCCTGTATGCGCAATATCAGCGGTTGAGGGCCGGCCCGCACTACCGCCAATTGACGCCCACGCGCGCACGCATCGTCGATTTGGCTCTGCGCGATTTCCGTTTAAGCGGCGTCGAGCTTGCCGGCGCCCCACGCGCGCGCTACGCACAGATTTCCGAGCAGGAAGCGCAAGCTTCACAAAAGTTTTCCGAAAACGTGCTCGACGCCACCGACAACTGGTCGCTGCACATTGAAGACGAAACGCGCCTGGACGGCGTGCCCGCCGACACTATGCAGTCGGCGCACGCCGCCGCCGCGCAAAAAAATCTGCCGGGATGGCTGCTGACCCTCAAGATGCCGTGTTATTTGCCGGTCATGCAACACGCCAAAAACAGGGAACTGCGCGAAACGCTGTACCGAGCCTATGCCACATTGGCCTGCGAACAGGGCGACCCGGCTCTGGACAACTCGAAACTCATAGAGCAGTTACTGGCTTTGCGGGCCGAGCAGGCTCAGCTATTGGGCTTTCCCGATTACGCAACCTTGCGTCTGCAAACCCGAATGGCCGATAACGCCGAACAGGTTTTGAACTTTCTGCGCCAGTTGGCCGGACAGGCCAAGCCTTACGCGTTACGCGATCTCGCTCAATTGCGTCAGTTTGCCAAAGATGAACTTGCCCTCGATACCCTCGAGATGTGGGATATTCCTTTTGCCACAGAACGCTTGCGTGAAGCACGCTATGCCTATTCTGAAGAAGAAATAAAGCCGTACTTCACCGAGGCCGCCGTCTTCAAAGGCCTGTTCGACGTCGTGGAAAAATTGTACGACCTGCGGATTCGAGACGCCGATATCGCCACTTGGCGCCCCGATGCGCGAGCCTTACAGATTGAAACCGCGGGCGGGAAACTGCTCGGGCACCTCTTCATCGATTTGTACGCGCGCAACGGCAAGCAAGGCGGCGCCTGGGTCGACAGCGAGCGGAACCGGCGCAAAATCGGCGACCGCATCCAGACGCCCATTGCCTACCTGACCTGCAATTTCTCGGCCCCGCATGGCGCCGAGCCTGCGCTGTTGACTCACGACGACGTGATTACCCTGTTTCACGAAAGCGGCCACGCCCTCCATGCCCTGTTGTCCGAAGTCGACGATCCTGCCGCGGCCGCATTTGCCAGCGTCGAATGGGACGCCATCGAACTGCCTTCGCAATTCATGGAGAATTTTTGCTGGGAATGGCCCGTCGTCCAGGCGCTGTCCAAACATGTCAGCACTGGCGAACCTTTGCCCCGCAGCCTGTACGACAAACTGCTGGCCGCCAAAAATTTTCAAAGCGGCATGCAAACCGTCAGACAGATCGAGTTCTCGCTTTTCGACATGATCATCCATCATCAGAAGACCGGGCTGGATATTGGCGCGGTACTGGACACCTTGCAGCAAGTGCGCCAGGAAGTAGCGGTTCTGTTCGCTCCGTCGTGGCAACGCTTTCCGCACAACTTTTCACACATATTCGCCGGTGGCTATGGCGCCGGCTACTACAGTTATAAATGGGCCGAGGTGTTGTCTGCCGACGCCTACGCGGCCTTCGAAGAAGGGTCGGGCGCGCATGGCGACACTCTGAACCCGGTCATCGGGCAACGTTTTCGCAAAGAGATTCTGGCCGTGGGCGGTGCTCGGCCCGCCGCCGATTCCTTTTATGCGTTTCGAGGCCGGGCGCCCAGTATGGATGCCCTGCTGCGCCACAATGGTATGGCAGGCCCGGGTCTATAACTAAGGCGACACGATTTTGCATCGGCATGACGGTTTTGTAGCGGCAGCCCTGTAGCGCCACCCCTTGTGGGTGGCATCTTCCCTGTAACACCATCATGGCTAGAACCTTCCTTCTAGCCCCGCGTCGTGGTCGCTTAAGCTGGTTCGGGCTCTGACGGACACGGTTCTGGCTGCGCCAGAACTTCCCGCGCGCAGAACCTGGTTCGGGGCGGCGTGCGAACTCGCG
>NZ_SMAJ01000027.1 GCF_004346225.1 Paralcaligenes ureilyticus | reverse complement strand
GAGCAGTCCGAGGGGATTGGACAGGTGAATGAGGCGGTGGCGCAGATGGATGGGGTGGTGCAGCAGAATGCGGCGCTGGTGGAGGAGGCGGCGGCCGCGGCGGGGTCGTTGCAGGAGCAGGCGGGGAGGTTGAGCGAGGCGGTGTCGGTGTTCAAGCTGAGTACGGCCGAGGTGATCGAGGCGGGCGTGCCGCGCGAGCTGGGGTCGGCGTCGCGTGTTTTTGTAGCGGCACCCCTTGTGGGTGCCATCGATGCGGTATGAATACCGCATCGGCTCTGAACGATCCGGCAGCCACAAGAGCTGTCGCCACATGAGCGGCGGATACTGATCCATGACACTCCTTGCCCCGCAATCTCTTTTCGCGACACAGGCACTGGCCGAAGTCAATCAGCAGGATTTCGACAGGGTGGCGCGTTTGTTGCGGGCCCGGTCGGGAATCGTGCTGGGCGGGCACAAGCGCGAAATGGCGGAACGCACCCTGGGTTTGCGGGCCAGGCGTTTGAACAAGCGTTCCATTGATGAATACCTGGACCTGCTCGAGCTGCAGGGCGATTCGCCCGAGTGGGATTATTTCGTGAATGCGTTCACCATTAATCACACCGCATTTTTTCGTGAGGCCCATCATTTCGACACACTGGCCGAGTGGGCGCGCGGCCGCAAGCTGCCTTTGTCCGTCTGGTGTTGCGCGGCGTCGACGGGCGAAGAGCCTTATTCGATTGCCATGACCTTGCAGGATGTTTTCCCCGGAAGCGGCTCCCAGGTATCGGTTTGGGCCAGCGATATCGATACGCGTGCCATTGAACAGGCCAAGAAGGGAGTCTATTCCCTGGAGCGCGTCAAACCGGTTCCCGAAGATCGATTGAGAAAGTATTTTCATCGTGGCACAGGCTCGCAGGCGGGTATGGTTCGAGTCAAGCCCGTTATACGCGATATGGTGCAATTCGGCGTCTTTAACCTGATGTCGTCCGCGTGGCCGGCCGACCGGAAGCTGGATGCTGTTTTTTGCCGCAACATCATGATTTATTTTGACAAGGAAACCCAAACGCAAGTTCTGGCGCGATTGGCCACGGTGGTCAGGCCGGGCGGTTTGCTGTTTGTGGGGCATTCGGAGAATTTTACCTATTTGACCAAGGCATTTCGCTTGCAGGGTCAGACAGTTTATGTCAGAGCTCGTGGCGACAAGCGTCCCTGATACGCGTTGATATTATTTGAGTGAAAGGCCGCTGGGCAATGAAAAAGATCCGTGTTCTGTGTGTAGATGATTCGGCGTTGGTGCGCGGGTTGATGACGGAAATCATTAACGGGCACGCCGATATGGAAGTGGTGGCGGTGGCGCCCGACCCGCTGGTCGCGCGCGATCTGATCAAGCAGCACAACCCCGATGTCCTGACCCTGGATGTGGAAATGCCGCGCATGGATGGCCTGGATTTCCTGGAACGCCTGATGCGTCTGCGGCCTATGCCTGTGGTGATGATCTCGTCGTTGACCGAGCGCAATTCCGAGGCGACGTTGCGCGCCCTGGAACTGGGCGCGGTCGACGTTATTGCCAAACCCAGGCAGGGCTTGCGCGACGGACTGATCGGGTACTCCGACCTCATTGCCGACAAAATCCGGGCCGCAGCGCAGTCTCGTCCCCGTCTGGCCCGTCCGGCGACCCTGGCGCCCAAGCGCCTGGCACCGCTGCTATCCACGACCGAAAAGCTGGTGCTGATCGGCGCATCGACCGGCGGCACCGAGGCAATACGCCAGGTTCTGGAGCCTTTGCCGGCCAACAGCCCAGCCATACTGATTACCCAGCATATGCCGGCCGGATTTACCCGATCGTTCGTGCAGCGCCTGGACCATCTTTGCGCCGCGCAGGTGCACGAGGCGGAACAGGGCCAGCGGGTATTGCCCGGCCACGTTTATCTGGCTCCAGGCGGGGTGGCGCACATGAAGCTTGCCCGGTCCGGGGCCAACTACACTATCGACCTGGACTATGGTGAGCCGGTCAACCGGCATCGGCCGTCGGTCGACGTGCTGTTCCATTCCGCGGCGGCCGTTGCCGGGAAAAATGCCGTAGGCGTTATTTTGACCGGCATGGGTAAAGACGGCGCGCAAGGCTTGCTGGCGATGCGGCAGGCCGGGGCGCTCACCTTTGCCCAGGACGAGGCCAGTTGCGTGGTGTTCGGCATGCCGCGAGAGGCTCTGCATATCGGCGCCGCCATCGAAGCGGTGCCTTTGCACGATATGAGCGAGCGCATTCTAGCGAGCTGTGGTTCCTATGGCCATCGAGTTTGACCGTATTCGGTATCTCTTGGCTGTTTATTATTTTTGGAGAGTAACAAGTGGTACAGAAAGCCGTGAAAATATTAGTGGTTGACGACTTCCCCACCATGCGTCGCATCGTCAAGAATCTGCTTAAGGATTTGGGTTATGAAAATGTCGACGAAGCCGACGACGGGGCTATGGGTCTTGAAAAATTGCGCAATGGCAACTTCGACCTGGTGGTTTCCGATTGGAATATGCCGGTCATGGACGGACTGACCATGCTCACGCAGATTCGGGCCGATGCGGCCCTGGCCAAAATCCCGGTGCTCATGGTAACGGCCGAGGCCAAGAAAGAAAACATTATTGCCGCGGCCCACGCCGGCGCCAACGGTTACGTGGTCAAGCCCTTTACGGCGGCTACGCTGGAAGAAAAACTGAACAAAATATTCGAGAAAGCCGGAGCTTGAGGAGGAAAATCATGGGTGTTTCTGAAAATTCCGCCAAGGGAGTTCCCGAGTCTGCAGACCTCATTCACCGTATTGGGAATCTGACCCGCATGCTGCGCGAAGGCATGCGCGAACTGGGCCTGGATCAGGCCATCAAGGACGCGGCCCAGGCCATACCCGATGCGCGCGATCGCCTGCACTATGTGGCGACTATGACGGAAAAGGCGGCCAATCGGGTGTTGAACGCAGCCGAAGCCATGCAGCCCCTGCAAGAGCAGATGCAGCATGACGCGCAAGCTCTCGACGGGCGCTGGCAAGCCTGGTTCGACCATCCGGTCGAACTCGGGCAGGCGCGCGAACTGGTCGACGACACACGTTCCCTGCTGCGTGCCATTCCCGATAAAACGCAGGCTTCGCAAACCAGTCTGATGGAAATCATCATGGCCCAGGATTTTCAGGATTTGACGGGCCAAGTCGTCATGAGGATGCTCGGAATGATCGGGGCGATCGAAACCGAGTTGCTTCAGGTGTTGATCGATAACGTTCCGCAGGAACGGCGCGACGAGGCGGTGACGCTTTTGAATGGCCCGCAGGTTGGCCAGCAGGGCAAGGCCGACGTGGTGACCAGTCAGGATCAGGTGGACGATCTGCTGGCCAGCTTGGGTTTTTAACGGTAGACGGTACGGCCTGCACGATCGGAGCGGTGTAGGCCGGTATGACAACGAGGAGACAGGACATGAAGCAAAAAACCAAGCGTACGCTGGGTTTGGGCCGATTATTGCGGCGCCTGAGCCAGGGCCGGGCGACTCTGGACGATCGTGCCTGGACGCTCAGCCCCGTTGCCTGGTCCTTGTCGCGGTTTTTAAGCTCCTTGCGTGTCCGCCTGATCGCCATGCGCCAGGCAAGCATCGATATTGCGCTGAACGCTGCGCGTTTGCAGTCGCAGGCCCACGCGTGCCGCGACATGGTGCTTGAACAGGCCTCCGAGGCGGAAACGCTGGCGGCCAGCGGCAGCCAGATCGAGGCACTTTCCGAGCAGACATTGGCCGGGGTCAATGGCATCGCCGCCACCTTCAATTCCCAATTGGTCGTGGCGCATCAGACCCTCAATCAGTTGAACGATCTGCACCAGCGCATTGCCCGCGTGTCTGCTCAAATGGAGGTTTTTTCGGGCGTGGTGTCGCAACTGAGCCAGCGCGCGCAATCGGTTGGCAATACCAGCCGCCTGATTAAGGATATTGCCCTGCAAACGCATTTGCTGGCGTTGAATGCGGGGGTCGAGGCGGCCCGCGCCGGAGAGTCGGGCAAGGGCTTTGCCGTCGTGGCCAGTGAAGTGGGCAAGCTGGCTGAACGGGTCAATGCCGCGACCGGCGAAATTGTGAAGCACACGGGAGAGATTCTGGATCTGGTATCGGACACGCGCGATCAAACGACTCAGATACATCTCGATATGGTGTCCTCCGATCAGGTAGTGACGCAGTTTACGGCCAGCTTCGATCAGTTCGTCAAGGATTTCGACCGTATGCAAGGCGAGGTAGGCGACGTGGTGCGGGCCGTATCGCAGGTCAACGGCACGAATCACGATATGGGCAGGAAAATCGCCCGGATCGCCGCCTTGAGTGCGCACGTGCAAAATCGCATGGCCACCATGAGCGATCAAGTCGTAGGGGTGCGCGATAAAACTGAAAGCATGCAGGAGATGCTGGCCTTTTTGCGCACCGGCAATACGCCTTTTGACTGGATCGCCGGCATGCTTGGTTCTTTGCGTGCGGCGTGTGTCAAATTGCTGACGCAAACTCGAAACCAGGGCGTCGATATTTTTGATCGGCAATACCGCCGCATCGCAGGCAGCAACCCACCGCGCTACCAGACTCTGTACGATGCCGCTGTGGATCAGAAGCTGACGCAAATACTCGATTATGTGCTCAATCAGGTGCCGGCGTGTTCCTACGTCTTGCTGATCGATAAAAATGGCTATTGTCCGGCCCACAATACGCGCTACTCGCAGGCGCCCACCGGCGACCTGGCACATGATACGTCGCATGTGCGGCACAAGCGGATTTTCGATGACCCGGTGAGCATGGCCGCCGTAGCCAATTCGCTGGGCGTCCTGTGCCAGACCTATATGCGCGACACGGGCGAGATCATCACCGATCTGTCCATTCCGCTGGATCTGGACCAAAGCCGCTGGGGCGCGGTGCGCATCGGCGTCGATTATGGCCAGTTCGACGCCACTCTCAACGCAGAGCCGCAAGCGGCGAGCCAGCCGGCCTGATGCGACGGTTGTCGTTTGAATTAAGCAGGTTTACGGGGCTTGCTTGAGCGATCATTCGTGGGCGCTTCCTCTAGAATCTCCTACGGAATCACTCTTTATCACTGAATGGCAGTCGTAGTCCGGCCAAGGCCCTTGGGCGCAAGCCGGCCGCGCATCCCCCGATGGCAGAGGAAAGCGACCTCGAAAAAACCGAACCGGCCTCACCCCGGCGCCTGGAGAAGGCGCACGAGGAAGGCCAGATTGTGCGTTCGCGCGAGCTCAACACGTTCGCGCTATTGGCGGTTGGCGTGGCCGGCTTGTGGATAGGCGGCCCGGATCTTTATCGCAATCTGAGCGAGGTCATGCGCGCCGGTCTGTGGTTCGATCAGAGCCTGGGACGCGACACCAGCATGATGCTGGCCGTTGCTTCCCGATCGGCGCTGCAGACGGCTGTGGCCTTGGCCCCGCTTTTTGGCGTTCTGATCCTGGCGGCGCTTCTGTCATCGGTGGCGTTGGGGGGGTTCCTGTTTTCGGCCAAGCCCCTGGAGCCCAAGTTCGAGCGGCTCAATCCCGCCAAGGGCATACAGCGCATGTTTTCCTCGCAAACCCTGATCGAGCTGGTCAAGACGCTTGCCAAGGCGGTGGTGGTCGGGTCGGTGGGGGCGATGGTGATCTGGCATTACCGCGACCAGATGATCATGCTGATGCATTCCACGCCGCGCGCGGCGCTGGCCCAGGGCATGTCCTTGGTGGCCTTGTGCTGCGCCCTGATCGTGGGCTCTCTGTTCCTGATCGTCATGATCGATGTCCCCTGGCAGCTCTGGAGCCATTATAAAAAATTGAAGATGTCCCGCGAAGAAGTCCGGCAAGAGAACAAGGAAAGCGAAGGCGATCCCCACGTCAAGGGCCGCATACGCCAGCAGCAGCGGGCGATGGCCAAGCGCCGCATGATGTCCGAGGTACCCAAGGCCGACGTGGTGGTGACCAATCCGACGCATTTTGCGGTCGCGCTCAAGTATCAGGAAGGCGGTGGCGGCGCTCCACGCGTGGTGGCCAAAGGGTCGGATCTGCTGGCCGCACGCATACGCGAGCTGGCGGCACAACATGGTGTGCCGCTGTTGGGGGCGCCGCCCCTGGCGCGGGCCCTGTACCATAATGTCGAACTGGGGCGGGAGATACCGGTAGAGCTCTATACCGCAGTGGCCGAGGTGCTGGCCTGGGTATATCAGTTGCGCAGCTGGAATGCCGGCCAGGGTGCCGAGCCTTCCAGACCCTCCCATTTGCCGGTCCCGCAGGAGCTCGATCCCCGGGATCTCGACCGGATGTCAACTAGCACCTTATGAATGGCTTTATCGCACTATTAAGAAACAATGGCGCGCAACATGCGCGCGTCCTGGCCGGCCCGATATTGATCCTCATGGTTTTGGCCATGATGATCCTGCCTTTGCCGCCGTTTATTCTCGACCTGCTGTTCACTTTCAATATTTCCCTGGCGGTGATGATCCTGCTGGTCGCCATGTTTACCAAAAAGCCGCTGGATTTCGCGGCCTTCCCGGCGGTATTGCTGTTTGCGACCTTGTTGCGCCTGGCCCTTAATGTGGCCTCGACCCGCGTCGTTTTGCTGCATGGCCACAAAGGGCCCGATGCGGCGGGGCAGGTCATCGAGGCTTTCGGGCATTTTCTGGTGGGCGGAAATTTTGCCGTGGGCATCGTGGTGTTCATCATTTTGGTGATCATCAATTTTGTGGTCATCACCAAAGGCGCGGGCCGTATTGCCGAGGTGGGCGCGCGCTTTACGCTCGACGCCATGCCCGGCAAGCAAATGGCCATCGACGCCGACCTGAACGCCGGCCTGGTGGGTGAAGACGAAGCCCGCCGGCGTCGCAGTGAAGTCGCGCAGGAAGCCGAGTTTTATGGGTCGATGGACGGCGCGAGCAAGTTCGTGCGCGGCGATGCGGTGGCCGGCCTGCTGATCATGGTCATCAATATCATCGGTGGCCTGATCGTGGGCGTGGCTCAGCATGGGCTAAGCTTCGCCGATGCCGGCCATGTCTATACCTTGCTGACGATCGGAGACGGTTTGGTCGCCCAGATTCCCGCTCTGGTAATTTCGACAGCGGCAGGGGTGGTGGTGTCGCGGGTCGCGACCGATCAGGACGTTGGGCAGCAAATGGTCAGCCAGTTGTTTGCCAATCCCGCCGTCCTCTTTATTACGTCCGGTATTCTGACCGCCATGGGCCTCATTCCCAACATGCCGCATGTTGCTTTTTTGCTGTTGGCGGCGATATTGGGCGGCGCGGGTTGGTTGTTGTTCAAGCGCCAGCAATCCGAACGCGCCCTGAAGGCCCAGGAGCCGCATAAGGCCCAGGCCGCCGTTGAGGCCGCGGCCGCCGAAGCCAGCTGGGACGACGTGGCTCTGGTCGACCCCTTGGGGCTGGAAGTGGGCTATCGCCTGATTTCGCTGGTTGACCATGCTCAAAACGGCGAGTTGCTGCATCGGATCCGGAGTCTGCGCAAAAAGTTCGCTCAGGACATGGGCTTTTTGCCGCCGGTGGTTCATATCCGGGACAATCTGGAACTCAAGCCCAACGATTACCGGATTTTGCTGTCGGGGGTGGAGATCGGTCGCGGCGTGGCGACGCCGGGCCAATGGCTGGCTATCGATCCGGGCGGAGTCCAGGCCAAGCTTCCAGGCACGCCCACAACCGATCCCGCTTTCGGCCTGCCTGCGTTCTGGGTCGATGCCACGGTGCGCGAGCAGGCCCAGGTGGCCGGGTACACCGTCGTGGATGCGGGAACGGTCGTCGCCACACATCTGAATCACCTGATGCACCGGCACGGCGCTCATCTGCTGGGCCGCCAGGAGGTGCAGCAGTTGCTCGATCATATCGGCAAGGAAGCTCCCAAGCTCATCGAAGACCTGGTGCCCAAAACGGTTTCCCTCACCCTTTTGCAGAAGCTGCTGCGCGGCCTGCTCGACGAAGAGGTATCGATACGCGATGTGCGCTCCATTATTGATACCGTGGCCGAGCACGCGCCGCGCCTGGCGGCGCTCAACCCCAACGGAACCGGGCCCGATCCGGGCGAGTTGCTGGCCTTGACGCGGGTGGCGCTGGGCCGGGCCATTACCCAGCAATGGTTTCCGGGCGAAGGCGAGTTGCGCGTGATCGCTCTGGAGGCCAGGTTGGAACGCGTGCTGGCGCAAGCCTTGTCGACCAGCGGGGCGTTGGAGCCGGGGCTGGCCGAGACCTTGCTTGCCGATACCGACCGGGCGGTCAAGGCGCAGGAAGCCAATGGCGATGCGCCCGTCGTGGTGGTACCGGCGGCGCTGCGCGTATCGCTGGCGCGCTTTTTGCGCCACCACATTCCACAAATCGGAGTGCTCTCGAATTCTGAAATCTCCGATGAGCGCATGTTGCGCGTAACGAGCCTGATAGGTGGGGCAGCAACGTGAATGTAAGTCGTTTTTTTGGCAACACGAGTCGCGAAGCCATGCGGCAGGTGCGACTGGCGATAGGTTCCGAAGCGCTGATCGTTTCGAATCGCCGCGTTAACGGCGGCGTTGAAATCATGGCGACCGATCCCACCGTTGCACCGTCCGATGCCGACGCCGCCGCGCCGGCCATGGCCTGGGACGCTGCGCACGAGCCCAAACCCGAACCGCGCCCGCGGCCGGGTTCGGCTACTGCCGAGCCGGCGGCCGATGTGATGGGGGCCATCGGCGATTTGCGCGGCTCGCTCGAGACGCGCATCGACGAACTACTGTGGGGCAGCCAATTGCGGCGCGCGCCTCAGGCTGTTTCCCTGTTTCAGACACTGATGGGCCTGGGGTTCAGCACAGCCTTGCTGCGCGCCATGCTCAAGCATCTGCCGGAACACTTGTCGGCCAAGGCCGCAATGCAGTGGGTGCGTCATGAATTGACGGCGCATTTGCCAACTCTGGCCCAGGAAGACGATTTGTGGATTCCTGGGCGCGTCTTGGCCCTGGTAGGCCCGACCGGAGTAGGCAAAACGACCACCATCGCCAAACTGGCCGCGCGCTGCATCAAGCGCCAGGGCGCCGGAAAAGTCGTGCTGCTCACGACCGATACCTATCGAATCGGCGCTCATGAACAATTGAAGATCTATGGGCAAATGATGCGCGCGCCCGTCCATATTGTGCAAGATGCCGATGAGCTCAAGCGCGTTGTGGGCGGCATAAGTCCGGACCAGACAATCCTGATCGATAACGTCGGCACCAGCCAGCGCGATCGCTATATTGTTGAACAGGCGGCCATGCTGGCCGGTACGGGGCGCCGGGTGCAGCGCCTGTTGGTGCTGAATGCATCCAGCCACGGCGATACCCTGGACGAAGTCGCCCGTTCTTACTGCAACGACGGCGGTGACCCGATATCGGGCTGCATCATCACCAAGCTCGACGAGGCCTCGCGTATGGGCGCGGCGCTCGATACGGCGATTCGCTATCAGCTTCCGGTGCATTATGTTTCGAATGGCCAGAAAGTGCCCGAAAACCTGTTGTTTTTGTCGGCCCGCGAACTGGCCGATCAGGCTCTGGCGCCCAGGCCGCGGGCGCGCGCCTTGTATGCGCCGACGCAGGCCGATTTGGCCGCCATGATGTCGTTGGCCAAGACCCCTGAGGCGGCGCCGGCCGATGCGGTCAAGGGTGAGCGGCGCCGGCAACTGTTGCCCCAACTGCTGGCATTGACAAGCGCGGGACTCGGGGTGGCCGCCGGCGCCACGCCCACGCAAGCCCATGTGAAAGCCGCCTGCGATTACCTGGAAAACGACCTCGCCTGCTCGGAAGCCCTGGATCTGTGGCGCTCGCATACCGGCGCGGCGAAGGCGGCCGTGTCCGTGCAGAGCCTGATCGATCAGCAATGGGCGTCTGTACACAATCACCTGGCCCGCGTGGAGGGTGCTTATGTGCTGGCCGTGCACGACAGGGTGGGATTGACATCGCCCGACGGCCCGGCCAGTTTGCGCGCCACGATGCTGCTGACAGACAGGGCAGTCGCCTTGGGCACACCCATGCAATCGCTTGCCCGGGCGGAAGGCTGGCTGTCGTCGTCGGGCGAGTCGGCGCTTGTCGCACCCGGCCCAAGCGTTGCGGTGTTCCGGCAGGTCGATGAGTTTGCTCGCCGTGCAAGCGGTTTGCCTTGTGTCCATCTGCTTGAAGGGGGCAATTCTCAGCTATGGCGCAGGTTGTCGGCGCAGCAGTGGCTCGCGCACGTGCCGGGCGCCACCAAAATGAGCACGGCCACCGGCCCGACCACCGCCGGGGCCTTGGCCAAGACGCTGGTTTATCAACCCTTGGCCCGTGCATCGCGGTGGCTGAGCCTGACTCGAATAAGCGGTTTGGCCATCGAAGATCTGGCGCTTTGGGTAGGCGCGCAGGCCGTTGAACTGCCCGCGCGCGGCAAGACAGGCGTGCTGGCTTTGCACATGCTGGCCGTGCGTGTCGTTGACCGGCACAGCGGAGCCATCATTCAGACGCATTGTGGTTTGAGCAACCTGAGTCCTGAGCAAATTGAAACCGGGCGGCAGGGGGCGTGGCTGATCGCGCAAACCGAGAGCAAGGCGGGTTTTCGTTATGCGGCGCGCGGCTGGCATCTGCTGGGGTCCGGCGATCGGCCCGAATCGGCGCACGCATTGCTGGCCATGCAGCTTGGGTTGGCGACGTGGCGGATCATGCAGGCGCCCGATGCTGAATCGGTTCGAGCGATGGTCAGTGGTTTAGGAGGAGCCGCGTCGCTGGCATCGACCGTGTCGGGCGTGCTCAAGCTGTTCGCCCTGCGTGAAATAATCGCCTGATATCCCGTGCAAGGCCGCGGGGTGTTTAACCCGCTTTAATGTTTTTTCTGTGGGTCGGTGCGTGATGAGCCCGGCCGCTCGCATCGTACAGAGGGTCCATATTGCCCAGGCGGCGCAAGGCATCCAGGGCCTGTTGATTGCGTCTCATATGGATATCGATGACGGCGCCGTTCGAGGTGTTGATCTCGCCGGCCTGTTTGGCCAGGTCGAACAGATCCTGGCATAGCGGTTTCAAGACGGGGTACTCGTGGGCGGCGGCGTCCAGGCCGGCTTTATCCGTGCTATACCCGAGCTCCTGTAGTTGCGCTTGCCGCTCCTGGCCGGCTTGCGTGAGCAAGCCGTAAAGACGATTCTTTTCCTCGGTCGAGGCGATAAGCGCGCCGGTATCGGCGGTTTGTTCGAGAGCGTGCGCCTCGGCCTGCAGCACCGAGATGAATTGTTGAATCAGCGCTGCTTCCTGCCGCAGGCAGCTCTGTAATGGGTCGATTGGTTTGCTCATGGGGTGCCCAAGAATTATTTAAGCAAATCGCGCACGCTGGCGATCAGCCCGTCGGCAATGCGGCTGGGGTCGACTTTTAATTGGCCGGCGGCGATAGCGGCGCGAAGTTCGTTGACGCGCGGCCCGTTGATGTCGTTGTCGCTGTTTTGTAAAAGGGACAATTGACGCGCTGCGGGGCTGAGATCGACGGCGCTGCTGGCCGGGTTGCCCTGAGCCGGCGACGAAATCCCGCCGGCGCTCTCGCTGCGGGCCGGCGCAACGCCGCCTGTCAGCGGGCTTTTAGGGGGCGAGGAGTAGATTTTCAAGAAGATCTCCGAAGTGCGGCTGAACCCTTAATACCAGGTTCCCATGATAAGGGGTAACGGCGTCACAACGCTAAACTTTAGTTTATGACCGAAACGGTCGCTCCGTCCACGATGGTGCCGGTCACAATTCGTCCTGTGGCCGTGCGCACCTGTACCTGGGTGCCGGGCGCGCCGCCCTGCAGGGCACGGCCTTCGCTGCTTGCCACGAAACCTTCGCCGCGGGCTTCCAGGCGCACCGTCTGGCCCCGCAGTATCGATTGCGGGTTGCGCAGGGCATTGCTCTTGATGGGTGTGTCCGCGATCAGGCGATGGGTGGCTATGCGGCCGATAATCTGGCCCGGATCGATCACCGTACCGGGCGGCAGCGTCAGCAGATCGGCGCTGCGGCTGTCGAGATTTCCCGGCTCCAGGGTTTCTCCCGGCTTGATGTTGCGCGCGGGCACATAGTACGAGCCCTGGATGCCGACAGTGGCTTGCACATAATTCGTCCACGGGTGGGGCGCCGTACAGCGCACGCCGACCGATATCGTGGATCGCAGACGGCCGCCGGGCAGGAAGAACTGCAACTGCGTGCAGGCCGGCATCGTGTCCAGGCGCGAGGCGTCGATGGTAATTTGTGGCGTGCCCGGGTAGTTGTCCGCTTGCTGGCGCAAAAAGTCCTGCGCCTGAGCGGTGATCTGGGCAATGCTTTGCGCGCCCGGCACGGCGTTTGCATGCGCCGCGCCGCCGCAGGCGGCCATCCACAGGAATAGGGCAAGAATCTTCTGCATGCTGACATTCTATAGAGAAGCTTCTGCGCCGCATAACCGGAATTGGGCGATAAATTGCGGTTTGTTTCCTACTTTGTGCGGGCATGCTTCACATTACCATGTTCCCTGTGTGATAAGGCACGAGGGCTGCTGTATTGGGCGTTGTGAATGGGGCTGTGCGGCAGGCAAGGTGGCCTGCGAATGTTGGTGAGATCATAAATGGTCGATCGTCTTAGCGAAGATTTCAGTTTTTATCAGGCTGCCATTAATTTGCGCCAGCAGCGCCAGGAGGTGCTGGCGTCCAATATAGCCAATGCCGACACGCCTAATTACAAGGCGCGCGATTTTGATTTCAAGAAGGCCTTGCAGGGTGCCATGGGCGATTCCATGCGTTTGCCCGATACGAAGCTTACGCTCACCTCGGCGCGGCATATTCCCGCTGTAGCGGTAAGCCCCGATCCGGCCCGGCTTTTGTATCGGCAACCGCTGCAGCCCAGCCTGGACGGCAACACCGTGGACATGAACACCGAGCGTGTTCAGTTTGCCGACAATACCTTGCGTTACCAGAGCGATCTGACGTTGATTTCGCAGCGTATAAAAACCATGATGGCCGCCTTGCAGCAATAAGGGAAATGACATGTCGACGATGAGTATTTTTCAGATTGCGGGGTCGGCCCTGGCGGCGCAATCGCAACGCATGAACGTCTCGGCCAGCAATATGGCCAATGCCAATAGTGTCGTGGGCCCGGACGGCCAGCCGTATCGCGCGCGTCAGGTCGTGTTTCAGACGATTCCTCAGGGTGATCCGTCTTCCATGCAGGCAGTGGGCGGGGTCAGGGTGGCCCAGGTGGTTGAAAGTTCGGCGCCGCCCCGCCTGCAATACGACCCTCAAAATCCGTTTGCCAACGCGAGCGGCTACGTGACTATGCCCAATGTGGATGTGGTCGCCGAAACCGTCAACATGATTTCCGCTTCGCGTTCATATCAGGCCAATGTGGAAGTCATCAATACCGCCAAAAGCCTGATGTTGAAAACCCTCACCATCGGGCAGTAGTCCGTGCCTGTCTTACTTCGGCATCTATTTTTCAGGAGCTTTTTGTGACGACTATTACGAACCCGGCGCCGTCCAGCACGGATAGTTCGACATCGGCAGCTTTGGCGACGGCAAACGCCAGTACCCAGAATCTGATGTCCGATACGCAAAATCAGTTTTTAAATTTACTGGTCACGCAGTTGCGCAATCAGGATCCCATGAATCCCATGGACAACGCACAGGTCACTTCGCAAATTGCCCAGTTGTCCACGGTCAATGGCATCAATCAGCTCAACAACACCTTATTGGCCTTGTCGGGCCAAATGGATGTGTCGCAATCCATGCAGGCCGCAAATCTGATAGGTAAAAGCGTGCTGGTTCCCGGTTCCAAGGTTTCCCTGGGCAGCGATCCGACCGATCCGACGATCAAAAACGCCACCCCCTTTGGCGTCGATATCCTTTCTCCGGCCACGCATGTGACGGCCACCATTCTGGACGCCAGCGGCAAGGCGGTGCGCCAGGTGGACCTGGGCGCGCAGCCCGCCGGTGTCTTGTCTTTGCAATGGGATGGCAAGGCCGATGGCGGCGCTTCCGCACCCGATGGTGCCTACACGGTCCAGGTGACGGCCACGGACGCCACCGCAGCCCCGGTCTCTGTTCAGGTGTTGACCTCGGGCATCGTGGGCAGCGTTTCCCATGCGTCGAACGGTGTGCGGCTCGACTTGGGCCTGGCCGGCACCGTTGCCTTGTCGGATGTACGGAAAATCATGTAGCGCTTGTGCTGTTCGCGGCAGCGTTTCTGGCTGCCATTTGATACGAATTCACTTAATTTCACGAAGGATAGTCAATCATGAGTTTCGGACAAAGTTTAAGCGGCCTGGCCGCAGCGGCGCAAGACCTGGACGTGATAGGCAACAATATTGCCAATTCGGCGACAGTAGGTTTTAAATCGGGCACAGCCACGTTTGCCGATGTGTACGCCAATTCGCGTGTCGGGCTGGGGGTGCAGCTGGCCAGCGTCAATCAGGACTTTTCCGTAGGCAACATTACCAGCACGGGAAATCCGTACGATATGGCCATTGACGGCCCTAAAGGCATGTTTCGTTTGCAGGACCAAAACGGCCAGATCCTGTATTCACGCAACGGACAATTTTTTGCTGATAAAGACAATTACGTAGTCAACGCGCAGGGGCAGCGCCTGACCGGCTACCCGGTCGGCGCCGGCAGCACTAATCTGACGACTTTGAGGGTGCCGGTGGGCAATATTGCCCCGAGCGCAACCAGCCAAATGACGAGTCAGATCAATCTGGACGCCAATGCGACGGTTATCGATCCCGTCGTCACCCCCTTTGATCCCACCGTTGCGTCCACCTACAGCTATTCGCTGCCGATTACGACGTATGACTCTCTGGGCAATTCTCATCAACTGACCCAGTATTTTGCGAAAGCCGCCGGCACCCCCCCAGCGCAGAGCAACTGGAATGTGTATTACCGGCTCGATGGCAACGCGCTTACTTCGCCAACGGATGCGGCGCCGTACAAGATGTCTTTCAACGGCGCCGGGACGCTAACGTCGCCGGTGACATCGGCATTGACGATGACTCAGCCGGGTTCCGCCAATGCGCTAGCCGCGCCATTGAACATCACCCTCGACTACACAAGCTCCACCCAGTTCGGCGGCGATTACTCGTCCAATTTCAGCCAGAACGGCTACACCACCGGCAACTTCGCCGGGGTATCGTTTAGCCCGGATGGCACCATGATGGCCAGTTATACCAATGGCCAGACTCAGTCGGTGGGTACCCTGGCGCTGGCGACTTTCAATAATCTGCAAGGCTTGCAGTCCGTTGGCGGCGGCGCCTGGATTGAAACCTCGACCTCGGGCCAGGCGATAGTGGGCCGTCCGGGTTCCAATGGACTGGCGACCGTCAAAGGCCAATCCGTGGAAGACTCCAATGTGGATGTCAGCAAGGCATTGGTCAGCATGATTATCGCGCAACGTACTTATCAGGCCAATGCGCAAAGCATCAAAACCCAGGATCAGGTCATGCAGAGCCTGATAACCGGGCTCTAGGCCAACTCCTTATGGATCGCATCGTCTATACCGCCATGACCGGCGCCGCGCGGGTGCTCGAGCAACAGTCGGTGATCAGCAATAACCTGGCCAATGTCAGCACCGCGGGTTTTCGCGAGCAGTTGTCGGCCTATCGTTCGGTGCCGCTGGTGGCAAGCGAGGGCTTGCCGACCCGGGTGACGACCGTGGCCTCGACCCCGAGCAGCAATTTTCGCCAGGGAGGCATGTTGCAGACCGGCCGGGCGCTGGATGTGGCGGTGACCGGCCCGGGCTGGTTCAGCGTGCAGACACCCACCGGCGAAGCCTATACCCGAGGCGGCGAATTGGCCGTCAATGCCCGCGGCCAACTGGTGAGCCCGCAAGGCTTGCCGGTGTTGGCGGCCAACGGCGCTCCGGTGACCGTACCCGATCGCGGCACCTTGACGTTTGGCGCCGACGGCGCCATTACGGTCCTGGGCGCGGGCAGCAGCCCTAAAGACATCGAAGTGATCGGGCAACTTAAGCTGGTCAACCCGCCGCCGGCCAGCCTGGAGCGCAGCGGCGACGGTCTGTTCCGCATGGCACCGGGCCAGGCGCCGGTGGCGCAGGCCGATCCCGCGGTGCGTATGGTTTCGGGTTTCGTCGAAAAAAGCAATGTCAGCGCGGCCCAGGCGATGGTGGGCATGATCAGCAATGCCCGGGATTTCGAAATGCAAATGAAGGTTATTCAGGACGCCAGCACTAACGAAGACAAGGGCAATTCAATCCTGTCGGTTGGCTAGGCGCAGTTTGTCGGCGAGGCCAGTCTGGCTCGCGTTAAAAGGAATACACATGATACGTTCACTCTGGATCGCCAAAACAGGTCTTGAAGCGCAGCAGACCAATATGGACGTGATCTCCAATAATCTGGCCAACGTCAATACGAACGGCTTCAAGAGCGGCCGTGCCGTTTTCGAAGACCTGATGTATCAGACGGTGCGTCAACCGGGCGCTCAAGTGGGCGCGGCCAATCAGTTGCCCTCGGGCCTGCAGCTTGGAACAGGGGTGCGCACGGTGGCGACCGAACGCATCCACACTCAGGGCAATATGAAAAACACCGGCAACTCCATGGATATTGCCATTCAGGGCAATGGTTTTCTGCAAGTGCAGATGCCCGATGGCACGTTTGCCTACACCCGCGACGGCAGTCTGCAGGTGGATCAAAATGGCCAACTGGTGACGGCCGGCGGGTATCCGATACAGCCGCCCATCAATATTCCCAACAATGCATTGGGTGTGACCATCGGTCGCGACGGCACCGTGTCGGTCACGCAGCCGGGCGCTGTAGGCACCAATGTACAGATTGGTCAATTGCAGCTCTCGACCTTTGTAAACCCCACGGGCCTGCAAAGCATGGGTGAAAATCTCTACATTGAAACCGATGCTTCCGGGCCCCCCAATCAGGCTCAGCCGGGTCTGGATGGCGCCGGGCTGGTCATGCAGCAGTATGTGGAAACCTCGAATGTGAATGTGGCTGAGGAACTGGTCAACATGATCGCCACCCAGCGTGCTTACGAGATGAACAGCAAGGCTGTCCAGACGTCTGACCAGATGCTTGCGCGCTTGACCCAGCTTTCATGATGCGTAAGCGTTTTCTTGTTTTTGCGGGAGGGTGTTGCGCCGTAACGCTGTTATTGGGGGGCTGCGCCATGATCCCTCCCGAGCCCGTGGTGACCGGGCCTTTGACGGCACGCCCACCGGCGCCTGTGCCGCCGCCCGAGGCCAACGGTTCGATCTACCAGCCGACCTCCTACGGCAATTACCCTTTGTTTGAGGATCGGCGTCCGCGCAATGTGGGTGACATTGTCACGATCGTCATCCAGGAAAAAACCAACGCCGCCAAAAACGTGGCAACCAGTACGGATCGCTCCGGCAGCGCTACGGTCGGAATGAATATCGTGCCCAGTTTTTTGCCCAGCGAACTGGGTGCCAAGCAAAACCTGGATTCCACCGGCGCCAACAAGGCGTCGGGCAAGGGTTCGAGCAGCGCCGCCAACACGTTCACCGGCACGCTGACGACCACGGTCATTGGCGTATTGCCCAATGGCAATCTGCAAATTGCCGGCGAGAAGCAGATCGCCATTAATCGAGGCAGCGAATACATTCGGTTTTCCGGCGTGGTCGATCCGCGTTCCATTACCGGCTCCAACACGGTTGCGTCGACCCAGGTGGCTGACGCACGCATTGAGTACCGCAGCAAGGGCACCATGGATGAAGTCCAGACCATGGGCTGGCTACAGCGTTTTTTCCTGAATATTTCGCCGTTCTGACATGATGCCTGCCTTCACCTTCCTGCGTTTGGTCTCTTCGTTGATGGCACCCACAAGGGGTGCCGCTACACACCGAATGGCACCCACAAGGGGTGCCGCTACACATCGGATGGTCCCCGCAAGGGGTGCTGCTACACACCGAATGACACCCACAAGGGGTGTCGCTACATGTCGTTTAGGGCGAGGCCTGGTGTTCGGGGCGGTTCTGGGCGTGGCGTGCTTGGCCTTGCCCACTGTAGTGCACGCCGAACGGGTCAAGGATATGTCGACGATCCAGGGGGTCCGGGCCAATCAATTGATAGGTTACGGCCTGGTGGTGGGCCTGGACGGCAGCGGCGACCAGGTGCGCCAGACTCCGTTTACGCAGCAAAGCCTGACCAATATGCTGTCGCAGTTGGGCGTGACCGTGCCTCAGGGTACCAATATGCAGGTCAAGAATGTGGCGGCGGTGATTGTGACGGCGCGTTTGCCGGCTTTTTCCCAGCCCGGCCAGACCGTGGATGTGGTCGTTTCGTCCATGGGCAACGCCAAGAGCCTGCGCGGGGGCACGCTGCTGATGACGCCGCTCAAGGGCGCCAACGGCCAGGTGTATGCCATGGCGCAGGGCAACTTGCTGGTGGGCGGCGCCGGGGCGCAGGCGGGCGGCTCCAGCGTCCAGGTCAATCAGCTCAACGGCGGGATAATCACCAACGGCGCCATCATCGAGCGCAGCGTGCCGACCACGTTCGCGCGCAATGGCCAGATCAGGCTTGAACTGAACACGACCGATTTTGGGGTTGCGGAAAATGTCGTCGCGGCTCTGAATCGCGCTCTGGGGCCAGGTACGGCGCGTGCCGTCGATGGCCGGGTCATTCAGTTGCGCGGCCCGCCCGATGCCGCAAGCCAGACAGCTTTCCTTTCGCGGGTCGAAAATGTGCAGGTCAGCCTGCCCGCTGCGCGCGCCAAGGTGATCATCAATGCGCGCACCGGCACGGTCGTCATGAATCGCACCGTAACCATCGATGAGGCGGCCATCACGTATGGAAATCTGTCGGTCGTGATAAACCAGCAGACGCAGGTCAGCCAGCCCACGGCGCCTTTCGCCGGTGGGCAAACAGTGGTGACTCCCAGCACCCAGATCGAGATGCGATCCGATCAGGGCAGCATCAAGCGGATGCGCACCAGCGCCAATCTGGCCGATGTGGTCAAGGCGCTCAATGCGCTGGGGGCAACGCCCCAGGATCTGCTGTCGATATTGCAGGCCATGAAGAGCGCCGGCGCCTTGCACGCCGATCTGGAAATCATATAAGGCCAGACTCCTATGTCGTTTACCCAATACTTTCCCCGGCCAGGCAACGACACCTCGGCCTTTGATTTCAGCCAGTTGAGCAGCCTCAAGCGCGAGGTTCAGGGTGGGTCGAACCCGGAAGCCAACAAGAAGGTGGCGCATCAGTTCGAGGCCGTTTTCATCCAGATGCTATTGAAGCAGGCGCACCAGACGAGCATCTTGTCCGGGCCTTTCGACAGCGAGCAGACGCGCATGGCGCAAAGCATGAGCGACGAACAAATGGGCGTGCAATTGGCCAATCCCGGGATAGGCCTGGCGCAGGCGCTGCTTAATCAAATGAATGCGCAACGTACCGGTGGCGATGCGGCGCCGCAGACTTCGGCCACGCCGCCCGAATTATCGACTTCGCGCTTGCCGGGCTTGCGTTCGCGCATAGGCCCGGATTCAACCGCCCCTGTCGTCTCGTCCATCTCGGCCCTGATCGATTTATTGAGCAAGCAGCCAGTGGCGGGTTCGGTGGCTTCCGCCATCAAGGGGGCGCCTGAGCATATACGCGATTTTGTGTCGGCCATGTCCGCGGCGGCCAAGTCGGCGGCCGACAAAAGCGGTGTGCCCTTGAAACTGATGCTCAGCCAGGCGGCGCTGGAGTCGGGCTGGGGACAGCGCGCTATCCAGGGCCCCGACGGCAGCCCCAGCTATAACCTGTTCGGCATCAAGGCGGGCGCCGGCTGGAAAGGCAAGGTGGTCAATGTGCTGACCACGGAATACCAGAACGGCGTGCCCCAGAAAGTGATGCAACCGTTCCGGGCGTACGGATCGTACGCCGAATCATTCGCCGATTATGCGCGCCTCATAGGCAACAGCCCGCGTTATCAGGAAGTGATGGGGGCACCTAGTGCCGAGGTGGCCGCGCAGAAAATACAGGATGCGGGCTACGCCACCGATCCGGCTTATGCACAGAAACTGATCTCGATCATGGGGTACTTCGATTCCAGTCCGGCTTGAATCCCGTTTTGTGCCGGTGTGGACTAAATAATTCCGCCTGCTTGCCGTAAATGCTATTAGCTGTCGTCCCGTCCACGGGGGGCCCCAAGGCTCCCATTGATTAAGAGCGTAATTCGTCCATGAACTTGGCAAATCTCGGCCTTACCGGTTTGAATGCAGCCCAGTTGCGTTTGCAAACGGCCGGCCACAATATCAATAATTCGGCGACTGATGGCTATAACCGTCAGACGGTGCAGGTGTCCAGTGCCGGGGCCGTCAGCACAGGCAGCGGTTTTATAGGCCAGGGTGTGCAGGTCGATAGCATCAACCGTTCGTACGACAGTTTTTTGTCGCAGCAACTGGTCAATTCCCAGTCCGGCGGCGCCGCGCTGGATGCCTATGGCAACCAGATCGCTCAAGTGAATAATCTGTTTGCCGATCGGACGGTGGGGGTTTCGCCTGCACTGCAAAAGTTTTTCGATGGGATGCAGACGTTGGCTTCGTCCCCGTCCGATAGCGCCGTGCGCCAGGATTTGCTGGGCCGGGCCGGCAGCCTGGTCACCAATATCAACAGCGCCAGCGCGTTTCTGAGCCAGCAGCGCGGCAACATCAATACGCAAATTTCGACCACGGTGACGCAGATCAATAGCTACCTTGATCGAGTCAAGGATTTGAATCATCAAATTACCGTTGCACAGGCCGGCAATCCCGCGCAACCGCCCAACGATCTGCTGGATCAGCGCGATCAGCTGGTATCCCAGCTTAGCCAGCTCATCGGTGTCAAAACGAGCGTCCAGGGCGGCAGTATCAACCTGACCGTCGGCAATGGCCAGATTCTGTTGGGCGGCGATACGGTGTTTCCCCTGCAGGCTGTGGCATCGGCCGCCGATCCTTCGCGTACCGTGGTCGCCTATAGCGCGGTATCGGGCGTCAATGGCGCCATGATACCCGTCGAGATGCCCGACCAGGCGATTACGGGGGGCAGCTTGGGCGGGCTTCTAAGTTATCGCAGCCAGGCGCTCGACACTGCGCAAAACGAGCTGGGCAGGATGGCGGCCGGTTTGGCGATGAGTGTGAATACCCAGCACGATCAAGGTGTCGATTTAAATGGCGCGCCCGGAACCGATTTTTTCTCGCTGGGCAGCCCCAAGGTGATTCCCAATGCGGGCAATAGCACGGCCGGGGCCGCTGCACTGAGCGCCTCCTTTGTCACCACCGCTTCCAATCAACTGACGGGACTCGATTACCAGGTCAAGTACGACGGCACCAATTACTCGGTGTTTACGTCGCCAGCCGGCAACCAGGTGGGCGCGGCCAGCCCCACGCTGGCAGGTGTTGGAATTCCCGGCCTGTCGCTGGCCCTGTCCGGGACTCCGGCCGCCGGCGACTCCTGGCTGGTGCAGCCCACCCGGACGGCGGCCGACGATTTGAAGCTGCAGATCAGCGATCCGGCCAAGATTGCGGCCGCCGACACCAACGGAGGGTCGGCCAATGGGGTCAACGCGCTTGCGCTGGCCCAGTTGCAGACGAGCAAGGTTTTGGGCAACGGCACCATGAGCCTGAACGAGTCATATTCGCAAATCGTGAACAAGGTTGCGGTGCTGACTCAGCAAAATACCACGGCGTCTACGGCTCAAACCGCCTTGATTGCGCAAAACACGGCGGCTCAACAGGCCGTGTCCGGTGTCAATTTAAACGAAGAGTACGTCAACCTCGACAACTATCAGCAGCAGTTTCAGGCGGCGTCGCGTTTGATCACTGTGAGTGCGACGCTGTTCGATACCTTGTTGAACATGCGCTCCTAGCGTCGCAGCCTTGCCAGGTGGTGTACACATTTTTTTTGGGATTTCGCCATGCGTATCAGCTCCAACCAGCTTTTCCAGACCGGGCTCAATGCCATCAACAATCAGCAGGCTGGTTTGATGCACGTGTATCAGCAAATCAGCAGCGGCCAGCGTATGGTGACGCCGGCCGACGATCCTTTGGCTGCGTCGCAGGCCATCAACATTTCACAGTCGCAATCGATCAATAAGCAGTTTGCGGCCAATCGCCAGGTGGCTACGAACAGCCTGGGCACCGAAGATAATGTACTGGCCTCGGTGACGACCCAAATGCAGTCCATCAAGGCCAGTCTGGTTCAAGCCGGCAACGGTGCACTGTCCGATGTGGACCGCAACACGCTGGCCGAAACCCTTTCCAATGCCAAAAGCAGTTTGTTGGCTCTGGCCAACAGCACTGACGATAATGGCCAGTACATTTTTTCGGGATGGCAGGGAACACAGGCTCCGTTTGTGGCCGACGCGGCCGGAACAGTCAGCGCGACCGCCGTCAGCGGCCAGCGCCTGGTTCAGGTGGACCCTACCAGTCAGATGTCGACCAGTGATCTGGGCACCGATATTTTTTCTCGGGCGACGCCTGGAACCCAGGGGTACTTAACGGCGGCCTTACCGACCAACACCGGGACGGGACAAATCGGTACGCCCACGGTAACCGATCCCGCGGGCAGCAGCGTCGGCAAGAATTTTTCGATCTCGTTCAGCGGTTCGCCGCTACAGTACACCATTGCCATGACGGATTCGCTTGGCGCGCCCGCGGGCTCGGTGGGGCCGGTGGCTTATCAGGCGGGCAGCACCGTCCTGGACATGACGGGCGGCGTTCAAGTGCAGTTTTCCGGCCAGCCCAATGCGGGCGATACCTTTACTGTGAATACCACGGCATCGACGAATCTTAATGTATTCGGCACGCTCGATAGCGTGATTGCGGCGTTGAAGAGTCCGGCGGGCGGCAATGCGGCGGCCAGCGCGAAATTGACCAATGCGGTTTCCACCGCCATGCAGAAGATCAGTGTGAATTACGACAATATTCTCACGGTCCGGGCATCGGTCGGCACACGCTTGAATCAGATCGATGCGTTGAACGCCAATGGCACTTCGCGCGATCTGGGTTATACGGCCCAGTTGACCCAACTGGAATCTGTCGATTACTACTCGGCATCTTCAGAATTGCAATTGCGTCAGTCGGCGCTGGACGCCGCATCCCTGGCATTCAAGAAAATTCAGGGCAATAGTTTGTTTAATTCAGGTACCTCTTGATGATGCTTAAACACTTGAAACTCAAGACCAGCCTGTCGCTAATGGTGTTTTGTTTGTCTTTATTGACATTCATAGCCGTTGGTGTCGCCTGGTATAGCCTGCACACGGCCCGCTTGGGAATGGACGCGATGGCCGCCAGCAGCATCGAGGCCGGCCGCGATGTGAAAACCGCCTACGAACAGGTCAAACAGGCTCAGTCGGCCACGACGGCCCAAGGGCTCGAAGCGGCGTTCAAGGGTCTCGATGACTTTTTGGCGGGCGAGCATGACAACTTCATGGCGCCTGCCGAGCAACGCTACCAGCAAGCCCTGTACGTATTTGGCGGTCTGCTGCTGCTGGCTGTGCTGTTGGCGCTGATGGTGTCCTTGACTTTGTCGCGCACGGTTTTGCGGCCGCTCAAACAGGCGGGCGCTCATTTCGATCGTATCGCCTCGGGCGACCTGACCGAGCGTATCGAGATCGCTGCCCGAAACGAAATTGGCGTCTTGTATGGGGCGCTCAAACGGATGCAGGACAGCCTGGGCCGTATTGTGGGAACGGTGCGTCACGGCATGGGTCAGATCAATACCGGTTCGCAGCAGATCGTGGTGGGCAATGCCGATTTAAGCAGCCGCACCGAGGAGCAGGCGGCGGCGCTGCAGCAGACAGCGGCCAGCATGGAGCAGCTTGCCAGCACGGTCAAACAAAATGCCGATAATGCTCGCCAGGCGAATCAATTGGCGGCCAGCGCTTCCGAAGTGGCGCAGCGTGGCGGTCAGGCGGTGGGCGAAGTCGTCACCACGATGCAGGGAATCTCGGCCAGCTCGCGCAAGATCTCCGATATCGTGAGCGTCATCGACAGCATTGCCTTTCAGACGAATATTCTGGCGCTCAATGCGGCGGTCGAGGCGGCTCGGGCCGGCGAACAGGGCAGGGGCTTTGCCGTGGTGGCTGCCGAGGTGCGGGCGCTGGCGCAGCGCAGCGCCCAGGCCGCCAAGGAAATCAAGGGCCTGATCGAGGATTCCGTCAAGAAAGTAAGCGAGGGGTCGGCCCAGGTTGAAAAGGCCGGGGCGACGATGGAAGAAATCGTCACCTCGGTGGCGCGCGTCACGGACATCATGGGCGAGATTTCAGCCGCCACGACTGAACAGTCCACCGGCATAGACCAGATCAATCGCGCCGTGAGTCAAATGGATAGCGTGACGCAGCAGAACGCCCTGCTCGTGCAGGAAGCGGCGTCTGTAGCGGCGTCGCTGCGCGAGCAGGTGGCACAGGTCAACGATGCCGTGGCCGTGTTCAAAACGGTCGACAATCAGGTGATTGACATGGCCGCGACCGCGGCCATCGCGACAACCGCAAGGCATGACAAAATCGAAATTTCCAAGGCGCCTCAGGATGCCGGCCAGGCCTTGCCCTCCGCACAACCGAAACTGGCTGCGGCGTCCGCGCAGACTCTTGTGCGGACGCAGGCCCAGGCGGCTACCCGCGTTCCGGCTTTTGCCGGCGCCGCCGGCCCGCTTGTATCGCGCAGCGCGGTTGGCGAAGCGGAATGGGAAGAGTTTTAAGCGTGCTCGCCGCCTTGATCCGGCCCCGGTTTCCTGCCTGCATCCTGGCCTTGGTTCTTTGCCTGGGGCTGGCGGCATGCAGCACGTCGGGGCAATCGTTTCATGCAATGGATCTGGGGCAAATAAAGCCAGGGCAGACCACTCTGGAGCAGGCGAGCCGAATTTTAGGGGCCGAGCCTGTCAATGTGTATAGCCGGCTCGATGGTTCTGCGCTGGCCGTTTGGGCGCACAAGGCGTCGCTTCTCACCGACGCGATTTATTTTCGCCGGGAACTGTGGCTGGCTTTTGGGCCGGATGGCAAATTCATTCGTGTCGTGAACAGTACCAATGTGCCGGTCCCGGCTCCGGCATCGGCGCCGGTATCGACGCAATCTCCGCCCGCGGCCGTTTCGGCCGCGCCCCCGCAAAACGTACCGGACAAGGCGGATCCATTGGGCACTCTGTCCAATACGCCGCCTGCTTACGAACCAGCCGTAACCTACAGCCTGCCGCAATAGCCGCAGCGCATAGCGGCGTCATCGGAATCGAATTCAATCATGCCCGTATCCATGCAGATTTCACCCAAAAATGTCAAAAAATCCCGGCGCGCCCGGAGCCGCGGCCTGGGCGGCGCCAGGATAGGCTCCATGCTCATGAGCGGGCTGACTCTCTTCATGCTGTTGATTATGGCCGTGGGCGGGGTGGCGGCCTATTTTCTTTATCAGAATGGCCGATCGCTGAATGCCATAAGCGAACAGAATATGCAGGCCAAGCAGGTTTTGCTGATGAGCAACCATATGCTGCATGCGCGCGTGTCCCTGTTGGTGGCGGCGCGTTATCAGCAAGAGGCGAGCGCCTCTGCGGATGCGGCCGTGAAGCAGAAGGCGGCGGACATGCTGGGCGATGCGACCAAAATGCTCGATGCGGTCAAAAAAAGCTTCACGGATTTTCGCAAGAACCTGCCTGAGGATTCCGACGCCCGGCGCCTGTCGGTGAAGTTGATCAGCACATACCGGCCGTATCTGGATGATGGCATTGATCCCATGGTCCAGGCATTGAAGGATCAGGATTACGCCACGTTTTACTATGTCAACAACCAGTTTGGCATTGAACGCAGCAAAACGTTTGAAAAGGCCATCGATGCGTATTCGGCGTATATCGAAAAGCAACAAGCCGCTGCGTATGCCGTGGCGGTCGTCAAGTTCCGGCAGGCCTTGATGGCGATAGGGGCCGGCGTGCTGATCGGCTTGCTGTTGATGATTGCGGCCCGCATTATTTTCGGCCGATTGGTCATCAAGCCTCTGGTTCAGGCTGGGGGACATTTTGACCGGATAGCGGGAGGGGATTTAACGGAGCGCATTGAGGTGAAGACGCGCAACGAGATAGGGGTGTTGTACGAGTCGC
>NZ_SMAJ01000026.1 GCF_004346225.1 Paralcaligenes ureilyticus | reverse complement strand
TTGCGAATAGCCCGGGGGGCTATTCGCCCCGCGAGTTTGCGCACCGCCCCAAGCCAGGCGCTTGACGCAGGCAGTCCTGGCAACGCCAGGACCGGACGATGTGAGCCTGCACGCCTGGGCCGCCGTCGCCGTTCTATGCAGGAATTCATGCAGAGAAACAAAAATGGCAGCCACAAGGGCTGCCGCTACAAAATTAAGGTGCCGTTACAAATCCACCTTACCGCTACAAACCTACCGCCGATGCCGCCCCTTCAACAACTCCAGAAACTCCTCAAACACCTGATTCTCCAGTCGCTCAGACAAATCAACCACCACAGATCGCGAATAATACGGGCTCATGTCCAGCCCCACTCCAACGCCAATAATGTCTATCCCCTGCCGGCCATAACCCCCAATCACCGCCTTCAAATGGTTGTCCAGATAAAACGCGTCATTGGCCTGATTCGTCGCGCTATCCATCGGACAGCCATCCGAAATGACCACCAATATCCGCCGCGTCTCATTGCGCCCAAGCAAACGCTGGCACGCCCACTCAACCGCTTCGCCATCGATCCCCTCGCGGAACAAATCCGTCTTCAACAAAGCCGCCAACGGATACCGCGCGCGACGCCAAGGCGTCTGCGCCTCTTTGAACACCAGGCGGCGCAGCTCATTCAAACGGCCCGGCGCCGCTGGCCGGCCCTGGCTTACCCAATCCTGCCGCGCACGCCCCCCATTCCACGCCGACGTCGTAAAGCCCAATATTTCAGTCGCCACGCCCGCCTGTTCAAGTGCGCGCATCAACACATCCATCATGACCGCCAACAGTTCCGCATACGGCTTCATCGACCCCGAACAATCGATCAAGAAACCAAGCGTCGTATCGGCGACCGGCAAATATTGATCTTGACGAAACACACGGCGCTCGGCCGGCGAGCTCACCAGTTGAGCCAGCCGCCTGCCATCGATCACGCCCTCTTCCTGACCGAAACGCCAGCCGTCGCGCTGCGGCTGCGCCAGGATCGCCCGCAACGAGCTCGACAAACGTTGGACGTTAATGCCTTGCTGCGCAATGCGCCGATCCAGCCGCTGGCGATACTCGTGCAGCAAAGCCTCGCGCACCAGATCGGGCGCATACCGCTCCTCGTCATAACGCTTCGTAAATATCCGATAGTGACGCCGGCTCGCCTCGAAGACAGCACTTTCGCCCGTCTGGACGACGGCCGCGCTCTCGCTCTCTTCCTGTTCAAAATCCAGCCACAACCCAAAGGCGCCCGGCCGCACGGTTGAGCTCGACGGTTCATCTTCATATTCGCTCTGTACGCGCTGCGCAATATCGCGCGCTATGTCCATGGCATGGATGGCGAACTGCGCCTGATCATGGCGGCAACGCCGGATGCCGGCCAACGCACTTCCCAGGGCCGGAGCCAGGGCCGCGCGGGTCGGCTCAAGCAAATCCTGAACCGGCCGAGGCAATTCGAGCGAAGTCAGGCGGCTCCAGACAATCTGCGACAGCGCGAACATCAATATCCCTAAGCTCGTTTCAGTTGAACCAGAGCCCAAAAATTCGGCCGACCAGGCGCGGTAGCGCTGCTCCAGGTTATCGCGCACGCCCGGCAAATCCTCGGGCGCCAATGATTCCACACGCAATTGTTCAAGCCATTCGAAAATCCAGCGCTCGATGGGATCGGCCGGAACCAGGCCTTGATGCAACACGGGATCGGAAAAGCGCAAGCGCAGCGCCAGGCTATCGGCAAGCGCCCGATAAGCGGGCAAGGCATCGACACCAGGATTGATGCGCAAATGCGGCGCATAGGCAGGCACCGGCCGCTGGCCGTCATACAGCCGCCCACCTTCGAAGTGCCATTGCGCCAGGCCGGTCGCCGCACGCAGCATGGCCACACACAACTCTTCGAGCTGCTGCTGATGGCGCGATCGCTGCTGCATATCACCCACGGCCAACCCTCAACCCGGCAAGGTCAGGTGCGATTCAAGGATCTCATCGTTAAAACTGCGCTGGTAATACTCGGCGACGATGGGACGCTCGATCTCTTCGCATTTATTGAGGAAGGACAGCCGAAACGCCAGCTCGACATTACCGAAAATCTGACTGTTTTCGGCCCAGGTAATAACAGTGCGCGGCGACATCAGCGTGGACAGATCGCCGGTCTCAAAACCCTTGCGGGTAAGGCTGGCCACCTGCACCATGGCCCCAATCAAACGGCGGCCAGGCTCGGTATCCAGTTCAGGCACACGCGCCAGCACGATCGCGGCTTCTTCATGCGCCGACAGGTAATTCAGGGTCGCGACAATATTCCAGCGATCGATCTGAGCATGATTGAGCGCCTGGACGCCATGGTACATGCCATTCAAATTACCCAAGCCAACGGTGTTGGATGTGGCGAACAGCCGGAAATAAGGATGCGCCTGTATGACCCGATTCTGATCGAGCAGCGTAAAGCGCCCTTCGCGCTCCAGAATGCGCTGTATTACAAACATGACATCGGGCCGTCCGGCGTCGTATTCATCAAAAACCAGGGCGACAGGCCGCTGGAGCGCCCAGGGCACAATACCCTCCTGAAACTCGGTGATCTGCAGGCCGTCGCGCACCACAATGGCGTCTTTACCCACCAGATCCAGGCGGCTGATGTGCCCATCCAGATTGATGCGCACGCACGGCCAATTCAGGCGAGCGGCAATTTGCTCGATATGAGTGGACTTGCCCGTGCCGTGCAGCCCCTGCACCATCACACGCCGATTGCGGGAGAATCCCGCCAAAATCGCCAGGGTCGCGTCGGGGTTGAATCGATAGACCGGGTCGATTTCGGGCACATGTTCATCGCGCTCGACAAAAGCCGGAACCTGAATATCGACGTCCAGACCAAACAGGGCTTTGGCCGAAACGAGATGAGTGGCCGGTGTCAACGTGTTTATCTCGGGCATGACAGATTCCTGATTAAACGATGTTAGCCGCCGTTGCCGTTGGCCGCTTCAATCGCGGCCAGGGCACGGGCGGCACGCTGCAGGGCCGGCAAGCTTTGCAAAGACTTCTCCGCCGTCATGCGCATGATGGGTGCCTGGATGGCGACCGCCATGTTCGATTTCCCGTAAGACGCCGGAACCAATACGGCCACACACAGCAAGCCCGGTAAAAATTCCTCATCATCCATGGCGTAACCATCGCGGCGCACCCGTTCGAGCTCGCTGTCGATCTGATCGTAGGTCGTCAAGGTCCGCTCCGTATATTTGGCCAGGGGCGCATGAGCCAACAGACGCCGCCGCTGCGATTGAGACATCTGCGTCAGGAACAGCTTGCCGCTGGCCGAACAATGAACCGGAACGCGCGAACCGGTATGCAAATAAAACCGCAGCGGCGCTATGGTTTCAACACGATCCAAATACAACACCTCGCTACCCGCACAAGTCGTAATATTGCAACTTTCGCCGACCTCTTCCACCAATTGACGCAGCACCGAATGGCGGGCGCCGTGCACGGTATTATTGAGCAGCAGGTTCTCGGCCATTCGACGCAAACGCAGGCCCGAGCTGTACTGCCGCCCATCGCCATCGCGCTGGATCATGCCGGCCCCTTCGAGCTGCTGCAGCATGCGATGCAAGGTCGGTTTGGGCAGGTTCAATTCGTCAACCAGACTTTGCAAGGAAAACAGCTGATCTTTCTGCGCAATCACCTCAAGCAAGGCAAACAAGCGCATGGTGGGCGTGTTACCGTCAACCCGGTTCTCGGCGATAATGGAAGAAATACCAGTGTCCATATTAAATCCCAATAATAGGAATAAGTTGTACCGTTTTTTAGTATTTTATATTGACTCACGGGCATTTAGGGCATAAATTTTATAAATACCGAATTATTTCACTATCCAAACGGGATAAAGCAGGACGCAGCAAGATGGTTCAGCAATGAAAATAGGGATCGCAGGAGCGGGATTGTTGGGCCGTCTGTTGGCTTATTTGCTTTCCCGGCAAGGCCACGAGGCCAGCGTATTCGACCCGGTCGGCGGCCCCGATGCGCGCGGCGCCGCCGGATGGACTGCCGCAGGCATGCTCAGCCCCACGGCTGAACTGGAGTCGGCCGATATCAACGTCTTCAATCACGGCTTGCGCTCTATAGAGCTCTGGGCCGAAATCATTCCCGCATTATCGTGTCATGCCTCGTTTGACCGGGCCGGCAGCCTTTTGCTTGCGCATCGCCACGACGCCGGCTCCGCGCAACGCATGATCAGCCTCTTGAACGAAAAGGCGCCCGAAGAACATCGGCCGCAGCCTTTGCCCCTGGCGCAGTTGGCACAGCTCGAGCCGGACATACAAGGGCCGTCGCACGCCTGGCTGTTGCCGCACGAAGGGCACCTGAATACCGTCGAAGCCATGGAGGCGCTCTACGCGTCGGCCAACGGCGTCCACTGGCACTGGGGCTGCGCGGTATCGTCATTGTCGGCGCACACCTTGCATACCATCGACGGGGATCATCGATTCGACTGGGTATTCGACGTGCGCGGCTTGGGCGAACGCGAAAACGCACCGTCCGGACCTGCCAACGCGGTCTCGTGCCGGAATGTGCGTGGCGTACGCGGCGAAATCTTTTGGCTGCATGCGCCTGCCGTACAATTGAACAGACCCATCCGTTTGTTGCACCCGCGCCATCGGGTATACCTGGTGCCACGGTCCAATCATTTGATCGTCGTGGGTGCTTCGGAAATTGAAAGCGAAGACCGGTCGCCGGTGTCTTTGCGCAGTACGGTTGAATTGCTGGCCGCAGCCCACAGTGTCATGCCTGCACTGGCCGAGGCGCGGGTCGTGCACAGCGAAACCAATCTGCGTCCGGCGCTTATCGATAACCTGCCGCGCATCGAGCACGAAAACGGGCTGACGCGCATTAATGGCTTGTTTCGGCACGGCTGGCTGATTGCTCCGTCGCTGGTCGATCAGGCCCTGTCCGAACTGAAGTTTGAATGCTAATTTTATAGAGTCCGCTGTGAGCCTTATCCGCATCACCGTCAATGGCAAAGAACACACCGTTGCCGAAGCTTCGACGCTCGAAGATCTGCTCAAGACGCTGAACTCGTCTGCGTCACAGACCAGCTTGCCTATGGCTACGGCCGTCAATGGCAGCCATGTCGCGCGGCAAGCCCGCGCGACGCGAGTCTTGATCGACCAGGACGCCATCACCACATTTGAACCGATCACCGGAGGCTAACTATGTCTTTCCAGATTGCTGACACAACACTTGGCAGTCGTTTCTTCCTGGGCTCGGCCGGCTACCCTTCGCCGTATGTACTGGAACAAGCTATCGCCGCCTCAGGCGCGCAGGTGGTTACGGTGAGTTTGAAGCGCCAGCTGGCCCAAGGCTGCGGCAGGCCTGTTGAAAACAACCAAGGCCAGGGCTATTTCGAACTGATCAAGCAAAGCGGCGCCCACCTGCTTCCCAATACCGCGGGCTGCCATACGGCCGCCGAAGCCGTTACGCTCGCTCAAATGGCGCGCGAGATTTTCAATACCCACTGGATCAAGCTGGAAGTCATAGGCGACACCTATACACTGCAACCCGATCCTTTCGAACTGGTACAGGCCGCCGCCGAGCTGGTCAAGCTGGGGTTCGAGGTTTTCCCCTACTGCACCGACGATCTCGTCACCTGCTACCGCCTGCTCGACGCAGGCTGCCGCGTACTGATGCCTTGGGGCGCGCCCATCGGGTCAGGTCAAGGCCTGGTCAACCCTTACGCCTTGCGAACGCTGCGCGAACGCATTACCGACGTGCCGCTCATCGTCGACGCCGGCATCGGGTCGCCCATGGATGCGGTACAAGCCATGGAAATGGGCTTCGACGCGGTACTGCTGAACTCGGCCGTCTCCAATGCCCACGACCCGGTCCTGATGGCCGAAGCCTTCAAGCTCGCCATTGACGCCGGGCGCAAAGCGTACCAGGCCGGCATCATGGCCGAACAGGATATGGCGGTGGCAACCACGCCGGTAACTGGCCGGCCTTTTGTGCTGGCCTGATTTGTGTTGATGGCACCCACAAGGGGTGCCGCTACATGAGTCACGGCTACGTTTTTGTAGCGGCACCCCTTGTGGGTGCCACCAAACCCGTGCCACACCCACTAAAAAAAAGGGCCCTTC
Source organism: Paralcaligenes ureilyticus (assembly GCF_004346225.1). GTDB lineage: Bacteria > Pseudomonadota > Gammaproteobacteria > Burkholderiales > Burkholderiaceae_B > Paralcaligenes > Paralcaligenes ureilyticus. The sequence goes on along the minus strand of NZ_SMAJ01000026.1, from coordinate 22,222 downwards.
CGGGCCCCTTTTTTTAACTACCTTCGCGCGACATGCGGCGGCGATCCTGATCGGTCAGATAACGTTTGCGCAAGCGTATCGACTTGGGGGTCACTTCGACCAGCTCATCGTCCGTAATGAATTCCACCGCATACTCCAGCGTAATGCGTATCGGCGGAACCAGGTCAATATGCTCGTCCTTGCCCGAAGCGCGCACGTTGGTGAGCTTTTTCTCTTTGATCGGATTGACGACCAGATCGTTTTCACGGCTGTGTATCCCGATAATCATGCCCTCGTACAAGGGCTCGCCGGGCGACACAAACATGCGGCCGCGATCCTGCAGCTTCCAAAGCGCGTAGGCGACGGCCGCGCCGTCATCCTGGCTGATCAGCACACCGTTGCGGCGCTCGCCGACCCCACCGTCGCGCACCGGCCCATATTCATCGAAAATATGGCTGTCCAGCCCCGTGCCGCGCGTCATGGTCAAGAACTCGTTATGAAAGCCGATCAAGCCGCGAGCCGGAATGCGATATTCCAGACGCGTACGGCCGCGGCCATCGGCCACCATGTCCTGCAAATCGCCCTTGCGCCGGCCCAGCTCTTCCATGACCGCGCCCTGGTGCCCGTCTTCCAGGTCGACCGTCAGCAATTCGTACGGCTCCATGCGCACGCCGTCCACTTCCTTGATCACCACGCGAGGGCGTGAAGCCGCCAGCTCGTAGCCTTCACGGCGCATGTTTTCAAGCAAGATAGTCAGATGCAGCTCACCGCGTCCCGACACTTCAAACACCGTGTCATCGTCGGTCTCTTTCACCCGCAAGGCCACATTGGACTTCAGTTCGCGATCAAGGCGGTCACGCAATTGGCGACTGGTGACGAACTTGCCTTCACGGCCAGCCAAGGGTGAGGTATTGACCATGAAGTTCATCGTCAATGTGGGCTCATCGATATGCAGCATGGGCAAAGGATCGGGATTGGCCGGATCCATCAAGGTGCAGCCTATGCCAATCTCCTCGATGCCATTGATGAGGACAATATCGCCGGCCTCGGCCTGATCGACGAGTTCGCGCTCCAGGCCCTTGAACTTAAGAACCTGATTGACGCGTCCTTTGATGATTTGGCTGTCGGGGCCGAACTGGATCACCACATCCTGCGCGGCGCGCAAGCGCCCGCGATTGATCCGGCCCACGCCGATCTTGCCCACATAGCTGCTGTAATCGAGCGAGATGATTTGCAGTTGCAAGGGACCATCGGCGTCGTCTTCGCGTTGCGGCACATACTTCAGTATGGAATCAAAGAGCGGACGCATATCGCCTTCACGCACATCTTCGGTCAAACCCGCATAGCCGGCCAGGCCCGACGCGTAAATCACGGGGAAATCCAGCTGCGCCTCGGTGGCGCCAAGCTTGTCGAACAAATCGAAGGTCGCATTGATAACAAAATCGGGGCGCGCACCCGGGCGATCCACCTTGTTCACGACGACGATGGGTTTCAGGCCCAAGGCCAGGGCCTTGCGCGTCACAAAACGGGTTTGAGGCATGGGGCCTTCAACCGCATCGACCAGGAGCAGCACGCCATCGACCATCGACAGAACCCGCTCGACTTCGCCGCCGAAGTCGGCGTGTCCCGGGGTGTCGACGATATTGATATGTGTGCCTTCGTATTCGACCGCACAATTCTTCGCAAGAATGGTAATTCCGCGCTCGCGCTCGATATCGCCTGAATCCATGACCCGTTCGGCCATTTGCTGGTTATCGCGAAATGTGCCGGATTGACGTAACAACTGATCGACCAGGGTCGTTTTACCGTGATCGACGTGGGCGATAATCGCCACATTGCGCAAAGCGCGATTCATAATTCTTCCTTTTGTGTAAGGGTTGCAGGCAACAAGCCGGCAGGTAAGGCATTGAGTGCAATTAAGGTGGTCTGAGGCTCTGGCATGGTCTGCAGGGTTTCAAGCCCGATGGCGTCACGAAGCAAAAACGGCCCCACTTGTGTGCGCCGCAATGCAGTCAGGTGGGCGCCGCAACCCAGCAGACGGCCAATATCCTGCGCCAGGGTTCGAATGTAAGTGCCTTTACTGCAATGAACCATGATTTCAGCCTGACGCCCGTTCAGGCTCAAGACTTCCAGCTTATGGATCGTAATCGTGCGCGCCGGACGATCCAGTTCAATTCCTTGGCGCGCATACTCGTATAAAGGCTTGCCGTCGCGCTTCAAGGCCGAATACATGGGCGGAACCTGCTCAATCTGGCCCCGGAAGCTCGCCACGGCCCGTTCCAGCTCGTCACTATCGACTCCCTGAAACGACTCGGGCGCCTGAAATACGATATGGCCCGTCAAATCACCCGTATCCGTCTCTTCGCCCAGGCCAAGCGTGGCGTGATAAACCTTGTCGGCATTGAGCATCGCCGCCGACAGCTTGGTGGCACGCCCCAGGCAACAGACCAGCAGGCCTGTTGCAAAGGGATCCAGAGTGCCCGTATGCCCGGCCTTGCGGGCATCCAGCGCGCGCTTGGCCCGCTGCAGCGCGTGGTTGCTCGACAAACCCTCGGGTTTGTCGAGCAACAAGACACCATCGAGCACCTGCCCGCGTCGGGAAACCATCGTTTATAGCCTGAGGAAAAAACGACAGCCCCTTTAGGGCCGTACGTCGGGATCTTCGAGATCCGAAGGAATGGAAGAATAGCTGATGGGCTGGTTCGCCCGATCAATCAGCCGGGACAGTTCGATACCACGCTCGAGCTGGCCATCATGTATGAAATGCAAGGTAGGAACGGTATGAATATGCAGCAGCTTGAACAGCAGGGAATGCAGCCAGCCGGCTTTTTCATTAAGGGTGGCGCTGGCCACTTCGGGTTCGGCCCCCATTACGGTGAAATGCACCTTGGCATGCGCGTAGTCGGCCGATAAATCCACTCCGGTCAACGTGATCAGTCCCGCACGCGAAACGTCAATTTCGCGCTGAATGAGTCCGGCCAGATCCTTCTGAATCTGGTCGGCCAGCCGCGTAATGCGGCCGGGATTGGGTTTGGACTTATGACGGCTCATGATGACAGGGTTCTGGCCACTTCTTTGATTTCAAAGATTTCAAGCTGGTCGCCGATCTGAATGTCGTTATTGCCCTTGAGGGTAATACCGCAATCGAAGCCCGACTTGACTTCCTTGACATCGTCCTTGAAGCGGCGCAGGGATTCGAGCCAGCCGCTCCAGTGCACGACATTGTCGCGCAGCAGGCGGACCTGCGAATCGCGACGCACCACACCGTCGGTCACCATGCAACCGGCAATACTGCCGATGCGCGAAATGGTGTAGACCTCGCGAATTTCGACCATGCCGATGACTTCTTCTTTCTTCTCGGGAGCCAGCATGCCCGACATGGCGTTACGCACATCATCGACCGCATCGTAAATGATGTTGTAGTAGCGCAGGTCTATGCCGTTGTGCTCGGCCAGCTTCTTCGCGCTTTGCTCGGCGCGCACGTTAAAGCCTATCACCACGGCGTTGGACGCAATGGCCAGGTTGATATCGCTCTCGGAAATCCCACCCACCGCGGCATGGACGACCCGCACACGCACTTCTTCAGTGGACAATTTAACCAGCGAAGACACCAGGGCTTCTTGCGAACCTTGAACATCGGTCTTCACGATCAGCTCAAGCGTTTGGACGCCTTCGCCCGCACCGTCGAACATCGACTCAAGCTTGGCCGCCTGCTGACGGGCCAGCTTCACGTCGCGGAATTTACCCTGACGGAACAAGGCAATTTCGCGAGCCTTGCGCTCGTCGGCCAGCGAGATCAATTCGTCGCCCGCGGCCGGCACTTCCGTAAGACCCTGGATTTCAACCGGGATCGACGGGCCGGCGCTATTGATCGGCTTGCCGTTTTCATTCAGCATGGCGCGCACCCGGCCAAAGCTCGCGCCGGCCAGAACCACATCGCCACGCGACAACGTGCCGCTCTGAACCAGAATAGTCGCCACCGGGCCGCGTCCTTTGTCCAGGCGCGCCTCGATCACGATCCCCTTGGCAGGCGCGTCGACTGCAGCTTTAAGCTCGAGCATTTCCGCCTGCAACAGGACGTTTTCCAGCAAAGCTTCAATACCTTCGCCTGTTTTGGCCGATACCGGCACAAAGGGCACATCACCACCGTATTCTTCGGGCACAACCTCTTCGGCAACCAGTTCTTGCTTGACACGGTCGGAATTGGCGCCCGGCTTGTCGATTTTGTTAATCGCCACCACCAGCGGAACACCCGCCGCCTTGGCATGGTGTATCGCTTCTTTGGTCTGCGGCATGACACCATCGTCGGCGGCCACCACCAGGATAACAATATCGGTTGCCTTGGCGCCGCGCGCACGCATCGCTGTAAACGCTTCATGGCCCGGAGTATCGAGGAATGTCACCATGCCGCGATTGGTCTTGACGTTGTAGGCGCCAATATGCTGAGTGATGCCGCCGGCTTCGCCGGAAGCCACTTTGGTGCGGCGTATATAGTCCAGCAAGGAAGTCTTGCCGTGATCCACGTGGCCCATTACGGTCACAACCGGCGCCCGCGGCAAGGACTCGACCTCGGCCTGCTCGCCTTCGTTCAGATCAAGGAAAGCTTCCGGATCATCCAGCTTCGCCGCAATCGCAACGTGGCCCAATTCCTCGACCACGATCATGGCCGTTTCCTGATCCAGCACCTGATTGATCGTCACCATCTGGCCAAGCTTCATCAGATGCTTGATCACCTCGGCGGCCTTGACCGACATTTTGTGAGCCAGATCGGCCACGGTAATGGTTTCGGGCACATGAACATCGCGGGCAATGAACTCGACCGCCTGCTGTTCCTGGCGCTCGGGTTGCGCATTTCTGTTGCGTCCGCCACGATTGCCGCCTTTACCGCCCTTGCCTCCAGGAGCGCGCCAGCCATCGCGGCTGGGAGTCGCCGCATCGCCCTTTTGCGCCGGCTTCTTGCGCGCGTTGTCATCCGTCCAGGAGGACGAAACCTCAGAAGCTTTAATCGTTTTCTTGACACCAGCGCCCGCCACACCCGGCTTGGCGTCTTTTTTGACTGCGGCCTTTGCACCAGCGGGTTTATGCAAGGTGCCCGACAGAGCAGCGGGATCCGGCTCGGGAGCCTTCAGTACCTTGCGCGGACGGCTCAACATCTCGCGCAGAGCGGCCGCTTCTGCTTCGGAGGCGCGACGCGCCTTGTCTCGGCCAAGATCGACAGCGTCGGTCACGGCTTTGGACGGAGCGCTGGCCTGGACAGGTTGAGCGGCGGTTTTTACATCAGCCTTGCCTTTACGCTTTTGGGCTGGCTTCACCTCAGTCAGTTCAGGCTCAGCATCGGCCACAGGCTCCTGGACGACAGGCTCAGCGTCTATCGGCGCTTCTGATTGATCGGAAGCAGCGGAAACCGTTGCAGGGGCTGCGGCCTCACCAACCGCTTCGCTCGCGGCGCTTTCAGCCGGCGTATCGGAAGCATCAACCGCAGTTGTGTGCGCCGCTTCATCGGCCGGCGCGACAGGAGAGCCGGCCGCTTCAACATGACTATCGGCGGCCACGCTTGCCTCGGCTTCAGGAGCCGAATCAACCGCAGCCGCAGGGGTTTGTACACCGATATTCTGAACGGTTGTATCCGGCTCGTCCACACTCGCCACCGGCGATTCGGGCAACACATCGGTATCGGCCGCAGCCGTTTTGTTCGCATCGGACGCCAGCTCGGAAGGATCGCGCTTGACGAATACACGTTTCTTGCGAACCTCGACCTGAATGGTGCGCGACCGGCCCGAACCATCGGCCTGCCGTATCTCAGAGGTTTGCCGACGCGTCAGGGTGATTTTCTTGCCCTCGGATCCGCCATGGGCGCGACGCAGGGAATCGAGCAGCCTCGTCTTGTCCGCGTCGGTGACGTCGTCATCAACCGATTTGAGCTCAACACCTGCCGAACGCAACTGCTCGAGCAGTACGTTTGCAGGCATTTTCAGTTCGACGGCGAACTGGGCGACGGTGTTACTCGACATTCCACTCTCTCTTACTTACTACAGCAATTTCAATAAATGCAGACAAGTTCTTTATGCCTCGCTGTCAAACCAATGGGCTCGGGCACGCATGATCATCTCGCTCGCGTGTTGCTCATCCAGCCCGGTAATTTCCGATAGCTCGTCAGTCGCCAGTTCGGCCAAATCGTCCAGGGTGTAAATCTTTTTGTCGGCCAGCTTGGCCGCCAACTCGGCGGTCATGCCTTCAGACTCAAGCAACTCCGGCGTCGTTTGCACCCGCTCTTCGTCGGCAATCGCCTCGGTGAGCAAGGCATTACGCGCACGCGTGCGCAACTCGTTGATCGTGTCCTCGTCGAATGCCTCGATTTCCAGCAGTTCCTGCATGGGCACATACGCGATTTCTTCGAGCCCGGTAAACCCTTCGTCGATCAGGATGTCGGCGACTTCTTCGTCGACATCCAGCTTGTCGATGAATGTGCGGCGCAACCCGGCGCGCTCTTCCTCTTGACGATTCTGGCTTTCCTCGGGCGTCATGATGTTGATCTGCCAGCCGGTAAGCTCGGAGGCAAGCCGGACATTTTGTCCACGCGCGCCAATGGCCTTGGGCAGGTTTTCGGCATCGACCACCACATCCATGGCGTGTTTGTCTTCATCGACCAAAATCGATTCAACATGCGCAGGCGCCAGCGCGCCTATGACAAATTCGGCGGGATCGTCGGCCCACAATACGATGTCGACCTGCTCGCCGCCCAACTCGTTGCGCACGGCGGTGACGCGCGAGCCACGCATGCCCACGCAAGTGCCGATAGGATCAATACGCTTATCGTAGGCAACTACAGCAATTTTGGCCCGAATGCCAGGGTCACGCGCGGCCGCCTTGATTTCCAGCAGCCCCTGCTCAATCTCGGGAACTTCATTTTCGAACAATTGCCGGATGAAATCCGAGGCCGTGCGCGACAAGATGACTTGCTGGCCGCGAGCGGTGTGATCCACCTTCAGGACCCAGGCGCGAATACGGTCGCCTACCCGCATATTTTCTTTCGGGATCATTTCGGTGCGCGGCAGACGAGCTTCTATCTTGCCGGTTTCGATGATGACATCGCCCTTATCCATGCGCTTGACGGTGCCCGATACGATGGGCTCGCCACGCTCGAGAAAATCGTTCAGGACCTGTTCACGCTCGGCATCGCGAATCCGCTGCAAAATCGCCTGCTTGGCGGCTTGCGCGCCTATGCGCCCGAACTCGATCGGCTCAAGAGGCTCTTCAATATACTGGTCAACCTGAATACCTGGCACACGCTCCTGCGCATCGGAATACATTTCCTGCTTGTCAGGCTCTTGCAAACCCGCATCGTCGGGAACGACCAGCCAGCGGCGAAAACCTTCGTGCTCGCCGCTGACGCGATCAATTGAAACGCGAATATCGGCGTCTTCCTTGAAGCGCTTTTTCATGGCCGAGGCCAAGGCGTTTTCAAGCGCATCGAACACCACGTCTCGCGCCACATTTTTTTCACGCGCCAGGGCGTCAACCAATAGAAGAATTTCGCGACTCATCGCTTTTTACCCTTGAAATCGAGAATGGGATCCAGTTTGGCACGATCGACATCGTCCAGAGTGAAACTGAGCATCTGGGCCTGGGCGGACTTGGCCTCAAGCTCGAGGCCGAAAACGGGAGCATCGGCTGCAACGGCATTATCGGGCACGCGCAACAGGCCTACATAGGTCTTGCGGTTATCAACCGCCTCGCGCAGCTTGACTTCAATGCGCTCGTTTGCAAAGCGTACAAAATCCGCCTTGGTTTTCAAGGGGCGGTCAACGCCGGGCGAACCCACTTCGAGACGCTTGTAGTCGATGTTCTCAACCTCGAACACTCGCGATAATTGCCTTGAAACCTGCTCGCAATCTTCAACCCGCACCCCATCAGGACGATCGATCGTCACCCGCAAAAGCCCAAGCGGCGCGCGTTCTATATCAACCAGCTCGATATCCGAACTGATGTCCGTACTGGTCAGTGCCTGAAGCGTCAAAGCGAAGATGTCTGCCATAAACTCAAAAAAAAATGGGCTGTACGCCCGATATTGCCCTGCTGCCGCGCTGCTGCTGCGCGGTTCTTGCGTCGCTGTCGCACGGTTGTTGCGCGGTTGCGTAACCCCCACTGCGCGAGCATACCGCCAGAAACGATAAAGAAGCGCAACTGTGAAGCCCACTATTCTAGCAGAAATTTACATAAATTCCTGCTATCTCACGAACTTACGCTGGAAAAGCAACATTTAAAGGTGCGGGTCTTCACAAGAGTGTGGTGGCACCCACAAGGGGTGCCGCTACAAAAACGCACCCGTTTGACCCACCTTACACAGCTACGGCCGGAAATTACGGCCCTTGCCGCCCATCACACCCAAATGCGATTCATGCGCCGAGGCGCCTCGCGGCTGCCAGTCGTCGCCGCGATTTGCCGCCGGTTTGCTACGTGCGCCGCCGGTGCGGGGCTTGGCCGATTTCGATTCTGTCGCACGCGGTGGACGGCCGCCCGCCTTTGCAGGGCGCGGACCCTGTGCCGGCCGATCTCCGGCCGGCCGGCCCGGGCGGTTCCCGGACGGGCGATTCCCCGCAGGGCGGCCTCCCGCCGGGCGATCTCCACCAATACGATTGCCATTGGCCGCCACAGCGCCTTCCGGACGCGGGCCGCGGGCCGGCCGCCCAGCGCCCTTGCGCCGCCCACCTTCGCCACTGCGCTTGCCTCCATCCGGGTGACCATTGGCCAGGCCGCCGCTGAACATCAAGCCGGTACCGTAGGGATCCGACGGGTAGCTCTCGTTGGCGTGGCCCTTGCCTATGCGCCCACCCGACAGCCTGCCACGGCGACTGACCTTGGCGCCATTCATACCGTTGCGTTCCATCGTGCCAAAGCCCGGAGGCAAGGCGCTATCGTGCGAATCGGGCTGCCGCGACTGGCCATCAAGGGCATCCATATCGTCAGAGTCTTCGTCGCGCAACAACCCTAATTGCACCATCAAAGCCGTCACCAGGGTCCCGTCGAGCTCCTCCCAACGGCCACGCCGCAAATTGCGCGGCAGAACAACCTCGCCAAAGCGGGTACGGATCAACCGGCTGACCGTCACCCCAACCGCTTCAAACATACGGCGCACTTCGCGATTGCGCCCTTCGGCCAACGTCACGCGATACCAGCGATTGCTGCCCTCGCCGCCCAGATATTCAAGCGACCCAAACTGCGCCATCCCATCGTCAAGAGGTATGCCTTCCACCAGGCTGGCCTGTTGCGCTTCGCCCAGTTCGCCAAGCACGCGCACGGCATACTCGCGCTCGGCGCCATAACGGGGATGCATCAGGCGGTTAGCCAGATCGCCCGACGTAGTCAGAATGAGCAGGCCTTCGGTATTCAGATCCAGACGCCCTACCGACAGCCACTTGCCAATGCGAATCTTCGGCAGACGGGCAAATACGGTAGCCCGGCCGTCGGGGTCATCATGGCTGACAATCTCGCCTGCCGGTTTATGATACAGAATGATGCGCGGCGGCTTTTTAGCATTGGCGCGGGCCACCGGGCGGCCGTTTACGCGTACCTGGTCATTGACACCGACACGCTGCCCTATGTGGGCGGGCTCGCCATTGACCGAAACGCGGCCAGCAACAATCAACTCTTCCATTTCCCGGCGCGACCCGACACCCGCTTCGGCAAGCACTTTATGCAGCTTGGGCATCAGCGCATCGCTGCCCAGATACTTGCTTAGACGCTGGGCCATCTTTTCCGATCGGTCCAGATAAGCCAACGCCTGATCGGCTTCTTTTTCATGACCGGGATTCTCGGCGCGCGGCGGGCGAGCGCGCGCCACACGAGGTCCGCGAGGCTTGGCCGGCACATCCGTTATAGGAGCAGCCACTTGCGTTGCGGCCTCTGGCGCGGGGGTTTCGCCCATCGCATCGCCACGCCTGCGGCGAAACGGAGTCCTGAGCTTTCGGCCTCGACCACGGGGAGCGGCCGGCTTTCCGTCCAACGCCACCTCAGGCGAGGCGCCGATGGCCGCCTCGGAAACATTACCCGATGCAGGCAAATCGCCCTCGAATGGTTTGCTGTCAGTCATTTCAGTCATTTTTGTATAAGAGATTCCGTAGATTCCGCATTAATCTGTGGGTCCGGTAAAGCCGGATCGTCGCCCACAGGGACTTGTTCGCCCATTTCAAGAGACAAGCCGGCTATGGCTGTCACTGCATCCTGTGTTTCAAGCTCAGGCAATTCATCGAGCGCCCGCAGACCCAGATCGTCCAGAAAAGCACGCGTAGTGCCAAACAAGGCAGGCCTGCCCGGCGCATCGCGATACCCCAGCGCCTCGATCCAGCCGCGCTCTTCAAGCGTCTTGACGATCTGTGAAGACACCGTTACCCCGCGTATATCTTCGATATCGCCGCGTGTAACAGGTTGACGCCACGCAATAATCGCCAGAGTTTCAAGCACTGCCCGCGAATAACGCGGTGGCTTTTCGGGATTGAGGCGATCGAGGAACCGCTGCATTTCGGGCCGGCTTTGAAACCGCCAGCCGCTGGCCAGGTCGACCAGGCCCAAACCTTTTTCCGCCCAATCAAGTTGCAAAACAGCCAGCAAACGTCGCAAATCGTCGTTCGAAATTTCTTCCGCTCCAAACAATTTTCGCAATTCCATCAGCGACATGGGCTGATCCGCGCATAAAAGCGCTGTTTCCAGTACACGAACGATCTCGGATTCAGTCATCAATCAACTCGCAGAGTCCATCTGCTATTTGCCATAAGTTTCAATAAAGGTTATTATCTTTTTCTTCAGACGCGGGGTGGAGCAGTCTGGCAGCTCGTCGGGCTCATAACCCGAAGGTCGTAGGTTCAAATCCTGCCCCCGCAACCAGTTTTATCGACAGGCCGTTTACTTTCTGTAAACGGCCTGTTTTTATTTGTGTCTAATTCGTTTGAGCGTACATTTGAGCGTTTACTTGGGTGTTTACCTGGGCAATTGCCTGAGCCCAGATCGCACCGCCCCAGCCCTTTTCGCGCGCCAAGTCTGACACGCACACCAGCAACGCGGTGCGCCGCGGGCAATGAGGTCAAAATCGGCAAATTTTTGTTGGAAAACACCAACACTGGGCGAATCATCATTTCAACTTTTTAAAACCAGCGCCGACTCCCGGGCTGAAAACTCTGCATTTAAGCATTGCTTTTGGGCATTGATCTTTGCACCCATGCGGCATCTGAAATACGCAAAGACCCCACGGTGCGCAGCTTGCACGCTCGTCGTCAACGCCACACGACCGCTTGCCATGCACGCGACGCCCAACCATCAGCGCCCAAAGAGCTTGAAAAAACTGAGAATTATTGCCGTCGCTGGACGAAACAGGCCCGGAAGTTTATCGAATCGCGCCCTGTTGTTTTATTGAAGAGCTTTAACATGGGCTGACGCTACGAACCGGGCAGCGGCATGCGTAATAAATACGCGATTGGCACCATTACACCACCACGAAAGCCATTGCGCAACCATCACATACACAATAAATCCCGCGCCTTGCGCTCAAACCCGGCCGGATCGCCGCCGCGCAAAATAAAAACCAGGGCCGAATCTCCGTCGGTGAGGCCCACGCCGGAGTCCGAATCCCCCATCCACGGCTCGATGGGGTACAACTGCTGGTGCACGCCATGCACGACACTAAAGGCCTTCTCGCCACGAAACCGAACCAGGCCTTTCATACGCAATAAATCGGCGCCGCCCAACGGCAGCAAGACACTCATGGCACGTAAAAAGGCGCCGCGGGCAAGCGGTACAAAACCCGACAAGGTCAGTACATGCACATCGGAATGCCGGCTTACCGCCGGGCCTGCAGCAGTCCATAGACCTCTTGCCGGCCGTGGGGTTCCGGCAAGCATGTTTTTATGCGCGGAACTGGCCGTCACCAGATCGGCCAGAGTGGGCCGGGCGTGTATGTCATACCGCGGCGCATCCGCATTTATCCGCGATACAGCCGCATCGAGAACGGTCCGCTCCGCCGCATCGGCCAGATCGGTTTTGCTGAATACGATGGCGTCAGCCAATGCCGCCTGCTGCAACGCCTCGGGATGCCGGGCCAATTGTTGCGCGCCATGCACGCTGTCGAACACCGTAATGCAACCATCGTACACATAGCGTTCACATAAAAACCGTTCATACTGCAAGGTATACATAATCGGAGCCGGGTCGGCCATACCCGTTGTCTCAATCAATACACGCGAAAGCGGCGCAATTTCCCTGTGCAATGACGCCATGAATAAATCTCGCAAAGTGTCGACCAGATCGCCCCGCACGCTGCAGCACACACAGCCGGACTCAAGCAATATCACATTTGAATGAACATGCCGGATAAGCCGATGGTCCATCCCCACCTCGCCAATCTCGTTGACGACGACGGCCATCCGGGCCGCCTCCGGTGCACTCAATACCCGGTTGAGCAGCGTGGTTTTCCCGCTCCCCAAAAACCCCGTCACTACCGTCACCGGAATGCGTTTATCCACGCCCATCGCACTTGCCATCCACAATCCGCCCTTAGACTAAAATCGGCCCATGACCCGCTTTTCCATTACCCGCAACCTAAAAGATATTAACGCTGATCAATGGAATCGATTGGCGGGCGGCCACCCTTTGCTGCGCATGGAGTTTTTGCTGGCTCTTGACGAAGCCCAATGCGCCGTGCCCGGCACCGGCTGGGCTCCGCACTACCTGCTTTTACACCGTGGGCAAACGTTGGCGGGAGCCATGCCTTTGTACCTGAAATCGCACTCGCGCGGCGAATACGTATTCGATGCCGTATGGGCCAACGCCTTCGCGCAACATCAGCTGGCCTATTACCCAAAACTGCTGGGGGCGGTACCGTTCACACCGGTACCGGGCCCGCGCTTACTGGCTGAAAACCATGCCGATCGCGTATTGCTGGCGCAGCAAGCCATCGCGCTGGCTCGGGAAAATAAAATTTCTTCGCTGCATATCCTGTTCCCCAGCCAGGGCGACTGCGCGGCGCTAAAGGAAGTGGGGTTCCTGTTTCGGGAAAACGTGCAATTTCACTGGTTCAATCAGGGCTACCGGCACTTCGACGAATTTCTGGCCAAAATGAGCCAGCCCAAACGCAAAAAAATCAAACAGGATCGCCGCAAGGTACTGGACGCAGGGGTGCGTTTCCGCTGGTTGCAGGGCAGGCAGATCGACGAAATCACGTTGAGATTCTTTTTCAAATGCTATAGCCATACCTATCTCGAGCACGGCAATGCTCCTTACCTGAACTACGATCTTTTTTCTCGGCTGCGCACGCAGATCCCCGATCAATTGGTCATTGTGCTGGCCGAACAACACGGCATTCCAGTGGCGTGCGCGTTAAGCCTGCGCAGCGACGATACGCTATACGGACGCTACTGGGGCAGCACGCAATTCATTTCCGGCCTGCATTTCGAAACCTGTTATGTACAGGCGATCGAGTTCTGCATCCAGCAGGGACTGGCCCGATTTGAAGGCGGCGCACAAGGTGAGCACAAGCTGTCGCGCGGCATGCTGCCGGTAAAAACCTGGTCAGCCCACTGGATCCGCGACACCCGCTATGCGCAGGCCATCGCTGACTTCCTGGACAGGGAAACACCCGCGGTAAGCGGCTACATCGACGAGTTGCGCGAACACAGCCCATTTAAAGAAAAAATGGACGGCCCCGAGTAATAGCTACCAGACGACGAAAAACAATACCCAGGAGGCGCAAAACGGTATCAGCCCAAGCGCCACAATACCCGTCGCCCACGCTCGCAACCAAATATGCGAACTGCGCAAGCCGGTCAAGCGCCACACCAGGCGCAAGCTCCACAGCAACGCCAGACCCAGCAGCGTAAAACGTACAACCGTCGCCCATCCAATAGGGACGCCTTCATGCTTGAGCAAGGTCAGCGTAGTGGCGGAGAGCCCCAGAAATACGCCCGCGCCGCCTGCCGGAATAAGGCCTTGCACCAGCTTGTGAAGGCTGTCGCGCCCCAGTCCAAACTCTTTGTGCCGTGCGGCGGCGCGCGGTAGCACAGGCTTGTCGGCCAAGGGCAAAAGACGATCGGCCAGCCACAAGGCCATATAAATGGGGCCGCCTACACACAAGGCTGCGCCCATGATAAAGACGAGAATGCCGGCGCCATCGAGCCAGGTGAAACTGTCGTTGACATCGGGATAATGGGTGAGGATGAACCAGGGCGCATTTTGCGCCAGCGGCCAATAGATATCATGATTGACCAGCCAAGTGGCGCTGGCCTGTTTGATCGTCACGAACCAAGGGCTCGCACTCCACAAAAAGGCGCCTACCGCCAGGCCCATCAGGCCAAACACGATAAGCGCCGTTTGCCACTTGTCGCCGGTCGCAATGTCGACGATTTCGGTTTCGGGAGAACGCGGGGTCAATGCAATAGCGCCACGGTAATCGCTGCAGCGCCCGCACATATGACAATCGCCCGACCCTTTCATGTGGCGCAGCGGCACGAGCGGCGCACAATTGATCGAAGCCGTACGGCGTACCGGATTGCGCCATGCGTCTTCATCGACCTTGTAGTGCCAGGGCGCGAGCTTGGCCAGCAGATTGAATACCCCATTGACGGGGCACAAATACTTGCACCAGACCCGTTTATTGCGACCATATAACCAACCCACTACGATCGCGCCGGCGGTCGACCCGCCCAGCACCGCCAGTACGGCCCAGGGGTATTGATAAACACTGACCAACTGGCCGTAGACTGTCGTCAGGGTAAAGGCCACAAACGGCCAGCCGCCCCACCGCATCCACTTCGGTATGGCCCGGCCGCGGCCATGCTCGCTGGCCCACTCCGTTAGCATGCCTTCAGGACAGAACAAGCCACACCAGGCTCGACCGACCAGAGGCATGGAAACCAGTACAAACGGCCACCAGACGCCCCAGAACGCAAACTGCGCGAAGACGGTCAGGTTATTGAATACGGAGGCGGTGCGGCCGGGCAAAGGCAAGACCGCCGGGACAATCAGCAAAAACAGGTATACAGCGACAATCGCCCACTGCACCTTGCGCAACAAGGGCGCATGGTCGCGCAAAGCGTCGGCAAATTTCGTCGTAGCCCGACGCAGCACCGTAGGCATGGGGAAACTCTGCTAAACGGCTGCGGCGGACAAACGCGACGGGCCCTGCGCCCGAACATCGGCGCGCTTGAGCAAATAGTAAACGGCCACCCAGTATCCTATCCAGATCAATAATTGCGACAGCGCCGGATAAGCGCGATAGCCCGCGAAATGAGCCAGGACCGAGCCCAGACCTTTATTGGCGTCGAGCAACCACGAGCTGTCCCATACCGGATCCATCAGCGTGGGCAAGACCCCTAGTGAAATCAGATGATCCAGGCCACCCACCAGCAGAGAACTGGCCAGCAGCAGCAAAAGGATTTCCGTCAGTTTGAAAAACCGGCGCCAGGTAATGATGCGTCCGCCAAGCTGCAAGATGCCAAAGGTGGCAAGCGCCGCAGCAAAGCCCAGGACTCCAGCCAGAGCCAGACGCCACACGGATCCCGTTGCATCGCCCGCCGATATCGTGCCATACAGAAACACCACGGCCTCGCTGCCTTCGCGCGCCACCGCGCACATGACCAGAATCAGCAAGCCCCACCAGTTGTCGCTACCGACCTGAGTCTGCGCGCCGCCTTCCAGCTGCTTTTTCAGGGTGCGTCCGTGATGCCTCATCCAGATCACCATCTGGACAACCAGGCCGCACGCCACCAGGGCCATGCCGGTTTGGAACCACTCCTGGCCATCGCTCGACAACCAGGAAGCAACCCCCAGTAAAACCAGAGCCAGCGCTACGGCCAGCGCCAAGCCAGCCGCTACGCCCCCCCACAACCAGGGCAAGCCGCGGCGTCCGTCAGAGCTTTGACGCAACCAGGCATACAAAATGCCCACCACCAACAGGGCTTCCACACTTTCACGCCAGACGATGAAGGCTATTTGTTCCATGATGCAATACCTAGGCTACTTTTTCTCTGTCACGACCAGAACACCCTTGACGTTTTGATGGAAGTCGTCAAAGAAGGGGTATTCGCCCGGCCGCGAGATCGTTATGACAACAGACGAGCTGACTCCCGGGCCCAGCACTTTTTCCTTGCGTAAAGGCAGGCTTTCAAATTCGACCGGCTCTTTGCTTTCGTTGACCAGCACCAGCTTGAATTTTCCGGCGGGAACCGTCGGGCGCACCGGCTCGAACGTGCCGCCCTGCTTGAAGGTGAGCGTGAGCACCGGCATTTGATCCGCCCGCGCCATGCCGGCCACGCCGAACATCAGGCACAGCGCCATCAACGACACCGCCCAAAGCCGGCGTGCGCCTGCCAGCGTCCCTTTTTCCTCGAACGGCCTGTTCAATGTGTTCGTCCGCATGATGATCAATAACCGCCTTTCTTGCCCGTTCCGGCATACACGAATTCATAGTTCAGCTCGAACGTCTTGAACCAGGGCGCCACGCCGGTTTCTTTATCCACATGACGGCCAAAATGATTCATTTTGTTGGCCGTAGGCGGCGCAATGGTGAAAGACAATTTATATTTGCCCGGACCTTCCAGCTTGACGTTGTCGCCGTAATGCGGGCCATCGTTGGCCACCATGGGCATTAAATCGCCTTTCAACACCTTATCGCTGCCGTTCTTCTGCAGCGTATATTGAATCACCAGATACGGAGCCCAAGCCCCTTCGGGCAAACCGTTTTTGTTATCCGCCGTGGCGTGGATATCGGCCTCGAGGTGAATATCGGAAAGTTTGGCTTCGCGCATCATGCCGGCGGGTTCCATTTCAACCGGCTGCAAATATACCGCGCCAATTTCCAGGCCATTCAATTCCGCAGGCTTGCCAATAGGATATTCGGCCGACCAGGCCGATACTGCCAACCCCATACCTACTGCAACTGCCAACCACTGCTTTACCATGCTTGTTGCTCCGTTCGATTGCTGCGGGAAATAAGATAAAACGCCCGTTTGCGCCTACGCCGATTCCGATGGTCCATAAAATTTCGAGAATCGCTTTGGAACACTAAACACAAACAAGATTCGTTCTCATTACTTTAACATGAGAAATCTGACGGATACTTGAATTTTTTATTTATTGCCGCTTTGGCTGAAAGGAAGGAAGATAAATACACCCGGATTGTAAAAAGAATTGGCCTGAACCCCCCGCGCCATATACATGTCAGGCTATAATGTGCGCCAGTGTA
Source organism: Paralcaligenes ureilyticus (assembly GCF_004346225.1). Taxonomy (GTDB): domain Bacteria; phylum Pseudomonadota; class Gammaproteobacteria; order Burkholderiales; family Burkholderiaceae_B; genus Paralcaligenes; species Paralcaligenes ureilyticus. The sequence goes on along the minus strand of NZ_SMAJ01000026.1, from coordinate 5,016 downwards.
GTGCAGTCGTTTGCTCACCACACCTGAGCAGGCCGAAGTGGGATTTGCCCGCAATTTGCCACATGCAGGCTGCCCAATAAAACAAACTTTGACCTATTTTCTTGAGCGGCTCTCGGTCCGTTCGGGGTTCAGGATTTACGAATGAGAAAACGTGCACCTGCACGCCAGTCGGTCATTACGTCCGGCAGCCTTGACACAGTACCTATCGCACCGGCGTTGGACGCCGCCATGGACGACGCGCGGATCACGCGCGGGCCGACCAGGCTGAGCCGTCGAGTGCTCTGGATTAGCCTGCTGGCCATCGTGCTGGGCGTCCTCGCAGCGGAAATCGCCCAACTGCTGATGTTCATGATCAACCTCATCACGGACGTCACTTTCTACGGACGCGTATCGGACGTGATCGGCTCTTCGGCCGGCAAGCACGTCGGCTCCTTCGTATTGTCGCCTGCCGACAACCACTTGGGGCTATGGGTGATCCTGATGCCCGCAATCGGCGGCTTGATCGCAGGCGTCATGGCTCGCTGGGGCTCCCGCGCGATCCAGGGCCACGGCATTCCCGAAGCCATGGAACAGATACTCCAAAACGAGTCGAACATTCCGCCCCGGGTTACCTGGCTGAAGCCGGTTTCCTCGGCGTTTGCCATCGGCACTGGCGGCCCATTCGGTGCAGAGGGCCCGATCATCTCCACGGGTGGCGCACTGGGCTCGCTGATCGGCCAGCTTCTTGCGGTCACCGCCACGGAGCGCAAGACCCTGTTGGCCGCCGGCGCCGCCGCCGGCATGGCGGCGGTATTCGGTGCGCCGGTGTCTGCGCTGGTCATGGCGATAGAGTTGCTGCTGTTCGAACTGCGCCCGCGCTCACTGATTCCTGTTGCGCTTGCCTGTGTCACCGCGACCGGCGTGCGCTATGCCACCTACGGTTCCGGCGCGGTCTTCACCATGCCTACGGTAACCCAGCCGGGCGGCTGGGCCCTGGCCAGCTATATCTTGCTCGGCGCAGTGGTCGGACTGCTCAGTATAGGGGTCACCAAAGCCGTGTACGGCGTCGAGGACGCTTTCGAAAAACTGCCGTTCCACTGGATGTGGTGGCCGGCTATCGGCGGGCTCGTGGCCGGAGTGGTCGGCTGGATCGAGCCACGCACGATGGGTGTCGGCTATGACAACATCGACGCGATCGTGTCAGGCAGCTTCGGGGTCCAGATGCTGATCACGATATGCGTACTGAAATTCATTGCCTGGGTGGTCGCGCTGGGCAGCGGCACATCCGGCGGCACGCTGGCGCCGTTATTCATTATTGGCGGCTCCTTCGGCGCGCTGTTCGGCATCGGCCTGGGTCACATCCTGCCCGAATTCGGCATCGACCCGCGCATCGCCGCGCTGGTCGGCATGGCTGCGATCTTCGCAGGCTCATCCCGCGCACTGCTGACAGCCATTGTGTTCGCATTCGAGACAACGAGACAACCGGCTGCCCTGCTGCCGCTGTTGGCCGGCTGCACCGCCGCCTACATGATCTCCGCCCTCATCATGCGCAATACCATCATGACCGAAAAGATCGTGCGCCGCGGCGTGCGCGTACCGCTGGAATACAGCGTCGATTTCCTTCAGCAACTGACGGTCGGTCAGGTATACAACCGCAGCGTGGTGACACTCAACGCCGAGGACACGTTAGCGCAGATTCAGCAGTGGATGCAGTTGGGTGGCCCCGACACGCGTCACCACGGCTATCCCGTCGTCAGCAACGAGGGCACCGTCAATGGCGTACTGACCGTGCGCGACCTGCTCAACCCAAGAACCCCACTGGCGACCCCGCTCAGTCAACTGGTGCAACGGCCTCCAGTAGCCGTCAGTGAGGATTCCTCTTTGCGTGAAGCCTCCGATCTCATGGTCAATGCCAGCGTCGGTCGGTTAATCGTGATGAGCCGCACCCAACCGCCTCGGCTGCTCGGCATCCTGACCCGTGGCGACTTGATCAGTGCCCACGCCCGCCGTCTGCACGAAAGCAGTGACGCCCGCCGGCAACTGCGCTTCGACCTGCGACACCCCCTAAGGCCCTTACGACGGATACGGCAGAGGCGGCCGCGACGGTCGCGAACGGCGTCCTGATTGGCGCTGAACCTTCGCCACTGCACCTGCATCAATCCCGGACGCGCCGCACATTGCGGCGCGAATGTCGCGCGGCGCTTCGTTAATGGCAGCTTCGACCGGGGCCCGGAATGCAGTGCGAGGCAGGCAATTGCACCCCGCCATTGATAATTTGCAAAGGCGTTGAAAGCGGTAAACCCAGCCCGCCGCGTTCAAACCACATCGTCTGATAAGACGGCCCAGCGCTCTGTTGCAAAGCGGCAACAGTATTGACGGCGGAGGCCGGCACCACTGGGCCTACAGAAGCTGCAGGCTGAACCGTCAGCGCCGTCGCGTTGCCAGGCGCTTGCGCAAAGAGATAGTTGCTTGCCGCCAGGCCACTGCCATTAATGGCATAGACGCCGGCCAGGCTATTGGCGGTTGCAGGGCTCGTCCACGCCAATGTTCCGGTGGTCGCCGCCGCAAGTGTATCGCCGCCCACCAGACCGCTGACAGTTCCGCTCAAACCCAAAGGGGTTTTTCCAACCACGGACTGAGCAGCCGCTGCCTGGTAAATCAGGGTTGCCGGCGTAATGTCGGCCGTGGTCGCTGCGGTCGCGTTGGTAAGGCTGTAGTTGCCGGCGTCGACACCGGAGGCCGAAATGCCGCTCACGGATACGGCCTTGGCCGCGCCCGCGTTTTTGTCGGCAAAGCGGCCGTCGCCGCTAAAAGTGATGGCATCGCCCGACACCACTCCCGCACTGGCCAGCGTCACCGCATCGATCGTTGTACCGTCATACACCTTGTTCGCACCCGCCGCATCGACAGTAATGGCCTTGGCTGTAATGGTACCCACAGCCCCGGGTACGGGTGCACTCGCCTGATATCCATACACTGCAGCCGAACCATCGGCGAAGGTATATGTTGGGCCAAGGCTGGTCACTGTCTTGCCCACGCCCACATTCTTGGTATCGAACGTCGCAGTACCAGGACTCGCCACAACGGCCGTGTCGCCATCCACCATTCCGCTCGGTGCCGCATAATTGGACGCCGTCAGTGTGGCGGCGGTCGTCCCGTCGTAGATTTTCCCAACCACGCCGGTTAACGTTGTGGTCAGTGTGGGCGCAAGCGTATACAGAAAACCGTTGCCTGTACTCTGTGCGACGGGCGTCGTGCCATTGACGGCGTTGTACTGCTTGAAACTGTAGGCTAGGCCACCACGTGTATCTGCCGATGGGTTCTGCGACCACACCAGCCAGCGACCGCCGCCACTGACCGACAACGCGTTGCTGGCGGCGTTGTTATTAACAAATGCTGCGCCGGCGGCTAAAGTCAGCGCATCTCCTGTGCCGGAGGCGGTGATCTTGCTTCCAGAAGGTAGTGTCAGACTATGCCCGGCCAAGGTGCTGATATTGACAATGCCGCCAGCGTTAACATCCGTTGCCGCAATGGTCAGGTCAGCGTTGTTAACCAATGTGAAATTGCCACTACTACCATTCAGCCCCACCGCTCCGGTAAATTGATTGCCGACATTATTCAGCACGACAGCCCCGCCACCCGTATTGAAACTGCTTGTGCCCGCCACATTCAATGCGCCGCTCTCACTCAGAGACCCTCCATTGCTGGTGGCAATCAGGTTGCCCGTCACCGTTCCGTGGCCCAGATTCAACGCACCCGTGCTGGTTGCGGTCAACGCTCCCGTAGCCAGCGTGCCTAGCGTGAGCGCATTCGCATCGGTGATCTGCGTGGTGGTGCCCGTCAGATCAACCGCGCCGGTGAAGTCATTACCCGCCTTGGTGAGCGTCAACACACCCGCTCCCGCATTGAAACTGGCCGTACCCGCTCCCACTGCCTGCGTGATCCCGCCCGTTTGCGTGATCCCCGTGCCGCTCACCGTGAGGGTGCCGCTACCCACCGAGGACGTGCCCAGCGACAGCGCATTGGTGTTGTTTGATAGCGCAATGTCGTTGCCCCCACTATTGGTCAGACCCACCGCGCCGGTAAAGGCATTGCCTGTGTTGGTCAGCGTAATGGCGCCAGCTCCCGCATCAAAATTGGCCGCACCTGCTCCCGCTGCCTGCGTGATCGCGCCCGTTTGCGTAATCCCTGTACCGCTCACCGTGAGGGTGCCGCTACCCACCGAAGACGCGCCCAGCAACAGCGCGTTGGCGCCGTTCGATAGCGCAACGTCGTTGCCCATACTATTGGTCAGGCTCACCGCGCCGGTAAAGGTATTGCCCGCGTTGGTCAGTGTAATGGCGCCGGCTCCCGCGTTGATGCCGCTCGTGCCCGTTACCGTTAGCGCGCCCGCCTGCGTGATGGCATTGTTAGTGCTCGTGGCGGTCAAGACGCCACCTACCGTGCCACCGCCCAGATTCAACGCACCCGCGCTGGTCGCGGTCAACGCTCCCGTGGTCAGCATGCCCAACGTCAGCGCGCTCTTGTCGGTAATCTGCGTCGTGCCACCCGTCAGACTCACGGCGCCTCTGAAATCGTTGTCCGTATCGGTGAGCGTCAACGCACCCGTACCGGCATTGAAGCTGGCCGCACCCGTTCCCGCCGTCTGTGTGATTGCACCTGTTTGCGTAATCCCTGTGCCGCTCACCGTCAGTGCACCCCGACCCACCGAAGACGTGCCCAGCAACAGCGCATTGGCGCCGTTCGATAGCGCAACGTCGTTGGCCCCACTATTGCTCAAACTCACCGCGCCGGTAAAGGTATTGCCCGCGTTGGTCAGCGTAATGGCGCCAGCTCCCGCGGTGAAACTGGCCGCACCGGCTCCCGCTGCCTGCGTGATCGCACCCGTTTGCGTAATCCCTGTGCCGCTCACCGCGAGGGTGCCGCTACCCACCGAGGACGTGCCCAGCGACAGCGCATTGGCGCCGTTCGATAGCGTCACCGCATTGGCCCCACTATTGGTCAGACTGACATCACCCGTGAACTTGTTGGCCTGAT
>NZ_SMAJ01000025.1 GCF_004346225.1 Paralcaligenes ureilyticus | reverse complement strand
GATATTGCTTGATGCGACCTCTCGTGAGAAAGGCTGCCCACTCATTCCAAGCGCCCACACTTATCGACTGTTTGATTGTTAAAGAACAAACGATGTGGACCTTCTAATCTCGCCCCATCGGTACTGCGTATTCGGTACTGCCTCTTCACGCCGCCCCACCGAACTGCCGGTGAACCTTCGTTACTGCAGAGAAGCGAGATTATGAAGCACTTCGCCGGGCTTGTCAACTTCACTTCCGACTCCACCGTACCACCCACTTCACCCGCTCACTGCCTTCTTCCCGCCGCCTGGACCCTCTCGAATTCCCTGAAATTACAGGGTTTACCCTGAGAGACCCGCCGCGAAAGAACCGAACTATAGCACGCCTTTGAAGGGGTGTGCAAACCGGGGCACCCATCATCCCCCTCGCCCACCGCCCCCCGGCCCGCGCCAAGACCCTAACGCATTGAAATGAAACAATCATTTTTTTTCTGAACCGCGCCATAGAAAGGCGATCGTACGGGACTACACGGCACCCGTCGCGTCGCGCTGCCTCCCGGCATGGCACCCACAAGGGGTGCCGCTACACATACCTGCCCACCGCTTCTAGCGCGGCAGTCTTTGGGGGTGCGCTGTTGTAGCGGCCCCCCTTATAGCTGTCAAAATCAGTGACAGCAAGAATGTTCATTCGCCTCTATACCGCTATCTCCGTCGTTTCCTTTATCCGTTGCAAGGTAAAGCTTGAACGCATATCGACTACAGCGGGGTGCTGCATGAGCTTATCCATGGCGAATTTCGAGAATTTCTTCAGGTCTTCCACCTGCACCCGCAACAGATAATCCATGTCGCCCGTCATGGCATAACACTCCACTACCTCTGGCCAGGCCTGGACATCGCGGGCGAAATCGGACATGGGCGCATGGCTTGCCCTGGCGGTTTTGTTCAGCCGCACCGATACGTAAGCCAGCAAACCCAGGCCCACCTTGTCCGCATTGATCAACGCCACATAGTTGCTGATAAAGCCCTCTTCTTCCAGGCGGCGCACACGCCGCAGACAAGGGCTGGGCGACAAGGCCACTTTATCGGCAAGATCCTGATTGCTCATGCGCCCGTTGCGCTGCAGCTCCATCAAAATTTGACGATCTATCCTATCAAGTGAATTTTGAGACACATATAGCCCTATTTATTTATTAAAACGCTATTAAATTGCTTAAAGCGATCGTGTTCAAGCCATTTTTGCAATCATATGCCTCGCATTTTTTCTTAAAATTAGGGCTTGGCCGCAAACCTCCTATGGCGGGTAAAGCGGCAATCTTTCTTCGGAGCAACACCATGAGTACCGGTTTCCAACCCTGGGACAATCCCATGGGTACAGCGGGTTTCGAATTTATCGAGTACGCAGCGCCTGATCCCATTGCGATGGGCAAGGTTTTCGAAACGCTCGGCTTCAAGGCTATTGCCAGGCATCGCACTAAAAACGTAACCCTCTACCGCCAGGGCGAGGCCAACTTTCTGATCAACGCCGAGCCCGATTCCTTCGCTCAGCGCTTTGCCCGACTGCACGGTCCGTCGATCTGTGCCATTGCCTTCCGCGTTCAGGATGCTGCTCACGCCTACCGACGCGCACTCGAAATGGGGGCTTGGGGTCTGGATACACATAGCGGCCCGATGGAGTTGAACATCCCCGCCATTAAAGGGATCGGTGATTCGCTGATATACCTGGTCGATCGCTGGCACGGCAAAAAAGGACATGGCGGGATCGGCGACATCAGTATTTACGACGTGGATTTCGAGCCCATCGAACCAAGCACTGCCCAGGCCGATGTCAGCCACAAAGGAGCCGGCCTGGTACGCATCGATCATCTGACACATAACGTACACAAAGGGCGCATGGACGAATGGGCGGAATTCTATGAGCGCCTGTTCAATTTTCGCGAGGTCCGCTACTTCGATATCGAAGGCAAAATCACCGGAGTCAAATCCAAAGCCATGACCTCGCCGTGCGGCAACATCCGCATCCCCATTAACGAAGAAGGCACGGCGGAAAAAGGACAGATCCAGGAATATCTCGACCTGTACCATGGCGAGGGCATACAACATATCGCGCTGGCCAGCGACGACATCTACAGCACGGTCGAACAGTTGCGCGCATCGAAACTGCAATTTCTGGATACGCCCGACACGTATTACGAACTGCTGGATCGCCGGCTGGAAAATCATGGTGAAGATGCGGCACGCCTGCGGAAAAACAAAATACTGCTCGATGGCGCGCCGGGCGGCGGGCTGTTGCTGCAGATTTTCACCGAAAACCAGATTGGGCCCATCTTTTTCGAGATCATCCAGCGCAAAGGCAACGACGGCTTTGGCGAAGGCAACTTCAAGGCTCTGTTCGAATCGATTGAGCTCGACCAGATGCGCCGCGGCGTGGTGAAAGCCGTCGATTAGGGCAGGCGGGCATCTTTCAGGACGGGTCGGGGCCAGGTGCCGCCAGAGTCAATATCCACGCCGCAATTGCACTGGCCTGCTCGGGGCTGACTTGCGGTTGAGCGGGCATGGGCACAGGCCCCCAACGTCCCTTGCCGCCCTGGCGTATCGCGCCAGCCAGGTACTCGGCTGCGCCGGGCTGGCCGGCAAAACGCTTTGCGATCAAGGTAAATGCCGGGCCGACCCGCTTTTGACTAACCTGATGGCATGCCAGACAGTTATTGGCGCGAATCAAATCCGTGCCTGTCGATTGCGTACCCACTGACGCGCCCGCTGGCGCATTTGCGCCACGCAAATCGTGGCCCCCTGGCTGCGCACCCGCTAGCGCGCACGAAAACGCACCGGCCGCACCCAGCGTTATCGCGAAAATTTTTAAACCCATGACGGCGCTTCGTTTTTCAATTCGTGGCAAGCACTGTGTTTTTGAACCCATAGCAGGGGCGTCGCTTTCCAAACCTACAACAAGCACGTCGCACCTTCCAGAAAGACTCTGGTCAGAGCTCCGCCCGTGAGGGTCTTGAAGCATATCGTTGTATTATCGACGATATTTAATTTCAAGAACTCCCCCATGCTGCACTACCCACATTTCGATCCTATCGCCTTGCAAGTCGGTCCTCTCGCCATACACTGGTACGGGTTAATGTACCTATGCGGCTTTGCCCTGGTCTGGGTGCTTGGACGCTGGCGCATCAACCACGGCAAATCCGACCTGACCGTAAACGATCTGGAAGACATCATCTTCTATAGCGTGTTGGGCGTCGTGGTGGGCGGGCGCCTGGGATACGTGCTGTTCTACCAGCCGTCCGTATACTTTGCCCGCCCTCTGGAAATTTTCTATTTATGGCAGGGCGGCATGTCGTTTCATGGCGGACTGCTGGGCGTCATACTGGTGTTGCTGCTCATTGCACGCAAAAAAAAGAAATCCCTGCTGGAAATCGGCGACTTTGTAGCGCCACTCATCCCTCTGGGGCTGGCGGCCGGCCGCTTGGGAAATTTCATTAATGGCGAACTGTGGGGCCGCCCCACTACGATGCCCTGGGGCATGGTTTTCCCGCAGACTCACGACGGCATTCCACGCCACCCTTCGCAACTGTACGAAATGGGGCTGGAAGGCTTTGCGCTATTTGCACTGGTATGGTGGTTTTCCAGCAAGCCGCGCCCTGTGGGCCAGACCAGCGCCGTTTTCCTCATGGGCTACGGCACCTTCCGATTCCTGGTTGAATTTACCCGGGCACCCGATTATTTTCTGGGACTGTTGCTGGGTGGCTTGTCGATGGGCCAGCTGCTATCGCTGCCCATGATTCTTATCGGCGCAATTATTTTTGTGCTGAGCGCAAAAAAATCGAGCCACGCATCGACACGGTAACGGTCTCGGTACCAGCCTCGAGCGGAGTGGCTGTGCCCGCCTTGGGCGCAGCCATCGCCATCATGTGCGGCACCGGTTGATAATGCGCAGCCACCCCGTCCAGTTCAATATTGCGGATCGTGTATGAAGCAAAACCCAAAGCCTCGGTCAGTGCTTTGGCGCGTTCGCGAAATGCCTGGGCAGCCTGCGTGAGCATAAGCTGTTCCTGTTTGGCCCGAGCCTTGGGCGATACCGAAAAAGCCAGGTTGGCGATGGGCATGCGGTCGCTGACTTTGGCCGCCAGGGCCGAGGCAGCCGCCAAATCGGTCGACTCCAAAAATATTTCGCCACGGCCATGCCAGCTACTGATCTTGCCATGTTCGTTATTCACGGGCCACACGCGGAAATTACCGCTGCTCGCCTTGACCTTGGCGTCGCCCTTTACATCGTGCATGACGCCTTCCAGTGTTTTGCTAAGCTGATCGGCCACCTTGGTTTGAGACGCCCCGTCAAGTTCGGACGCCAGCGTGATCTTGACCGTATCCTGGAGCACCTGCGCCGATACCTCGGCGCCAAGCGATGCCTGCGGCCAGCTTTGTGCAGGCTGCGTCGCCGCATTCTGCGCCTGTGCGGGCAGAGCCAGAAAATTCGCTGCCGCCGCAAGCACGGCCACCGACAGCCATTTACGTTTTTGTTCAGACAGATACATATTTGACCTCCATAAAAGAAAAGCCCGCCGCAATGGACGAGCTTTTCAAAATTGCCCCGCCTGTGCCGTCTAGGCCGGCATCCTGGAACCTTAGGTTCAAGGTGGTCGCTTTCAGCCAAGCTTCGGGTTCGCCAAAAGAGGAGATCACGCCTACTTGCCAATCCAGCAACCGGTATGCCAATAGCATTGGTTCAAGGAATGTATGGCCATGTCACGAGCACTGCAGGGACTAACTGTTGAGCCTCTTGCCTTCAGACAGGGGCTCGGACTCTTATATTATTTGCCTGAACCGGCGCCTACCAGCGCCTGGTCAAGCAAGGTGTTCATGTCTTCAATTCTACGCTTGAAATCGCCCAATGCAACATTGCTGAAAGGGCCATCGGGCGCCTTTGTAGATAATAATTCTGCAGCGATCTGGATCGCGGCCATCACGGCAATGCGTTCGTTGCCGGTGACTTTACCCGAACCTTTGACACGCAGCATCAGCTGATCCACATATTTTACCGCGGCGAGCAACGACTCTTTTTCAGCAACCGAGCACGCCAACGAATAATCGCGCCCCAATATCGATACGTCTACGCGTTCCATTAACTTTGCTCCTGAGCAGCGCCGGGCAGACGCATGAGAACCGCGTCGATACGTTCTTTGGCTGTGCCGGCCGCCGCGCGTAAACGCTGCGAATCAGCCTGGCTGGCCTGTAGGTCGCGCCGCATCGTCTCGTATTCGACTTGATAGCGCGACGCCTCGACCCGCAGCTCGGCCTGCGCCGCATCGGCCTGGGCCCGCACAGACTCGACCTCGGCCTGGTGCTGATCAAGCCGATCGGCAATGGATTGATGATCGGCTTCGCGCCTGGCAAGCTGATCGCGCAAGGCATTGCGTTCCTGCTCGATACTTTTGAGACGCGCACGCAAGGTGTCGCGATCAGCCTGCAGCAGACGAGTGGCCTGAACCAATTGCCCGATTCGGGCAGCGAGAGAATCTAGATCTTGCAACATGGGCGTAATCGTAAACCATCCTGCCCCTGGATGGATAGGGGTAAATACGTATCTGAACAGGACAATAGTTTACGAACCCGCCGAGAGCCGCCAGGCGTCGGCATCGCCTCGCTTCCTTTCATCGCTCTTTCCATCACCTTTCATTATTCTTTCAATTTCACGCCTTCACGCCGCCGAGCCTGACGTCCACCCCATAAATTTTCAAAATCAAGGGTAAACCCCGAACAACAAAGGGAAAATTGGGGTTTGCATGAGCGGCTTGGTCTATTACCATTTCGCACTGTTCAACTATTTTAAAGAAATCTTTCAATTAGCCGACACACAGCTTAAAAAGCGGATCGACTGAAAGACATTCTGCCGCCCCGGAGGCCACACCAATATGCAGCTTAAACATAAACAGGACTTTTGGTCCGGAATTATGTTTGTGACCATAGGCGCAGCGTTTGCGCTGGGCTCAAGCAAATATTCCATGGGCACGGCCGCCCGCATGGGCCCAGGCTACTTCCCATTCTGGCTGGGAGTCTGTCTGGCCATCCTGGGTGCGGTTGTGGCGATAGGGGCGCTGGCATCCAAAGCCCAAGAGGTCGAGGTTGAAAAGTTCGACTGGAGAATCACCTTTGTCGTCATCGGCTCGGTCGCGTTGTGCGGCATCGTGCTTAATTACCTGGGCGTATACGCCTCGGTTTTCCTGCTGGTCTTTCTAAGCAGTTTTGCCAGCCATCAATTCAGCTGGAAAGTAGCGGTGGCCAACGGCCTGTTCCTGGTTTTGTTCGTATGGCTTGCATTCATCAAGGGTTTAGGGTTGATTTTCCCTTTATGGCCCAGCTTTTTAGGCAGCTAAAGGAGAAACCCTATGGAATTACTTGATCATCTTATGTTGGGCTTCTCGGTGGCGTTAACGCCCGAGAACATTGCCTACTGCCTGCTCGGCTGCCTGCTGGGTACACTGATTGGCGTGCTGCCGGGCATAGGCCCCGTACCCACCATCGCCATGCTCTTGCCGATTACCTACGTGCTGCCGCCCGTCGCGGGCCTGATCATGCTTGCCGGCATTTACTATGGCGCCCAATACGGCGGGTCTACGACCGCCATTCTGGTTGCCCTACCGGGCGAGACCTCGGCGGTCGTCACCGTGCTCGACGGCCACCAGATGGCGCGTAACGGCCGGGCGGGCGCGGCGCTGGCCATTGCGGCCATAGGCTCGTTTTTTGCCGGCTGCTTTGCCACGGTTTTACTGGCCGGGTTTGCGCCGCCGCTGGCTGAAGTGGCTTTCAAATTCGGGCCGGCCGAATATTTTTCACTCATGGTACTGGGTCTGATCGGCGCCGTCGTGCTGGCCTCCGGGTCGCTCCCCAAGGCCATCTGCATGATTCTGCTTGGCCTGCTGCTGGGGATGATCGGCACCGATGTCAATTCGGGCGTAGCGCGTTTCGATTTCGGTATTCCCGAATTGCAGGACGGAATCGACTTCGCCGTAGTCGCGATGGGGGTGTTCGGCTTTGCCGAGATCATGACCAACCTCGAGCTCAAGGACCAGCGCGTCGATATCACCGGGAAAATCGGGTCGCTTTATCCCAACAAACAGGAATTCAAGGAATCGGCGCCGGCCTGCGTACGCGGCACCCTCCTGGGGTCTGCGCTGGGGATACTCCCGGGCGGCGGCGCTGTACTCTCGTCCTTTGCCTCATACACGCTGGAGAAAAAAATATCCAAAAATCCCGAGCGTTTCGGCAAGGGGCACCCGGCAGGCCTGGCAGGCCCGGAATCGGCCAACAATGCGGCCGCGCAAACTTCATTCATTCCTTTGCTCACGCTGGGGATTCCGGGCAACGCGGTCACCGCGCTTATGCTCGGAGCCATGACCATCCACAATATCCAGCCAGGCCCGCAGGTCATGACCAGCCACCCCGACCTGTTCTGGGGCCTGATTGCCTCCATGTGGGTCGGCAACCTGATGCTGGTCGTACTCAACCTGCCCTTGATCGGCATCTGGGTAAAACTGCTGCAAGTGCCCTACCGGATACTCTTTCCGGCCATTCTGGTGTTTTGCACGGTGGGCGTCTATTCACTGAACTACAACGTCTTCGATATCTGGATGACCGCCGCATTTGGCCTGATCGGCTATATTTGGTCGAAGCTTAAATGCGAAGGCGCACCGCTGCTGCTGGGCCTGGTGCTGGGGCCCATGATGGAAGAGAACTTCCGCCGCGCCCTGCTGCTGGCCCGCGGCGACTTCACCACGTTTGTCACTCGGCCGCTATCCATGTCGCTGTTGGTCGCGGCGACCCTGCTGGTGATTATTGTGGCCCTGCCCTCGATCCGCAAGAAGCGCGACGAAACCTTTGTGGAAGAAGTATAGCGAGCGAGGTTCCTGTCCAGATGGCACCCACAAGGGGTGCCGCTACAAAAGCGCGGTGCCGCTACAAAAGCGCAGTGCCGCTACAAAAACCTACCTGCCATTCATGTAGCGCCACCCCTTGTGGGTGGCACAATTTCAACAATCAAAACATAGCTACATTTTGGGAAAAATGGCAGCCACAAGGGCTGCCCCTACAAAAGCGGCGATCAGGCAAAAGTCCCGGCCAACGGGACGGTACACGCACGAGGCAAAGGCCGATTGAGGTAATCTTATGCCTTGCTCATCTGCTTACCTGCCTTATTCACTGGCGTATCTTATGCCTTGTTCACCTGCTCACGGAGAAAATGCAATGCCCTCGATCAACGTTAAATCCTACAAACCGGCGGCGGCCCTGAAAGTTGCCTTTCTTGGGCTGGGCGTCATGGGTTTCCCCATGGCTGGGCATCTTAGCCGCGCGGGCCATCAGGTCACAGTCTATAACCGCAGCACCAGCAAAGCCGACGCCTGGGTCAAGGAATTTGGCGGCCGCGGGGCCAAGACGCCCAAGGAAGCGGCACACGGCGCCGACATCGTATTTTGTTGCGTGGGCAATGACGATGATCTGCGCAGCGTGGTTCTGGGAGAGCACGGCGCTTTTGCCGGCATGAAGAAAGGCGCCATTTTCGTCGACCACACAACGGCCTCGGCCGAGGTCGCGCGGGAGCTATACCAAATCGCGCAAAAGCACGGCATAGGCTTTATCGACGCCCCCGTGTCGGGCGGGCAGGCCGGTGCCGTCAATGGCGTGCTTACCGTCATGTGCGGCGGCGACTCGGCCATTTTCAACACCATAGAGCCTATCGCCTATGCCTACGGGCAGGCGGTGACTTTGCTGGGCGAGTCGGGTTCCGGACAGCTTTGCAAAATGGTCAATCAGATATGCATTGCCGGCCTGGTACAGGGCCTGTCCGAAGCCATCGCCTTTGGTCAGGCCGCAAAGCTGGACATGCACAAGGTATTGAAGGTGGTCAGCAAAGGCGCCGCTCAAAGTTGGCAAATGGAAAATCGGGGCGCCACCATGGTGGACGGCAAATTCGATTACGGCTTTGCTGTCGACTGGATGCGCAAAGACCTGGGCCTGGTCCTCAGCGAGGCCAAACACAATGGCGCACGCGTACCCGTCACGGCCCTGGTCGATCAGTTTTACGCCGACGTGCAGCAAATGGGAGGAAACCGCTGGGATACCTCCAGCCTGATTAAGCGTCTACGCAACGACTGATTCCATTTAAATCGGCCGCGTGCTTTTATTGATGGCACCCACAAGGGGTGCCGCTACATATCAACGATTTGGGCAGCCACAAGGGCTGGCGCGGTTCAGGCCTTGAATAGCGGAACTCGCAGCACGGCGCGCAGGCCTACGCCGTGCTGCGCATTGGGTTCGCCATCTTCAAGCGTCACCGTGCCGCCATTGCGCTGGGCATAGGCCAGCGAGATAGCCAACCCCAAACCGGAGCCCGAACCCCTGAGGCCCTGGCGTTGCGGGCCGCCGCGGTCAAAACGCACAAAAACGCTGTCGCGCAGCATGGGATCGAGCCCGTGGCCATTGTCCGACACCGAAAGCCATGCCCATTGCTCGTCCGTTCCAGCCGCCACTGTAATAGCGCTGCCGGGCCCTGCATGATTGATGGCATTGTGAACCAGATTAGACACAGACTCGCGGATCTCGGCTTCGTTACCCAGTGCGAAACACTCGGAGGGCGAATTTCCGTCAAGCCCCCCGGATGGCGCAGCCCAACCCAAATCCTGACCCTGTTCGCGCGCCAAAGGCAGATACTGCAAGACCACGTCTGTAGCCAGAGCATTCAGATCAATTTTTTCCAGCCGCTTCTCGCCTCGCTGGCTCGCGTGGGCCAAGGCCAGCAGCTGTTCGGTCAGCCGCGTCGTGCGGCCCAGTTGCGCGACAATCGCCGCCAGCGACTCGCGCATCCTCGCGCCATCGGGTTCGCGCTGGGCATACTGGGCCTGCGTGAGCATAATGGCCAGCGGCGTGCGCAACTGGTGCGACGCATCAGCCAGGAACTGCGCCTGTTTATCGAGCACGCTGCGATATAAATCAATGTGATGATTCACTGCATTAACGAGCGGCACTACCTCGCGAGGCACATGCTCGGTATCCAGCGGCAACAGGTTATCGACCTCGCGAGCCCTCACCTCGTGGCGCAAGCGCTTGAGCGGCCGCAAGGCCCACACCACGCTAAACCACACCAGCAAGACCATCATCAGCAACATCCGACCATCGCGAAACAGCGCGGCAATTCCGGCCTCGTGCTCGGTGCGCAGGCGCACCCCCATGCTTTCACCCACCAGCACCATGATCTGCCTGTGTCCGCCCCGGTAATGCAGATCACGCCACAAGGCCAGCATGCGTACCGTATCTCCCCGATACACCGCATCGTAAAAAACAGGCAAACCCTCACGCAGGGCCAAATTGGCCGGGCGCGGCAGGCCGGCCATGCCCAGCAAGGTTTTGCCCTCGAATTGCCGGGCATCGATCCCCGCAAGGCTGGGCAGGCTGGGCGTCACCTCCTCGACCCGAAAATATTTTCGGCTTCCGGCGCGAGACTCCAGCATGGCCTGCGCGTAAAACGGCGGCTCAATGCGCAAAGACCCATCGGAGTTGAATTCAACGCTGGCCTCGAGCACCTTGGCTGGCTCGAGCAACGCGCTGTCGTA
Source organism: Paralcaligenes ureilyticus (assembly GCF_004346225.1). Taxonomy (GTDB): domain Bacteria; phylum Pseudomonadota; class Gammaproteobacteria; order Burkholderiales; family Burkholderiaceae_B; genus Paralcaligenes; species Paralcaligenes ureilyticus. The sequence continues at coordinate 25,813 of NZ_SMAJ01000025.1, read as the reverse complement.
GACTTGCTCGGTGATGTCGGTCAACGACCGATAATCGTTCCAGCTATCGACTAACAGCAGCGTCACCGCGCCCGGCATTAAAAGCGCCAGCAACCAGAAACGGATTCCGCCCAAGGCAGGGAACTTTATCCACGCCATGAATTACAGGCCGCCCGAGATGCTCTCGAGCATATAGCCCAGCCCACGCACGGTAACGATGTGCACATCGCCGCCCGCCAGTTTTTTGCGCAAGCGATGCAGCACCACTTCTATGGCGTCCGGACTCGAGTCGCTGTCATGCTCGAACACTCTGGCAAACAACTGGTTTTTTTCAACCGGAACGCCCATGCGCAGCAGCAAGACTCCCAGGGCGGCATGTTCACGCGGGGTCAAATGCACAATAACGCCATTGAGCGAAAAGGAGCGGCTCTCGTTGTCGTACTCGAGCGCCCCGCAGCGCAGCCGCCCCGCGGGATGCCCGCGGCTGCGGCGGACCAACGCGGTCAGCCGCGCCTCAAGCTCTTCCAGAGCAAAGGGCTTGGTTAAAAAATCGTCGGCCCCCAGATTCAGGCCACGCACCCGATCTTGCAAAGCTCCTTGCGCCGTAAGGATCAGCACCGGAGTGATATCGCCGCGCGCGCGCATCTCGCGCAGCAAAACCAGCCCATGTTTATCAGGCAGGCGCAAATCCATGACAACCGCGTCATAATCGGCCTGCCCGAGCTTCTCTTCGGCCGTGGCCGCGTCGCCCGCGTGATCAGGCACGAAGCCGCTTTGCGCAAGCGCCCGCTCGAGCCATGCGGCCATTTCGTGCTCGTCTTCAACCAGCAGTATGCGCATGGTGATCGATACGATCCCGCTGACGCTGGCCTTGCGCGCGTTGACGCAGGAAGCGGGTTTCCTGGCCATGCCTGAACAGGATCAGGGCCAGCTCTTGCAACGCCTGCGCATAGACCTCGCGCTTGAACTCGATAACCGCTTCCAACGGCACCCAGAACTGGCTCCAACGCCAAGCGTCGAACTCGGGGTGCCGGGTCGCGCGCAAACACACATCGTTGTCGCGCCCGACCATCCTCAGCAAAAACCAGATTTGTTTCTGCCCCTTATAGTGACCGCGCGAATCGCGCCGAATAAAATTGCTCGGCACGTTGTAACGCAGCCAATCACGCGTACGCCCTAATATCCGAACATGCTCAGGCCGCAGGCCCACTTCCTCGTGGAGCTCTCGATACATGGCCTGGACCGGAGTCTCGCCATAATTGATGCCGCCTTGCGGAAACTGCCATGCATGTTCACGAATACGTTTACCCCAGAAAACCTCGTTTTTTTGGTTTACGAGGATAATGCCGACATTAGGACGGTAGCCTTCACGATCTAACATGGGCCACCCCAAAAGCAAATTCAATACAATTACGCCTGATTATACGTACCTGTCGAGATACTCACCACTATGCGCGCATCCAGCTACCACATCAACACACTGAAAGAAGCCCCCGCCGAAGCCGACGTCACGAGCCACCAGCTCATGACGCGGGCCGGCATGATCCGCAAAGTGGCCGGCGGCATATACACGTACATGCCGCTGGGCCTGCGGGTATTGCGCAAAATTGAAAACATTGTGCGCGAAGAAATGAACCGTGCGGGCGCCATCGAACTGCTCATGCCCGTCGTGCAGCCGGCGGAGCTTTGGGTTGAATCCGGACGCTGGGAACAATACGGCGCAGAGCTTCTGCGCATCAAGGACAGGCACCAGCGCGACTTCGTCCTGCAACCCACCTCTGAAGAAGTCATCACCGACATTGCCCGCAACGAAATCCACAGCTGGCGCCAATTGCCCCTTAATTTCTACCATATCCAGACCAAGTTCCGCGACGAGCGCCGCCCGCGGTTCGGCTTGATGCGCGGGCGCGAATTCACCATGAAAGACGCCTATTCCTTCGACCGCGACGCCGCCTCTGCGCAGGCCAGCTACGATCTCATGTACCAGGCCTATATCAAAATATTCACGCGCCTGGGCCTTGAATTCCGGGCGGTTGCCGCCGACACCGGCTCGATCGGCGGCTCGCGCAGTCACGAATTCCAGGTCATTGCCGACACCGGCGAAGACCTGATCGTCTACAACCCCGATTCAGACTATGCCGCCAACATCGAGCTGGCCGCCGCGCCGACCCTGATCGCCCTGCGCGGCGCAGCCAGCGAAACGCTGGTCGAAACCGCCACCCCCGACGCGCCCAAATGCGAAATCGTGGCCGCGCAGTTAAAGCGCCCGCTCACCGACACCGTAAAGGCGATTGTTCTGGCTACCGAGGCCGCAGACGGCAAAGCCGCCCCAACCATATGGCTTTTGCTGATACGCGGCGACCATTCGCTCAATGAAATCAAAGCCAGCAAGTTGGCTGGGTTCGAAAATGGCCATCGCTTTGCGACGGAAGACGAAATTCTCGACACCTTCGGCTGCGTGCCAGGATATCTGGGTCCGGTAAATCCTCGCAAACCCGTAGTTGTCATTGCCGACCACACTGTTGCCCACATGAATAATTTCATTTGCGGCGCCAATCGCGAAGGTTTTCACTACACCGGAGTCAATTGGGGCCGCGACCTGCCCGAACCGCAGGTCGCCGATTTGCGCAACGTCACCGCAGGCGATCCAGATCCGCAAGGCGGCCACCTGGCCATTCAACGCGGCATCGAAGTGGGCCATGTGTTTTTCCTGGGCGACAAGTATTCGAAAGCCCTGGACGCCACGTTCCTGGATACGGACGGCAAGCCGGCCCTGCTGCAAATGGGCTGCTACGGGATCGGAATCAGCCGTATTGCGGCGGCCGCCATCGAGCAGCGCCACGACGCTCGCGGCATGGTTTGGCCCAAAGCCATTGCGCCTTACGAGGTCGTCATCTGTCCAATGGGGTGGAATAAAAGTGAAACAGTTCGCAACGCGGCCGAAACTCTTTACCGCGAGCTGGAGCAGGCAGGCGTTGAAGTCATGCTTGACGACAGGGATATCCGCCCCGGAGTGATGTTTGCCGAATGGGAGTTGATTGGCGTACCCGTACGGATTACGGTGGGCGACCGCGGCCTGAAAGAAGGCATACTCGAACTGCAGGCGCGCAGCGATGAAGCCGCGGCCAAGGTGCCGGTTGCCGAAGCGTTAACGGCTATTGTCAAACGTTTGGAATCGCTTTGACACAGGAACAACTCTCCACCCTCACGATTCGCGTATATTACGAAGACACCGATGCCGGGGGCGTCGTGTTTTACGGTAATTACCTAAAGTTTTTTGAAAGAGGCCGCACCGAATGGTTACGCCGCCTGGGGGTCAACCAGTCGGAACTGGCCGCACGCGAGCAGCGAATGTTCGTCGTCAAAACAGTTGAAATACAATACCGCAAGCCGGCCCGGCTCGACGATCTGCTGACAGTACACAGTAAAATCACCCGCCTCGGTCACGCCTCGATCGATTTTCAACAATCTGCCACATGCGGCGGGGAACTGCTGTGCGAAAGCACGATCAAAGTTTGCAGCGTGAATACGAACACACTTCGCCCTGCCGCATTGCCTCGCGAACTTAGAACTCTATTGGAAAAGGTTCAGGAATAATTATGCAAGCCTCTAGCGACATGTCGTTGCTTACCCTATTGCTCAACGCCAGCATCCCGGTGCAACTGGTCATGCTTATTTTGCTGGCCATTTCGGTTTTATCGTGGACATATATCTTCAGCAAGCGAAGCACCCTCAGACGCGCCAATGATCAAACAAGCCGTTTCGAAGACGATTTCTGGGCGGGCGGCGACCTGTCGGTTCTGCAACAGGCCATCGTCAGCCGCCGCGCCGAGCACGGATCGCTGGCGCGCATCTTCGACGCCGGCATGAGCGAATTCATCAAGGCGCGCCGCAGCAACGGCGGCGAAGCCACCCTGGATGGCCCGCGCCGCGCCATGCGCGCCACCTACCAGCGCGAAATGGACGGCCTGGAATCGCACCTGACCTTTCTGGCTTCGGCCGCGTCGGTCAGCCCATACATCGGGCTGCTAGGCACCGTATGGGGGATCATGCACGCCTTCATCGGCCTGTCATCCATGCAACAAGCGACTCTGTCTGCGGTTGCCCCGGGTATTGCCGAAGCGCTGATTGCCACGGCATTCGGGCTTTTCGCGGCCATACCGGCGCTGCTTGCCTACAACCGCTATACGAACCAGATCGATCGCCTGTCCATCCGCTTTGACAGCTTCATCGACGAGTTCCTCAACATCTTGCAGCGGCAGGTGCGCTGATGCTATCGAATCGCAGTGACATCGGCCGCAGCGGCCGTCGCATGAAAAACGAAATCAACGTCGTCCCCTACATCGACGTCATGTTGGTGCTGCTGGTGATCTTCATGGTCACCGCGCCAATGATCACCCCGGGCCTGATCAACCTGCCCTCGGTCGGACAGGCCGCCGAAGTCCCGGCCGCGCCCATTGAAGTGCAAATTTCCGAAGACGGCTCCATTGCCTTGCGACGCCGCGAAGCGGGCGCGCAATTCGAAAAGATTGACAGTCAGAACCTGGTGAGCGAGGTGCAATCACGACTCACGGCCGACACGCCGGTCGTGATCGCCGCCGACGGCAAGGTTCCGTATGAGTCCGTCATGAAAGTCATGGATCAATTGCGCAGCAACGGAGTAACGCGCCTGGGATTGCTCGTCGACCAGAAATCCGGTACCGAAGTGCAAAAGAAATAGCCTCCAGCCGCCTACCTGCGACAAAGGGCACCACCCCTAAGCCATGAAGCCAACCACATCTACTCATACAACCAAGCCCAGAACGCCTGAACAACAGGATGAGCGCCGTGGGCTGGGGTATGCCGCAACCTTCCATGCGCTGCTGATTTTGCTTATGCTGTTCGGCTTCTGGGCCTCGCCCAAAAACCCGAACCCGGTGCAAATCGAGCTCTGGGCCAACGGCACAACGCCTACGGCGGCTCCGGCCGATACCGAGCCCAAAACGCCTGATACGCCTACGCCTCCCCCGAAACCCGTTCCCCCGCCCAAAGAAACTCCACCGCCCAAGCCCACGCCGCCGGTCCCTACACCGCCCCCGACGCCTGCGCCGCCTCCCCCGGTCGTTGCCCCCCCAAAACCTGAGGTCGACCCCGAAATCGCGCTGGAAAAAGCACGCAAGGAACGCCAGAAAGAAGAACAGAAACAGGCCGCACAACAGGCCGCAGAGAAGGCGGCGGCCGAGAAAGCCGCTATCGATCTGGCTGCCAAGCAGGCCAAGGCTGAAGCGGCCAAGAAAGCCGCTGCGGAAAAGGCGGCTGCGCAAAAAGCGGCTGCCGCCGAGAAAGCCGCCGAAAAGGCGGCCCAGGAGAAAGCCGCGGCCGAAAAGGCAGCCGCCGCCAAAGCGGCAGCCGACAAGAAAGCCAAGGCCGATGCGGCTAAAAAAGCCGCTGAAGAAAAAGCCGCTGAAGAAAAAGCGGCCGAGGAAAAGGCCGCAGCCGACAAGGCAGCCAAGGCCGAAGCCGCCAAGAAAGCCGCTGCCGAGAAGGCCGCGGCCGCCAAACGCGACGCCCTCAGGAAGGCCATGCGCGGTGATGCGCTGGGTGCAGCAGGCATCCCGGGCGGCACAGCAGACCGCAATCAATCGGGCGGCGGCGGCAACGACAATGGCTATGCAGCCAAAGTGGCGGCCTGCGTACGCCCACACGTCGCCTATCCGGTGCCGCCACGTGCCGGAGCCAACCCGACTGTACAATACCAAGCGAATCTTGATGCTCAGGGCCACGTGACTCGCGTCGAAGTACAGCGCTCTTCAGGCATCCAGGGATTTGATCGCGCGGTCGCGACGGGAATCCAGAATTGCTCACCATTCCCCAAACCCCCTTCCGGTAGATATCCTTCGTATGTCACGGGCGACTACCGCATGTATGAATGACAGGAGATTGCACATATGACAGCCGCTACATTAAGCAAAACCGCCTCGGCACGACCTGGCTGGCTTTGGGTTTGCGGGCTTCTTATGCTCGTAACTAGTTTTATTGTCTGCCAGCCGGCGCATGCGCAACTGCGCGTCGATATCTCCGGCGTAGGCGCCACTCAGTATCCAATTGCCATTGCCGACTATGCGGGCGACGCGCACGGGCAAGCGATAGCCCAAGTCATCCGGGATGACCTGACCCGCTCGGGGCAATTTCAGCTGATAAACGCCGCAGGCGCCAATCTGAACGCCGAAAGCTCGATTTCCTACGATCAATGGCGCAACCGCGGCGCCGACTACCTGGCCTACGGTTCAATTACCCAATCGGGCGGGCAGTACAGCGTCAGCTATCGTTTGGTCGATTCGGTGCGCAAAAGCCAGATCGATGGCGTCGCTTTCACCGGCACCGAAAAAGAATTGCGCCGTATCTCGCATCAAATAGCCGATCGGATCTACCAAAAAATTACCGGCGTGCGTGGGGTGTTTTCCACTCGCATCGCCTATGTGTTGCAAACGGGCAACACTTATGAGTTACAAATTGCAGACGCAGATGGGCAGAATCCGCAGGTCATGTTGCGTTCGAAACAATCCATTATTTCTCCGGCCTGGTCTCCGGATGGCAAGCGTCTGGCATACGTCAGTTTCGAATCGGGCAAGCCGGTCGTGTACCTTCAAACCCTGGCCACCGGAACACGCACCCCGATCGCAAATTTCAAGGGTAACAACAGTGCGCCAGCCTGGTCGCCCAATGGGCAGCAACTGGCCATCGTGCTTTCGCGCGACAGCATTTCCCAGATTTACACCATGAACCTCGATGGCTCGGGCCTGCGCCGAATCATGCGTTCGCCACTCATAGACACCGAACCTTTCTACACGCCCGACGGCGGGTCGCTGGTCTTTACCAGCGACCGCGGAGGCAACCCGCAAATCTACAAGGTGTCGATCGGCGGCGGCGACGCGCAACGCGTCACATTCAATGGCAGTTACAACGTCTCACCTCGCATTTCCCCCGATGCCAGCAACCTGGTGTACGTTACCCGCAGAGGGGGCGCATTCCGTATTGCAATGCAAAATATGTCCAGCGGATCCGAGCAATTATTGACCGCCGGACCCGATGACCAGTCACCAAGTTTTGCACCGAACGGCATGCAAATCCTTTATAGTTCTGTACAAGGTGGTCGCAGCGTTTTAGCAGTTGTGTCCGTTGATGGCCGTGTGCGTCAAACGCTATCGGCCCTCAGCGGAAAAGTGCGCGAACCCACCTGGGGACCATTTACCAACTAATTTTCAGTGTGACTCTTTTTCAAAGGAACTTAAATGAGCTCGCGCATTGCCAAAAGCCTCACTATCGCTGTATTGGCTGCCTCGCTGGCAGCTTGCAGCTCCGTACCTCTCGACAAGAACGCTAACGGTTCTGGGTCCGGTGCGGCAAATTCTGGGCAAATCATGGACCCCTTCAACCCGCAAAGCCCCCTCGCCCAACAGCGTTCGGTCTACTTTGAATTCAATAGCTATACGGTAGCAGATCAGTACCGCAGCTTGGTTGAGATGCACTCCAAGTATTTGACCGCCCATAACCAGCAGAAGATCCGCATCGAAGGCAACGCCGATGCACGCGGAAGTTCTGAATATAATCTGGCTTTGGGTCAACGCCGTTCCGACGCAGTAGCGCGCATGATGACGCTGCTGGGTGTCAACAGCAACCAGATTGAAGCCATCAGCTTCGGTAAGGAAAAGCCCAAGGCCTTGGGCACGACCGAAGCCGACTATGCTGAAAACCGTCGCGCCGATATTGTCTATCAACGTTAATATCCGACCGCGGTAAGTCATAGCAACGCCGTGGCGGCCATCCGCTACGGCGTTTTTATTTGAATGGATACCAAAATGAGCCTTTACTCCTTGTCTCTGCGCCGTACCGCCATCTTGGCCGCCACAATCTCGCTATTGTCTGTCACCATCCCCGCCCATGCATTCGCCGACGACGATGCACGTCGCGCCATTCTTGAGTTGCGGGCGCAAATCAAGCAAATTACCGATCAGAACCAGCAGGCGCGCTTGCAACTGGCCGACCAGCTCGAGACCATGCAAAGCGAGGTCACCAGCATGCGTGGCGAACTGGAGAAGCTACGCTGGCAACAAGACATGGACAAGCGGTCCACTCAGGACCAGTCCGGCGGCAGCCACCCGAAGGTGGACAATCCGCAAGAACAAACGGCCTTCGACCAGCCCATGGGTCTGTTCCACAGTGGCAAATACAAAGAAGCCGCGGCTGCTTTTGGCGGGTTTCTCAAAAATTACCCCAACAGCCAGCTGGCCGCCGAAGCCCAGTTCTATCAAGGCAGCAGTTTTTATGCCAGCAAGAACTTCAAGGGCGCCATCCAGGAATTGCAAAGCCTGGTGCAGGCCAATCCCAAAGACCCACGCGCGGCTGACGCACTGCTTGTCGTAGCCGCGAGCCAGATCGAATTGAATAATATGGCGGGAGCCAAAAGCAGCCTGCAGAAAATAGTGAAAAGCTATCCGCAGACCTCCGCCGCCGAAACCGCAAAAAGTCGCCTTAAGCTCTTGCAATAATGTCTCGCGACCCCGCGTATGCGACTGCCGGGGCCCACCAATACGCCTGGCGACGCAAAAAGGGCCATTTGGCCTTGCTGGCATGCATTATTGTGGGCCTGCTGTGCGCGGATGCCCTGATAGGCCCGGCGCGTCTGGGTGCCATGACGGTACTGCAAGCGCTGTTGCACCCCGAATCGTCCGACCCTGCACTGGCCGCCATCGTTTGGCAAATACGCCTGCCGCAGGCTTTGATGGCGTTGGCCGTCGGCGCTTCGCTGGGACTGGCGGGCGCCGAAATGCAAACCGTGCTCAACAACCCCCTGGCCAGCCCTTTTACGCTGGGGATATCGTCGGCCGCCGCGCTGGGGGCCTCGCTGGCTCTGATTCTGCATATCAGCCTGCCCCTGGTCCCTGCCCAGTACATGCTGATGATCAACGCGTTTCTCTTTGCCCTGCTTTGCGCATGGCTGCTTGACGTGGTGGCGCGCAAGGCGCGCATCGGCGCCGCCGGAATCGTCCTGTTCGGCATTGCTTTGGTTTTTATTTTTAATGCGCTGCTGTCCCTGGTGCAATTTACCGCCAGCGCCACGGCGCTGCAGGATCTGATTTTCTGGATGATGGGGAGCCTGGCCCGCACCGACTGGCCCCGGGTCGGCATCATGAGCCTGACGCTGATCGTCGTTTCACTGTTTTCGCTTAAACAAGCCTGGCAGCTTACCGCCCTGCGTTTCGGCGACGAACGCGCCACCAGTTTCGGCGTCGATACGCACAAGGTGCGCCGCGCCGCCCTGATCCGGATCAGCATTCTGGCGGCTCTGGCGGTCGCCCTGGTGGGTGTGATCGGTTTTATCGGTCTGATCGCGCCGCATATCGCACGCCGCATCTGGGGCGAAGACCATCGCTGGTACCTCCCCGCCAGTGCATTGACAGGCGGAGTCATTTTGATAGCGGCATCAATTGCGTCCAAGCTGATCATCGCCGATGGGGTACTGCCGGTGGGAATCGTCACTACCCTGGTCGGTATCCCCTTCTTTCTGCTCGCCCTTCTGCGTCGCCAGGTTCTGCAATAGCCATGCCTCAAGAACCACTTTCCAGCACGCTGCAAGTCCGCGCGATCTCAGTCACCCTGGGCTCGCAGCCCATACTCTCGCAGCTTGATGTGCCCGACCTGGCTGGCGGGTCGCTTGTCGCTCTGCTTGGGGCCAACGGCAGCGGAAAGTCAACGCTCCTCAAAAGCGTGGCTGGACTCATACCTGCTCAGGCCACAACGCTCAAACTGGGTGCTGACGATTTAAGAGCATGGGGGGCCGCGCAGCGCGCTACCCATATACGCTACCTGCCGCAATCATTGCCCGGCGATGTCCATCTAACCGTCGTGGAAGCCGTGCTGGTGGCGCTGCACGCGCGTCAGCGCACGGCACAGGCCGCCTCCCCGCCTGATCGCGCCACAGAGCGGGTTGAAGCCGTTTTGAAGGATCTGGACATCGCGCGGCTGGGCTCACGTTACCTGGACGAACTCTCGGGCGGGCAAAAGCAATTGGTGGGCCTCGCCCAGGCGCTGATCCACCAACCCGCCGTGCTGCTGCTCGACGAGCCGCTCGCCTCGCTGGACCTGAACTACCAGCATCACGTCATGCAGCTATTGCGGTCCCTGACACGCGAACGCGGCCTGCTGACCGTGATTGTGCTGCACGATCTGAATATGGCGCTACGCTACGCCGACTATGCTTTGATCATGAAACAGGGCAAACTCGTAGCCAGCGGTGCGCCGCGCGAAGTGATAACACCTGAAAACCTGGCCCAGGCCTTCTCCATTCGAGCGCGGGTCGAAACCTGCAGCCAGGGACTGCCCTACGTGCTGGTCGACGATCTGCTGCACATCTAACCATGCCTACCATCAACCCATTGCCCCAAACCATTTCGTCCGGACTGGATTACCCGCTGGCCTACACGGCCGCGGGCCAAGGCCAGGGCGTACTGCTTATTCACGGATCCCTGTGCGATTATCGCTACTGGCGCTGGCAGATACCAGCATTGAGCCAACAGTTCCAGGTGCTGGCGCCCAGTTTGCGCGGCTGCTGGCCAACAACCTTTAGCGACGACAACCCAGCCTATAACATCGCGCAGCATGCGCAGGACCTGATCGCCTTCCTGCGACAGCAAAGCCCGGGCCAGCCCGTGCATATCGTCGGGCATTCGCGCGGCGCGCACGTCGCGCTGGAAGCGGCCTGCACGGCCCCGGAGCTGACCCGTAGCCTGACTTTGGCCGACCCGGGGTTCCCGATCAAGGGTGAGCCGGCGCAACCCTCTTTTCAGCGTGATGTCGTGCAAAAAATCAAGGCCGGCGACATAGAGGACGCGATGCGCGACTTCGTGGATGCGGTAAACGGGGCCGGCACCTGGCATCAAATGGTGGGCTGGTTCAAAACCATGGTTAAAGACAACGCCTACACCTTGCTGTCCCAGATACACGAAGCTGCACTCGAGTTCGATCTGACCCGCGCCGAACGATTGAATTGCCCCGTCCTTTTGCTGGGCGGTGCCAATAGCCCGGCCAGGTATGGTCAACGCCTGGATATCCTTGAATCCATTTTCGCTGATGTTGAACGAACGACCATTCCGCTCGCCTCGCACGGCATGAATCTGGCCAATCCCAAAGCATTCAACGAGCGGTTGATGCGTTTTTTTGGGGAGCGCGGGTAATGCAGCGATGGCAGCCACTAGGGGTGCCGCTACATGAGGGGTGCCGCTACATGAGCAAATCTGTATATGGCGCGGGGTGGCAGCCACAAGGGCTGCCGCTACATTAGCAGCGGGTACGCTTTCGTAGCGGCACCCCTTGTGGGTGCCATCCCACGCACAGAACCTCGGCGTAACGCCATCCCGGCCATCAAGACGGCGAGCGCGGGCCGATCATTTTTTGGGCAATTGGCCCACCACGCCCTGAACGTAATAATTCATTTTGTTCAAGCCATCGTCGTTAAGCGAACCGGACGCCAGACGGACCTTGCCGGTGTTGTCGGTAATGGGCGCGTCAAACGGCGTAAGCGTGCCTGCGACGATTTCGGCCTGCTTGGCCAGTACGAATTTCTTCATATCGTCGGTCACCGCCGGGCCGTAGCCTTCCAGCGCGACCATACCTTGCTTGATGCCGCCCCAGGTGCTGTCGGACTTCCATGTGCCATTGATGACGTCTTGCGCCTCTTTGGTGAAATACTTGCCCCAGTGGTGCGTCACCGCAGCAATTTGCGCATGTGGGCCGAATTTGATCATATTCGAATGGTAGGCCACGGCATATTTGCCTTTTTCTTCGGCCAATTGCACCACGGCGGTAGAGTCGGTGTGATGCGTGAGCACATCGGCGCCCTGGCCGATCAGCGCCAACGCGGCATCACGTTCTTTACCCGGGTCGAACCAGCTGTTAACCATGATGACCCGTACTTCGGCCTTGGGATTGACGCTGCGCATGCCGCGCGTGAAGGCGTTAATGCCTTGCAGCACTTCGGGTATTGGGAACGCGGCAACATAGCCCGCCACATTGGTCTTGGTGATTTTCCCGGCCAGGATGCCCGCCAGATAACGGGCTTCATAGAAACGCGCATTGGTCGTGGCGACATTGGGCGCTGTTTTATAGCCGGTTGAATGTACAAATTTAACATTGGGGAATTGCTTGGCGACCTTCAGGGTGGGGTTCATATAACCGAACGACGTCGTGAAAATAAGCTTGTCGCCCTGCTGCGCCATATCGCGAATAACGCGCTCAGCGTCCGCCCCTTCAGGCACCGATTCGACATACTGAGTCTTTACCTTGTCGCCCAGATTCTTTTCCAGCTCCTTGCGCCCCAGATCCTGCTGCCACGACCAGCCCGCCTCTCCAACCGGGCTGACATAGACAAAGCCGATTTTGAGCGGCTCGGATGCCGCAGCACCGGCCGCCGACGCACAAAGCGCCATGGCGGGCGCCAGAGCCGCCGCGCACAAAAAGCGGCGCATATGATTCTTGAACATGATTTCCCCTTGGTGTTTGAATTGAAAGTTTACGTCTACAAATTGATGCTCTACGAGCCCGGACTGAAATTCTTGCCCAGCGAAGCCGGCATATTCAGCCTTATCCAGCCGGAATTTCGCGATATCACCACCAGAACCAGGACCGTCGAAAGATAAGGCAACATGGACAACAGCTGGGAGGCGATCGGCACACCCATTGCCTGCATATAATAGGCAAGAATCGTTATTCCACCAAATAAATAAGCCCCCAGCATGACCCGCGCCGGACGCCAGGTGGCAAACGTGGTCAGGGCCAGTGCAATCCAGCCACGCCCGGCCACCATGCCTTCAACCCACATGGGCGTATATACCAACGACATGAAGGCCCCCGCCAAGCCGCAGCAGCCCCCGCCAAACACCAGAGCAGCCAGGCGAATGCGGCGCACATTCAACCCCAAGGCATGCGCGGATGACGGCGATTCACCCACCGAACGCAAAACAAGGCCTGCACGGGTGCGGCGCAAAAACCAGATAATCGCGCCACACAGCAGCACCGACACATACACCATCGGGTGCTGGCGAAACAAAGCCGGCCCAAAAAACGGGATGTTCTCCAGCCACGGGATCCCGAATTTACCCGCATGCAGGCTGACACCTACATACGCAATGCCTATATAGGCCGACGCTCCGCCGCCAAACAGCGACAAGGCCAGGCCGCAAGCCACCTGATTGGCGCCCAGCCACACGGTAAGCCACGCAAAGAAGCCGGCCAGCAGCATCCCGGCGAAAGCGCCGGCCGCAAACCCCAAAAACACGCTGCCGCTATGAACGGCAACCGCAAAGCCCACCACGGCCGCGACCAGCATCATGCCTTCGGCCCCCAGATTGATGACTCCGGACTTTTCATTGATCAGCAAACCCAGGGCCGCCAGCATCAGAGGGGTGCCCGCATTGATCGAAGCCGCAATCAGCGGCGCCAGAGCATCCATCATTTTCTCCAGCTTAGTTTGTTGTGGATCAGCACGTCGCAGGCCAGCAAGGAAAACAGCAATATGCCCTGGAATACGCCGGTAATGGCGCTCGGCATCCCCAGGCGCGATTGCGCCAATTCGCCGCCTATATAAAACAGCGCCATGATAAAGCTGGCGAAGATCACGCCTATCGGATGCAGCCGCCCGACAAACGCCACAATGATGGCGGCAAACCCGTAGCCCGGAGAGACCGACGGCGTCAACTGGCCTATAGGCCCCATCACTTCGCATGCCCCGGCCAAACCCGCCAAAGCACCCGAAACAGTCATGGAAATCCACAAAGACCGGCGCGACGAAAAACCGGCATACAAGGCCGCTCGCGGAGCCATGCCGCCCACCTGCAATTTGAATCCTGAAAAGCTCTTCGCCAGGTACACCCAGGCCAGGAGGGCCGCCAGAAGGGCCAGCACCAATCCCAAATGCAAACGTGTGCCGGGGAGGATAATCGGCAACAGAAAGCCGCTGGAGAACAACTTGGACTGCGGAAAGCTGAAACCATCGGGATCCATCAGCACCCCATGCACCAAATAACTGAGCAACAGCTCGGCCACATAGACCAGCATGAGCGACACCAGAATCTCGTTGGCGTTATAGCGGTCGCGCAACCACGCCACAATCGCAGCCCATAGCCCGCCGCCGGCCATACCGGCGATCAGGGCCAGCGCAATGAATCCCGCGCCACCGTTCGTATCGTCGTCGAAATGCAAAATGACGGCGCCCGCCGCAATCGCACCCAACACAAACTGCCCTTCGGCCCCGATATTGAAGACATTGGCCCGAAAGCTGATCGCCAGGCCCACTGAAATCATCAATAACGGCGCAACCTTGACACCGACCTCGGACCAGCCGTGCACATCCTTGATGGGGTCCAGGAAAAACACCGCCAGGCTGGCCAGGGGATCGCGCCCCACCGAGGCGAACAACACCACGCCGCACAACATCGTCAAGGCGACCGCCATGACGGGAGACAGCCATGACATCCACGTCGAGGGTTTGGCGCGCGGTTCGAGCTTAAGCATGGACCGCTCCCTGAACACCGGGGGCAGCGCCCAGCCACAACCCGCTCATCCAGCGGCCGATCAAATCCATACTGGCCTCGGACGCGTCGATCGACGGCGATATTTTTCCTTTTGCCATAACGATCAATCGGTCGGATATCTCAAATAATTCATCCAGCTCTTCTGAAATGACCAATAAGGCACAACCCGCATCGCGCAACGCCAACAGTTCGGCGCGTATTTGCGCGGCGGCGCCTACATCGACACCCCAAGTAGGCTGCGCCACCAACAGCACCTTGGGCGCACGCACGATTTCCCGCCCGATGATGTACTTCTGCAAATTGCCTCCCGAAAGGCTGCCCGCCATGGCCTGCGGCCCGCCGGCCTTCACCCTGAAACGCTCGATAATGCTTGCCGCCAAACGGTCGAGCACGCCGTAGCGAACCATCCCATGCCTGACCGTTGCACGGGTCTGATGCGACAGCAACAGGTTTTGAGCCAGACTCAACTCAGGCACGGCGCCCCGACCCAACCGCTCTTCGGGCACAAAGCCCAGGCCATGCAAGCGACGCCACGCCGCGTTGCGCCGGCCCGCAGACACCCCGTCGAGCAGGATCGAGTCGGGGGCGGCACGGGTGTCCTCGCCCGACAGAGCCGCCAGCAGCTCCTGCTGACCGTTGCCCGAAACACCGGCAAGACCCACTATTTCACCTGCACGCAGGTCGAACTCGATATCGTGCAATTCGATGGCGAACGGATGACTTTTTTTCAGAGAGAGTTTTTGCACCGACAGGCGCGTAGCCCCGGCCGGCTGCCGATGACGTTCAACCGCGGGCGGCTCGGCACCTATCATCAGACGCGAAAGGCTGGCTTCGGTTTCCTGCCTGGGGTCGCACACACCTGTAACCTTGCCGCCGCGCATCACAGTACAGCTGTGGCAAAGCGCCCTTATTTCATCGAGCTTATGACTGATATATAAAATGCTGCAACCCTCGGCCGCCAGACGGCGCAAGGTCTCAAACAGTTTTTCCACCGCCTGCGGGGTCAGCACCGAAGTGGGCTCGTCCAGGATGAGCAGTTGTGGCTTGGCCAATAGCGCTCGCACAATTTCCACACGCTGGCACTCGCCCACCGACAAGGTATGCACATGACGCTGCGGCTCCAGATCGAGCCCGTACTGGGTCGCCGTATCGGCAATGCGCCGCGCCAAGGCGTCGAGCTTTGTATCCGCAGGCAACCCTAAAGCGATATTTTCCGTGACCGTCAGAGTGTCAAACAACGAGAAATGCTGAAACACCATGGCGATGCCCAACTGGCGCGCCGCCAACGGACTCCCGACTTTTATTTCCTGGCCATTCCAATACACCTGGCCCGAATCCGCTTCAACCACCCCATAGATGATTTTCATCAGCGTTGATTTTCCGGCGCCGTTCTCTCCCAGGACAGCGTGAATCTCGCCCGGCATCACCGTCAGGCCAACCGCATCGTTGGCCACAACGGCCGGATAGGCCTTCGTAATGTTTTTTAGCTCCAGGCGGCTGCTCATGTCTCGTTTTTTTAGTGATATCTTGATTTGCACAAGCGACGCCATCACGCACCGCCGGGGACTGACTCCGGCTGATTTTACTCAATTGCCTTCGAATCAGGCCAATAAATTGCTGGGCTCGTCCACATACGCCACAACCAGCGCCAAACCACCGCGCAATCACACCGGCGAAATCACTCCACGCCTGGAAAAATGACCGTCGATATTGGCCAGGAACCGATCGAGTGATGCCTGCATGGCCTCGGGCGAGCGGCCCGCCACGTGGGGAGTCAGCACAACGTTGGGCAGATCGATGAGCGACTCCGGCCGCAGCGGTTCGCTTTCATAGACATCCAGGCCCGCCCCGGCAATGCCGCCAGAGCGCAAGCTCGCCGCCAACGCTTCTGTATCGACAACGCTGCCGCGCGCAACGTTAACCAGCACACCTTTCGGGCCAAGAGCTTCGAGCACGGCGGCGTTGACAAGATGATGGGTGGCCGGCCCGCCGGGAATAGCCATCACCAGGAAATCACACCAGCCGGCCAGCTCCCGCACATCTTCAAAGTAGGCATAGCCGACGTCGCTGCGCCGACTGCGGCTGCAGTAGCCAATTTCCATGTCGAACCCGGACGCCCTTCTGGCAATTTGCCGTCCTATCATGCCCATGCCCACGATACCGATGCGCTTGCCCGACACCGTGGGCCGATGGTCCGGCAATGCGTCGCGATAGCCGCCGTTGCGAACCATCTGATCAAGCGTGACAATGCCCCGAACAGCCGCAATCAACAAGCCGAACGCGTGATCGGCCACGCTTGCATCATTGGTGCCCGCGCCATTGGCCACGATGATTCCACGCGCCCGCGCCGCCGCAACATCGATTTTTTCGACGCCTACACCCAGGGAGCAAATTATTTCCAAGGCGGGCATGGCCTCGATTTCCGCTTTCGTCAGACCAACAGTGCCTATGGTTAAAACGCCGCGAAAACGCGACCCGTCCGTGGCAATCGCGGCGTCACGAGCCGCCTTGTCTGGCGCATACACCATATCGTAGGCCGCGGCGATCGGGCGCCGATACGCCTCCTGCATGGAAACGATCACCAGAACGGGAATTTTTTGCGGCATGACGTGGACCTTAATTTAGGGCGAAAGATGGCACCCACAAGGGGTGCCGCTACAAACTCTAACGGGAGATGGCACCCACAACGGGTGCCGCTACGGAAACGTACCGGCGGCTCATGTAGCGGCACCCCTTGTGGGTGCCAGAATCAGTGGCCGACAGACGGTATCTATAAATATTAACTAATGCTATAGTTGCTAAAAGCACATATATAATTGCTTATAGCAACTTTACAGGAAAACCAAAATGGAAGCAGCGCAACTCGCGGAGCGGGCCGAAACGGTGCGCCGCTTCAATCGCTTCTACACCCGGCAAATCGGTGTGCTGCACGAGCACCTGCTCAATAGCGAATTTTCCCTGACCGAAGTCCGGATTCTTTATGAACTGGCCCATCGCGCCGGCCTGACGACGGCCGACCTGGTGAGCGAACTGAGCTTGAACGCCGGTTATCTCAGCCGCATCATTACACGGTTTGAAAAACGCGGACTCATCAAGAAAACACGCTCGGAAACCGATGCCAGAGCGTCGCTGCTGGCCCTGACCCGCCAGGGCCGCGCCAGCTTCGAGCCCCTGAACAAAGCCTCGCATCAGGAGGTGGCAGCCATGCTCGAGCAGCTTTCGCAAGCCGAACAACAACAATTGGTGGTAGCCATGCATCAAATCGAGGGCCTGCTGGACAAGCGAGGCACAAGCTACCTGCTGCGCGACCCGCAAGCGGGCGACATGGGCTGGGTTATCCACCGGCACGGCGCCCTGTACGCCCAGGAATACGGATGGAATGCCGATTTCGAAGCCCTTGTCGCAGAGGTCGTCGCCAAGTACATACGCGATTTCGACCCGTCATGGGAACGCAGCTGGATCGCGGAAAAGGACGGCGCGGTGGTCGGTTCGGTATTCCTCGTGCGGCATACCGCAGACGTTGCGAAACTGCGTCTGCTGTATGTGGAACCGAGCGCGCGCGGCTTGGGGATCGGCAAACGCCTGGTCCAGGAGTGCATCCGGCATGCCAAACAGCTGGGCTACAAGAAACTGATACTCTGGACCAACAGCATTCTGGTCGGCGCGCGCGGCATCTATCAAAACGAGGGCTTCAAACTAACCGGAGAAGAACCGCACCATAGTTTCGGCAAAGATTTGGTCGGCGAAACCTGGGAACTGCTTCTGTGAATACCTACCGGCTGGCGCTGGGCGCCGCCGCGGTGACAGGCATACTCGTTGGTGCGGCAATGGTCGCCACACGCGTCGTCGCTCCTGTCGTATCACCCGTGACGCTGGCGTTCCTGCGTTATCTGATAGGCCTGGCCTTCCTGGCCCTGCCACTGCTGCGCATCCGCTGGCCCAGATACACAATCAAGGATGCCGCGGCGATAGCGGTGCTGGGAATCTTTCAGTTTGCCGTACTGATCATCCTGGTGAACTATGCCCTGGAATCATTATCAGCCGGGCTGTGCGCATTGATTTTCTCGACCATGCCTCTGGCCACGATGTGCCTTGCCCTGGCGCTGCGACAGGAAAGCCTTAGTTCGGCCAAGACAATCGGCATCGTGCTGGCGATTACCGGTGTGGCGGTTTCGCTCAGCCCTTCCTCCCTGGCGGCGGGCGGGGGCAACACAGGCTGGTCATCACCCATCGCGATTATCGCCGCGACGATTGTGGGCGCCGCCTGCAGCGTGCTGTACCGGCCTTATCTGAAGCGCTACCCCACGCTGCCCACCAGCGGGATTGCCATGTTCTCTTCGGTGGTGTTCCTGACACTGGCCTGCCTGCTCACGGGCCAGACGCTTTGGCCGTCGAACCTGAACATTATCGACTGGCTGAACATCGTATTCATGGGTTTCGCCAGCGGGCTGGGCTACTACCTCTGGCTATGGGCGCTCGGCCGTATCGACGCAAGCCGCGTCGTCGCTTTTCAGGCCCTGGGTCCCATTACCGCCGCATTGATCGAACTGCCGATAGAACGGCACCTGCCATCCTGGACCTTGTGCCTCTCGATCGTGCTGGTCGTGTCGGGACTGCTGCTGGTGCAGCGGATGCAAGTGCGAGCACCGGCACGGATCAATTAGGTATTCATTCACCCGCATCGAAAGGGGCAGCTTTACAATCGGCCAATGTGAAATAAAAGTAATAAAGAAATAGATCATGCCCAAGAAACCAGCAGTGCCCCATACCGACCCCACAGGACTGAAAAAAAACCTGACCAGCTACGGCGATAACGAATTCTCGCTATTCCTGAGGAAGGCCTTTATCAAGGGGGCCGGCTATACCGATGCGGCGCTGGACAGGCCTGTCATCGGAATTGCCAATACCGGGAGCGCCTACAACCCGTGTCACGGCAATATGGCGCAACTGATGGAAGCGGTGAAACGCGGCATTATGTTGGCGGGCGGCCTGCCCATGGATTTCCCGACCATATCCATTCATGAAAGTTTTTCCTTTCCCACCAGCATGTATCTGCGCAACCTGATGGCGATGGATACCGAGGAAATGATCCGGGCCCAACCCATGGATGCCGTGGTGCTGATTGGCGGCTGCGACAAGACCGTACCGGCTCAATTGATGGGCGCGGCGTCGGCCGGCATACCCGCCATTGAACTGATCACCGGGTCCATGCTGACCGGCTCGCATCGATCCGAGCGCGTCGGCGCCTGCACCGATTGCCGACGCTACTGGGGAAAATACCGTGCCCAGGAAATCGACGATCAAGAGATTTCCGACGTGAACCAGCAACTGGTCGCCAGCGTGGGCACCTGCTCGGTGATGGGAACGGCGAGCACCATGGCCTGCATTGCCGAAGCACTAGGCATGACAATTCCGGGCGGAGCCACTCCGCCGGCCGTCACCGCCGACCGCATGCGCATCGCCGAGCTGACGGGCGCCCAGGCTGTCCGGATGGCAAAAGAGCATTTAACGATAGACAAGATACTGACGGCTGACGCGTTTGAAAACGCGATGAGGGTGCTGCTTGCCATAGGCGGTTCGACCAACGGCATCGTGCACCTGGCAGCCATTGCGGGCCGTGTGGGGCTGGATATCGATTTGAAGGCGTTGGACCGCATGGGCCGCGAAACCCCCGTTCTGCTGGATCTCAAGCCTTCGGGCCAACACTATATGGAAGACTTTCACAAAGCGGGCGGCATGGCCACATTGCTGCGCCAACTAAGGCCCCTGCTGAAATTGAACGCGCTGACTGTCACCGGGCGGACGCTGGGCGAAGAGATCGAACTCGCAGGTCCTGGGTTTGCACAAGAAGTCGTTAAATCCATCGGCAGCCCCATTTACCCGCAAGGCGGGATAGCCGTTCTTTACGGCAATCTGGCTCCGGGCGGCGCCATTATCAAGCAATCAGCGGCCCACCCCGATCTTATGGAACATGAAGGCCGGGCCGTGGTGTTCGAAAACGCCGCCGATCTGGCCGCGCGCATCGACACCGATGATCTGGACGTAAACAAAGACGATGTCCTGGTCCTGAAGAACATTGGCCCCAAAGGTGCGCCCGGCATGCCCGAGGCCGGCTATATTCCCATTCCCAGGAAGTTGGCCGTTCAGGGCGTTAAAGACATCGTGAGGATTTCCGATGGCCGCATGAGCGGCACGGCATTCGGCACCATTGTGCTGCACGTCACGCCGGAATCGGCCATCGGCGGCCCTCTGGCGCACGTAAAAAACGGAGACCGTATCCGGCTCAGCGTAAAGGATCGGGAAATTTCCTTGCTCGTGCCCAAAGCGGAACTGAAAAAAAGAGCCCTCGAAAATCCCGCCGTGCCGCCCACCGCGGAAAGAGGCTATCAAAAACTATTTCTGGACACCGTAACCCAGGCCGACAAAGGCGTGGACTTCGACTTTATGCGCGCGGCGCAAACCAAGGGGTCGACGCCCCGGTAGGACACGCCGCGTCAAGGCAGGAACTGCTGCGCACCGCTCCAAAGCGAACGAACGATATCGGCGGCCGGTTCGTCCGACGCCAGGCCCGCCGATTGCCCCGCCCATAACTGCATCTTCTGAACATCGCCGCTTTGCAGAGCGGCTTTGCGCATCTCGGACGTCAAGCCGCGCTGCACCGGGTAGGGCGCCGCTGCAGGTGCCGCTGCCGCCTCGGCAGCACGCACATAATCCGTGGCAATACCGCGCCCCGCCCGGCCGCTGAAAGCACGCGTCACAACCGTATCTTCCGGCGCCGCTCCTGCCAGCGCCTTGGCCCATGCCGGATGAATCTTCGCTTCGGGGCTGCGCAGAAAGCCTGTCCCGACCTGCGCCGCGCTCGCCCCCAGCGTCAATGCGGCCGCGACGCCACGTGCATCGGCAATGCCTCCGGTCGCCACGACGGGGATTTTCACGGCGTCGACGACAGCCGGCAACAAGGAAAACAGGCCCACCTGCTGCGCCTGCGCCCGATCGGCCTCAAAGCTGCCGCGATGGCCGCCCGCCTCCATCCCCTGAACAACCAGGACATCGGCGCCGGCCGCCTGAGCCGCTCTGGCCTCTGCAACCGTTGTCACCGTGGCGAACCATGCAATGCCACGAGCCTTGAGCTGCTTGACGAAGCCGGAAGGATACAAACCCATGATCGAGGAAACAATGGGTGGATCGACGGCAAGCATGGCCTCGCATTGTGCAGCAAAATCCGGCAGCGCAACGTTTCCCGCCTCGGGGGGTACCGAGGGCCCCCATTGAGAGAGGAAATCGCGGACCCGGGCTTCGTGCTGCGCATCGCGCACGGGACTCGGGTCGGGAATCCACACGTTAAGCTGAAACACACCTTCGGACTGCTGGCGAAACTGCGCCACCCAGGCCGTAACGTCTGCCGCCTGCATATGCAATATCCCGCAAGCGCCCAGGCCGCCCGCGTTAGCCACGGCAATCGCCAGGGATGGCGGGCACGACCCCGCCATCGGCGCCATCAATATGGGCACACCAAGCCCATAGCGTCGGCAAAACTGTTCAGTGCGAATCCGGGCGGTAGTCATTGGAAATCTCCTTCCTTGAATGTGCAGCAGTGCGAAGGCTAAACAAGATGATTGCGCCAACGAACAATAAACAGGCCGCGGCAATGCCCGGCAACACAATCGATTCTCTAAGCGTCCCGCCGGGAATCGCCAGCGGCCCCAACAATTGGCCCATCGCAAAACTGGCGGTCATGGCCGCAATCAGTCTGGACGCATCGGCGCCTGTCGCCAGGCGCGCGGTCTGCATGCCCGTCATGGTCATCACCATGAAGGTCCCCCCGACACAAACGGTGCTGATCACAATGGTGGCCGGGCTAAGGAACAAAGCAGGAGCCAAAACGCCGACCGCCATCACAATATTGCTGTATGCCCACACCTTTCTCGGCGACACACGCCCAAACAAATAGGCGGTGATGACCGTGGATAGCGCCGCCGCCGCTCCGAAGACCGGCCAGACCCATCCAAAAACCGCCGGATCGCTAATCAGTTCACGCGCAAACGCAGGCAAAAATGTGGCCGGAATAATGTAGCCAAAACCAAACACGCCGTAGCAAAACACCAGAGTCCAGCCTCGGGTAGTTATCGGCTGCGGTGCAGAAGTTGCTGCGCGCTTGGGCCCAATGGGACTCCAACCCAAAGGGCGCCAGGAAAAAACAAAGACCACCGCTGCGCAAGCCCCCAGCGCCAGCCAGGCGTGATCGGGCGCTGCATGCATGACTCCGGCCGCCAAGCCGGTCAGGCCCGCCAAAATCATGCCAAACCCCACTCCCGCGAATACCCAGCCATACAGCCCTGGCCGGCGCTGCGGCGCCAGCACAGTCAAGGCCCATGAAGAAATACCGATCAACGCATAGGCGCTCGCCACGCCCGTGAGAAACCGCAACACCACCCAGGCTGCATACATCTGCGTCAAGCCCGTGGCAAGCGTGAGCACGGCTATCCACAAAAGGCTATACCGGGCGGCTTTGTTTGGCGCAGGATCGAAAATGAAACTAATTAGCGCCCCCACAAAATAACCGGCGTAATTGGACGTTGCCAGCCATGCCCCCTGCCGCAGCGTGAGTCCGAAGCTTTGCTGCATCAGAGGAAGCAAGGGGGTAAAGGCAAAGCGCCCGATGCCCATTGCGGATGCGAGCCCGAGCGCCGCCAGCAGTGTTGCCATCACCGGCGTAGGTAATCGTTGTAATGTTTTCATTTGATACTATGCTAACCGCTTTGTTGATTCTCGTTTATAGCCAGCAGCCGCCCGACAGGCCCTCTGAGCTCCACCTCGTTACCCTCCGGGTCGGATAGATACAAAGAAAGGCCTTGACCTTGCGCGCCGTATCGGAGCGCCAGTTCGCCGGCTTCGATCCCCTGCTCACTCAGATAAGCCCGTATCTTCTCACCATCGAAGGGCTCTACTCTCAAACAAAAATGATCAAGGTTACGCCCTTCCCTACCCGGTGCGCAACCACCCGCACGCCCCAGCTTTCCATCAACCGTAATCAGGTCAATGAGCGCGTCGCCCGCCCGGACCTGGTAGAGCCCAAGCTCTTCCTGGACACGATCCAGCGTGCAGCCCAGCACATTCACATAAAAATTCAGCATGGGCGCAAGATCAGCCACACGAAGAACAAGATGGTCTATGGTTTGAATTTTAAACATGGCACGTCCCACCTCAACCCATCGCGGCTTTGACTGCGGCCAGTACATCCATCTCCAGCCTTGCAGTCATTAACTATGCACGCACGCAGAAAACTACGCGCCGGACCGACTCTTGACCTGATTGACCGTATCGAGCGCCAGACTGGAGTGGGCGTAGGCGCCGCCCGCGCGCATTTCGGCGGCTACCCACACGGCCTCCATGATTTCCTGTTCGGTCGCGCCTTCGCGCATCGCCAGCTCTGTATGGCCGCGAATGCAATAGGGGCATTGGGTCACATGAGCCACGGCCACGGCTATCAACTGCTTGGTCTTTTTGGGCAACGCCCCATCGGCGAAGACCTTGGCGCTGAACGCTTTGAAGGCCGCCTGTATCTCGGGAGTCGCGTCGGACCGTTGTTTGGCGAGTTCTTTCGTCATAGAGGGGTACATCGAGTGTTCCATACATTTTCTCCTTAACGTGTTTGCATCATGAAAACGGATTGCATACGACCATCATAGTCTTCCCGACCCCCGAACCAAACACGAAGCCCTCCATCGAGCGGCTCGATCAGATCAGCAAATCAGGCAAGAGGGCCATACTGGCAAATGTTTTCGAGGCGCCCGCCTTATATAGAGGCTCGTCGTGGCCGAGCGGCGAGTAGGCGAACACCATGGCGCCGGCAGCGACGCCCGCGGCGATCCCGGTAACGCTATCTTCGATCACAGCGCAGCGTTGTGGGCAAACGCCTAACGCCGCGGCGGCGGCCTGGTAGATATCCGGAAACGGCTTATTCCTGGCCACCTCGTGGCCGCTGAAAATCCTGTCTTCGAAATAATGGCGAATCCGGATTTTTTCGAGCTGCAGTTCGATTTTTTTACGATCGGCTCCCGAGGCGCAGGCCATATTGGCTTGCCAATGCCCGGCAATCGCGGTCAACGCGTCGTGAATGCCCGGCACCGCCTCCAGCCTCGAGCTTAGCGCCGCATTTCGACGCGCGCGGAATATGTCGATCCAATCCGGCCCCAGCCTTTTGCCGGTGTTTTTCTCAATCAGGTCCATCTCGTCCTGGAATGCCTTGCCCACAAACAAGGCATGGCATTCCTGCGGGCTTAAATCCCATCCCAACTCGCTCAACATGTCTCTCAGCACCCCAAGAGTAATGGGTTCGCTGTCGACCAAAATGCCGTCGCAATCAAAAATTACCGCGTCAAATTTCATTGCTACCCTCGCAAAACAATTGGGGATATTATTGATGAAAAGCTCGAACCCTGCACAGACCGCAGAGGCTTGTCACCCTCACACCGCGAACGCCGACCCCACCAGCCATGACCAGACCTGTTCCTTGCCACCGCCGCGATTTCACCTACTGCCGGCCGATTGCCACTCGCTGGTCCGACAACGACGTGTATGGGCACGTGAACAATGTCACTTACCTGTCTTACTTCGACAGCATCGTCAACCGCTATCTGATCGACGCGGGGGTCCTGAATATCGAATCCGGTGAAGTCATCGGGCTGGTAGTGGAAACCGGCTGCCATTATTTTTCACCCATCGCCTTTCCCGACAATATTGACGCGGCTTTCAAGGTGGCCCATCTGGGCAATTCCAGCGTTCGCTACGAAGTGGGCATTTTCAAAGAGGGCGAGCCGCTATCCGCTGCGCATGGTCATTTCGTGCATGTTTATGTCGACAGAAAATCACGCCGGCCGGTGCCCCTGCCGCCGGCATTGCGCAAGGCGCTGGAAATATTAACGCGGCCACAAAACGCCTAGGGTATTTCGATTGAAGCGCTTACGGAACTGAACGCGTTTCGCGTCGCTGTTTTTTTGAGCCGTTTTGGGTGGGGTCATTCTATTAAGACGCCGCAGGGCGAGGGGTGGGTACCGTCCGGTCCGTCCAGCGGTCGAGGCGCTACGCGCCCCGACTGCCCGGGTCTGCCTCGTCCAGGCGGGCGTCGGGCGAACTCGCTACGCCTCGCGCGCGAGGCTCCGCTCAAACAGCGCCCGCCGACAGCCCCCGCCTTCCCTTCGTCAGCACCCGGCGCTGGCCGAATGACCGGACGGTACCCACCCCTCGCCCTGCGGCTGCGCTGGTGA
>NZ_SMAJ01000024.1 GCF_004346225.1 Paralcaligenes ureilyticus | reverse complement strand
TCGGGGCGGCGTGCGAACTCGTGGGGCGAATAGCCCACTGGGCTATTCGCAAGCGTCCCACTCAAACAGCGCACGCCTTGCATCCCCGAAGCCGGTCCTGCGCGCGGCGTGCCCGAATCGCCCGCCCCACCTTAACCACCCGCGACGCTCGATTGGTGAATATTGGCGCAATCGTCGCCCATGTAGCGCCACCCCTTGTGGGTGGCATGGCGTTTTATAACTACAGCCTCGGTTATCGACGGTTTTGGCAGCCACAAGGGCTGCCGCTACATGAAAGGCGGGTGCGTAGTTGTAGCGACGCCCCGTTTTGTAGCGGCACCCCTTGTGGGTGCCACCAACCGCTGCGATACTACGATACCCCGTATCGTGAGCGATATGCGGCCACGGCGGCGCGGTGCTCGGCCAATTCGGGATCGTGGTCCAGCAGCCCCATGATATCGCCCAGCGAAGCGATGCTGACCACGGGAATGCCATAGGTATTGCTGACATCCTGTACGGCGGAATGAGGGGAGAGGGCGTCGTCGGCGCCGGCGCGCTCCATGCGGTCCAGGGCGATCAATACGGCGGCAGGTTCGGCTCCCGATTGGCGAATAATGTTGACGGATTCACGCACCGATGTACCGGCGGTGATGACGTCATCGATGATGATGACGCGGCCCTGCAGGGGGGCACCCACCAGCACGCCACCTTCGCCGTGGTCTTTGACTTCTTTGCGGTTGAAGGCAAATGGGACATCCTGGCCGGCCATGGCCGGATGCCCGGTCAGCGCGACGGCGGTGGCGGTGGATAGGGGTATGCCTTTGTATGCAGGGCCGAACAGCATGTCGAATTTCAGGCCGGAATCGATCAGGGCTTGTGCATAGAATTTGGCCAGGCGGCCTATCGACAATCCGGTGTTGAACAGGCCGGCATTAAAGAAATACGGACTGAGGCGCCCGGATTTGACCTTGAATTGCCCGAAACGCAAAACGCCTTGCTCTAAAGAAAAGCGCACAAAGTCGCTGCGGTTCTGAGTGGAATCAGCCATGGTTGGATTTGGGGTTAAAAGTATCATTATCGGTGATTCTGACCACACATGCCGTGCGCTGCCCGCAATTTTGCCTCGGGAGTATATTTATTAAACAGATTCTCGTACACTTCGCGCAATGTGGTCGGGGGGATCCGGATCCATTGCGACGTTTTGCGCGTAGGGTTGCAGCGAGCCCTGGCGCGTGACGGATTTTTATCATCTTTTTGTGGGGAATGAGTATGTCAAAAGGCAATTGCCAGATGTGGTCTTCGTACGCGCAAGCGGCCCTTCGCGTGGTCAGCGCTTATGCGTTTATGTTGCATGGCGCCGCAAAGCTTCTGCATGTTCCGCATGTCGCCGGCTATGATAATTTGCAGCTTTTTTCTCTGATCGGCCTGGCCGGCGTAATAGAGCTGGTGTTTGGCGGGTTGTTGTTGATTGGTCTGTTTACCCGTGTTGCCGCCATTATCATGTCGGGCGAAATGGCGGTCGCTTATTTTATGGCTCATGCCAGCCGAGGCAATCCTTTGTTTCCGTTCATGAACGGCGGCGAGGCTGCGGTGTTGTATTGTTTTATATTCCTGTTCCTGGCGGTGGCCGGTGGCGGGGCGTGCAGCATTGACCGGTTGCGCGGCGCTAGGTGGTGATTTTCAGCTACGAAATGTGCTAGTGAATTTTGTAGTGACAGGCCTTGTGCCTGTCATCGATGCAATAACCTGCATCCGGTTTATTGATAAATGGCAGCCACAAGGGCTGCCGCTACACCTGCTGCGGATATGTTTTTGCAGATACCGTTTTAAATGTTCCATTTGATGGGGTCAGTTCAATATGACCGCCAGGTGAATTCCTATGAAAATGCCGGTGTATTTTATTTCGCATGGCGGCGGCCCTTGGCCTTATATGCCCGAGGCGCAGGAGAGCAATGCGCTGCTGGCGGCCAGCTTGCGCGAGATTCCTGCGCAGTTGCCCAGGCACCCCACGGCCGTATTGATGGTATCGGCGCATTGGGAGACCCCAGGCACATTCACTGTGATGGGGCACCCCCATCCGCCTATGGTCTACGATTATTACGGCTTTCCGGCGCATACCTATCAGGTTCATTATTCTGCCGCGGGCATGCCGGCCTTGGCCGACCGGGTGGCGGATTTGCTGCGGGCGGCAAGCTTGCCTGTGGAGATTGACCGCGAGCGCGGTTTCGATCATGGCGCGTTTGCGCCGCTGGTGGTGATGTACCCTGATGCCGACGTTCCCGTCGTGCAACTGTCGATCGACGCGGGCTACGATCCCGCTCTTCATGTGGCGCTGGGCCGAGCGCTGGCGCCGTTGCGCGACGAAGACGTGCTGATTTTGGGCAGCGGATTGAGCTATCACAATCTGCGCAATATGGGCCCGGGCGGCGCCCGTCCATCGGCGCAATTCGATGATTGGCTCCAGCAGGTGCTGGTGCAAGGGTCTTTGGAGCAGCGCGTTGGGCATCTGCAAAACTGGTCGTCGGCGCCGGCGGCGCGCCTGGCGCACCCCCGCGAAGACCATCTGATTCCGCTGATGGTGGCGGTGGGCGCGGCCGAAACCGAGGCAGCTACCTGCGTTTATCATGAGACCCGTGCGTTTGGTTCTATTACGGCGTCCAGTTTCAGGTTTGGGTGATTTCGTTTCGAAATTAGCGGTGTGCTTTGCCGGCTTCGCACGGTGTTATGGCACCCACAAGGGGTGCCGCTACAAACACCTACCCGTGATCATGTAGCGCCACCTCTTGTGGGTGGCAAAATCGTTGATAACCGAGGCGGTGTTTATAAACGCCGATGGCAGCCACAAGGGCTGCCGCTACATTTACATTTTCGCTTGGTTTTCGCGCCGATTCGGAATCCTAACCGAGCTTCTCTTTTAACAGGTCGTTGACTTGCTGCGGATTGGCGCGGCCTTTTGCGGCTTTCATGACTTGACCCACCAGTGAATTGAAGGCTTTTTGCTTGCCGGCCCTGAACTCTTCGACAATGGCCGGGTGCGCGGCCAGTACGGTGTCGATCATCGCGCCTATGGCGCCGCTGTCGTTGATTTGACGCAGGCCGCGTGCTTCGATGATGGCATCGGGGTCGCCTTTTTGCTCGCCCTTCCACATGGCGGAGAATACATCGCGCGCCATATTGTTCGAGATGGTTCCGTCGACGATGCGGGCGATCATGCCCGCCAGCGCGGCGGGGGTAACGGGGCTGTGTGCGAGTGTTATCTCGTCCCGGTTGAGCGCCGCGGAAAGTTCTCCCATGACCCAATTGGCGGCCTGCTTGGCCTGGCTCGCAGGCAGCCTGGAGCAGACCTCTTCGAAGTAGGTGGCTATGGCGCGATCCATCGTCAGTTGCGCGGCATCGTAGTGGGTCAGGCCGAATTCCTGCACAAAACGGGCTCGTTTGTGCGTCGGCAGCTCGGGCATGGCCGAGCGGACCTTTTCGATCCAGTCCGCACCGATAATCAGTGGCGGCAGGTCGGGGTCGGGGAAGTAGCGGTAATCGTCGGCATCTTCCTTGCTGCGCATGGTGCGCGTTTCGTTTTTGTCGGAGTCGTACAGCCGCGTTTCCTGACGCACGCGGCCGCCGTCTTCAATCAGTTCGATTTGCCGCCGGACTTCGTACTGTATGGCCAGCTCCATGAAACGAAAGGAGTTGAGGTTCTTGATTTCGCAGCGGGTGCCGAATTCGGCTTGGCCCTTGGGGCGTACCGATACGTTGGCGTCGCAGCGAAACGAACCCTCTTGCATATTGCCGTCGCTAATCCCCAGCCAGACAACCAGGCCGTGCAGCGTGCGCGCATAGGCCACCGCTTCGGCGGCCGAGCGCATTTCCGGCTCGGTCACGATTTCCAGTAGCGGCGTGCCGGCCCGATTCAGATCGATCCCTGTGGACGATTCGCCGTGCGGGCCGGTGAAGTTTTCGTGCAGCGACTTGCCGGCGTCTTCTTCAAGATGAGCCCGGGTCAGGTTGATGGTTTTTTCCTGATCACCCACGAAAAAGCTAAGCGAGCCGCCCAGTACTACGGGAATCTCGTATTGGCTGATCTGATAGTTTTTGGGCAGGTCGGGGTAAAAGTAGTTTTTGCGCGCAAAGATTGAGCGCGGGGCGATTTGGGCACCCACGGCCAGCCCGAACTGGATCGCGCGTTCGACGGCGCCGCGATTCAGGACCGGCAGGCTGCCGGGCAGGGCCATGTCGACCTCGTTGGCTTGCGTGTTGGGCGCCGAGCCGAATCGCGTGCTGCTGTTGGAGAAAATTTTCGATTCGGTGGAGAGCTGAGTGTGCGTTTCCAGCCCGATGACGATTTCCCATTCCATTATTGCTGTCCCGGTTTGCGTTGATGCCAGTCGGTTGTCTGCTGAAAGCGGTCGGCGATGGCCAGCAGCTGGCCTTCGCTGAAATAGTTGCCGATAATTTGCAGCCCTATGGGCAGGTCGCGCGCAGTGCCGCCCAGGCCGCAGGGGATCGACATGGCCGGCAAACCTGCCAGGCTGATGCCCAGGGTATAGATATCGGCCAGCCAGTCGGCGGTCGGATTGTCGCGGTTCACGCCTATGGGTTTGGCCACCGTTGGCGTGACCGGGCCCATGATGACGTCGCAGTGCTCGGCGAAGGCCGATTGGAAATCGTTGGCGATCATGCGGCGCACGCGCTGTGCTTGCAGATAGTACGCATCGTAATAGCCGTGCGATAGCACATAGGTGCCTACCATGATGCGGCGCAGCACCTCGGGACCGAAGCCTTCGCTGCGCGAGCGGCTGGTCATTTCGGCCAAGTCGCCGTATTGCGCCGCGCGGTGGCCGTAGCGCACGCCATCGTAGCGCTGCAGGTTGCTCGACGCTTCGGCGGGGGCGATCACGTAATAGGCGGGAATCGACAGCTCGGTGCGCGGCAGCGAAATGGTCACGCGTTTGGCACCGAGCGATTCGAATACCTGCAGCGCGGCTTCAATCGCCTGGGCTACGTCGCTGGCCAGCCCGGCGTTGAAAAATTCCTTGGGCACGCCTATGCGCAACCCTGCAAGAGGAAGGCTTGTGGTTTGCTGCTGTAGCGCCGTGTTGAAGTCGGCGCGTATGCGTCCCGATGCGTTGGCTACGCCGTCGCAGGTTTCCAGACTGGTGGAGTCGCGCTCATCGAAGCCGCTCATGACATCGAGCAATTCGAGCAGGTCTTTGGCGTGACGTGCGATGGGGCCTGCCTGATCGAGGCTGGAGCCGAACGCCACCATGCCAAAGCGCGAGACCGTGCCGTAGGTGGGCTTTATGCCGCTCACGCCGCATAAAGCGGCCGGTTGGCGCACCGAGCCGCCGGTATCGGTGCCGGTAGCGGCGGCTACGAGGCCAGCGGCGACCGCCGCCGCCGAGCCGCCCGACGACCCGCCAGGCACGAAATTGGGGTTCCAGGGATTTTTTACCGGCCCGAAGGCCGAGTTTTCATTGCCCGAGCCCATGGCGAACTCGTCGCAATTGAGCTTGCCTATCGATACCGCGCCGGCCTGCATCAGGCGGTGAACCACCGCGGCATCGTAGGGGCTGGTGTAATCGGCCAGCATTTTGCTGGCGGCGGTGGTGCGCCAGCCCTGAGTGACAAAGACATCTTTGTGCGCTATCGGTATGCCGCAAAGCGGTGGGGCGTTGCCCGCAGCCAGCATCGCGTCGGCGGCGCGGGCTTGGCCGAGCGTGAGTTCGGGGTCGATATGCAGGAAGGCGTTCAGCGAGCTGGCCTGGGCCGCCGCCAGGGCGCTGTTGGCCAGATCGATAGCCGTGACCTCGCGGGCCTGCAGAGCCGCGCGCAGGGCTTCGATGCTGTCGAATTGGGTGTGTAGTGGGTTTGTCTTGGGCATAAGTTACTCGATGACCGTGGGAACGACGAACAAGCCATCGACTTCGGCCGGGGAGTTGGCCATCAGGGCCTGGCGTTCGGCCAGCGAGTGGGTGGGTGCGGCCGCATCGGGCCGCAGGCGCAGCGCAATGTCCTGGTGCGCCGACAGGGGGTGCGCCATGGGCTCGATACCGTGGGTGTCGACCGCCTGCAACTGTTCGATCAACCCCATAATGCCGTTGAGTTCGGTAATCGCGCGATGGCTGGCCTGATCAGAAAGTTCGATACGGGCGAGCCGCGCGATGCGCGCCACGTCCTGGTCGGTAATAGCCATGTCAGTGTCTTGATTTGTGAGTGTAGGGCCTGTCGGCACCCATTTCAGGCTGCATGGCAGGCAAATTTAGGCGCAAGACCACCGCGTTACAAAAGTTAACGGATGGCTTATTGGCCCTTAACAAAGGTAAATTATAAGTTATCATTGTCGGTTTAATCGTTAGCCAGTTTTCTGCGCGTCTTTTGTGGCCCCGCCGGGTGCACGGAAATGGCTCGCGCCGGTCAACGAATTCCCCCTCAATTTTGATTTAGCTGAGCGTCCATGTTCGGATTTCTACGTAGTTACTTCTCTAGCGATATGGCGATCGATCTCGGTACCGCCAATACGCTGATTTATGTCCGCGGCAAAGGGATTGTGCTCGATGAGCCTTCCGTGGTCGCCATACGCCACGAAGGCGGTCCCAACGGCAAAAAAATCATCCAGGCGGTAGGCCGCGAGGCCAAGCGAATGCTGGGGCGCGTACCTGGCAATATTGAAGCCATACGGCCCATGAAAGACGGTGTCATCGCCGACTTTACCGTTACCGAGCAAATGCTCAAGCAGTTCATCCGCATGGTGCACCCCAGCAGCATGTTTGCCCCCAGCCCGCGCATTATCGTTTGCGTCCCCTGCGGCTCGACGCAGGTCGAGCGGCGCGCCATACGCGAGTCGGCGCTGGGCGCGGGCGCCAGTCAGGTCTACCTGATCGAAGAGCCCATGGCCGCTGCCATAGGCGCCGGTCTGAGCGTTTCCGAGGCCAGTGGCTCGATGGTGGTGGATATCGGCGGGGGCACGACCGAAGTGGCTGTCATTTCGCTGGGCGGCATGGTTTACAAGGGCTCGGTGCGCGTGGGCGGCGACAAGTTCGACGAGGCCATCATCAATTACATACGGCGCAACTACGGTATGTTGATTGGCGAGCCCACCGCCGAATTAATAAAGAAAGAGGTTGGATCCGCCTTTCCGGGATCTGAAATACGCGAAATCGAAGTGAAAGGGCGTAATCTTTCCGAAGGCGTGCCGCGCAGCTTTACGGTATCGTCCAACGAAATTCTCGAATCGCTCACCGACCCGCTCAACCAGATCGTGTCGGCGGTCAAGACGGCGCTCGAGCAAACTCCTCCCGAGCTTGGGTCCGATATTACCGACAAGGGCATTTCGCTGACGGGTGGCGGCGCCCTGCTGCGTGATCTGGACCGCCTTCTGCAAGAAGAAACCGGCTTGCCCGTTGTGGTGGCCGAAGATCCGCTGACGTGCGTGGTGCGTGGCTGCGGCGAAGCCCTTGAGCACCTGGAGCGCCTGGGCACGGTATTTATCTACGACTAATTCAGTTCTGGTTCGGATACCCCCAGGAGTGTGCCGAGCAGATTAAGGCGCAAGTACGAAGTCATGCAAGAAAATCGGACACTCACGCTGTTCAGGCATGGACCGACCGCCGAGTTCCGGCTCTTTGTTCTGGTTGTACTGGCTTTGTCTCTACTGATCGTCGATGCGCGCTGGCGCGTACTGGACCCGGCTCGTCAGGCGATATCCGTTGTCCTGTATCCTTTTCAGCGTCTGGTGCTGGCGCCTCGGGACGCCGTAGAAACCTTCAACAACTGGGTCGATGCGGCCGCCTTGGCGCGTACAGAAAAGGAAGCTTTACAAAGACAGCGCATCGAGCTGGCGCAGATCGCGACCCATGCGGCCCAGATGTCGGCCGAAAACGAGCAATTGCGCCGCTTGCTGAATGTAGCCGATACGGTCTCGCAGCCCTCGGTGGCCGTCGAAGTGCTATATGAACCACCCAATGCGTTTACGCATCATCTTATTTTCAATAAAGGCACTTCCGACGGAATCCGCGCCGGAATGCCAGTGATCGACGAGGGCGGCGTGGTTGGACAGGTGGTGCGTGTTACGCCCTTTACGTCCGAGGCGGCGCTGCTGACCGACGACAAGGTGTCCATTCCCGTGCAGGTCCTGCGCAATGGCCTGCGCCTGATTGTTTTTGGCGGTAGCCTGAGCGGCAAGGTCGAAGTGCGCTATCTCACAGCCAATGCGGACATCAAACGCGGCGATACGCTGATCACCAGTGGTATTGGCGGCTTGTTTCCGGCCGGCTTGTCGGTCGCCAAAATCGACTCGGTAGAACGCGATTCCGCCACCGGGTTTGCGCGAGCCATAGCAAGTCCTCTTTCTCATCCCGAACGTTATCGCCATTTCCTGGTGTTGCGTGTCGATGTTTCCAAGCCAGAAGTTCACCCGGAGGCTCAATCCAATGGTTCGCAAGCCGGACACTAAGGCGGTGCGAACAGGGGTTCACGGGCGTACTTCTTTATTGAGTTCCCTGCAACCTGTTGATTCGGCGCCGTTCAAACAAGCTGCACATCCCGTGTTCGTATGGACGACGGTGCTGCTGGTGTGGTTGATCTCTTTTTTGCCATGGCGCCTGTGGCAGCCTGCGCCCGATATACTTTTGCTGGTGATCGCTTTCTGGTGTCTGAACGAGCCGCAAAGAGTGTCGATGTTGACGGCGTTCATATTCGGCCTGTTTATGGACGTGCACGATGCCGGTTTGCTCGGCGAGAAGGCGCTTGCCTATACCTTGGTTGCCTACGGCACGATTATCCTGGCGCGCCGGTTGCAGCGTTTCGGTGCGGTCATACAGGCCATACATCTGCTGCCTGTCTTTGTCTTGTCCGAGGCGGCATCGCGTATTATTCATGCGTGGCTGGCTGGCGAATGGGCGGGCTGGCAGTGGCTTTGGTCGGCTTTGTTTACGGTGGCACTTTGGCCTGTAGCCGATGCGCTCCTGCATATGCCGCAACGGCGTCTGAATGAAACCGACCCCGGCTCAGCGTAGTCGGCGAGAGGCACAGGCCATTTTATGTTCGAGTTCAAAAAAACGTCGCATCTGCAGAAACGGCGCATAGTCTTTCGGATTTGGGTTGCGGGTATTTTTGCGTTGCTGTGTTTTGGCGGCCTGCTTGGCCGCCTATGGTTCCTGCAGGTGGATCGCTATGAGGGTCTGGCTGCCCGCGCCAACCAGAATCGTATAGCGGTGGTGCCCATACCGCCGCGCCGCGGCGAAATCGTCGATCGCCGTGGAGTCGTACTGGCGCGCAACTATCGCGATTACACCCTGGATGTGGTGCCGGCCCACGTTGCGGACATGAAAAAAATGCTCGATGAGTTGGGGCAGCTGGTTTATATCAGCCCGCTTGATCGGCGCCGTTTCAAGCAGCGGATGGGGCAAACGGGGCGCTATGCCCATGTGTTGTTGCGCAATAATCTCAATGATACCGAAGCGGCCTGGTTTTCAGCGCATGCCTACGAATTCCCGGGCGTTTCCCTGCGGGCGCGCTGGGTGCGTGAATACCCGCAAGGGGCGTCGGCTGCCCATGTGCTGGGGTTTGTTGGGCGCATCTCCGAGTCCGATCTGGCCAAGCTCGATGATGAAGGGCGCGCGGGCAATTATCGCGGCACTGATGTCATTGGCAAAAAAGGTATTGAAAAAACCTGGGAAGATGCGCTCCATGGCCACACCGGCCTTGAAGAGGTCGAAGTGACGGCGGGCGGGCGGCCCGTGAGGGTGTTGCGCCGCGTCGATCCGGTGCCGGGGTCGAATCTGGTCTTGTCGCTGGATATTGGTCTGCAGAAAGAGGCCGAAAAACTGTTTGAGGGTAAACGCGGCGCGCTGGTTGCGATCGACCCCAAAACCGGCGATGTTCTGGCGTTTGTCTCGTCTCCATCATTTGATCCTAATCTGTTCATCGATGGCATCGATGTGGAAAACTGGCGCCGCCTGAACGATTCGCCCGACCATCCGCTGGTCGATCGCGCGCTTTACGGCACCTATCCTATTGGTTCGACCTACAAGCCCTTTGTCGCGCTTGCCGCTCTCGAGCTGGGCAAGCGCAGCGCGACGCAGATTATTCCCGATCCGGGGTATTTCGAGTTTGCCGGGCAGAAATACCGCAATGCGGCGGGTGCTGTGTTCGGGCCGACCGATATGCATCGCGCCCTGGTGGTGTCTTCCGATACTTATTTCTTTTCGCTTGGGCCGGTAATCGGCGTCGATGCGCTGCACGATTTCACCAAGCAGTTCGGCTTCGGCCAATTGACGGGCATAGACCTGGACGGCGAGCGGCGCGGCGTGCTTCCCTCTACGGAATGGAAGCGCCATGCGTTCAAGAAACCTTCGCAGCAGCACTGGTTTACAGGCGAGTCGGTTTCGGTCGCGGTCGGCCAGGGCTATAACGCGTTTACCATACTGCAGTTGGCACAGGCTACTTCGGTGCTGGCCAATAATGGCGTGTATATGAAGCCGCACTTGGTGAGCCTGGTCGAAAATCCACAGACCGGCAAGTCGACTCCGATTGTGACCAAGCCTTCCTATACCATCCCTTTGAAGCCGGAAAACCTTAAAGTGGTGAAAGACGCCCTGGTCGATGTCATTCGGTACGGCACCGCGCGCCGGGCGTTTATCGGCGCCAAATATCAGGCGGCCGGCAAGACCGGCACGGCCCAGCTATACAGCCTGAAGGGGGCCAAATATCATGCAGGTTCAGTCAACGAGCGTTTGCGTGACCATGCCTTGTTCATGGCCTATGCGCCGGCGGAAGATCCGCGCATTGCGGTGGCCCTGATCGTTGAAAACGGAGGGTGGGGTGCGTCGGTTGCTGCGCCCATTGCGCGTCAGGTGTTCGATTACTGGCTGTCGCCCGATCGTCACGAAAATGAGAATTACGTCACCGTTCCTGCATCGCTCAAGGATGATCTGCCTCATGCACCGAGCGGAGCAGCCGGAGCTTCATCGGAGGAGTCGCCCGACGCTGTTGTGCCGCCCGAGGATCGTCCAGACGAAGATGAGGGTCCGGCTGATTCCGCGTTGCCCGACATGCGTCACGGCCCTGATGCTCCCTTGACGCTGACCGATTCGCGCGACGCGAGGCGCCGATGAAACGCATTATTGATTGGGGCATGAAGGCGTTGGCGGCATTCGATTGGCCGCTGCTGGCCATACTGGCGTTAATGATGTTGCTGGGGATGACTGTCATGCAATCGGCGGTGGGTGGCACTGACTGGCGATTTGCCGATCAGTCGCGCAATTTCCTGATCGCATTTTTTGTGATGTGGGCGGTGGCGCTGGTGCCGCCGCCGCAGCTGATGCGGCTGGCTGTGCCCTTCTATATTCTGGGTATTGTGCTTTTGCTTGGGGTGGAGTTTGCCGGCGAAACCAGCAAGGGGGCGACCCGTTGGCTGAACCTTGGTTTTGGCCGCATTCAACCGTCGGAGATGATGAAGATTGCGGTTCCTTTGATGCTGGCCTGGTATTTCCACCGGCATAAGGGCAAAGTGCGTATTCTCGATTTTCTGGCCGCCCTTGTGTTGCTGGCGATTCCGTTTGGGCTGATTGCCAAACAGCCCGATTTGGGCACTGCCTTGTTGGTGTTCACGGCAGGCTTTTGTGTCATTTATCTGGGCGGTTTGTCGTTCAAGCTTTTGGTGCCGTTGATGCTGGTGGGGGTGGTGGGTTTGGGCGCGCTGATCCATTACGAGCCGAAAATATGCCAACCCGAT
This sequence comes from Paralcaligenes ureilyticus, assembly GCF_004346225.1. Classification (GTDB taxonomy): domain Bacteria; phylum Pseudomonadota; class Gammaproteobacteria; order Burkholderiales; family Burkholderiaceae_B; genus Paralcaligenes; species Paralcaligenes ureilyticus. The sequence continues at coordinate 28,165 of NZ_SMAJ01000024.1, read as the reverse complement.
GTCAGTTGGGTGATGCTGCACGATTATCAGAAGCATCGAGTGTGTACTTTGCTGGATCCGACTTCAGACCCTTTGGGCAAGGGGTTTCATACGATCCAGTCGATGATTGCCGTGGGTTCCGGGGGCGTATACGGCAAGGGCTATATGCAGGGTACGCAGTCGCATCTGGATTTCATCCCTGAGCGAACGACGGATTTTATTTTTGCTGTATACGCCGAGGAGTTCGGGCTCTACGGTGGGGTTATGTTGCTGGTGCTTTATGCCTTGCTGATTACGCGGGGCCTGTCGATTGCGGCGCGTGCGCGAAGTCAATTCGGCCGGCTTATGGCAGGCTCCATGTCTATGATGTTTTTCGTTTATGTGTTTGTGAATATCGGGATGGTGACGGGCGTGTTGCCGGTGGTGGGTGTGCCGTTGCCGTTCATGAGCTACGGCGGGACGGCGCTCATGACTCTGGGTATTGCCAGCGGGATATTGATGAGCATCAGTCATTATCGGCCCAAAGATCCGTAGGCCCTGTAGTGCCACCCCTTGTGGGTGGCATTTTTTTGTATCGCGCTACACTATCTAGGCTGGAACCTTCTAGCCCCGCATCGTGGCCGGTTAAGGCGGATCGGGCTCCGACGGTCACGGTCATGGCTGCGCCATGACTTCCCGCGCGCAGGACCGGCTTCGGGGCGGCGTGCGAACTCGTGGGGCGAATAGCCCACTGGGCTATTCGCAATCGTCCCACTCAAACAGCGCACGCCTTGCATCCCCGAAGCCGGCCCTGCGCGCGGCGTGACCGAATCGCCCGCCCCGCCTTAACCGCCCACGACGCTCGTGTGATGGATGTTTGGAGGATCGTCGATAATTTTGATTGGCGTAACCGTCGGTGAATTTAACTGGCGCGACCGTCGTTAATGTAGCGCCACCCCTTGTGGGTGGCATGGCGTTCTAAAGATACCGCCTCGACTCTCAACGATTTTGGCAGCCACAAGGGCTGCCACTACATCATTCACGGCTACGTTTTTGTTCGCCGCTACATGTTCAGCGACTACAAACGATGCCGTTACTGCGTATTCTTGCGGGCGCCTTCAATTATTTCTTTTATGCTGCACAAAAGCTTCTTCACCGGGGCGGGGAGGGCCGTGCCGGGCAGGTCTTCGATGGCGACCCAGGCCTGTTCGGGGCTGGGCTCGGACACACGAGTGGGGGGGCAGTGCAGGTACCAGGGTTCTATATGCAGCTTGAAATGTGAAAAAACGTGCTGCAGCGCGGCCATTTTTTGGCCGTGCTCAATATTTACGCCCAGGTTTAGACAGGCGTCGGCCAGGCCGTTTTGGTCTTCGTATTGCGGCAGGCTCCATAAGCCTCCCCATATGCCGCGGGAGGGGCGTTGTTCCAGCAGAATTTTTCCCTCTTGTTCCAGGATCAGCATTTTGCATTGGCGTTCGCTATTTGTTTTTCTTGGCTTTGGCGTGGGCAGTTCATGTTGCCGTGATTCGAGCCGTGCGTAGCACCGGGTATTGAGCGGACATTGCTCGCAGGTTGGGCGGCCGCGGGTGCAGCGGCTTGACCCAAGGTCCATCAGGCCTTGCGTATAGGCGGTCATGTCCAGTTTGGGGTCGGCGGCATCGAGCACGGCCTGGGCGTAATTCCATAGCTCGATTTCGACGGCGCGCGAGGCGGGATTGCCGTAGACGCCAAAGTAGCGCGTGAACACGCGCTTGACGTTGCCGTCCATGATGGGCTGGCGTTCGCCGTAGGCGAAGGCGGCGATGGCCGCTGCCGTTGAACGCCCTATGCCTGGAAGCTGCATGAGGTCGTCGACTTTGCGCGGAAAGTGGCCGCCCCATTGTTCGGCCACTTGTTGCGCGCAGCGGTGCAGGTTGCGGGCCCGGGCGTAGTAGCCCAGGCCCGCCCAATAGGGCATCACTTCGTCCTGTGTGGCGCGGGCCAGGGCCTGCAGCGTAGGAAAGCGCGCCAGGAATCGCTGGTAGTAGCCGATGACGGTGCCGACCTGGGTTTGCTGCAGCATGATTTCCGATAGCCATATTGGGTAAGGATCACGGCTTGCCTGCCAAGGCAGGCCGTGGCGGCCGGCCTGTTTTTGCCAATGAACGATAGTCGCGGCAAAATCTTCGGTAGCGGGGCGGGCGTTGGCCGGCATTAGAAACGCGTGCTGCGGGTGACGGACCAGCGTGCCGAAAGCGCTCCCAGTATGGCTACTAAAACAACAGCCAGCGCCAGGCTCAGGCTGTCGGGCAGGTGCAGGGATACGCTGGCGCCGTAGCTTTGCGCCAGACGGGCCAGCGCTGCATTAAGCGGAATCAGGGCCAGGGCGCAAAGCAGTATGGCGAGCAGGCTGGCCAGCACTCCGGTCAGGGCGCCCAGATACAGGAAAGGCCGTCTTACAAAGGATTCGGTTGCACCTACCAGCCGCGCGACCCCGATTTCTTCACGCTGGGTCAGCGCCTGCATGCGCACGGTATTGAACACGGTGGACAGGACGACCAGCGCCACGCCTATCGCAAGCAGGCCCAGGCCGATACGTCCAAATTGAAGCAGGGCTTCCAGTCGTTGTACCCAGGCACTGTCGAGCTGCACGGCATCGACTTGCGGCCATTGGCGCCATTCTTGTGCGAGCGAGTTTGCATGCTGAGCCAGGTCGACGCCGTTTTTAAGGGTAACAATGATGGCGTCAGGCAAAGGATTGTCGGGCAGGACCGCCAGGGCATCGGCCCAGGTGGGATTGGCCTTCAGGGTTTGCAGGGCTTTCTGGCGCGGCACCAGGCGCACGGCGCCCACATCGCGGCTGTATTCAGTCTGCAGGCGATCCAGTATTTTTTTGCTGGCATCAGCCGGGGTCTTGAGCTTGAGGAAAAGCGTGATTTCGGGCGACACCGAAACTTGCCGGGCCAGCGGCTGCGCCGAAACCAGTGCAGAGGCGCCGATGATGGGCAGGGTGAGGGTCAGTGCGATGACCAGCAGGTTCGAGAGCGACGAAAAGGGTTGCTGCAACAGGCGGCGGATGGCCACCCGCAATGCGTAGCGGTGTTGCCGAAGCCAGCGGTTCACGGTTGTACCCCCCGCAGGTCGGAAAACTTGCCCTGATCAATGCGCAGCGTGCGCGTCGCGTATGAGGCCATCAGCGAGCGGTCATGCGAGGCAATCAGGGTGGTGACCCCGACACGGTTGAAATCGCGAAATACCTCCATAATGCGGCGCGCGCTCTCCTGGTCGAGGTTGGCGGTAGGTTCGTCAACGATAAGGATGGCGGGGCGGTTGACAATGGCGCGGGCGATGGCCAGGCGCTGTTGCTCGCCGCCCGACATTTCAATGGGGTTGAGGTCTTCCTTGCCCGACAGGCCGACCTTTTCCATGGCCGCGCGGGCGCGCGTCGCGGCCAGGCTGTTTTCCAGGCCGGCCACGGTAAGCGGCAGCAGGACGTTGTTGATGGCGTTGCGGTCGTACAGCAGATGAGTGTCCTGCAAAATGATGCCGACGGCGCGGCGTAAGTAAGGCCGCGCGCGCGTCGGCATTTTATCGACGCGGTGGCCGTTGACGTGCACCGAGCCCCGGCTGGGAGGTTCGAGCCCGCCTATGAGTTTGAGCAGGGTTGACTTGCCCGCTCCGGACGGCCCCGATACAAACACGAACTCGCCCGGCTCCACGCGGAAGTTGAGATCGGCCAGGATATTGCGGCCACGTCCGTAGGACTTGAATACGTGCTGGAATTCAATCATGGTGAGTGTCGAGTTGCGCTCCCTAATAGTAACCATTAGCCCTTAGAATATGCAAAGCGCCATAGGACTTGATCAAGACTCGGATTCATGACGATAAGAAAAACCTCTTCTCCCGCCCCGCGGCGGCGCCTGTCGTGGTATGACCCGGCTCTGCGGTCGTGGATTTATCAAGGCCTGATATTGGCCGTGGTGGGTTTTGTCGTCTGGTATCTGGTTTCCAATACCTTGCATAACCTGTCGGCGCGCAATATTTCCTCGGGGTTCGGGTTCCTGCATCGCGAGGCAGGCTTTGCCATAGGCGAGTCGGCAATTGCCTACACGCCCGCCGATACTTACGAGCGGGCCATCTTGGTGGGGCTGCTCAATACGCTCAAGGTGTCGGTCATAGGCATTGTTGCGGCCACCCTGTTCGGGACGATCCTGGGCGTTGCCCGCTTGTCGAAAAATTGGCTGGTGGCGAGGGTGGCCGGCGCCTATGTCGAGATCGTGCGCAATATCCCGCTCTTGCTGCAACTGTTTTTCTGGTATGCCGTTATTACGACAAATACGCCCGGCCCGCGGCAGGCGCTGCACCCCTTGCCGGGTGTTTTCCTGTCCAATCGCGGCTTGAAGCTGCCCACTTTGCACGGTGGGGCTGTCGATTGGATGCTGGGTGGGCTGGGGCTGGCGATTGTGGCGATTATCGTTCTGGGCCATTGGGCCAGGAAGCGGCAAGACGCCACCGGCCGGGTTCTTCCTCTTGGGCGCATCGCTATGGCCATATTGATCGGCCTGCCGGTGCTGGGCTGGTTGTTTAGCGGCGCAAGCCTGGCCGTCGACATGCCGTATCTGAAGGGCTTCAACTTTACAGGGGGCATGACGCTCAGCCCTGAATTTGCCGCCTTGCTTGCGGGGCTGGTCCTGTATACCTCGGCCTTTGTGGCCGAAGTGGTGCGCTCGGGCATCCAGTCGGTCGACCGCGGGCAGTGGGAGGCGGCCGGTTCTCTGGGATTGTCGCGCGCGCGCATGCTGCGCCTGGTCATTTTGCCGCAGGCCTTGCGAGTCATTGTGCCGCCCATGACCAGCCAGTACCTGAATCTCACTAAAAACAGTTCCCTGGCAATCGCCGTGGGCTACCCGGATATTGTTTCGGTGGTGAACACGACGTTGAACCAGACTGGCCAGGCCATCGAGGGTATTCTGATCATCATGGCCGCCTATCTCGTCGTCAGTTTGTCGATCTCGATCTTCATGAACTGGTACAACCAGCGCATTGCGCTGGTGGAGCGCTGAGATGGGCTCGGACCGCGCCGGCGAAATCCCACCCACCACTCATACAGGCGCATGGGCCTGGTGCCGGACCCGTTTGTTTTCCTCGCCGCTAAACGTTGTTCTGACCGTGCTGGTCGCCTGGATGCTGTTGATGTTTTTGCCGGGGGTATTCGAATGGCTATTCATCAGCGCGAACTATACCGCCTCCAGTGCCCAAGAATGTAAGGCCTCAAGCGGCGCGTGCTGGGCGTTTATTGCGGCGAAGCACCGGCTCATTCTGTTTGGCACCTACCCTTACGACGAGCAATGGCGCCCGTTGCTGGCCACGATTATTCTGATTGCGACGATTATATGCAGTTGCCTGCGGCGGTTCTGGCGGCCGGCGCTGGGCCTGATCTGGGTTGTGGCTCTTGGGGCCGTCGCACTCTTGATGTGGGGCGGTGTGCTGGGCTTGTCGGTGGTCGAAGACGATCGGTGGGGCGGCTTGCCCCTGACTCTTATCCTTTCGACATTCGGGATAGCCTTTGCTTTTCCGCTGGGCGTGCTGCTGGCTCTTGGGCGGCGCTCCGACATGCCGGCCGTCAAGGCCTTGTGCGTGATGTATATCGAGCTGATACGCGGGGTGCCGCTGATCAGCCTGCTGTTTATGTCCTCGGTCATGCTGCCCTTGTTTTTGCCCGAGGGCGTCAATATAGACAAACTCTTGCGGGCGCAGATTGCCATCATCCTTTTTGCCGCCGCCTACATTGCGGAAACCGTGCGCGGCGGTTTGCAGGCCATTCCCAAGGGGCAGTACGAAGGCGCCAAATCATTGGGGCTGACCTATTGGCAGTTGATGCGCAAGATCGTTTTGCCTCAGGCGTTGAAGGTAGTTATTCCGCCGCTGGTCAGTATTTTTATTTCACTGTTCAAGGACACGTCGCTGGTCGTCATTATCGGTATTTTCGATCTGACGCAGGCCGCCAAGGCGGCGCTGTCCGACGCGGCGTGGCGCGGGTTCGACATCGAGGCCTATCTGTTCATTGCCTTGATTTATTTCGTGTTCTGTTTTTCCATTTCGCGTTATAGCCAGTCGCTGGAGCGGCGCCTGGACGCGGGATACCAACGCTGAGGAAGACGCGGCATGCCTGATGCCATCATTCGCCTTGAAGACGTCAACAAATGGTATGGCCAGTTCCATGTGCTGCGCCATATCGACCTGACGGTATCGCCGGGCGAGCGCATTGTTATCTGTGGGCCTTCGGGATCGGGCAAATCGACCCTGATACGCTGCATCAATCGGCTCGAAGAGCACCAACAGGGCCGTATTGTGGTCGAAGGCATTGAACTGACCAACGATCTCAAGCAGATCGAGGCGATACGCCGCGATGTGGGGATGGTGTTTCAACACTTCAATCTGTTTCCGCACCTTACCGTGCTCGAAAACCTGACTCTCGGGCCTGTCTGGGTGCTTAAAAAATCCAAAGCCCAGGCCACGGCCACGGCCATGAAGTATCTGGAGCGCGTGCGTATTCCCGATCAGGCGCAGAAGTTTCCGGGCCAGCTCTCGGGCGGCCAGCAGCAACGCGTGGCAATTGCGCGTTCTTTATGCATGGATCCGAAGATCATGCTGTTTGACGAACCCACTTCGGCGCTTGATCCCGAGATGGTCAAGGAAGTGCTGGATGTGATGGTTGGCCTGGCCCAGGAATCCGGCATGACAATGCTTTGCGTGACTCACGAAATGGGCTTTGCGCGCAAGGTGGCCGATCGGGTGATATTCATGGATCAAGGCGAAATCATTGAACAAAACACCCCCGACAGGTTCTTCGATGCGCCGGAAAATGAACGCACCCGCTTATTCTTGAGTCAGATTCTTCATTGAATGGAGCGGGGCGGAAAGGAAAAGGTCTGGAACATCCAGTAAAACTCGCGTTAGTATTGGGGTTTCATTATTTACCTGTCTTTAGTGAGGATACATTCATGCTGCCCAGCCTTAAATCATGGCCTGCAACCATCGTCGCCGGCGTACTTGCCGGCTTGGCGTTCATCAGCGCGGCACCGGCTGTCGCGGCAGATTTCCCCACTCATTCCTTGCAGTTCATTGTTCCGTATTCGCCGGGCGGGCCGCTCGATACGATGTCTCGGCTGTTGGCCCAGAAGGTGCAGCCCGAGCTCGGGCAAACGGTGGTGGTTGAAAACCACCCCGGTGCGGGCGGCAATATTGGCGCAGCCTTGGCGGCAAAGGCCAAACCCGATGGCTATACCCTGGTGATGGGGGCGGTCGCCATCAATGCGATCAACCCCTGGCTGTATCCCAATCTGCCTTTCGATCCGGTAAAGAGCTTTGCGCCTGTGACCCTGGTTGCGTCGGTCCCCAATGTGCTGATCGTCAACAATGCGTTTGCCAAGGCGCATAACATCAACTCGGTAGCCGATCTGGCCGCGTATGCCAAAAGCCATCCGGGCAAGCTGAATTTTGCGTCTGGAGGCAATGGCAGTGCTGGCCACCTGGCGGGAGCCCTGTTCAACGTGCGCATGGGCATCGATACCCTGCACATTCCCTATCAGGGTGCGTCGCCGGCCAAACTGGCGTTGCTGGCGGGCCAAGCCGACTTCATGTTCGACAACCTGGCCTCGGCCGCCGGCCTGATTACCGATGGGAAGGTAAAGGCTTTGGCCGTCACCACGGTGCAGCGTTCGTCCATTTTCCCCAAGCTGCCCACCATGGAGCAAGCGGGGGTGAAAGACTTCGACCTGGGCACCTGGTTTGGCGTATTCGCCACAGGCGGTACGCCCAAGCCGATTATCGATCGCTTGAACAAAGCCTATACCAAGGCGCTCGAAGACCCGGTAGTGCGTAAAAACCTGCTGACCATGGGGTCGGATGCCAAGCCCACGACACCCGAGGCCTTCGCCGAGCTGGTCAAGCATGATCTGGCCAAATACAGGGAGATCGTAAAGGTATCGGGAGCCAAGCTTTTCTAGGCACGAGTGCGAGACGCAAAGTGTCAAGTTCGGTCAATTGACGAAAAATGTAACACCTGTCTGTCGGCTGGCTTGCTAGCATAACAACAGCTTATTCAGCATGAGAGTGCACAAGGAGAACCAAATGAATTTATCTATGCGTGTTAGTCGGACTGCAGCTTGCATTGCGGTGGTGGCGTTGATGGGGGGATGCGCCCAGATGAACGGCATGAGCACTGGCGGCAAAACAGCTGTCGGAGCCGGCACCGGCGCGGTCGTCGGAGCCGGATTGGGCGCTCTCATCGGCAATACCGGAGCTTCCGCGTTGATCGGCGCCGGCATAGGCGCGGTGGCGGGCGGCATCGTCGGCTACAACTGGGCCGGGGTTAAAAACGATGTGCAGAAATCGGGCGCGAGCAATCTGGGTATCGATGTCACCGAGCAGCCCGACGGCACGCTGAAGGTCAATATCCCCAGCAATGTTTCCTTTGATACGGGCCGCTATACCCTCAAGCCGGCCTTGTTGCCTGTGCTCGACAGTGTCGCGCGCGCTTTGGTCCAGCACCCCGAATTGCGCGCCAAGTCGATTGGCTATACCGATAGCACGGGTTCGGCTGCGACCAATCAGACCTTGTCTGTCAATCGTGCGCAAAGCGTGATCAGCTACCTCGGGCAGCAGGGTGTGGGCGCCGGCAGGATGTCTGCGGAGGGCCGTGGGGCCAGCAACCCGGTGGGCGATAACAACACCGTTGCCGGCCGTGCGTTGAACCGTCGAGTCGAGCTGTACTTGTACGCAGTCAAGCAATAACTTCCGGTAGGAATGAATTCGGGCCGCGATAAGCGGCCCGAATTCATTGTCGCGTTGCGCTTCAGGCCTGGTGGTAGATTTCGGCACCCTGCTTGACGAACTCCACGGCTTTTTCCTGCATGCCTTGCTCCAGGGCTTTTTGCTGATCGATGCCCAGTTGCTGAGCGTAGTCGCGCACGTCCTGGGTGATTTTCATGCTGCAGAAGTGCGGCCCGCACATCGAGCAGAAGTGGGCAACCTTCATCGAGTCTTTGGGCAGCGTTTCGTCATGAAAATCTTTGGCGGTATCGGGATCCAGGCCCAGATTGAACTGGTCGTCCCAGCGGAATTCGAAACGCGCCTTGGATAGGGCGTTGTCGCGAATTGCCGCGCCTGGGTGGCCTTTGGCCAGATCGGCGGCGTGGGCGGCGATCTTGTAGGTAATGATGCCGTCCTTGACATCCTTTTTATTAGGCAGGCCCAGGTGTTCCTTGGGCGTTACATAACAGAGCATTGCCGTGCCGTACCAGCCTATCAGCGCCGCCCCGATGCCCGAGGTAATGTGATCGTAGCCGGGGGCGATATCGGTAGTCAGAGGCCCCAGAGTATAGAAAGGCGCTTCGTGGCATTGCTCCAGCTGCAGATCCATGTTTTCCTTGATAAGGTGCATGGGGACGTGGCCCGGGCCTTCGATCATGACTTGCACATCGTGCTTCCACGCAACTTGTGTGAGCTCGCCCAAGGTTTTCAATTCGGCCAGCTGCGCTTCGTCGTTGGCGTCGTAGCCCGAGCCAGGCCGCAAGCCGTCGCCCAGCGAAAAGCTGACGTCATAGGCTTTCATGATGGCGCAGATGTCTTCGAAGCGCTCGTATAGAAAGCTTTCCTTGTGGTGCGCCAGGCACCATTTGGCCATGATTGAGCCGCCGCGCGATACGATGCCGGTCATGCGGTCGGCCGTCATGGGTATGAACGGCAAGCGCACTCCGGCGTGGATGGTGAAGTAATCGACGCCCTGTTCAGCCTGCTCGATGAGCGTGTCGCGAAATATTTCCCACGTCAGGTTCTCGGCTCTGCCGTCGACCTTTTCCAGCGCCTGATAAATCGGCACAGTGCCGATAGGCACGGGGGAATTGCGTATGATCCATTCGCGGGTTTCGTGTATGTTTTTACCGGTGGACAGGTCCATGACCGTGTCGCCGCCCCAGCGTATGGCCCAGGTCATTTTTTCGACTTCGTCGCTAATGCTGGAGCCCAGTGCCGAATTGCCGATATTGGCATTGATCTTCACCAGGAAATTGCGGCCGATGGCCATGGGTTCGATTTCGGGATGATTGATATTGGCCGGGATGATGGCGCGGCCGCGTGCGATTTCGTCACGCACGAATTCGGGCGTAATGGAGGCCGGGATGGAGGCGCCGAACGATTGCCCCGGATGTTGGCGCGACAGGCGTTGGGCGAGCTTGTCGCCGCCTGGGCCAGTCGCGCGCAGGCTTTCCAGATAGTGTTCACGGCGCATGTTTTCGCGGATGGCGACGAATTCCATTTCGGGAGTGATCAGGCCGCGCCGTGCGTAATGCATTTGTGAGACATTTGCGCCGGCACGGGCGCGGCGCGGCGCCCGGCGCAGTTCGAAACGCAGAGATCTCAACGCGGGGTCTTGCAACCGTTGCTGGCCGAATGCGCTGGTGGGGCCGTCGAGCTGTTCGGTATCGCCGCGTTCTTCGATCCAGGCCTGGCGCATGGCCGGCAAGCCCTGGCGTATGTCGATCTTGATTTCAGGGTCGGAATAAGGTCCGCTTGTGTCGTACACCGTGAGCGGCGGGTTTTGTTCGCCGCCGTACATCGTAGGGGTGTCGTCTTGCGTAATTTCACGAAACGGCACGTTGATGTCCGGGCGCGAACCTTGCTGGTAAATTTTGCGTGATTGGGGAAGGGGGTGTATGGCGGCGGCGTCGACTTCGGCGGTGGCGGCCAGAAATTTGGGTGTGGCGTTCAAGATATGCTCCAAAAATAAATTACTGGAGCCGAATTGGGATGGATCTCGTGACGAGTACGCTCCCAGCATCGGCATTATCCGTACTGGTACGAAGGGCTTTTCTCAACCCGTCAGATATGACGAGTACCCCTGCGTGGCACTTAGTATACGGTGTATAGGCCGGCTAAAGCGATGGTCTGATTTATTTGTTTGATAAAGACACAATTAGTGCCGCCACCGTGCTTTCGATCACCGCCCTGTCCTTGCTGGAGAGCGATTGGTAGGATTCGCGTGAAATGGTTTGAAACGGCCACGACGCGGCTGGTTGCGCACGTGCCGAATCGGCGAGCTGATTGCCCGACGGCGGCGGGGCCGGCGTGGCTGCGGACTCTATCGCGCCCACGCCCTGGCTGAGCCACAGTACGTTTACCTGCAGCGCCTCGGCCAGCCTGAAAATCCCTTTGGATTCATGGCGGGTGCCGCTTTCATAATTGGCTATTGCCCCTTGCGACAGACGGCTGGCCTGGGCCAACTGGGCTTGGGTGAGTCCACGCAGGTTGCGCGCGTATTGGAGGCGTTCGGAAAATTTCTTCACATTTGTGATTGAATGGTTTTATTCAATCACGTTGGTAATAATACTAATCACAAATGTGATTATTCGATGTAAATTGGTGCAAATCTGTTTCTGGATCGACTACGCGCTGGTGTGTAAGTGGCCAGTACGGTTTTGTCTTGCCGCCTGGGCCTTGGTCGATCAGGGCTGGGTGTTATCCGGCCCCGACGGCAGTCGTGTAGACCTGACCACCGGCGAGCGGGCGTTTTTGCAGACACTGTTCCTCACGCCCGATCTGCGGGCGCGGCGAGCGGATTTGATGGATGCGATCGATATCAGTTATGCGGCCGCGGTGGGGGCGGGCAAGGGGACTCGGCTGGGACTTCTGGTGAGTCGCATGCGCCGTAAATTTCAGGCGCGCGGCGTGGTCCTGCCGCTCAGGGCCGTCCATGGTTTTGGGTATATGTTTGCGGGCAAAATACGGCCCGCAGCAGCCTGATGGCTCGCGCGCGGGCTTTATTGGTAGCGATGCACCGACAGATCGTCGCAGCGTATGGCGCTTGGGCGTCCCGAGACGATGTCCGATAGTAGCTGGCCGCTGCCGCAGGCCATGGTCCATCCCAGCGTGCCGTGGCCTGTATTGAGAAACAGGTTGCTGATGTCGGTGGCGCCAATAATAGGCGTGCTGTCGGGGGTTTTTGGCCGCAAGCCTGTCCAGAACGAAACGCTGGAGGCATGATAACTGCCCGGGAAAAGGTCGTTTAGCACCATTTCCAGCGTGCCTCGTCTTTTTTCGTTCAGCGATTTATTGAACCCGACGATTTCGGCCATGCCTCCGACGCGAATGCGCTGATCAAAACGAGTGATGGCGATTTTGTAGGTTTCGTCCAGCAATGTGGAGACAGGGGCCGCGGCTTCGTTGGCAACCGGCACGGTGATGGAGTATCCCTTGAGCGGATAAACCGGAATTTTCACCAGGTTTTTCAATAGCGTGGTGGAGTAGGCGCCCAAGGCGACGACGTAGGCATCGGCGCGCAGCACTTCGTGGGTGCATTGCACTCCGGTGACGGTGTTGCCGCTGCGTTCAATACGCTGGATATCGACGCCGTAGCGAAATTCCACGCCTAGATCTTTGGCCAGGGCCGCAAGCCTTGTCGTAAAGAGCTGGCAATCACCGGTTTCGTCGTCGGGTAGTCGCAAGCCCCCCACCAGTTTTTCCTGGCTTGCCGCCAGAGCGGGCTCGATGAGTATGAGGTCTTGCCGCGACAGTTCTTCGTAGGCGACACCCGCTTCGCGCAATACCTGGACGTCTTGTGCGACGGCGTCTACCTGGTGCTGGTTGCGAAAGACTTGCAGTGTGCCTTGTTGCCGGCCTTCGTACTGGATGCCGGTCTGTTCGCGCAGCGCTTGCAGACACTGCCGGCTGTATTCCGATATGCGCACCAACCGTTCTTTGTTGGTGGCGTATCGTGCAGCCGTGCAGTTGCGCCACATTTCAAATATCCAGCGCAGCTGAAAAAGCGAACCGTCGGGCCGGATCGATAAGGGGGGATGCTCTGCGAACATCCACTTCAGCGCTTTGAGCGGGACTCCGGGCGCGGCCCAGGGCGAGGAGTAGCCGTAAGAAACCTGCCCGGCGTTGGCGAAGCTGGTTTCCATGGCCGGGCTGGCCTCGCGTTCCAGAACGGTGACCTCGTGGCCTTGCTTGGCCAGATAATAAGCGCTGGTAACGCCGATGACTCCGGCGCCTAAAACAAGTATTTTCATGGTCCAAGATAAACAATGCGTTAACTTTTGTTATTCTAATGGACATCAAGTAGTTGTATTTACTGAATAAATCGAATATATAGTTGTTATTGCCAGGCACGTCAGTGCTGGCGTCCGGACGCGATCCGGCTTACTGGAGGGAGGTCTTGAGAGTACAACGGTATCCGGTTCACGCGCTCGATCGACTCGATCGGCATATTCTCGATCTGCTGCAGCGTGACGGCCGCATGTCCATGACGGAGCTGGCCGAGGCGGTCGGCCTGACGGTTACGCCGTGCATTGAGCGGGTCAAAAGGCTGGAGCGCGACGGGGTGATCACCGGCTATCACGCTCATGTTTCGCCTGTTGCGCTGGATGCGGGTTTGCTGGTGTTTGTGGAGATTTCCATGTCCAGCAAGTCCGATCGTACCTTCGACGATTTTCGGCGCGAAGTGCTTTACATCCCTCATGTGCTGGAATGCCACCTGGTATCGGGGGATTTCGACTATATGTTGAAGGCACGCATCAAGGAAATCGGCCAATACCGGACGCTGTTGGGGGATATCTTGCTGCGCCTGCCGGGCGTGACCCAGACCAAAAGCTGCGTGGTCATGGAGGAAATCAAGGAGACGCTATTTATAGCCGCGCAAAAATAGGCGCCCACTCGATGGGCGCCTATTCTTTGTGCGTGCGTCGCGCATTTTTAGAACGTAGCGCTGGGCAGTTGGCCCGATCCAGCCAGTTTGGTGTATTCGGCCTCTACTGCTGCGCGAGTCGTGGTGCTGGTCTTGGCGTTAGCCGAAACCGGAGGATAGTCGAGTTCACCGCGGCTGATTGTACCGTCTGCTTCGGCGGCGACCAATTCGGCCTCTACTTCGGCACGTGTTTTGCTACTGGTGCTGGCGATAACGGGGGGGTAATCCAACTCGCCATTGCTTAGTAATCCTTGAGCGCGCGCTTCTTGCAGTTCCGCGACAACTTGTGCGCGAGTTTTGGATGTTGGGACATCGGTCGAGGAGGCCGCTTGAGCTGCGCCTGCGATAAGGGACAAAGAAATCATTAGTGTGCTTGCCAAGGTTTTCATATCAAACTCCGTTTACATTTAAGAAAATCGAATGGGCTTTGTGTTGCCGCGCCTGCACGATGCAAGTTTTAGTCGATGTAAGGAGTGTGTGCTTTTTTTGACCTAGTAAAAACCCTTATTTCTATAAATATATTTCCATCTATGGAATAATCAAAGGAGTATACTGGTTTTTAGTAAAAAACTATTGCTATATTTGGAATAAACAATGGCGACTTCCCTGAACGATATTGCGCTATTTGTCGAAGTGGCCAAGCGCAAGAATTTCAGCCGCGCGGCCGAAGCCCTGGATATGCCGGTTTCTACGCTATCGCGCCGCATCAGTGAGCTGGAGCGTCAGATTGCCGTGCGCCTGCTCAAGCGAAGCACCCGGAAAATGGAACTGACCGAAGCGGGCAGCGTTTATTTCGAGCGTTGCCAACACATTGTTGCGGAGGCGCGTATCGCTCACGAACAATTGCTGGAAGTCGCGCAACAGCCCAAGGGCCGCCTGCATATATCGATGCCTGCCAGTTTTTCGCTGATTTTCATGCCAACCATATTGCGCGATTTTTGTGAGCAATATCCAGACATCGAGTGCCAGCTCGACTTGGGCATCAATCCCATTGATTTGTTGGCGGATTCTTTCGATATTGTGATTCGTTTCGGTTCGCAGCCCGACTCGGGCGTCATTTCGCGTCAGATCGCCAATATGCCGGTTTGCCTGTATGCCTCGTCCGCGTATCTGGCCCGCCACGGGGTGCCTCTGCTGCCCAATGATCTGTCTGGCCATCAATGCCTGCGCTCTGGTGTGGACAAAGAGAGTTCCACATGGGTGCTTACATCTGGGGCGAAGATCGAAAAGGTCTCGGTGTCCGGGCGTCTGGCGATCAATAACATCGTGATGTTGCAGCGTATGGCCTTGCAAGGCATGGGCATTGCCCCCTTGCCGAATCACTGTTCCGGCAACACCGATCTGGCGGAACGCCTGCAGCGGGTTTTGCCCGAATGGGAGTTCAAGCCGATTCCGCTCCTGGCCTTGTTTCCGTCGCGGATGATGCCAGCCAAAGTTCGTGTATTCATCGAATTTCTGCAGGCCAGCCTGGCGGTTTTGCAGGCACGGGAAAAGCGCCCGTTAAAAGCGATTTGACGTGTGGGATGCCTGGCTTGTTTCTGATGCCTGCGCCCTTACGAAAACCATGTTGTCGCGGTGCATGAGTTCCTGATCCGACATGCTGCCCAGGATTTCAGGGATGCGGCTGCTGGGCTGGCGCATGATGCGGCGTGTGTCGGTGGATGAATAATTGATCAGGCCGCGACCACACTCCACGCCGTGTTGATCCACGCAGGCGACGACGTCGCCGCGTTCGAATTCACCTTCTACAGCGGTCACCCCAATCGACAGCAGGCTTTTATGGTTCTGCATGAGGGCGCGTACCGCGCCCACGTCCAGCGTAACGCGCCCGCGCAGACGCAGATGGTTGGCAAGCCACCGTTTGCGGGCGGAGCGCACCGGCAAAATGGCCCTTAATTCGCTGCCTATGCGCTCGCCCTTTGCCAGTCGTATGAGCACATCGGGCTCGCGTCCGGAGGCTATTATCGTATGGCCGCCGCTATTGGCGGCTCGTTTGGCAGCCAATACTTTGGTGAGCATGCCGCCGGTGCCGATGCCGCTTCCCGCACCGCCCGCCATGGCTTCCAGTGCAGGGTCGCCGGCCTGGGCAACCGAGATGAACTCGGCGTCGGGGTTTGTGCGCGGGTCGGCACTGTACAGGCCGCGCTGGTCGGTCAGGATAATTAGCGCCGCGGCTTCGATCAGGTTGGTAACCAGCGCGCCGAGGGTGTCGTTGTCGCCCAGCCGGATTTCGTCTGTGACCACGGTGTCGTTTTCGTTGACGATGGGCACCACGCCCAGCGACAGCAGGGTGTATAGCGTGGTGCGGGCGTTCAGGTAGCGGCGCCGGTCGGCCAGGTCTTCGTGGGTCAGCAGGATTTGGGCCGTGCGTATATTGTGTTTGGCGAAGGCGACCTCGTAGGCCTGTATAAGCCCCATCTGGCCTACGGCTGCTGCGGCCTGCAGTTCGTTCATGGTGTGGGGGCGCTGGGTCCAGCCCAGGCGCGCCATGCCTTCGGCGATGGCGCCGCTCGAGACCAGAACAATCTGCCGGCCTTGTGCATGCAATGCGGCAATTTGCGCCGCCCATTGGGCAACGGCGACCAGATCGATGCCCTTGCCTTCGTTGGTGACGAGCGAAGAGCCTACTTTAGCGACAAGGCGCCGTGCTTTGGCAACGGCGGACGTGGCGGGGATGGCGACAGACATGGATTGGGGCCAGCGTATGAAAGTTGAAAAATATCAGTCCTGATTTCTGAAACGTGGGTCGTCCAGATCTTGCTTGGGCGGCGGACTGGGTTCGCTATCGTTGCGGGTGTCGTCAAACCGGGGATCTTCGGCAATATAGGTGCCGTCGGCCTGGTCCTGCGCGAGGTGAGCCCGGTTGCGTTCCGCATCAAGCCAATCTTGCAGTTGCCAGATAAGTTCCTGGGTGCCGTCGCCGGTCAGGGCGGAAATGCTGAAGACCGGGCCGGCCCATTCCAGGGCATCGCAAAAGCGCTGTTTGAGCTGTTCGGGGTCGGCCACCATGTCGAGCTTGTTCAGGACCAGCCAGCGCGGCTTGGCGTAAAGTTCGGCGTCGTACAGCCGCAGCTCTTCGACGATGGCCCGGGCGTTGGCGACCGCCTGCTCGATCGGGTCGGCATCGGGGTCGGGCGACGCGACATCAACCAGGTGCAGCAGCACGCGCGTACGGGCCAGGTGGCGTAGAAACAAGTGCCCCAGGCCGGCGCCTTCGGAAGCGCCTTCGATCAGGCCCGGTATGTCGGCCACGACGAAGCTGCGCGAAGGGGAAGTGCGCACCACGCCCAGGTTGGGGTGCAGCGTAGTGAACGGGTAGTCGGCGATTTTGGGCCGTGCGTTGGAGATTTTGGTGATGAGCGTTGATTTGCCGGCGTTGGGCATGCCCAGCAGGCCGACATCGGCCAGCACTTTGAGCTCGAGGCGCAGCTTGCGTTGCTCGCCTTCCTTGCCGGGCGTCCATTGACGCGGGGCACGGTTGGTGCTGGATTTGAAGTGCAGGTTGCCTGCTCCACCTTCGCCGCCCGCGGCCAGCGTCACCTGTTCGAGATGGCGATCCAGATCGAACAGTTGTTCTCCGGTTTCGGCATCTTGCACGATGGTGCCTACCGGTACGCGCAAGGTGATGTCGGGCGCGGCGGCGCCGTACTGATCGGAACCCCGGCCGTTTTCGCCGTTTTTGGCGCGGTGCAGGCGCGCATAGCGGAAGTCGATCAGCGTGTTGATGTTGCGGTCGGCTACGGCATAAATGCTGCCTCCGCGCCCGCCGTCGCCGCCGTCCGGGCCGCCTTTGGGAATGAATTTTTCGCGGCGAAAGCTCGCGGCGCCATTGCCGCCCTTGCCGGCGATGACTTCGATGGTTGCTTCGTCTACGAATTTCATGATTATGTGATCTATGTGGGGTGTGCGGCTTGCAACAAGGCTCGCGAGCGTGGCCTGACTATTCTAAAACAAAAGGCCCTGCCTCTACGGCAGGGCCTTTGCTGGCAAGCAGGCCAAGTATTACTTGGCCGTAACCACCGATACGGTGGGCTTGTTCAGCGCGCCTTTGACGGCAAACAACACCTTGCCTTCGACCAGCGAGTACAAGGTGTGGTCCTTGCCCATGCCGACGTTGACGCCGGGATGGAAGCGCGTACCACGCTGGCGCACGATAATTGCGCCCGGCAGGATGTTCTCGCCGCCGTAGGTTTTAACGCCTAACCGTTTGGATTCTGAGTCGCGGCCGTTATGGGTTGATCCGCCGCCTTTTTTGTGTGCCATGTTTAGCTCCTGCTATACAAAACCGTTGAATCGAGATTTAAGCCGTAACGGCTTCGATGCGAAGTTCGGTGTAGTTCTGCCGATGGCCCTGACGCTTTTGATAATGCTTGCGACGGCGCATCTTGAAGATCTTGACCTTGTCGTGCCGGCCTTGTGCAAGAACGGTTGCCTTGACCACGGCGCCGGCAACCAAGGGCGTGCCAATTTTCAATTGGTCGCCTTCGCCTACCGATAAAACCTGGTCTAGCGTAATTTCTTGCCCAATGTCTGCCGGTATCTGTTCTACCTTAAGTTTTTGACCTGCGGCAACGCGATACTGCTTGCCACCGGTTTTTATGACCGCGTACATGTGGGAATACCTCAAAAATATAGCTTGGCAAAATGCCAAGCCGTACATATTAGCGTGATTTTGCTTTTTAAGTCAAGGCGTTGCGGCTTTTCGCAAGGCCGGCCTATGACCGGTAATCTGCGTTGATGCTGACATACTCGTGCGAGAAGTCGCAGGTGTAGACGGTGTCGGACACATTGCCGCGTCCCAGGCCGATACGCACCAGGATCTCGGGTTCCTGCATGACACGCTGGCCATCGGCTTCTTGGTAGTCGGGGTGGCGCCCACCCTGGCTTGCCACTAATACGTCGCCCAGCCAGAGGTTGATTTTACTGACATCCATATCGGCGATGCCTGCGTAGCCGATGGCGCACAGAATGCGCCCGAGGTTGGGGTCGGACGCGAAGAAAGCGGTCTTGACCAAAGGCGACTGGGCTACGGAATACGCTACTTTCAGGGCTTCTTCGGTATTTTTGGCCTGTTCGACCCGGATGGTCATGAATTTGGTGGCGCCTTCGGCGTCGCGGATGATTTTTTGGGCGAGTTCGGTTGCCGCGCTGGCCAGGGCCTCGTAGAGCGCCGGATAAAGCGGATCGGTGTCCACTTCGATACGCAAGCCCGCTTGGCCCGTGGCCATGATAATGAAGGAGTCGTTGGTCGATGTGTCGCCGTCGACGGTAATGCGGTTGAACGAGCGGTTGGCGATGGCGGCAGCCGCTGTTTTAAGAAGCGCGGGCGCCACGCCCGCGTCGGTCGCCAAGTAACCCAGCATCGTGGCCATATTGGGGCGGATCATGCCCGCACCCTTGCTGATTCCCGTAATGGTGACGGTTTTTCCACCGATGTCCAGGCGCCGCGATACGATTTTGGGCTGCGTGTCGGTGGTCATGATGCTGTGCGCCGCGTCGAACCAGCGGTTCGTGCCAAAGCTGCCCACGGCTTGCGGCAAAGCGGCGGTCAGACGGTCGATGGGGAGGGGTTCGAGGATCACGCCGGTGGAGAAGGGCAGAATCTGCTCGGCCGCAACGCCTAGAAGCCCTGCAAGCGCCGTGCAGGTCTGGCGGGCCGCCTGCAGGCCGGGCTCTCCGGTGCCGGCGTTGGCATTGCCGGTATTGACGACCAGCGCGCGGATACCTTTTTCGTCTGCCAGATGGCTTTCGCAGATTTGCACGGGGGCAGCCCGGAACCGGTTCTGGGTAAATACGCCTGCAACGGATGCGCCGGGGCAGAGGCGAAACACGGTCAGGTCGTTTCGATTTGTCTTGCGTATGCCGGCCTGGGCAATGCCGATTTCGATTCCGGCCACGGGGAAGATGTCGGATTCGGGTGGAATGTGCAAATTAACGGTCATGGCGGTTGGCTCGACGGGAATAGGGCGACGGTGCAAGTAGAAGAGAAAGAGCCGAAATTTTAACAGGGTCGCAAAGGGCGGATTGATGGCCGTTGTGGCCGCCGCGAAGGGCATCCGCAACGGGATGGCACCCACAAGGGGTGCCGCTACATGAACGGTGGGCAGGTATTTGTAGCGGCAGCCCTTGTGGCTGCCATCTCCGCCCCATCCAACCGCCCCCTCTAATTACGCTTGCTTCGGCGCGGCTGGGTTAGCAGCTTCAGTTCGCCCAAAGCCTCGAACAAGGCTTTGCTGCTCTTTTCCGACAAGCCGCCCAGCAAGCCTTGAATCCATTGTTCGTGGGCCTGGGCCATTTTTTTGAAGATGCGCTTGCCTTTACTGGTCAGCCTGATGAGCGAACTGCGGCGATCGGAGGCGACCTTGACGCGTTCGACCAGGCCTTCCTTCTCGAGCTGATCGGTAATGCCGGTGATATTGCCGTTGGTCACCATCATGTGGCGGGAAAGTTCGCTCATTTTCATGCCCGCGGGCTCGCGCAGCAGTTGCGCCATCAGGTCAAAGCGCGGCAGGGTGGTTTCGTACCCGGTGCGCAGCCGGCTGCGGATTTCGCTCTCGATCAGGTTGCAGCACGTCAACAGGCGCAGCCAAAGCCGCAAATCGTGGTGGTCTTCCGGAACGGTCCGGCTCTCCAGATCTGGAATGGGTTCCGGTTCGATCGCTTCAGGGACGGTATCGCTCATGGTTTTATCGAAAAATCTCTGGGTGGCGGCCGCGGGTGCAATGGCGTATTGCCCGCATCGCGAGACACCTATTATTAAAACGTGTCCGGCCTATGGAACGGGCCCGAAATTGCGTTGTTTCAATTAAAACAGCTTAAACCTTAAAAGTGAATATGTTCCAACCTTAAACTAAATTTTCAAAAAAGGCTTGCCGCCTCTTTTTTTTAGCTATATAGTTTAAGCCTAAACTATATACAGGATGAAAGCGAGGCTGCATGACAGGCCCGAGGACGCAGAGCCTGTTTCAGAAGCCTTGTGCGTGGACTGGCAGGACGCCCGGAGAATCTTTATGAAAATCGTATGTATAGGCGGTGGCCCGGCAGGCCTGTATTTTGGTTTGCTGATGAAGCTGGGCGACCCTCGCCACGAGGTGACGGTGGTCGAGCGCAACCGCCCGTACGATACGTTTGGCTGGGGCGTGGTGTTTTCGGACGCGACGCTGGCAAACCTGAAAGAGGCCGATCCGGTGTCGGCCGCTCAGGTGAGTGCGGCGTTCAATCACTGGGATGACATCGAAATCCACTACAAGAATCGCAGCCTGCGCAGCAGCGGCCATGGGTTTATCGGCATCGGGCGCAAGAAGCTGCTCAACATTCTGCAGGCGCGCTGTGAAGAATTGAATGTCCGGCTGGTATTCGAAACCAATGTGACCGACGACCAGGCCCTGGCCGAAAAGTATCAGGCCGATCTGGTCATTGCCTCGGATGGCTTGAATAGCCGCGTGCGCACGCGCTATGCCGACGTGTTCAAACCCGACATCGATACGCGTTTATGCCGATTTGTATGGTTGGGAACCAAACAGACCTTTGACGCTTTCACGTTTGCCTTTGTGCAAACCGAACACGGCTGGTTCCAGGCCCATGCCTACCAGTTCGAGGCCGGCATGTCGACGTTTATCGTCGAAACATTGGACCAGACCTGGAGGTCTGCCGGGCTCGATTCCATGAGCCAGGAAGAGGGCATCGCCTATTGTGAAAAACTGTTTGCGCACTGGCTCGATGGAAATCCGCTCATATCCAATGCCACCCATCTGCGCGGCGCGGCGATCTGGATCCGTTTTCCGCGGGTTATTTGCCAGACGTGGGTGCACGAGCAAACCCTGTCCGATGGGCGGCGCGTCCCGATTGTGCTGATGGGCGACGCGGCCCATACCGCCCATTTTTCAATCGGCTCGGGCACCAAGCTGGCTTTGGAGGATTCGATCGAGCTGTGCCGCTCGATCAGCGGCCACAACAATGATCTGCAAGCGGGCTTGCGCCACTATCAGGAAGTCCGCAGCGTCGAGGTGCTGAAAATCCAGAACGCGGCGCGCAATTCTACCGAATGGTTCGAAAACGTGCAGCGTTACGCCAATTTCGAGCCCGAGCAGTTTGCTTACTCGCTGTTGACGCGCTCGCAGCGTATTTCGCACGAAAATCTGCGCTTGCGCGATACCGGCTGGATCGAGGGGTACGAGCGCTGGATGGCAAAACGAGCCGGGGTTGAGTCGATAGAAGGGCAGGTCATGCCTCCCATGCACACGCCTTATACGGCGCGTGGGGTCACATTGAAAAATCGCGTGGTCGTGTCGCCGATGGCCATGTATTCCAGCGTTGACGGCGTGCCGGGCGATTTTCATCTGGTGCATCTGGGTGCGCGCGCCATGGGCGGCGCGGGGCTGGTGATGGTTGAAATGACCTGTGTATCGCCCGAGGCGCGAATTACTCCGGGGTGTCCGGGCATGTGGAACGACAGGCAGGCCGAAGCGTTTGCGCGCATTACCGATTTTGTGCACCGGAATACCAGCGCGAAGATAGGCATACAGCTGGGCCATGCGGGGCGCAAGGGCTCCACCCGTGTCAGTTGGGAGGGCACCGATCTGCCGCTGCCCGCGGGCAACTGGCCTTTGGTATCGGCCTCCGCCATCCCCTATATCGAGGGTGTGTCGCAAGTGCCGCAAGCCATGACGCGCGGGCAAATGGATCAGGTGCGCGACGAATTCGTGGCGGCCGCCCGGCGCGTGCAACAGGCCAATTTCGACTGGCTTGAACTGCATTGCGCCCACGGCTATCTGCTGTCCAGCTTTATTTCACCCCTGACCAATCAGCGCACCGACGAGTACGGCGGTTCTTTGCAAAACCGCTTGCGATATCCACTGGAAGTTTTCGAGGCCGTCCGTGCGATCTGGCCGGAAAACCTGCCGATGTCAGTGCGCATTTCGGCCCATGACTGGGTCGAGGGTGGGATTACCGCCGACGATGCCATCGACATAGCGCGCAGCTTCAAGGCGGCGGGCGCCGATATGGTCGATTGTTCGTCGGGGCAGGTGAGCAAGGCGGAAAAGCCGGTGTTTGGCCGTATGTACCAGACGCCGTTTTCGGATCGGGTCCGCAACGAAGCGGGTGTTCCGACCATGGCTGTGGGCGCTATTTTCGAGGCCGATCACGTCAACAGCATCATAGCTTCGGGGCGCGCCGACCTGTGCGCGCTGGCCCGCCCGCATTTGGCCGATGCCGCCTGGACCTTGCGTGAATCGGCGCGTATCGGTTTTGTCGACGTGACGTGGCCGAAGCAGTATTTCCCGGCCAAGCGCCAGCTTGAAACCAATTTTGAACGAGCGGCGGCGTACGCGCAGCCGGTGGGGAAATGATGCCGGCTCAAACCCAAACCCCGTCTCTGGACAAACGTCATGCCTTGGTCACCGGCGCCTCGCGCGGCATCGGTTATGCGGTCGCGCAGCAGTTGCTGGCGCAGGGTGCGCGCGTGACGCTCATGGGCCGCGGCGAGGCGGCGCTTGAGCACGCCCGGGCCAGCCTGGCCGCGTTGGGCGAAGTCGCCGTCGTGAGCGGCGACGTTGCGCAACAACACGATGTACAGCGCGCCTTTGCGGCGGCTCGCGCGCGCTTTGGCCCGATAGACATATTGGTCAATAACGCGGGCCAAGCCGTGAGCCAGCGCTTCGATCGTCTGGACGAAGCCGCCTGGCAACAGATGCTGGCGGTCAATCTGACCGGCACGTTTCATTGCATGCAGGCGGCTTTGCCCGACATGCTTGGGCAACGCTGGGGGCGCATTGTCAATGTGGCCAGCACCGCCGGTTTGATCGGTTATGCCTATGTCAGCGCCTATTGCGCGGCCAAGCATGGGGTGGTGGGCTTGACGCGCGCACTGGCGCTCGAAGTCGCCCAAAAGGGTGTGACGGTCAATGCGGTGTGTCCGGGTTATACCGAAACCGACCTCGTGCATGAGGCCGTCGCCAATATCGTCAGAAAGACAGGCATGACGCCGGACCAGGCTCGCGACCATCTGGCCCAGCGCAATCCCCAAGGCAGGTTGGTGCAGCCCGCCGAGGTCGCCGGCGCGGTCGTGTGGTTGTGCCAGCCAGGCGCGGGTGCGATCAATGGACAATCGATTCCCGTCGATGGCGGGGAAGTGATGGCGGGCTAGCCTCGCCGACCACACCAGGAGAATATGCGTGGAACAGACAGTACATACCATGGCGCATCACAAGCGCCCTTATGCCGGCTACCAGGCAAAGAATTTTCTGTGGAAGGCTTCCGGCGATGGCAAGGTGGCCACCATCACGCTGAATCGGCCCGAGCGCAAGAACCCGCTGACCTTCGATTCCTATGCCGAGTTGCGCGATCTATTCCGCGGCCTGGTGTACGCCACCGATATCAAGGTTGTCGTGATCGCGGGCGCGGGCGAAAACTTTTGTTCGGGCGGCGATGTTCACGAAATTATCGGCCCGCTTACGCAGATGACCATGCCCGAACTTCTCGACTTTACGCATATGACCGGCGATCTGGTCAAGGCGATGCGGGCCTGCCCTCAGCCGATTGTGGCCGCTGTGGATGGAATTTGCGCGGGCGCGGGCGCGATGGTCGCGCTGGCCTCGGACATGCGCATCGGCACGCCGGCCGCTCGCACTGCGTTCTTGTTTACGCGAGTGGGTCTGGCGGGCGCGGATATGGGCGCCTGCGCCTTGCTGCCGCGCATGATCGGCCAGGGGCGGGCCTCGGAGCTGCTGTATACGGGTCGCGCCATGACGGCCGCCGAAGGTTTGAGCTGGGGCTTTTTCAATAGTCTGCAAGCGTCCGATGCGGTCGTGGGCGCCGCTCAGGCCCTGGCGCGCCAGTTGGCCGACGGCCCGACGTTTGCGCATGGCGTCACCAAGAAATTGTTGCATCAGGAGTGGGCCATGGGCGTGGACGAAGCCATCGAGGCCGAAGCGCAGGCGCAGGCCATTTGTATGCAGACCCGGGATTTCCGGCGCGCCTACGAGGCGTTTGTCGCTCGGCAAAAACCGGTATTCGAGGGCGACTGAATGAACGACACAAGCTGGCTGGAATGGCCGTTTTTTGATGCACGCCACGCCGAACTGGCCGAACAGCTCGACGCGTGGTGCGCCAGCACCCTGGCGCGTGTCGATCATCGCGATACCGATGCGGCGTGCCGTCAACTGGTGCGCGAGCTGGGTGAGGGCGGGTGGTTGCGCATAGGCGTGCCGGCCGGCCCGGATGGGCGCTGGGGCGGACGCTCGCCCGCCATCGATTCGCGTTCTTTGTGCATTGTGCGCGAAACCCTGGCGCGTCACGATGGCCTGGCCGATTTCGCATTTGCCATGCAAGGCCTGGGTAGCGGCGCGATTTCGATCGCCGGCAGCGATGCGTTGCGAATGAGCTATCTGCCCAAGGTCGCCAGCGGCCAGGCGATTGCCGCCTTTGCCTTGTCCGAGCCCGAGGCCGGCTCGGACGTGGCCGCCATGGCTTGCGAGGCCCGTCTTGACGGCGACGCCTACGTGCTCAACGGCCGGAAAACCTGGATATCCAACGGCGGGATCGCCGATTTTTACTGCGTATTCGCTCGCACCGGCGAGGCGCCGGGCGCCCGCGGCATTAGCGCCTTTGTGGTCGATGCCGATACGCAGGGTCTGACGATCGCGGAGCGCATCGACGTGATAGCTCCGCATCCGTTGGCAACACTGCAGTTTGATCAGTGTCGGGTTCCGCTCTCGCATTGTCTGGGTGATCCGGGCCAGGGCTTCAAGATTGCCATGATGACGCTCGATATTTTCCGCGCCTCGGTCGCGGCCGCGGCTTTGGGGTTTGCGCGCCGGGCCCTGTATGAGGCGGTCGCGCGCGCCCGGTCGCGCCGCCTCTTTGGCGGCACGTTGGGCGATTTGCAGTTGACGCAGGCGGCCCTGGGCGATATGGCCACGGAGATCGATGCGGCAGCCTTGCTGACCTATCGTGCGGCGTGGCTGCGCGACGTCAAAGGTGTGCGTACCACCCGCGAGGCGGCCATGGCGAAAATGGCGGCGACCGAATCGGCCCAGCGCGTCATAGACCGGGCGCTGCAAATGTTTGGGGGAGCGGGCGTCGTCAGCGGCATGCCTGTTGAAAAACTGTATCGGGAAATTCGCGCCTTGCGGATATACGAAGGGGCAACCGAGGTGCAGAAGCTGATTATTGCGCGCGAGCTTTTGAAAGACGCGTAGACGCCGGGAGTTCGCGACGGTGGTGAATGACTAGGAGATGAAGATGGAAATATCGGCACATGTAGATACCTTTGCGCGCGATCAGTTGCCGCCATTGGAACAGTGGCCGGAACTTTTGCTCGACGGTAATCCGGACGTGGCCTATCCGCCTCGCGTGAATTGCGCCGTCGAGTTGGTGGATGCTCAGGTGGGGCGGGGGATGGGCGAACGCATTGCCTTGCGCTGGCGCGAGGGCGATGCGCGTCGAAGCATGACCTATTCCGACCTGATGGCATTGACGAACCGGATTGCGCGGGTATTGACCGAAGATATGGGCTTGCAGCCCGGCAATCGGGTTTTATTGCGCGGGCCCAACAACGTGATGATGGCGGCGTCGTGGCTGGCCGCTGTCAAGGCCGGTTTGGTGACTGTGCCCACAATGCCTTTGCTGCGCTCTTCCGAATTGAAGCCGATTATCGCCAAGGCGCAGATCCAGGCTGTGTTGTGCGATCAGCGCCTGGGTGAAGAGTTGGCGCATTGCCTGGATCCCGAACACCCCGATTTTTGTTCCCAGATCAAGCAGGTTCGCTATTTTCACGACGCAGGCCCGGAGTCGCTCGATACGCTGGCCGCCGCCAAGCCGGCGCAATACAGGGCTTGCGATACGGCGGTCGACGATGTCTGTCTGGTCGCCTTTACCAGCGGCACGACGGGTAAGCCCAAGGGTTGCATGCATTTCCACCGTGACGTGCTGGCCATGTGCGATACCTTCTCCAGGCACACCTTGCAGATGGCGGCCTCCGATGTGGTGTGCGGCACGCCGCCGCTGGCTTTCACGTTTGGCCTGGGCGGGCTGTTGTGCTTTCCCTTGCGGGCGGGGGCCTCGGCGGTGTTGACCGAGCGCCTCACGCCCGAAGAAATGCTGGCGACAATCCAGGATTTCGGCGTAACCATGACATTTACCGCGCCCACCTTTTATCGCCAGATGGCGGCGTTGGTGGGCAAGTACGATCTGACCACGCTGGCCAAGACGGTGTCGGCGGGCGAGGCCCTGCCCGATGCCACCCGTCAGCTTTGGAAGGAGGCGAGCGGGATCGAAATGATCGACGGCATAGGCGGCACGGAGATGATTCACGTGTATGTGTCCAGCGCCGGCGACCAGGTGCGCCGCGGCTCCATAGGCCGTGTGGTGCCGGGTTATGTGGCCCAGGTGGTCGACCAGGATTTCAAGCCTGTTCCAAGTGGCGTGGTAGGCCGTCTGGCGGTAAAGGGGCCTACCGGTTGCCGTTACCTGGCCGACGAGCGGCAGCGCGTCTTTGTACAACAGGGCTGGAACCTGCCCGGCGATACCTTCGTCATGGATGACGATGGTTATTTGTACTATCAGGCGCGCAATGACGACATGATTATTTCGGCAGGCTACAACATTGCAGGCCCCGAGGTGGAGGACGCCTTGCTGCGGCACGAGGCCGTGGCCGAGTGCGGCGTGGTGGGCCACCCCGACCCGGACCGGGGCAATATTGTGGCGGCCTATGTCGTGCTGAAGCCCGGTTTTGCGCGCGATGCGGCGATGGTCAAGCTGCTGCAGGAACATGTCAAATCGGCGATCGCGCCTTACAAATACCCGCGCGCCGTCGAATTCGTCGATCAGCTGCCGCGCACCGAAACGGGCAAGCTGCAGCGCTTCATGCTGCGCAGGAAATCGTGATTGCCATTATCTGATAAGGAAAATTGAATGAACAATTTGCAACCTCCCGGCTGGCTGGCGCCGCGCGGCTACGCCAACGGCATCATGACCGAAATGACGGTGGGCAGCCGTTTGCTGTTCGTGGGTGGGCAGATCGGCTGGAACGGCCAGCAGCAATTCGAAACCGACGATTTTGCCGAGCAGGCCGGCCAAGCCTTGAAAAACATTGTGGCGGTTCTCAAAGAGGGAGGGGCCGGGCCCGAGCACATTACCCGGATGACCTGGTATGTATGCGATAAGAGCGAGTATGTGAATGCCCTGCGCGATGTGGGCCGCCATTATCGGGAGGTCATAGGCCGCCATTTCCCGGCGATGACGGCGGTCGAGGTCGCCGGCCTGGTCGAAGACCGCGCGCGGGTCGAAATCGAGGTCACTGCAGTGGTGCCGGCGCCGGTCGTCTGATTTCTAGCGCATTTTTGGTCAAACGGTATACCGCACAGGATGTTTTGGTATTTGGCTGGACGTTTGGGTATCTGAAGACGCCGTCTATGGGGGCCGGGGCGGGGCCGGCACGGCGTGCTTGATCCGGATCTGCCTCGTCCAGGCGGGCGTCGGGCC
>NZ_SMAJ01000023.1 GCF_004346225.1 Paralcaligenes ureilyticus | reverse complement strand
CGCTTAAGCTGGTTCGGGCTCTGACGGACACGGTTCTGGCTGCGCCAGAACTTCCCGCGCGCAGAACCTGGTTCGGGGCGGCGTGCGAACTCGCGCCGCGCACAGCATGCTGTGCGCACCCATGGCGCTCAAACAGCGCACGCCTTGCCTCCCCGAACCAGGCCCTGCGCGCGGCGTGCCCGAATCGCCCGCCCCAGCTCAAGCGCCCACGACGCTCCATTCAGTATGATCAGCGATTTGATCATCGATGATTTTGCTGCGGTAGGTCTTATAGCAGCCAAATCGTTGACGAACAAGGCGGTATCTATAAATCCAACCGGGACGTTATGTAGCGGCAGCCCTTGTGGCTGCCATCGGCGCAATAACCTGCACCCCGTTTAGCAAACATGGCAGCCACAAGGGCTGCCGCTACATGTTCTACCGTCAGCGGCATGGCCGGCCCGGATTATAATTGCCGTAGAAGTGGCCCTCGTGGCTGCCACATGCGCGCCCCATCCATCCCATCCCGGCCCGAGCGCCGGGATTTCTCGAGAATCCAATGAAGTTCTGGAACACCCGCCTTCTGGCCGGCTTTGTCATGGCAACCATGCTGGGCTTTGCCAGCCTCGCTCAGGCCCAAAGCACCATCCACAATGTACGCGGCTTCCTGCCCGACCTGCGCTTCACCCTTGAAGGCGCCGGCGGCAAGACCGTTACGCAAGATACCTTCAAAGGGAAAACGGTATTGCTGTTTTTCGGCTATGCCAGTTGCCCCGACATCTGTCCCACGACCATGGTGCAATTGGCGCAAGTCGTGAAAAACCTGGGCGTGCAGGCTCCGGACGCGCAGATTCTGTTCATCAGCGTCGATCCGCACCGGGACACGCCCGACGCGCTGCAAGCCTATGTCAATGCCTTTGACAAGAACGCCATCGGGCTGACCGGCACGGAAAAACAAGTGGCGGACGTCGCGCGGCGCTATCGGGTCGCCTATCAAATCGAAAAACCCAAGAACCCGAAAAGCAAAGACTACGAAGTCGCTCACAGCCGCGGCGTGTATATCTTCGACAAGCAAGGCCACGCTGAACTGCTCGCCCCCGATACCGAGTCGGTCGATACGCTGACGCAAAGCGTGAAGGCGTTGTTGGCGAAAAATGGTAAATAGTTGGCGGATTTATGGCACCCACAAGGGGTGCCGCTACGTTATTCACGATCACGTTTTTGTAGCAGCACCCCTTGTGGGTGCCATAAATCATTAACAACTGTATCTACCGCACTTATGCGCTCTTGACCCGCTGCAATGGCTCTCGGGCCAGCGTCAACTGGCTCGCGGCCTGCCGCAGCGCCGTGCGCAGGCCCTCTTCAACCACTGGGTGGTAAAACGGCATTTCCAGCATTTTGGGTACCGTCATTTCCTGCTGCACCGCCCAGGACAGCAAATGGGCAATATGCTCAATGCTGGGTCCTGCCATTTCGGCGCCTAAAAACCGGCCGTTGTACTGATCCGCATAAACACGCAGCTTGCCACGGTTTTTCAACATCACCCGCGAGCGCCCCTGGTTGGCAAAATCGACCTCGCCAAACACCACGCCCGATGTTGGCAAGCCTTTGAAATGCACGCCAACCTGGGCAATCTGTGGATCGGTAAATACGACAGCCAGCGGCGCGCGGCGCCGCCCCGGCTGGACCTTCGGATATCGGGCGGCGTTTTCGCCGGCAATACGACCCTCGTCGGCGGCTTCATGCAAAAACAGCAGTTCGCCGTCCACGTCGCCCGCTATAAATATAGGCGAGGCGCCCAATTGCAAAGTCCGCCGATCAAAATGCGGCAAGCCCGTTTCATCTAAAACCACAGAGGTATTCTCAAGCTGCAGATGATCCAGGTTCGGACGGCGGCCAGCCGCCATCAGCAGGTAATCGAAGCGCTCCAGACTCTCGCGCCCATCGGCATCGGCCCAGCGCACCTCCACCTCGTCGCCATCACGCGCCGCCGATACGATGCGTGTATTGAGCGAAACTGAAAATTCAGCCTGAAAAGCCGCCAAGGCGCTCGCCTTGACCTCCGGATCGCTCAAACCACCCAGGCTGGCGCTGCGCCCCAGCAAACGCACATGTACACCCAGGCGCGCCAGCGCTTGCCCCAGTTCCAGACCGATAACGCCCGGCCCAACCACCAAGACGCGGCGCGGCAGGTCGTCCCAATAAAACACATCGTCATTCACGATCAGCCGGTCGCCCAGCGCTTTATAGCTGTCAGGCACGACCGGCGTCGAACCCGTCGCGATCACGACTCTGGACGCCTCGATGCGGGTGTGGTCGTCGACCTGCAAGGTGGTGTCGGACAGAAACCGGGCATAGCCGCGAATTTTGTCCTCTTGGGGAAGACCGTCGACGCTATCGAGTACAAAACCCACAAACCGATCGCGCTCGCGCTTGACGCGATCCATGACTTCGGCGCCATCAACGCGTATGGGGCCTTCGACATGAACGCCAAAGGGCGCGGTATGCGCGGCCGAATGAGCCGCCTCGGCAGCGGCAATCAACAGTTTGGACGGCATGCAACCCACGCGGGCGCAGGTCGTGCCATACGGACCGCCCTCGATAATCACGGCGCCCAGCCCCGCTGCCTTGACAGCCCTATAAGCTCCCAAGCCTGCCGTTCCGGCACCAATGATCGCGACGTCTACTTTAAGATTCTTCATACTATTGCCTTAGGCCATAAGCTGAGGGGTGTAGCCCGCCGCGACGATAGCGGCCTCGATCGCCGCGGCATCATTGACACCGTCAACGATGACACGATGGGTTTCCGTCACCGCCGACACCGGCACACCCGGCGCCACTTCATGCACGGCCGTCGTTATGGTTTTAACGCAATGACCGCAAGTCATGTCCGGCACTACAAATTCGATTTTCATCTCTGCCTCTGCCATTTCAAGCGTTTGAGCCTGTAGTGTAAACTTTACCACGATTGGAAGGTCAAGCCTCGGCAGTCGTATCGGCCAGATTGTCGTATTGGAACACTGCGGATGATGGCAGCCACAAGGGCTGCCGCTACAACACATGGTGAGGCTTGACATTACCATAAGGTTAAGGTTAATACTGTGTCATATCGAAACCATCCGACAAAACCCTCATGAATGCCTCATCCGCCCTGCCCGGACACATCGACCTGTCCATAGACGGCATGACCTGCGCTTCCTGCGTGCGCCGTGTCGAACAGGCGCTCTCGGCCGTGCCCGGAGTGGCGCAGGCGCAGGTAAATCTTGCGACCGAACGCGCCCGCGTCAGCCTTGGCGCTCCGGTCGCCCTCGAAAGCCTGCTGGCGGCCGTGCAACAGCGAGGCTACACCGCTCACGAATTCAAGGCTGCCAGCCAGACGCAGGACACTGAGCAGGCCGCCAGGAAAGCCAAGGATGAGCGGGCACTCAAAACCGCCTTTATCCTGGCCGTGTGTCTGACCTTGCCCATTTTTATCATCGAAATGGGCAGCCACGTCATTGCGCCATTCCATCACTACCTGCTGCGAACGCTTGGGGCCCAGAATATCGCCTATCTGCAGTTTGTCCTGGCCACGCTCGCCCTGGCAATCCCGGGCCGCTCTTTTTTTACCCACGGACTCAAGGCAGCCTTCCATCTGAATCCGGACATGAACACCCTGGTTGCCCTGGGAGCGGGCAGCGCATGGTTGTATTCCACGATTTCAACCTTTGCGCCGCAATGGCTGCCGCCTGGATCCGTCCATCTGTATTACGAAGCCGCCGCTGTGATTGTCACGCTGATATTACTTGGCCGCTATCTTGAAGCGCGAGCCCGAGGCAAGACCGGCTCGGCCATCAAGCGCCTGATCGGCCTGCAACCCAGAACCGCCCGATTGCAACGCGACGAACAATGGATCGACGTGCCGATAGACACCCTGAAAATTGGCGACATCGTGCTGGTTCGCCCGGGCGAAAAAATCCCCGTCGATGGAACCATTACAACCGGCCGCTCTTACGTGGACGAATCCATGCTAACGGGCGAATCGGCCGCAGTGCTTAAAGAAGCAGGCGACCAGGTCGCAGGCGGCACGCTCAACGCATCGGGCAGCTTTACCGTGCAAATACGGCATCTGGGCGCAGACACCGTATTGGCGCGCATCATACGCATGGTGGAAGAAGCGCAAGGCAGCAAGCTGCCCATACAGGATATTGTTGACCGGATCACCGCCTGGTTCGTGCCCGCCGTCATTCTGATCGCACTGGGCACTTTCCTGCTATGGCTAATCACCGGACCCAGTCCATCGCTTTCCTACGCGCTCATCAATGCCGTGGCAGTGCTGATCATCGCCTGTCCTTGCGCGATGGGCCTGGCAACTCCCACGTCCATCATGGTAGCCACGGGTCGCGCCGCCGACATGGGTATTTTGTTTCGACAAGGCCAGGCCCTGCAAACCTTGAAAGACGCCAGGGTGATTGCATTCGACAAAACCGGAACGCTCACCGTCGGCAAACCCGCGCTGACCGACCTGCACCTGGCGCCCGAGCTGGACCACGATGCAACGCTGGCCGACATAGCCTCGATACAGGCTCTTTCCGAGCACCCTATCGCGCTTGCGATCACGCAGGCGGCAAAACAGAAAAACCTGGGCTTATCATTGGCAACCGGATTTAAAGCCATTTCCGGAGCCGGCGTGCAAGCCGACACAAACAACCACCACTATGTGCTGGGCTCCGCCCGGTTAATGCAACAGTCCGGTATCGCGCTGGACCGTTTTGAATCCGTCGCTGCCCACCTTGGCATGGCCGGCAAGTCGCCCACTTACATCGCACGCGACGGCACACTGGCAGGCGTCTTCGCCGTCGCAGACCAAATCAGGCAAAGCGCTCACGCCACGGTGCAAAAGCTGGAGCAACTGGGCATCAGGACCGTCATGATTACCGGCGACAACGCCAGAACCGCCCAAGCCGTCGCGCTGCAACTGGGCGTGGCCGAGGTTCACGCCGAAACCTTGCCGGAAAACAAGGTTGCGGTGCTACAGGCGCTGAAACGCCGATATGGCACCTTGGCCTATGTAGGAGACGGCATCAATGATGCTCCCGCGCTGGCGTTCGCCGATGTAGGCATTGCGATAGGCACCGGCACCGACGTAGCCATCGAATCGGCTTCCGTGGTCCTGATGGCCGAAGATTTGCGGACCGTTCCAACGGCCATTAGTCTGTCTGTGGCCACCCTGCGCAATATTCGGCAGAACCTGTTTTGGGCCTTCGCCTACAACGTGGCGCTTATCCCGCTGGCCGCCGGAGCCCTGTACCCCAGCTACGGGATCCTGCTCTCGCCTGTGTTGGGCGCTGCCGCCATGGCTTTATCAAGTATCTTCGTGGTGGGCAACGCGCTACGCCTGAAACGCTTCAATCCCTCGAATCGAGTCCACACATCATGAATATTGGACAGGCCGCCGCTCAGACGGGCATCTCCGCCAAAATGATCCGCTACTACGAAAGTATCCGCTTGCTCGATACCAGCCAGCGTACTGAGTCAGGGTACCGCGTCTATCACGAGCGCGACCTGCATGCGCTGCGCTTCATACGCCGGGCGCGTGATCTGGGGTTTTCGCTCAAGCAGATCGATACCCTGATGGCCTTGTGGCGCGACAAGTCGCGCGCCAGTGCCGAAGTGAAGCGATTGACCAATGAACACATCGCCGAACTCGAACGCAAGGCGACCGAACTGCAGGAGATGGCCGCTACGCTGAAGAATCTGGCCGACCATTGTCATGGCGACAAACGGCCCGACTGTCCTATTCTCGACAGTCTCGACCGCTTGGCTTGAAAATGCTTAGAACCGGCAAACGCAATTTCCAGCTCGATTCGCATTCAAGGCTTTTTCGGTTGACGTGTTTACGGAACTGAACGCGTTTTGTGTCGCGCTTTTTTTGAGCCGTTTTGGGTGGAGATCATTCTATTAAGACGCCGCAGGGCGAGGGGTGGGTCGATGAAGGCCTACGGACAGCATGACAGAGGCAGGCTGCGGGCGACGCGACAGAGACAGGCTGCGGGCCAGTGAGTTCTAGGCATCCCGTAACGCGAGCCGTCTATGGGGGCCGGGGCGGGGCCGGCGTAAGGCGTGCGCCGGATGCTGACGAAGGGAAGGCGGGGGCTGTCGGCGGGCCATGTTTGAGCGTAGCCGCGACAGCGGCGTAGCGAGTTTGGCCCGACGCCCGCCTGGACGAGGCAGATCCGGATCAAGCACGCCGTGCCGGCCCCGCCCCGGCCCCCATAGACGGCGCCTTCAGATACCCAAACGTCCAGCCAAATACGAAAACATCCCCTGCTGGATACCATTGGGCCAAAAATGCTCCAGTGGCCAAACCGCCCTCAAATGCCGGTCCACTCGCTTACAAACTGCCGGTAGTCGGGGCGTTCGGGCGCAGGGGCTTCTTGTATGGGTGTACCTATGGCCACATAGCCCATAAAGCGATAATCCAGCCCGTCAAAACCCAGCGCCTCATTGACCTCGTCAAGATAGGTGCCCAGGCCCGTGCTCCAATAGGCTCCAAAACCCATCATGTGCGCAGCATTCAACATTTGAGTAACGGCCGCGCCCGTAGCCAGCATGCGCTCGTGCTCGGGGATCTTGGTATTGGAATGATCCAGCCGGCAGGCTACACCCATGAGTAGCGGCACCTCGGCCAGCCATTGCCTCGTCCTCGCTTCTTTTTCCGCCGTGAAAGGCATGCCGGCGGTGCGGGCGGCATTGACGGCCAGGTCGGCCACACGCTCAATCGCAGCTCCCCGAATCAGCGCAAACCGCCAGGGCCGCAGGCGCCCATGGTCGGGCGCCGACATGCCCGCCTGCAATATTTGCGCCAACTGCGCATCGTCAGGCCCGGGAGCCCGTACAAACTTTACGGAACGGCGCGACATCAAATAATCAATTGGTGCGACAGACATTAAAATCCTTAAGGCGATAAACTAAAAATGACGTGCATCATTTCATTTAAATCAGATGGGTGGCACCCACAAGGGGTGCCGCTACATCAACGGCGTGTGCGTCTGTAGCCCTTGTGGTGCCATCAACACATGTAGCGGCACCCCTTGTGGGTGCCACCAACATATCAAGGCCGCTGGGCGGCTACTAAAATAGCCTTCATGTCGCGCACCGCTTTTTCCCAGCCATCAAAAATGGCGCGGGCCACAATGGCGTGACCAATGTTGAGCTCGGACACGCCCGGCAACGCGGCAATGAATTGCGCGTTGCCGTAATGCAAGCCGTGGCCCGCATTGACACGCAAGCCCAGACCGATCCCTTGCGCAATGCCGGCCCGCAGACGGTCAAACTCGCCTGCACGCCGATCATTATCGCGCGCATCGGCATATGCCCCTGTGTGAAGCTCAATAACCGTTGCGCCGGCGCGCGTCGCGGCATCGATTTGTGCCGCATCGGGATCGATGAACAAAGACACCCGTATGCCGGCGTCATGCAACTGGCTCACCGCCTGCCGGGTCGATTCAAAATGCGCGACGACATCCAGCCCACCCTCGGTCGTCAGCTCGACGCGCTTTTCCGGCACCAGACACACATCGTCGGGCCGCAGCTTGCAGGCGATGTCCAGCATTTCGGGCGTGATGGCACACTCCAGATTCATGCGCGTGCGCAACTTGGGACGAATGGCCCATACGTCGGCATCCTGGATATGCCGCCGATCCTCACGTAAATGCAAAGTGATCAGGTCGGCACCCGCCTCCTCGGCACGCACAGCCGCCTCAACCGGATCCGGATAGGCCGTCATGCGCTGCTGGCGCAAGGTGGCCACATGGTCGATGTTCACACCAAGTTCAATCATTTTCACAAAACCTTTTGCCGATGCAATGCGGGGAGAGGCCTCATTTTATCGCGCTATGGGGGCGGGGATTAAAATGGCACCCACAAGGGGTGCCGCTACATTATTCGCGGGTGCGATTCCCCAACAACCGCCGGCAAGGCCTATTGCACCTTGTCCGACGCCGCCGCAGCCGTCACAGGCGACGCGCCAGACGTCGCAGACACGCCCGCGCTATTTTCCAGCCAGCCACCACCCAGGGCCTGATAAAGGGCGACCCGGTTGACCAGCGAATCCAGGCCGGTCTGCAGGAAAGAAAGCTGCGCGGTGTAAAGACCCACCTCGGCCGTTTGCACCTGCAAGAAGCTGTCGACACCGCTGGTATAACGCAACTGGGAAAGCTTGAGCGTTTGCAGGTTGGACTGCTCCAACGAACGCAGCGCGTCAAGCTGGTGGGTATAGGTAGCTTCGCCGGCCAATGCGTCGGCAACTTCCCGGAACGCCGTTTGTATGGTCTTTTCGTATTGAGCAACGGCCTCTTTTTGGCTGGCTTTGGCCAGGTCCAACCCGCCGCTCACGCCGCCCGCAAACAGCGGCTGAGTGAGTTGCGGTGTAAACGACCAAAAGCGCTGGCCCGACTGAAACAAGCCACCTAGCGCCGGACTGGCAAAACCCAGCAAACCCGTGATCGAAATACTTGGGAAAAATGCGGCACGGGCCGCCCCAATGTTGGCGTTGGCCGCCCGCAAATTGTTTTCGGCCTCCATAATATCGGGCCGGCGCTCCAGCAAATCTGAAGGCAGCCCCACGGGGATAGCGACCAGCAGTTGATCTTTGCCAAACACAGCGCCTTGGGGCAGATCGTCGGGGATGGATTCACCCACCAACAATTGCAACGCGTTTCGCGCCCGCGACCGGCTACGGACTACCGCAGCCTGATCGGCCCGCGCGGAATCAAGCAGGCTTTGCGCCTGATTGAGATCCAGCGTCGAGGCAATTCCCGCTTTAAATTGCGACTGCACCAAATTAAAGGTTTGCCGGCGCGAGGCCAGCGTTTTTTGTAGAAGATCCGATTGTTGCTCTGCGGCGCGTAAATTGAAATACGCGCCCGCCACCTGCGCGATCAGGGTGATATGAACGGTGCGCTGCGCCTGCTCGCTCGCCAGATATTGCTGATACGCGGCCTGGCTCAGATTCTTGAGCCGGCCAAAGAAATCCAGCGTAAACGCCGTGGTGCCCAAACCAGCCTGGTAATAGCGGCTGACGCTATCGGCCCCATTGGAGCGCAGGTTGACAGGGTTTCTTTGAATCTGCCCGTTTGCACCTATACCCAGAGTAGGCAGGCGATTGCTGTCCTGAATGCCATATTGGGCACGAGCCTCCAGGACCCGCTGGGCCGCAATACGCATATCGCGATTGTTGTCCAGTGCAATGCCAATCAAGGCGACCAGGCGAGGATCGCGAAAGAACTGGCGCCAGCCCAGATCAGCCGTCTTCGTCACAGCGGGAGCAACCGCCTGCGCACTCAAGCCGCCCTGCTCACGGGCCGACGCCGACTGGTCCGGATACTGCTGCGGAACCGGCGCCGCGGGCCGCTCATAGCGAGGCGCCAACGAGCAGCCCGCCAAGGCCAAGACCAACAGGCCCGGCGCCATCGTGGATCGAAGAACGCGTGAACTCATGCTTTATCCCCTTCCGCAGAAGGATGGGACTCCATTTGATTAGTACCGTTATCGACATGCGGCGCCACATGGGGCGCATGGTGCGTGCCTATTACTTTGGGTTTGACCTTGAACCAGCCTAAAACCACCACGAAAAAGGTAGGCACGAACAACACCGCCAACGGGGTTGCCGCAAGCATGCCGCCCAATACGCCCAAGCCCACCGCGTTCTGGCTGGCTGCGCCCGCCCCTGTGGCAATCGCCAGCGGCAGCACGCCCAGAATAAACGCAAACGATGTCATGAGAATAGGCCGGAATCGCAACCGCGCGGCCTCGACCGTGGCATCGTAAATGCTGCCTCCTTCCGCATACATGTCCTTGGCGAACTCCACGATCAGGATCGCGTTTTTCGCGGCCAGCCCAATGACAGTCACCATGCCCACCTGAAAATACACATCGCTGGACATGCCCATGGCAAAGATCATGGCGACGGCCCCCAGCATGCCCAACGGCACAGCCAGTATGACCGACAAGGGTATCGCCCAGCTTTCGTACAGCGCCGCCAACACCATGAACACGACCAGCATGGCCAGCCCCAGCAAAATACTTGTTTGACTGCCCGCCTGGATTTCCTGGTAGGACAAACCCGTCCATTCGTAGCCGAAGCCCGGTGGCAGCTTGGCCACCAACTGCTCCATTTCGGTCATGGCCTGGCCGGTGGAATACCCCGGCCCCGCAGACCCTCCTATGCGCACCGATTCATAGCTGTTGTAGCGCACCACCTGCACAGGGCCCTGAGACCACTTGGCCGTCACAAAAGATGACAAGGGCACCATCCCACCCTGGCTGTTTCGGGCGTTGAGCTTCATGATGTCGTCAACGTTCATGCGATGCCCCTCGCCCGCCTGCACCCAAACGTTTTGCGTCCAGCCCATGTTGGGAAACTGGCCGGCATACGAGGAGCCTATCGCCGTTGAGATCAGACCGGCGGCTTCGCTGAAATCGACGCCCAACGCCGCCGCCTTGTCGCGATCGATGGTCAAGCTAAGCTGCGGACCAGGCCCCAAACCGGTAATGCGGGTTTGCGCCAGTACCGGGCTTTTCATGGCCATCGCCAACAATTGCTGGGTTGCCGCCATCAGCGCGTCATGCCCCATGCTTCCACGATCTTCCAGCCTCATGTCGAAACCCGAGGCATTGCCCAAAGACGGGATGGCAGGCGGCACCACCGCAAACACCATGGCGTCGGGCAAACCAAACAAGAGATTCTGGGTCGCGCGGGCGGCGACGGCCTGGGCCGAATTGGCCGCCCCTTTGCGCTGGGAAAAGTCTTTCAGCGGCACAAACACAATCGCGGCGTTCAAGCCGTTGCCGTTGAAGCTGAAGCCTTGCACAGCAACAATATTCTGCATCTGGGGCTGCTTCTTGAAATAGGCTTCCACCTTTTCCAAAACCTCGATCGTGCGATTGGCCGTCGCGCCGGCCGGCAACTCGATATTGGCGACTATATAGCCCTGATCTTCTATAGGCAGAAAAGATGCCGGCAAACGCAGGTACAACCAACCAAGTCCGGCCAGCAGTACCAGGTAAATCAGCATCATGCGCCAGCCCCTGTGCAGGCTGCGTCGCACCCAGCCCTGGTATTTGTCGGTCGTGCGCTCGAAGCCGCGATTGAACCAACCGAAAAACCCTTTCTTGCTTTCGTGATGGCCTTTGGGGATGGGTTTAAGTAACGTCGCGCACAGAGCCGGCGTAAACGATAGCGCCAGAAAGGCCGAAAACAGAATGGAGACCGCCATGGCCACCGAGAACTGGCGATAAATGACCCCTACCGAGCCGCCCATAAAGGCCAGCGGCAAAAACACCGTGGACAAGACCAGGGTAATGCCGATGATCGCGCCCGTGATCTGCGGCATGGCCTTTCTGGTCGCCTCCTTGGGCGGAAGACCCTCTTCGACCATGATGCGCTCGACATTTTCGACCACCACAATGGCATCATCGACCAAAATCCCGATCGCCAGCACCATGGCGAACATCGTCAGCACATTGATTGTAAAGCCCAAAGCCAGCATGACGGCAAAAGCACCCAGCATCGCGACCGGCACAACCAGCGCCGGGATCAGCGTATAGCGCACATTCTGCAAAAACAGGAACATCACCACGAACACCAGCACCATCGCCTCTAAGAGGGTATGCACCACTTGCTCAATCGAAAGCTGCACGTAAGGTGTCGTGTCGTAGGGAATGGCGTAGCTGATATTGCTCGGAAACTGCTTGGATAATAATTTCAGTTCGGCCTTCACGCCCACCGCGGTAGACAAGGCATTGGCATTGGGCGAAAGCGAAAGGGCAAATCCGGCAGTAGGCTTGCCATTCAAACGCGCGCCAAGCTGATAGCTGTCCGAGCCGACCTCAACCCGGGCCACATCGGAGAGACGCACGCTTGAACCGTCCACATTGGAGCGCAATATGATCTTGCCAAAATCCTTGACGGTGGATAACTGGCCATTGACCACAATAGGCGCGGCCACGCGTTGCGCATCCGGATTGGGCGGCGAGCCGATAATGCCGCCCGACACCAGAACGTTCTGGCGAGTGATGGCCGCCTTGACATCGGCCATGCTCAGGTTGTAGCCGGCCAGCTTGTCCGGATCGACCCAGATACGCATGGCGCGCGGCGCTGCAAACAACTGAAACTGGCCCACGCCGGGAACCCGCGAAATAGGGTTCTGCAGATTGCGCGTCACATAGTCGGCCAAAGCGGTCTCATCGAGCGAGCCGTCTTTGGAAGACACGGTCACCACCATCAGAAATCCGGTATTGCTTTTAGTGACTTGCAACCCTTGCTGCACCACGGCCGCCGGAAGCTTTGCCGTAACATTGGAGACGCGGTTTTGCACATCGACCTGAGCCAGATCGGGATTGGTGCCGGGCGCAAAAGTGACTGAAATGTTCGACTGGCCATACGAGTCGCTGACCGACTCGTAGTACAACAAACCCTTGGCCCCGTTCAGTTGGTTTTCGATAATGCTGGAAACCGAATTGGCCACATCCTGGGCTGACGCGCCGGGATAGGTAGCGGTGATCTTGATGACCGGGGGCGCCACCTCGGGATACTGCGCGACCGGCATATTGGGGATGGCCAATAATCCGGCCAAGGCGATTGCCAACGCAACAACCCAGGCAAAAATTGGTCTGTCAATAAAAAACTGTGGCATGAGCAATCACTCTAGGCGGTAATGGACGCGGGCATTCTCTTTTAGCCTTTTGCTGCAGGCTTGGGAGATGGAGTTTTAGCGGCTGCGACCGGCTGGCCGCCTTTCCATGGCGCGGCCTGCACAGAGGCCCCCGGCCGAATCTTCTGAAACCCCTCGACCACCACCACATCGCCTGCCTTCAAGCCCCGGTCGATCACCGACTTGCCACCGACTAGTGGCCCCACTTGCACGGCAACCAGCGCGACCTTGCCGTCTTTCACTACATAAAGGCTGCTTAAACCATCGGCGGTGCGCTGCAGGGCCTGTTGCGGCACTAACAAGGCCTTTTGATCAACCCCCTGCTCGATCCGCACCCGAACGTACATGCCAGGCAAAAGAATTTGATCCGGGTTTGGAAACTCGGCGCGCAAATTGACCTGACCGGTGGTGGGATCAACCGTAATGCCGGAAAATAACAGCTTGCCGGGCTGCTTGAATTGCGAACCATCATCGAGGATCACTTCGGCCTTTGCTGTATTGGGATCGGCCTGCTGCAAATCTCCATCAGCCAATGCCCGGCGCAATGCGGCCAGTTCGGTGGTGGATCGAGTGAAATCAACGTAGACACGATCAATCTGTTGTACGGTGGCCAATGGCGTAGCGGCGGTGGCGCTGACCAAAGCGCCTTCCGTCACCAGCGACTTGCCTGTGCGACCATCTATAGGCGAAACCACTTTGGTGTAGCCCAGATTAATGTCGGCGGACTCAAGCGCCGCGCGAGCAGCCGCCACAGCGGCTACGGCCTGGCCCGCCGCTGCTTGGGCATTATCGTAGTCCTGACGGCTGACCGCATTCTCCTTGATCAACTTGGAATAGCGTTGCGCCAGCAAATTTGCGCTGCGCATATTGGCCTGAGCTTGCTGCAACTGCGCTGCCGCCTGGTCGCGCGCGGCGCGATACGGTGCAGGATCGATGGTGAACAGAAGCTGGCCCTGCTTGACATCGCTGCCTTGCGTGAAATCCACCTTGGTGACGATGCCTGAGACCCGTGCCAGGATTTGCGCATCCTTGATCGCTTCGACACGCCCCGGCAACTCGGTCAGGATAGATGTGCGTGCCGGTTCAACCGTTACAACGCTCACAGGAACTTTCATCTCGCCTGCCTGCT
The DNA here is from genome assembly GCF_004346225.1 of Paralcaligenes ureilyticus. GTDB lineage: Bacteria > Pseudomonadota > Gammaproteobacteria > Burkholderiales > Burkholderiaceae_B > Paralcaligenes > Paralcaligenes ureilyticus. The sequence goes on along the minus strand of NZ_SMAJ01000023.1, from coordinate 36,787 downwards.
GATTGGGCTTTTGACTGCAGGCAGTCAGTAGCAGCACAGACACAAAAAAAGCAATGCGGGCTTTTCGGCACGCAAACGGATACGCTATCGGCATATGTAACACTCCCACACTCGCCATGCCCTATAGCCACGACGGTAGCGGCCTCGATTTTTGTAAACGCCGAGTATAAAGCGAAACAAGTTTTAATAGAACTTAAATTAGCCTGATTTGATAGCAATTTGGGAAACAATAGCCGAACTTTCAATGCTATAGCGCAGGCATCCCTTGCGCGAGCAGCGATTTGGCCCAACGTCGGGCCGGCAGGCCATAGCCGGACTCGACGGCTTGCGCACGATCAAGGAACTGTTGAACCGTCACGTTCAGCCCAGGGCCTTTGAAGGCCAGCACCACACGGTTGCCTTCGTCGATTTCAGGCAGTTCAAGCACCCGCCCCTTGAAAGCTTTGCTGATGTTGGCCAGATTGCGCGGAAAGCTCTCATGATTGCCGAATAAATTCACCGCCAGAATGCCCACCTCGTCAAGCGCCCGATAGCAGTCGCGGTAAAAGCCCAGGGACTCGCGCACCGGGCCTTGGGCCTGCGCATCGTAAAGATCGACCATCAGGCATAAATAGCGCCCCAGATGCTCGCGCCTCTTCACCCAAACCGCCGCATCGTCGTGATCAATATGCAAGCGCGCCGACTCGGGCAGGCGGAAATACGCGCGGCAGATATGGGTCACACGCGGATTCCATTCGGCCACCACGACCGAACCGGGCATATGCTTCAAGGTATAGCGCAACAGCGAGCCGGCGCCCAGGCCCAGTATCCCAATGAAACTGTCCCGAGGCGGTTCCAGAAACAGCAACCACGCCATCATTTGCTGCGTATAGGCAAGCACCAATTCAGACGGCCTGGCCACCCGCATGGCGCCCTGTATCCACTCTGTGCCAAAGTGCAGGTAACGCACCCCATCCGACTCGGACATCGTAGGCTCATCGCACCCCGGCGGCACATAGGCCGGCCACGGTAGTACCGCGCCTGAAGCGTATTCACCCATATGGCTCAACCCTGCACACGCTCGAAAATAGCGGCAATGCCCTGCCCTCCGCCGATGCACATCGTCACTAGCGCGTAACGCCCTTTGATGCGCTGCAACTCGTGCAAGGCCTTGACTGTGATTACCGCGCCTGTGGCGCCGATGGGATGCCCCAGGCTGATGCCGCTGCCGTTGGGATTGACCTTGGCGGGATCGAAGCCCAGTTCTTTGGCTACGGCGCACGCTTGCGCGGCAAAGGCTTCATTCGCTTCGATCACGTCCATTTGATCGACGCTCAAGCCGGCCTTTTTCAGGGCCAGCCGGGTTGCCGGCACAGGGCCTATGCCCATATATTTTGGATCGACGCCCGCATGGGCATAGGCCACCAGCCGCGCCATGGGCTGGGCGCGACGCGCCTGAACCGCGCGGCCGTTCATGAGCAGAACGGCGGCCGCGCCGTCATTCAATCCGGACGCGTTGCCGGCGGTGACCGTACCGTTTTCTTTGGCAAAAACAGGCCGCAGCGAAGAAAAATTATCCGCTGTGGCACCCACCCGCACATGCTCATCCTGCTTGAAAACAACCTCGCCTTTACGTGTTTTTTGAACGATAGGCACGATCTGATCGGCGAAATAACCGGCCTTGATGGCGGCCTCAGCGCGTTGATGCGAGGTCAGCGCCAGCGCATCCTGATCGGCGCGAGAGATCGAATATTTTTGTGCCACATTCTCGGCCGTAACGCCCATATGCATCTTGTCAAAGGGGTCGGACAAGGCACCCGTCATCATATCGATCAGCGCGCTATCGCCCATGCGCACGCCCCAGCGCTGTCCCTGCGACACATACGGCGCGCGGCTCATGCTTTCGGCCCCGGCGCCGATGGCGATATCCGCGTCTCCCAGATAAAGGGCCTGTGCCGCTGAAATGATGGCCTGCAGACCCGAGCCGCACAAACGATTGACATTGAACGCGGGCGTTGCCTGGGCAATACCGGCGTTAATGGCCGCCACGCGCGACAAATACATATCGCGCGGCTCGGTATTGATAACGTGACCAAACACCACGTGGCCGACCTCGTCGCCCGCGACTTGTGTGCGCGCAAGCACGGCCTTAAGTACAGCGGCGCCCAATTCGCAAGGAGCCACTTCTTTAAGCCCGCCGCCAAAATCACCCACAGCGGTACGACACGCGCCTACTACAAAAACCTCTTCCATTGTCATTCTCCCGATAAACAACCGTCCGGCAATCGGTTCAATCATAACTGAGGCGAGTCTGACATGGCACCCACAAGGGGTGCCGCTACAGATGCCGGCCGGAACGCGCTACAGATGCCGGCCGGAACGTTATGTAGCGCCACCCCTTGTGGGTGGCAAAATCCTAGCCATGAAACGGCATCTTGCATCGATGACAGGCACAAGGCCTGTCGCTACAGATGCCGGTCGGAACGCTATGCAGCATGGTGTCCTGTCGATGAAACTACCCTGACAATCGAATTGGTATCTACAATAGGACTGGTATCTCTAAGGGACTGGTATCTACAATACCAAGGGACGCGCCCTTGTACGTGCCACCACGCCATGCAGCACGCCGGCGCCCTCGACAAGCGCCAATTTTCAACCTATTCCCACAAAAAGCCCCTACCGTGAAATTAGCCACCTGGAACATCAATTCGCTAAACGTCCGTTTGCCGCAAGTGCTGGACTGGCTTGGGGACCATCCGGTGGACGTGCTTTGTCTGCAGGAACTGAAAATTCCCGACGACAAATTTCCGCTGGATGCGTTCTCCGAATTGGGGTACCAGGCACAGTGGGCCGGCCAGAAAACCTATAACGGAGTGGCGATCGTATCGCGCCTGCCCGCCACCCAGGTTCAGCGCAATATTCCCGATTTCGACGATCATCAGCAGCGCATCCTGGCCGTTACCTTGCCCAGCGCCATTGGCGACGTGCGCGTTATCAGCGCCTATTGCCCAAACGGACAGTCCGTAGGCAGCGAAAAATATGAATACAAGCTCAAGTGGTTCAACGCGCTGCGGCTTTGGCTGGCTAATGAAATGCAACGCTATCCGCATCTGGCGATTTTGGGCGATTACAACGTGGCACCTAAAGACGAAGATGTGCACGACCCCGTCAAATGGGAAGGTGAAGTCCTCGTGTCGGACGCCGAGCGGGCCGCATTCAATGCCTTGCTCGACCTGGGGCTGGCGGATGCCTTTCGCCAATTCACGCAGGAAGAAAAATCGTTCAGCTGGTGGGATTACCGGCAATTTTCATTTCGCCGCAATGCCGGGGTGCGCATCGATCACGTTCTGCTCTCGCAATCCTTGAAGCCGCACTGTACGGCCTGCATCATCGACAAGACGCCACGCGCCAACGAACGACCCTCCGACCATGCCCCGGTCATTGCCACCCTGAATATCGATGTTTCGATACCTCCGAATTAAAAATGGAATTACAATTAGGCCATGCGGGTCCAAGCCAAGGCTCTGTTAATCTTAGGCTAACCAAAAACAGGATAGAGCTGTATGATGCATCGAGTTCTGCGTTTCGAACGTGCCCAACGTCTAAACGAATATATCAAGAACATTGCCCCAGGGATTTTCATACAAGAGCTTTTCACCCAGCCAGGATCGATAGGGGCAATATGCCCCAGTTCGCGCTACCTGGCCCGGCGCATGGCGCAGCAAGTGCCGCGCGATACCGACGGCCTGGTCATTGAGCTGGGCGGAGGCACCGGGGTCATCACCCAAGCGCTGCTCGATCAAGGCATAGCGCCGAAAAACCTGATGGTGGTCGAATATTCCCGCCCTTTCGTGCGGCGCCTGCGCGAACGTTTTTCCGACGTCAACATCGTTCATGGCAACGCGGCCGATCTTTGCCAACTGGTTCCCCCCGGCCGGAAGATAAAAGCCATCGTATCCAGCCTGCCTCTATGTTCCCTGCCCGACCCGTTGACCCAGCTGATCTTGCAGCAGTGGCAAACACTTTTACGTGAAAACGGTGTGGCGATCCAGTTCAGTTACCACTTGCGCACGCCCAAATGGCGCCACTACCTAACACCCAAACATACCTGTTCGAAAATGGTATGGGCCAATCTGCCTCCGGCCAACATCACCACATTCTCATTTAGCGAACCCACACTGCCCCACTCCGCTCCATGAACCCGTCCAGCCACATCATCGGCACCTTGAAGGAAGGCATCATCCTCGATGTCACAATGGAAGAACTGCAGTTCAAAGCCTATGTGGTCATCAGCGAACCCGACATAAACCGGGTAGCCGATTTCGTTCCTCAAGAACAGTTCGAAGCCAGCGGCGACCTGCATGTCGCCGCCGTCGCCCGGGCTGACGACGCCCACGAGCAGGTTGAAGAAATCACCTTCAACATGAACCTGAACGATGGCGCCGTTTTTCTGTGCCAGGATCAGGCCGCCTATACCGCAACGCTCGAAGAACTGGGGCAGTACGGGCTTTTGAATTAATACAGATCGATCGTCATGGCATCCAATTATTACGGCAATATCTTTATGGTGGTGGCCCCGAGCGGCGCGGGCAAATCCAGCCTGGTCAACGCCTTGCTGGCTCAAGATTCTGCGGTAATGCTTTCGATTTCCTGCACCACGCGTCCGCCACGGCCCGGTGAAAAAGAAAACGAACATTACCGTTTTGTCGACAAAGACGAATTTATCCGCATGCGCGACAATCAGGCACTGCTGGAGTGGGCCGAGGTGCATGGCAACTTTTACGGCACGCCACGTGACCGCATTGAGCAGGCCATTGCGCAAGGGCTGGATGTTCTGCTCGAAATAGATTGGCAAGGCGCACGGCAAATTCGGCAGCATTTCCCCGAGGCCATAGGGATTTTTATCCTGCCGCCCTCGATCGAAGCGCTGGAGGCGCGTTTATACGCCCGCGGGCAAGATGCGCCACAGGTCATTTCCCGCCGTCTGCTGGCCGCAGGCAGCGAAATGTCGCATGTCTCCGAGTTCCAATATGTTATTATTAATCAAGAATTTAGCGTCGCCATATCGCAGCTGGCACAGATCGTGGCGGCGACCCGTTTACGATATGCAACGCAAGCGGCGCGCAACGCCCACCTTTTCTCTCAGCTAGGCATCAGCAGCACGCCTTCCTGAAATAATTAACCCATTGTTTTTATAGGCTATTTATGGCTCGCATTACGGTCGAAGACTGTCTCGAACAAATCCCCAACCGCTTCAACCTTACCCTGGCGGCCACGTACCGCGCGCGCGAACTCGCCCAAGGTCACGAAGCCCGTCTGGACAGCAAAGACAAACCTACCGTTACTGCACTGCGCGAAATTGCGGCAGGCGTGACCGGTGTCGAAATGTTGCGCAAGGTGCCAACCTAAGCAAATCGAGCAAGCTCATGGCGTTTTCTGGTCTTCGAGGTGCTTCGTCTGGGCTGCTGGCAGTACTAAAAAAAGGTTCGCGTCTGCACAGACGCAAGCCGGCGGCGCGTCCGGCGCAAACACCGAGTCCGGAGGCAGCCCCCGCCAATACCATCGCCTCGCTGGCGCCGCTTAACCGGATCATCAGTCAATACCTCGACTCCAAAGAAGTCGAACGGGTCAGAGAAGCCTACCGTTTTTCAGATCAGGCTCATCTGGGCCAGTTCCGCGCCAGCGGCGAGCCCTACATCTCCCATCCCATTGCCGTCACCGAGATCTGCGCGGGCTGGAAGCTGGACACCGAGTCGCTCATGGCCGCCTTGTTGCACGACGTCATGGAAGACCAGGATGTCGCCAAACAAGAGCTGGCCGAACGTTTTGGCGCCGATGTCGCCGAAATCGTCGATGGCCTCTCGAAGTTGGACAGGCTCGAATTCGAAACCAAAGCCGAGCAACAAGCCGAAAGCTTTCGCAAGATGCTGCTGGCCATGGCGCGCGACGTACGCGTGATTCTTATCAAGCTTGCCGACCGGCTGCACAATATGCGCACGCTGGACGCCGTCAATCTCGAAAAACGGCGCAGAGTGGCGCGCGAAACTCTGGACATCTACACGCCCATTGCACATCGTCTGGGCCTGAATGCGCTGTTTCGCGAAATGCAGGATCTGTGCTTTCACGCCATCTACCCCAACCGCTATGCCGTTTTGCACAAGGCCATGATGGGCGCACGCGGCAATCGCCGCGAGGTGCTGGGGAAGATCACCGATGCGGTCAAGGTGGCGTTGCCCGCCGCCGGTATCGAAGCCGAGGTGAGCGGGCGCGAGAAATCGCTCTATAGCATCTACACCAAAATGGCCGAGCAAAAAAAGTCGTTTTCCGACGTGCTCGACATTTACGGATTTCGAGTCATCGTACACACCTTGCCCGAATGCTATTTATCGCTGGGCACCTTGCATCAGCTATACCGGCCGGTTCCCGGAAAATTCAAGGACTACATAGCCATACCCAAGATCAACGGCTACCAATCCCTGCATACCACACTGGTCGGCCCGTACGGAACGCCGGTTGAGTTTCAGTTTCGCACACGCGACATGGACCATGTAGCCGAAGAAGGAGTCGCCTCGCATTGGCTCTACAAAGAAGACGACGCCACCCTGAACGATCTGCAGAAAAAAACCCATCAATGGCTGCAGTCCTTGCTGGACATACAAAGCCAGACCGGCGATTCGGGTGAATTTCTGGAGCACGTCAAGGTCGACCTGTTCCCCGACGCCGTGTACGTTTTTACCCCTCAGGGCAAAATCCTTTCGCTGCCACGCGGCGCCACACCGGTCGACTTCGCCTACTCCATACACACCGATATCGGCAATCAGGCTGTCGCCTGTAAAATCAATGGCGAATTCACGCCCTTGCGCACCGAACTCAAAAGCGGCGATGCCGTCGAGATCATCACCTCGCCCGCCTCACGCCCAAGCGCACAGTGGCTCAATTACGTGCGCACCGGCCGCGCACGTTCGGAAATCCGCCATTACCTGCGTACCGTTAAATATGAAGAGTCGGTGGCTTTTGGTCAACGCCTGCTCAATCAGGCGTTCGACCAACTTCATTTGCCTCATCCGGACCAAAGCGACCCCGAGTGGGACAAGCTCGCCAAAAGCTCGGGGGCCGGGTCCCGCGACGAAATTCTGGCCGACATCGGGCTGGGCAAGCGCCTGGCGGCCGTGGTCGCCCGCCGCTTTGCTCCCGAAAACGCCATCCTGGCCACCACGGCGGCGGCCGTCGACGAAATTACGTCTACCGCAAACGCCCCGATTCTTATCCAGGGCAACGAAGGTCAGGCGGTACAGCTGGCGCCATGCTGCGGCCCTTTGCCCGGCGATGCCATCATCGGCGGGATACGCCTGGGGCACGGCCTGGTCGTCCACATGGCCGAATGCGCCGTGGCACAGCGCCAGCAGGCGCGCGAACCCGAACGCTGGATTCCGGTCGTGTGGGATACCACCACGGCGCGCCACCTGACCACTCGCCTCGACGTAACCGTTATTAACGAGCGCGGTGTGCTCGGACGCCTGGCGGCTGAAATTACGGATGCCGACTCGAACATCATGCATCTGACCATGCAAGACGACGCCGCAGCCACCGGCCTGCTGCATCTGACGGTGCAGGTCGATAGCCGCAAACACTTGGCGCAAGTCATCCGCGCCATACGCCACGTGCCGCAGGTGCAGAAAATCGTCAGGGTAAAAGGCTAAGGCCCCAAACCACCAAGCCGTAAATCAGCACTCCCGCCAGGGTGGCCCCGGCAATGCTGTGCAGGATTTTCTTGCCCAACGCCACCGCAACAAGGCCCAATACGAGCGCCACGCCATCGCGTACAGAAACAGGCGTGCCCAGCAGGGATCCGCATGAGACAACAATCAGGGCAACAATGGCCGCCGGGCCGATCGCATCCAGCGCGCGGCCTACCGGGCCACGCATCCATTCTTGGCCAGCGCCCTTTTCCTGCCAGCGCATCGGCAAATAGCGAATCAAAAACGTACCCGCTGCGCTCAAGGCAATGACCCACAGCACTGTGAACGTGTTCAAGCGTTTAACTCCTTCTTGCACTGAACAGGGCGCCGGCCAGCATGCCGGCAATAATCGCGCCGTACGCGGGCAACAAGGCCAGACCCAGCAGCGTGGCTATGCCGGCCGCAACCAGCACACGAAACGGCACTATTTTCCGGATCTCCAGCAGCAATGCGCAAAACAAGGCAGGCAGCACGAAACCCAAAGCCTTGGACAGCACAGGAGACTGAGACAGCCAGTCGTGGCCAAAGTACGCACCGACGACCGTTCCCAATACCCATGACGAATAAGCGCCTAGCTGCAGCCCCGCATACCAGTATTCGCGCGCCGCAGGCGCCTGTTGCCCCAGCTTGCCGATCGCTGTGGCAAAAACCTCGTCGGTCAGCCCCGCCGCCAGCAGGCCAACGGGCAAACGCCGGCTCGCCTCGCCCAGTTTGGCCAGCACCGCCGGTCCATAAAAGATATGGCGCAAGTTCATCAACAGGATAATCCCGACAATGCTCGCCAGAGACCCGCCCGTGGCGATCAGCCCCACCAGAATGAACTGACTCGCGCCTGCGTAAATCAGCATTGACGTCAAAATCGTCGTGATGGGTGACAAGCCAACATGCACCGCCGCCAGGCCAAAGGAAATCGCCACCGGGATATAGCCCACGGCAATCGACACGCTGTCTCTCAATCCCTGTACAAAGGCAGGCAAATTCATAAGTCCATCACAGGTAAAACATCGCCCTTACGGCTTGAAGGCCTGAGCAAATATTGCCGGATCGACGCGCGTATTGTTCAGGCTTATGGTCCAGTGCAAATGCGGGCCTGTCGCTCGGCCGGTAGAACCTACATAGCCAATCACATCGCCACGCCGCACGTGCTGGCCCAACTTGACGTTGAATGCCGACAAATGACAATACATCGTAATAAACCCTTGCCCGTGATCCACGAACACCGTATTGCCGTTGAAAAAATAATCATCCACGATCGTAATCACGCCATCGGCGGGCGCTTTGACAGGCGTTCCCCTGGGTACGGCGAAATCCAGGCCCGAATGAGGACTACGCTCTTCACCATTGAAGAAGCGCCGCAGGCCAAACGGGCTCGATAGCCGGCCGTGCACCGGAAGGTCAAGCAACACATTGCTCGGCGCGCTGTCTCGGTAACTTCCATAAGCATGCGTCTGCGCCAGATATTCGCGCTCAAAGCGTTTGAGCTGCTCGGGATCCGGGTTGACCATGTTTTTGTTTTTCAGAGCGATGTGCTGCTCGCGGTATTTTTTGGCAGCCACATTAAACCCCAATTCACGAGCACCTTGCCCCGTCCGCAGCTGCAAGACCTGGCGGCCCGCCGCAGTTTTAAGCGCAATACCCACGACAGCAACCCACTGCCCGTCGCTGTCGCGAACCACCAGTACCTTGTTTTTGAGATAAACCGCTCGGGGAGCGACCGCATCGCGGCCCAGGGCCAATACGGCAACGCCACCCGGAACAGGATGATTCAACGATTGGCTGATCAACCCTTCGGCCTGCCCCGCAACAGGTGCCAGCATGGCACACAGCAAAGTGCACAATAAACAAAGGATTCGAACCGCGGTCATATATTTTGCTTCTTGATTTTGTGTTCAACGACGACTATTACACACCACTACACCGACTATCGCTATCGCAAAGCCCACCAGTTGAATAGGCCCGAGGCGATCGTCGAATATAAAGTAAGCTTCCACGGCGGCCAGCGGAGGCGCCAGAAACATCAGCGACGACGCCGTTGCGGCCTGCCCTCGCCGCACAATCCACACCAGCAGAAACGTCCCCACCCCGGAGAGCACAAACGCGGCCCAAAGCAAGGAGCCCCACAATTGCGGCGACCATTCCCATCTGTGCTCGCCGAGGATCCAGACGAAGAACGCGGTGAACAGCACCGCGCCTGCATTTTGCAGAGCCGTTGAAACACGTATATCGGTCTTTGAAATGGACGTCTTTTGCAGCACCGTGCCAACGGTAATCGAAGCAATGGCGAGCAATGCGATCAGCAGCACGCCGGCAGAAAACCCGTGATGTCCGCCAACCGCCAACGCCGGCTCGATGACAAGGAATACCCCGAGCAAGCCCAAGATCAGGCCGAGCCATATCCGGCGCGTAGGCATTTCCTTGAGCACCGGTATAGCCAAAAATGCCGTCAGGATAGGTTGCAGGGCGCCGAGCAAGGCCATGATCGCGGGGGGCAACCCCCCGGCAATCGCCCAATAGGTACCCGAAAGATATAGCCCTTGCAAAAGCATGCCGGCCAGCAAGTGCTTGGGAATTTCCCTGCGGGCGGGCCACTGTGCCTTGACATACAGCGCAATGCCCGAGAACATCAACGCAGCCATCACCACCCGAACAAGCAAAAACAGGGTAGGGTCGGCGTAAGGCACTATTGCCTTGCCGACAATAAAGCCCGTAGACCAGATAAAGACAAACAATACCGCCAACAGAATCATGGCGGCATTTGCCTTGCGCACCAGCATTGCCGAGACAGGCCGTTATCCGCCCTGAGTCGCTTCACCGGCCAGCGCCTTGTCGGCCTCGGGCAGCATTTTAATTTTGCTTTCGCTGCGCAACGCACCCAGCACCGCATTTTCTTGTGCATGCCCCCAGGCTTGGGATAGCTCAGTGGGCAAGGTGGCCAGCAACGGGTTATCGGATTTGCCCGCCGACGCTTGCTCGATGCGCACCACCACATAGCCTTGGGCATTCTTTATACCCTGATATACCGGCAAGGATTGCGTAGAGGCCGACAGAGCGACATCGATGGTCTGCTTATCGAGGCCTTGCGGATTGATGCGGCTGATGGCCAATGGCGCGCCGAATCCGTCGGGCACCTTCGCAGCCGCTTCTTTTTCAAACCCGGCCAGGGCGCTTTCGCCTGCCTTCTCGGCCGCCGCCAGCGACCGTTCCGCCAACAACTGCTGACGTATCAAGGACGAAACTTTATCGATCGCCGGAACCTGGGCCGGGCTTAGTTTTTGAACCCGAACCGCCACCATGGTATCGGGCGAAATTTCAATCACTCCCGAGTTTTGCTTGTCGACAAGAACCTGACTGGAGAATAAGGCGCGCCGTACGCGGGCGTCGCCCAGCACCGCCGCATCGGGGCTCGCGGCCGCCGCTCCGTCACCGATCTCGTCGGCCGGCAGCAAGCGTTCGCGGGCAATCCCGCTGGCCGTTTTAACCTTCAGGCCCAATGTGTCGGCCGCCGGTTGCAAGCTGCTTTGATTGTCATACACCAGGCTCGTGAGCTTGGTCGCCATATCGGCGAAGTGATCGGCGGCAAGCTGACGGCGAACCTCGGTCTCAACCTTCGATTTGACCTCGTCGAACGATTGGATTTTTTCCGGCTGCACATCATCGGCCAGAAAAATGTGGTAGCCGCCCGGCCCGTCGACCGGCGCGGACAGCTCACCCTTTTTCAAGGCGAAAACCGCTGTTTCAAGCGTAGCAGGCCAGGACCCTTTGGTAATCCATCCCAAGCGGCCGCCTTCTTTGGCCGTGCCCGCATCCTGCGACTGGGCTCGGGCGATATCGGCAAAGTTGCTTTTGTCGGCCGCAACCTCTTTGGCGATTTGCTGGGCCTTCTGCAGTGCCGTCTCACGCTGGGCATCTGTAGCACCGACCGGCACGGAAATCAGTATATGGCTGAGCATGACGCGCGCGGGCTGCGCATAATGCGCTTTGTTCTGCTCGTAATATTTTTGCAGATCGTGGGTACTGGTAGCCGGCAGGCCTTGCATGGCGGCTGCTTCGTTGAGCAACAGATACTGAATGCTGACCTGTTCGGGCAATTTCAACTTTTGGGGGTTTTGGTCATACCAGGCCTTGATGTCGGCATCGGTAACGGTAATGTCCTTGGCATAATCGGCCGCCGCATACGTGCGCAGGCGCACCGTGCGCTGCGCCGTCAATGCCTGCTCTATGGAGTTCAATATGGGCTTGGGCACATGGGCCGTAATCGCCACGGGGCCCAACACCCGGTCGATCGACAGCTCAGCCCGGCGGCTTTGTTCAAAATCCTTGCTGGTCGCACCCATGGACTTCAGAACATCGCTGTAACGCTCGGCGGAAAACTGCCCGTTGACTTGCAGCTCGGGAATGGAGGCGATAGCCTGACGCAGCGTCCTGTCCGATACATTGAAGCGTTCCTTGGTGGCGGCCAAAACCAGCACGCGACGATCGATCAATGATTCGAGCAGAGCCTTGCGCGCGGGCTCGTTATCCAGCGAGCTGGGGTCGAAACCGCCTGGATTGCTTTGCTGCAACTGCTGCAGCTGATTGCGCCTTGCCTGATCGAACTCTTGCACCGTAATCGCCGACCCAGCCACCTTGACCAGATCGTGGTCACCCGACACATAAGTGCTGTATCCGCTTACGCCAATCAAGGCAAATGACGGGAGAATCAGCACCAGCAACAAAAGCTGCATCAAGCGCTGGTGAGTACGAATAAAATCGAACATTAATGACTCGCTGTCTCGCGCCCCGGATCAAGCCGGGCACGACGATTTATACCAAAAAAAGGCGAACCGGTATCGCCTCGATAAAGGAACCCTGCCTAAGAACATAAGAATTTTTCTGGCAGTTTACCATCTCCCACGCATCGGCTTGAAGGTATGCTATGCCATAGCAATAAAATCGCTGCTGGCAACCCAGTTTAACGAAGGACACAACAAAATGTCAGAAAGTAAAATTTCCTGGCCCTATCCAAAAATGATCGCTCACCGCGGAGCGGGCCGCCTGGCGCCCGAAAACACGCTGGCATCGATGCGGCTGGGGGCCGAACACGGTTTTTCGATGATGGAATACGATGTCAAGCTAAGTCGCGACGGCGTACCTGTTTTGCTGCACGACGACACGGTCGACCGCAGCTCCAACGGCACGGGCAATGCCGCCGACCAGACCTACAATGAATTGGCCAAACTCGATTTCGGCGGCTGGCACTCCAAACCTTACGCAGGCGAACCCATTCCCACCTTATATGCCATAGCCGCCTTTACGCTGGCCAACAATATATTCAGCAATATCGAAATCAAGCCGCATACCGGCGCCGAGGCCGAAACAGGCACTCAAGTCGCTCTTATCGCACGACAGCTATGGGCCGGCGCCGCCGTTGCGCCTTTGCTATCGTCGTTTTCGGAAATTGCACTCGAATCCGCACTAAAGGCGGCACCGGAGCTACCCAGAGCCTTGCTCATAGACGGAGCGCTACCGGCAGACTGGCTGACTCGCGTGCAACGCCTGAAATGTGTCAGCGTGAACATGGGCGACCGGAACACGACCAAAGAGGTGGTTCGCACCGTACGCGCCGCAGGCTATAAAATTGCGGTCTGGACCGTCAACGACGCCGCACGTGCGCGCGAACTGTTCGACTGGGGTTGCGACGCCATTTTCACCGACGCAATCGACACCTTAAGTCCCCATTTCTAATTCTTGACGCGAGACGCCACTTTGTTCAGTTACCGACACGCATTCCATGCAGGCAATCATGCCGATGTACTGAAACATGCCGTTTTCGTGCACATTCTGGATTATTTCAATCGCAAGGAGACGCCCTACTGGGTCATAGACACCCATGCCGGCGCAGGCATTTACGACCTGACGGGCGATTGGGCGGCTCAAAGTGGCGAATGCGTCGATGGGCTGGATCGACTATTGGGCGCCGATACCATGCCTGCCTTGATCGATCGCTATTTGAATGCCGTGCTGCATTTCAACCCGGACGGACTGGCCAATTTGTATCCCGGCTCACCCTGGCTGGCTTTGCACGCGCTTCGAAGCCAGGACCGCTTGCGATTATTCGAAATGCATCCCTCCGAGATCGACGTGCTGAAGCAAAACCTGGGGCGGCAAGGCCGGTTGACCTTGCGCCAGACCGCCGTTTATGAAAGCGATGGCTTCAAGGGCCTGAAAGCCCTGCTGCCGCCACCGCCGCGGCGCGGCCTGATCCTGATCGACCCGTCGTACGAGGATAAACGCGACTATCGCAAGACCCTGCAAGCCGTCCGCGACGGTCTCACACGATTCGCAACTGGTTGTTTCATCGTTTGGTATCCACTGGTTCAACGTGGCGAATCGCACGAACTTGCGCGTTCGCTGGAACGCCTGGAAGTCGATTCCTGGGTGCACACCACACTCACCGTGTGCAAGCCCGCGAGCGACGGCTATGGCCTGCACGGCAGTGGCATGTTCGTGGTGAACCCACCCTGGACCCTGTACAAGGAACTGGAACAGGCGCTGCCCTGGCTACGCGAAAAGCTTGGCCAGGATGACAATGCGGGGTTTACGCTGACGCAATATCCTAAAGGGGCCTGAGGCGTTCTCGACAAATCTGTTTTGGGGGATAGATGGCAGCCACAAGGGCTGCCGCTACGTGAGCGACGGGTATGTTGTAGCGGCACCCCTTGTGGGTGCCACACCCCTCACGCAAACCGCTCGCCCTCTTTCAGGTAGCGCCATTGCCCGGGCGGCAGATCGCCCAGAACAATGCGGCCTATGCGTACCCGTTTCAACCCGATAACCTTCAGCCCAACCTGCTCGCACATACGCCGGATTTGCCGCTTTTTACCTTCGCGCAACACAAACCGCAACTGATCCTCGTTTTGCCAGGCAACTTCGGCTTGCTGCAAGGGCTTGCCATCAAGCATCAGCCCATGATTGAGGAGCGCCAAGCCGTTCCCTGCGATTCGCCCCTGCACCCGCACCAGATACTCTTTATCGATGTCGGAATCGTCGCTGATCAGTTGCCTTGCAATACGGCCATCCTGCGTCAGGACCAGCAAGCCCTGCGAGTCGATATCCAGGCGGCCTGCCGGCGCGAGCCCGCGTAAATGGTTCGGCTCGAAACGCAGGGGCGACTTGTCCACCTTATAACGCGAACGCGCGTCGATCAGCGAAACCGCCGGCCGATAGCCGCTTTCAGCCTGGCCGGACACATATCCCACAGGCTTGTTGAGCAGAATGGTTATCCGCGAGGTCTGGCGCCGCTGCGCCTGCCGTTCGAGCGTAATTTTTTGATCCGGAAAAGCTTTGCTGCCAAGCTCGGATATCACCACGCCGTCTACGCGCACCCATCCGCGTTCGATATAAGCATCCGCCTCGCGGCGCGAACACAGGCCGCGCTCGGCCATCAATTTTGAAATCCGTATTTTTTCCATAAACAATATTGTAAGAGTTTAGCGATAATACGCTTTATGAAACTGCATCCTGCCGACCGCAGCGGCTGGCAAACCACCGCTGCTCCATCGTTTACCCACATACAAAAATACTGGCTGACGCGCCCCGAAGCTCTCACCGCGGGGCTGCGCCAAATCGGCCAAGTCCGGCTACAGGTCGTCCGAGAGCAGGCCGACAGCCTCAACCCGGCCGAAGCCTGGCTGCTTGGGCTGCCGCCCAAATCCCCCATCTGGATGCGAGAAATCATGATGAGCATCGATGGCATCGACAGTGTAGTCGCCCGCAGCTTTACCTTGCTTGGCGCATCGCATAGCTGGTGGCAAGGCATGCGACGGTTAAGCACCCGGCCCCTGGCCGATATGCTGTACGGCAACCCGCAAATCACACGCTCCGGTTTTTTTTCCCGACGTCTCGATTCGCAGCAACCCTTTTACGCAACGATAAAACGTACCTTCGGCCGCCAGGCTCCACCGGCAGAAGCGTTGTTGGCTCGCTGCTCGGTTTTTTGGCGGTCTTGCCGGCCTTTGGTCGTAGCCGAATGTTTTTTACCCGACTTTTGGCCACTCGCCGCCAAACTGACTTACGATCCGACCATTCCATCCAGCCACCCGTCCCATGCCAGCCAACCCAAGGGCCCTCATGATCGAGACCGCGTCCCACCCCTCTGAGAAACGCAATGCCTTTACGCTATCGTGCCTGCAAGCCCTGGGGGGCGCCAATCCGGCCATTGTCATAGCCTTGGGCGGGCTGGCGGGCCAACAGCTTGCCAGCAGGCCCGACCTGGCTACGGTGCCTGTCAGCATCTACAGCCTGGGGCTCGCTTTTGGCACGATACCCGCAGCCATGGTCATGAAACGCCTGGGGCGCCGCAATGGCTACTTCATCGGCACTCTGTTGGGCATTGCGGCAGGACTGACCGCCGCTTACGGTATTTTCAGCCACGCCTTCCTGGTTTTTTGCCTGGGCACTCTATTTTCGGGCCTGTATGCCGCCTATGTGCAGAGCTACCGGTTTGCCGCCGCCGACGCGGCCCCACCGGCATTTCGCACTCGAGCCATTGCGTGGGTCATGGTGGGCGGTCTGTTCGGCGCGATTATCGCCGCCCAGGCCATTATTCTTACTCGCGATATCTGGCCCGCCATCCCTTTTGCTGCCTCGTTCGTGGCCCAGGCGGGCGTTGCTGCGCTGGCCATTCCCCTGGTTATGTGCTTGCGCACGCCACCCCCCTCCCCCAAACAGCAATCGGTGCACGGTGGACGGCCTTTGTCCGAAATCGCCCGGTCCCCGCGCTTCGTTATAGCGGTCCTGGCCGGTGTCATTTCCTATGGGCTCATGAATTTCCTGATGACCGCCACGCCGCTGGCGATGATCGGTTGCGGCCATTCCGTGCAAGACGCAACGCTGGGTATCCAGTGGCATATATTGGCGATGTACGGCCCCAGCTTTTTCACCGGCCATCTGATCGAGCGCTTCGGCAAAATCCTCATGACGACGCTGGGGCTGATTCTGATCGCCGTGGCCGGCATTGTTGCTCTTTCGGGGCTTAGCGTTGCACATTTCTGGCTAACCCTGATTCTTTTGGGCGCCGGCTGGAACTTCGGCTTTATAGGCGCAACGTCCATGGTCACAGACTGCTATCGGCCAGAGGAAAAAAACCGCGTGCAAGCCCTCAATGATTTCCTGGTATTCGGCTGCGTGGCGGTCGCCTCTTTCTCATCGGGGCACGTTTTGGCAACCGGGGGCTGGACTGCCGTCAATATGATTGTGTTCCCGTTCGTGGCGGTTATTTTGGCGGCTTTGCTGTGGCTATGGTATTACGACCGCCGCAATGAGATCGGGGCTGTCGGTGCGTAGGATCGGTGGCAGACTGGAAGGATGGTGGCACCCACAAGGGGTGCCGCTACCTGGGGCTGCGTTTTTGTAGCGGCACCCCTTGTGGGTGCCACCAATGCGCTTAATGCGACAATATCTTGGACAGGAAGAACTTGGCGCGCTCGGAACGCGCTTCGGGATGATCGAAGAAATCGTCTTTGGAACAATCCTCGACGATAAATCCCGCATCCATGAAGACCACGCGATCGGCCACTTTCTTGGCAAAACCCATTTCGTGGGTGACCACCATCATGGTCATCCCTTCCTTGGCCAGATCGACCATCACGTCGAGCACCTCGTTGACCATTTCAGGATCGAGCGCCGAGGTGGGTTCGTCGAACAGCATGGCCAGCGGATCCATGGCGAGCGCGCGGGCGATGGCGACACGTTGCTGCTGTCCACCGGAAAGCTGCCCCGGATACTTGTCGGTATGACCCGTCAAGCCGACACGCTCAAGCAATTTTCGGCCTCGCTCGAGCGCCTCGTCTTCATTGCGCCCCAGCACCTTGACCTGCGCCAGCGCCAGATTGCGCATGACTGACAAGTGCGGAAACAGTTCAAAATGCTGGAACACCATGCCAATGCGGGAACGCAGCTTGGGTAAATTGGTATCCGGCGCACCCACCGACACCCCGTCGATCCAGATTTCACCCTTTTGGAAGGGCTCCAGCGCATTCGCTGTTTTTATCAGGGTGGATTTACCGGACCCAGACGGGCCGCATATCACCACGACCTCGCCCTTGGAAACCTTGGTCGTGCAATCCGTCAACACCTGAAAGGAGCCGTACCATTTACTGACATTCTTGAATTCGATCATAATGAAAACTCCTGACCCTTAGCGTACGATCGCCATGCGGCGATCGAGCGTTCTGACAATAAGCGACGCAGTATACGAAAGTACAAAGTACACCACCGCCGCAAAAATAAACATTTCAACCAAACGTCCGTCGCGCTGCGCCACATTGTTGGCCGCGCCCAGGAAATCGGTGAGCGACAGCACATACACCAGCGAGGTATCCTGAAACAGCACAATCATTTGCGTGAGCAACACCGGAGTCATATTACGAAATGCCTGCGGCAATACGATATGCCCCATGACCTGCCAGTAATTCAGGCCCAACGCATACCCGGCGCCCACCTGGCCACGTGGAATGGACTGGATGCCGGCACGCATGATTTCGCAAAAATACGCCGCCTCGAACAAGGTGAAGGTGATCAGCGCAGAGGTAAAGCCGCCCACCGCGATAGGATGCCCCGCACGGGTCACCCAGCCGACAATATACGGCACCAGGAAATAGAACCAGAAGATGATCAGTATCAGCGGCAAGGAACGCAGAAAATTGACATAGCCGCCCGCTATGCCCGACAAAATTCGGCTGGACGACAACCGCATCATGGCCAACAACGTGCCCAGCGCCACGGCTCCGGCGGTCGCCAGCACCGTCAGCTTGATCGTGAACACCATGCCGGTGCCAAACACATAAGGCAGCGTGCGAAGAATGATTTCGAAATCAAAATGCATGGCGTTCCCCTTATTTTTCCGTACCGATGAAACCGGGAACGCTGATCCATTTTTCAATGTAGCGCATGAGGATCACAACCACCGTGTTGATGATTAAATACAGCACCGTCGCCGCTGCAAACGATTCGAATATCTGAAATGAAAACTCTTGCATGGAACGCGCCGCGCCGGTGATCTCGATCAGCCCGATGGTGAACGCGACCGATGTGTTCTTGATCAGGTTAAGCGCCTCGGAAGTGAGGGGCGGCATAATGATCCGGACCGTCTCGGGCAGCAGTATATAGCGATACACTTGCGCTCGCCGCAGCCCAAGGGCGGTGCCCGCCATGTTTTGGCCCACAGGCAAAGAATTGATGCCAGCCCGGATTTGTTCGGCCACCCGCGTCGAGGTGAACAGGCCCAGGCAGACTACGGCCGTCCAGAACGTGGACAGCGTCGGATCGGCGGATTTGATGAAATCACCCAAGGCTTTGGGCACGATCTCGGGAAACACGAAATACCACAAAAACAATTGCACCAGCAACGGGATATTGCGAAAAATTTCGACATATCCCGCACAGATATTGGCCAGCCACTTAATGCGGCCAGTGCGCAGCACACCCACCATCACGCCTACGATCAGGGCAATAATCCAGGCCAGAGCAGACACGCCGAGCGTCCAGTACACGCCCTTTATCAAGGTATACATGTACGTGCCCGAACCGTCGGGCGCCGGCGCCCAGAAGATCGACCAGTTCCAGTTGTAATTCATGCATCCATCCTTGTGGGGGCACCATGCATCCAAATACAAAAAAGGCACAGCCCTGAACAGAGGGGCTGTGCCCGCACACAACGCCGCTTATTTGTAAACGGCAGGATCAGGCGAATCGGTAGGATGCGCGATCACTTTTTTGAGCTCGGGTGTCATGGCCCAGTTCAGGTTGACGTTCTTGGGCGGTATGGCTTTGGTAAACCACTTGGCGTAGAGCCGATCCAAAGTGCCATCTTTCATCATGGTTTTGACCGCATTGTCGACCGCTGTCTTGAAGGCCTCATCGCCCTTCGGTTCGATGATGCCATAAGGCTCAATGGTATATGCCGTTTTGCTGATCATCCAATTCTTGGGCACATGCGAGGTGGCCACCAGGCCCGCCAACAGGATATCGTCCATGAAGAAGGCAGAAGCACGGCCGCTTTCCACTGTCAGGAAGGCCTCGGGGTGATCTTTGGCGGTAATGATTTTCATGCCAAGTTTCTGATCATTGTTGGCCTGAACCAGCCAGCGCAAATTGCTGGTGCCCGAAACGGAAACCACCGTCTTGCCTTTGAAATCGGGCAGATCTTTGACCTTGGAAGACTTGAGCGCCGCAAACCGGGTGGCCGTCACAAATGTCGTGGGCGCGAAGCTGACCTGTTGCTGGCGTTCAGCATTGTTGGTGGCCGAGCCGCAGGAAAGATCCACGGTACCATTGGCCACCAGTGGAATCCGGGTGGAGGACGTAACGGGTACTTCCTTGATCTTCAAGCTGGCCAGCTTAAGGTCTTTTTTGACGGCCGCCGCAATATTGCGGCAGATGTCCATCGAATAGCCGATCGGCTTTTGGTGATCGTCCAGATACGAAAAGGGAATGGACGCATCGCGATAACCTAGAGTAATTTCGCCGCTGGATTTGATTTTGTCGAGGCGACCTTCTGCATGAGCCGCAGCCATTCCGATAACGGTGACGGTAGCAGCCAAAACAAGGGGCATAAACTTCATGGTGTCTCCTTTGAAAACTCGAAAATTTACGTGCCCAACGTATCGGGCAGAGCAGACGGCCTTGCTCATTAACGCATTGAGTGCACGTATTTTATAGAATGCAAAATTACGTTATCTGTGTAAACAAATAAAACAATAATTAAGAATTACCGACTACTTTCATAGTATGCCCGATAATGCCACGGATTTCTTTGATGAAATACCCTAATTGAGGGGAACGGATTTATATGCGCCCAAGACCATAATTTAGCGCCAGATTTCTATTTCCACTGTAACGCTATCGGCCTCGGACGTCACCAGCGCCATCCCCTCTTCGATACTGACATGCAAGGTCATGGACCGCTGGGCCATTTTGGCCAAGGCTCGAACCGCCTCGGGTTCGACCGAAATTACCCGCAAATTGGAAAGCCGCGCCACGGTCTTCTGTACGCCCTGCCACCATACCCGGCTGGCCGGGCCGCCATAGCAACAAACCGTCACTTGCGCCGATTTCCCGCTGGCTTGCAGCAGGCGCCGCTCGTCGGGATGCCCCAAATCCACCCAGTTCAGTATCAGACCGGTCAAATCCTTGCGCCACAAAGCGGGCTCGTCGGCAGTGCTCAAACCCCGGGTAAACACCAAATCTTCGTCAGCCAGCAAGGCAAAAGCTAAAACCCGCAGCATCATCCGCTCGTCGCTTTCGGACGGATGGCGCGCGACCGTCAGGGCGTGACTGTTGTAATAGCCGCGCTCCATATCGGCAACATGCAGGTCGAGTTTGAAAATCGTAGCGCGCAAAGCCATGTCAGGTCCGCGCCGGGCGACGGGTGAGTGCGCGGCACGGTCTTGTGGCACCCACAAGGGGTGCCGCTACAAAGGCGAGGCCGTCGCTCGTGTAGCGGCACCCCTTGTGGCTGCCAAAACCCTTGGCAATCAAGACGGCATCCACAGCGCTGCAGCCTATCACAGAGCCTCGGTGCCGCTTTCGCCCGTGCGTATGCGCACCGCCTGCTCAACGGGCATGACAAATATTTTGCCATCGCCAATCTTGCCGGTATAGGCGGCTTTGACAATGGCATCGATCGCCGCATCGACCATATCCGCGGACAAGACCACTTCGACTCGAATCTTCGGCAAGAAATCCACGACGTATTCCGCTCCGCGATAGAGCTCGGTGTGGCCCTTCTGGCGCCCGAACCCCTTGACTTCGGTGACCGTCAGGCCACTGACGCCCATCTCTGCCAAAGCCTCACGCACCTCATCAAGTTTGAACGGCTTAATTATTGCTGCGACCAATTTCATTGATTACTCCGATAAATGTTTTGCCCATCCGGCGTCACTTGACTTGTGTACTTGCCAACCCTTGCTACGTCTCATTCGCGAAAACCGTTAGTAACGGGATAACGCCAATCCCGGCCAAACGCGCGCGAAGTGATTTTCGGACCAATCGCACCTTGGCGCCGTTTGTACTCGCTAAGCCGAACCAGACGCACGACCTGCGCTATAACCTCCGGCGCGAACCCTGCGGCCTGTATCTGCGCCACGGACTCATTGCGTTCAACATAAGCCTCGATAATGGCGTCCAGGACTTCATAGGCGGGCAAACTGTCCTGATCCGTCTGGTCGGGACGCAGCTCGGCCGACGGCGGGCGCGTGATAATGCGCTGCGGAATAACCGGCGAGCGCTGATTGCGCCAGCGCGCCAGCCTGTACACCAGCGTTTTGGGCACATCCTTGATCACCGCGAAACCGCCCGCCATATCCCCATACAGCGTACAGTAACCGGTCGCGAGCTCGGACTTGTTACCGGTTGTGAGCACCAATGCGCCCGACTTGTTGGAGAGCGCCATCAACAAATTACCGCGTATGCGCGCCTGAATATTCTCTTCTGTGGAATCAACCGGCAGGCCCTTGAACTGCGGGGCCAGTGCCTCGTCGTAGGCCTGCACCAGGCCCGCTATATTGATCTCTTCGTACGCAACGGACAGGCCTTGGGCCATTTCGCGCGCATCGACGAGCGAAATATCGGCGGTGTAACGCGACGGCATCATGACGGCGCGCACATTCGCCGCGCCCAGCGCATCGACGGCCAACGCCAGCACCAGGGCCGAATCGATGCCGCCCGACAAACCCAGCACCGCGCGGGTAAACCCGCCTTTGGCGAGATAATCGTGAACTGCCAGGGTAAGGGCCCGCCAAATCTGTTCCAGCGAATCGGGCCACACGTGAGGCGTAGCCGACAACGATACCGGACGGCCCTGCGTGTCTAGTTCAACGATACCCAGCGCTTCCTCGAATACAGGCAAGCGCATGGCGACCCCGCCCGCAGGATCAAGCACAAACGAGGCGCCGTCGAACACCAGTTCGTCCTGGCCGCCGACCTTGTTCAAATACACCATCGTCATGCCGGCCACATGCGCCGCAATCTGCGCGTGCCGCTCATCCTGCTTGCCCAAACTGTAGGGCGACGCATTCAATACCAACAAGGCTTGCGCACCCTGCGCCCGCGCCCGTGCAGGACTATCTGGAAACCACGCATCTTCACAAATATTCAGGCCGAATCTGACGCCTTTTACCGTAAATACCAGCGGATCACGGCCAGACGCAAAATAGCGCTTTTCATCGAAAACACCGTAATCGGGCAGCTCATGCTTGAAATAAGTGGCCAGAATCCGGCCATTGACCAACACCGATGCGGCGTTATACAAAAGCCCGCCCTGCTCGCGCACATGCCCCACCACGACATGCAGATCGGTATAAGAAGCCATGTCCTGGCACAGTTGGCCAAGCTGCGCCTCTTGCTGGCGCACGAATTGCGGCCTGAGCAATAAATCTTCAGCCGGGTAGCCCGTAAGGGCCAGTTCGGGCGTCAGCAACACATCCAGGCCTTGCCCGTGCGCCCAACGCGCCGCATCGGCCACCTTGGCCGCGTTGGCCGGCAAATTTCCGACTGTCATGTTGATCTGGGCGAGCCCAAGCTTTACCGCTGTCATTTAACACAAGCCCTGTGCGTGGAGGTAAAGAACAAAATTATCGCATGCCCATTGCGTTTTTGTAGCGACAGGCCTTGTGCCTGTCATCGGTGCAATAACCTGCGCCCCGTTTGGCAAAAATGGCAGCCACAAGGGCTGCCGCTACATGATATGCCGATGGCGGCTCCTTTATAATCATGCCACTATGCCCAAAAACATCCCTTCCCCACAGCAAAATCAATTCGCCAACAAGGCCCAGGCCTGGTCTGCGCGATTTTCCGAACCTGTCTCCGACCTGGTCAAACGCTATACCGCCTCGGTTTATTTCGATCAGCGAATGGCCGATTTTGACATTCAAGGCTCGCTTGCGCACGCCGATATGCTCACCGCCATCGGCATTATCACCGCCGACGATAACGCGGCCATCAAGCGCGGCATGGCGCAAATCAAAGACGAAATCGCCACCGGCCATTTCGCCTGGTCGATCGATCTTGAAGATGTCCACCTGAATATCGAAAAACGTTTGGTCGAGCTGATTGGGGACGCCGGCAAACGCTTGCATACCGGGCGCTCCCGCAACGACCAGGTCGCCACCGACATCCGCCTTTGGGTGCGCCATGAAATCGACCTGGCCATCGATCTGCTGCATCAACTGCGCCGCGCCCTGGCGACCCTGGCGCTCGAACACGTCGGCACTATTTTGCCCGGCTTCACGCATCTGCAGGTCGCGCAACCGGTCACCTTCGGGCACCACCTCCTGGCCTATGCCGAAATGTTCGGGCGCGACACGGAGCGCCTGCGCGATTGCCGCAAACGCGTCAATCGCCTGCCGCTGGGGGCTGCCGCGCTGGCGGGCACCTCGTATCCCATCGATCGCGAGCTGGTAGCAAAAATATTGGACTTCGACGGCGTTTGCCACAACTCGCTGGATGCCGTCTCCGACCGCGATTTCGCCATCGAATTTTGCGCCGCGGCGGCCCTTGTCATGATGCACATTTCGCGTTTTTCCGAAGAGCTGGTGCTGTGGATGAGCCCACGCGTAGGGTTCATCGACCTGGCCGACCGTTTCTGCACAGGCAGTTCGATCATGCCGCAAAAGAAAAACCCCGACGTGCCCGAGCTGGCGCGAGGGAAAACCGGCCGCGTCTATGGTCATCTAATGGCGCTCCTGACCCTCATGAAGGGCCAGCCCCTGGCCTACAACAAAGACAACCAGGAAGACAAAGAAGGCCTGTTCGATTCGGCCGACACCCTACGCGACACGTTAACTATCTTCGTCGACCTGATCGGCGGTATAAAGGTGCGCGCCGACTCCATGCGCGCGGCGGCCCTCCAGGGCTTTGCAACCGCGACCGATCTGGCCGATTACCTGGTCAAAAAGGGCGTGCCATTTCGCGATGCGCATGAAACGGTGGCGCGTGCCGTACGCGTCTGCGAAGAACGCGGCTGCGACTTGCCCGACCTGGCGCTCGATGTCCTGCAAGGCTTTCACCCTTCGATCGCTCAGGATGTCTATGGGGTTCTGACGCTCGAAGGCTCAGTCGCGGCACGCGATCATATAGGCGGCACGGCGCCCAACAGAGTCAAGATCGAAGCCGAACGGATATTGGCCGAAACCGGCAAGCCGGATTAGGTTTCGTTTTTGCGGCGTGATCGGTTGGGTTGATAGATACGTTTTTGTAGCGACAGGCCTTGTGCCTGTCATCGGCGCAATAACCTGCGCCCCGTTTAACAAAAATGGCAGCCACAAGGGCTGCCGCTACATGATTCACGATCAATCCTATCCGCCGTCAAACACAGCAATCGACTCGACATGCCCGGTGTGCGGGAACATGTTTACGACTCCCGCTCCCCTGAGGCGATAGCCGCCTTCGTGCACCAGTATGCCGGCATCGCGGGCCAGCGTTCCCGGGCTGCAGGATACATACACGATCTTCCGGGGGCGTTCGGATGGCGACAAGGCGGCCAGCGCGCGCGCCACGGCTTCGGCGCCCTCGCGAGGCGGGTCGATCATAATGCGATCAAAACGGCCCAAATCGCGCAACCATTGAACGTCCACTGCAAATAAATTCAGGGTCTCAAATCGGGTGCGGCCCGCCAGACCGTGCTGCGCGGCCGATGCCTGTGCCCTTGCCGTCAGTGTTCCGCTTCCTTCTATCCCGACCACCTCGCGTACCCGCGTGGCCAGCGGCAAGGTAAAGTTGCCCAGGCCACAAAACAAATCCGCGACTCGATCCCCGGCCTGGACATCGAGCAAACGCAGCGCCCTGGAAACCAGGCTGCGATTGACGGCGTCGTTGACCTGGGTGAAGTCGCCAGGCCGATACCCCATACGCAAGCCAAATTCCGGCAAGGCATAGGCCAGCTTTGCAGCGTCTTCGGCCAGCAAAGGATGAATGGTCTCGGGCCCTTTGGACTGCAGCCACCACGAAACGTTATGCTCCTCGCCGAAGAGGCGCAGCTTGACAATATCGTCTGCGGCCAGCGGCTCCAGATGACGTAGCAATAACGCTGTCGTTTGGTCTGTGACCGACACCTCGATTTGCGGCAGGCGATCGGGTATCGACATGGCGCCGATCAGGCCGCGCAAGGGCACCAGCAGCGCCGATACATGGGGCGGCAACACCAGGCACTCCTTCATGTCCGTCACGTAGCTGCCGCGACGCTCGCGAAAACCCACCATCACGGCGCCCTTTTTCCTCACCGCGCGCACCGACAAACGGGCCCGATGACGATAACCCCAGGCCGGCCCATGCAGGGGCGGCAGCACACAGTCCGGCGCGAGCTTGCCGATGTGCGCCAGCGCGTCCTCGAGCACGCGCTGTTTGATGGCCACTTGCGCTGCCGCATCCAGATGCTGCATGGAGCAACCGCCGCATATCCCGAAATTCGGGCAAAGAGGCTCGACCCGCTGCGATGAGGCTTTTAGTACCTGATCGAGCCTGGCTATATCAAAAGAGGATTTGCGCCGGATGATATGGGCGCTGACCTGCTCCCCAGGCAATGCCCCTTCTACAAAAACGACCTTCCCATCGCTGCGTGCAACGCCACGAGCTTCCAGATCGAGCGACTCGATAGTAAATACTTCAGACATAATGGGCTCAAGCGTCCTAAAACCGGTAGTCGCGAATTTTACATGCCAAAGGCGCGCCAGGGGCCCTGCGGCGAAATCGTTCCGGTGGAGAGTGTAGCGGCACCCCTCGTGGGTGCCATCCATGCAATTGCCTGCATCACGTTTATTGAAAATGGCAGCCACAAGGGCTGCCGCTACAAAACGTACCAGTTGCTCATGTAGGGGCAGCCCTCGTGGCTGCCATTACGGGAAAACGTACCCGCTGCTCATGTAGCGGCAGCCCTTGTGGCTGCCACTACAGGATCAGTGATGCCTTTCGTGTCTATCATGTCCGGCAGGCTTGTCGGCTCTTTCCTTTAGATAAGCCGCTATCTTTTGTTGTTGCGTGCTATCGAGCGCATCCCAGACCGCCAGCCATTTTTGATCGACTTCCTGACGGCCCGTACCCATCGCTTTTTGCCACATGGCATCGGCGGCCTGCAAAGCCGCATGAGGGTCGACCTTGCCGGCGTCCAACTGCTCTTTCCGCTGCTGCCGGGCCGTTTTCATCGCATCGCGCCGAGATTGCCGCAGGGCCTGTTGCGCGGCCTGGGCATCGGCCACCAGTTTCATCTGGCTATCGTTCAGATTCAGTGAACTCACCAGCTTGTGCCTGACAGAGCCGTAACCCGGGACCCACAGTGACATACCCTTTTTTTCATGATGATGTTTTTTCGCGTGCGGCACGGCCGGCGCTGTCTGGCTGGCACCTGCCGAAGCAGCGTTTTGCGTGGTGCTGCCGGGTGTAGCACTTGCCGGCGCTTGCGGCGCGGCCGCCATGGCAGCGCCCTGCAGGGCAAGCGCCGTAGCCAGCACGGCAAACTTGGCCAAGATAGGAGTTTTCAAGTGTCGCATGATGATGATCCCTTTAGAAATCGCAAGTCAACGCTTCACGAACATGATGAAGCAGGCCATAGTGTCGGCCCTAACCCATTTCCAATCTGTTTCAACCACCGCGAATCATTTTCAATTGATTTCAGGGCCGCCTGCACAAGCCGCCAAGCGCCCTGGGATCCGTCAGGCGTCCCAGGCCGCCAGGTATTCCTTCCAGTGCGGCGCATCGCTGGCTGCCAACGTGTCGCGCACCAGCTTCACCTCGGCATCGTAAGCTGCCTGATCGAGTTCGCCCTTGATAAAGCGAAAGCGACAATACACCAGCCAGGTATTCACCACGTCGGTCTCGCAGTAGGCGCGTACTTCATCAGCCCGGCCGTCGGTCCAGGCCTGCCAGACCTGGCTGCCATCCATGCCCAACTTGCCGGGAAAACCGCAAAGCTTGGCGAGCTCGTCCAGCGGTGCATTGGCTCGCCCGTTATATTTGGCCAGCAAATCCATCAGATCGATATGACGATTGTGATAGCGATTAATGTAATTGCTGTATTTGAAATCGCGATCATCTTCGCCGGTATCCCAATAACGCGGCGCCTGTATCCCGTGGATCAGGCTGCGGTAATGTAAAACAGGCAAATCGAAACCCGACCCGTTCCAGCTCACAAGCCGCGGCGTGTACCGCTCTATTGTCTTGAAAAACCCCGCTATCAGCGTCGACTCGGGGTCCCCTGCATGGCCCAGCGTTTTGACGCGAAAACCCTGGTCGTCGCGAAACACGCAGCCCACCACCGCCACCTGCTGCAAGTGCAAGGGCAAAAAATCGTTGCCATGGCTTTCACGGCGAGCAGCCAGAGCCGCCTCGACCACTTGCACATCGCTCATCTCCGGCCCATGACGATTCAAACGGCGCAGACCCACCGCGTCGGGAATCGTTTCAAGGTCGAAAACCAGCGTTGGAATCATCGGGGAGGCAAATACGACAAGGGGTTGACTGGCGTACCGCGGCGGCGGATTTCAAAATGCAGACGCGGAGAGGTTGTGTCGGTTTGCCCGATCAGGGCAATTTTCGCGCCGCGATGCACCTGCTGCCCGGTTTTGACCAGGAGGGTCTGATTATGCGCATAAGCCGTAATAAACCCGTTGCTATGACCCAGAAGGATCAAATTACCCAGACCTCTTACGCCATTGCCGGCATACATGACTTTGCCATCGGCCGCCGCGTGCACGGGCTCGCCCGGAGCGCCCGAGATATCGATCCCCTTGGTATTGGAATTGAACCCCTGAATGATGCGCCCCGATGCCGGCCACGCCCATTGAATCAGCGCCGCGTCGGAGGCTTTCTCGGCCGTGGTGGCTTCGGCCGCCGCGGGAGGCGCAACAGGAACTGGCGTCGCAGTGACCGTCGACGATGGAGCAGGCGCCGGCCCGCCGGTGCCACCCAGGCGCAAAGTCTGGCCAACCCGCAACTGGCTTGGGTCGCTGATATTGTTGGCGCGGATCAGCGTAGCCACATCCACATTGTTTTTCTGGGCAATCTTATACAGCGTGTCGCCAGACTTGACGATATACGTGCCGCCCGCCTCAGCACTGCTGCTACTGCTTGCACCGCCGGTCAGGTCGGTGACGGGCGCATGCGAGGTGCTCGATGCGCAGCCCGCCAAAATAGACGTGGCGAGAACAGCCGTAATCAACAAATAGCGAGACATGCGTTGCTCGCGTGCCGCGATAACGGTAGGCTGGGACGTCCCTGCATGCATATGGATCTCCTGATGACTCATGATTGTGTTCCGGCCCGTAACGGCACGAAGCGCACGGACTCCAGTTCTTCGCGGTGCCACGTCGTAGGGCCCATTCGTTCGACCAGAATCAGACGTTGCGCCGAACTCCCTTCCGGGGCGATCAAGCGACCTCCGGTAGCCAGCTGCTCGAACAAGGCCGGAGGAATTTTAATACCCGCCGCAGCCACGACAATAGCGTCGAAAGGCGCAACGCCGGGCAGGCCCAGCATTCCGTCTGCGTGAGACAGACGGATACGCGTAATCAGTTTAAGCGCGCGTAGGTGATTGCGTGCAAGCTCATACAAACCGCGGATGCGTTCGATGCTGTGCACTTCGCGCACGAACTGCGCCAGTACAGCAGCCTGATAGCCGCAGCCCGCGCCCACTTCCAGAACTTTCACCGGCACGCGGTTTTCACAAACGGCAGAAATCATGCGAGCGACCACCCAAGGCTGAGAAATCGTTTGGCCATAACCTATAGGCAGGGCCGCGTCTTCGTAGGCACGGCTGGCCAAACCTTCGTCGACAAACAAATGGCGCGGCACCGCCATCATGGCGGCCAGCACACGCTCATCCTGAATGCCCTGATTGCGCAAACGCTGGATCATCATGCCACGCGAACGCTCGGAGTTCAAACCCAAGTTGACAATTGTTGACGCGGAGTCGGCGTCCGACGCGCGCGGCGCCTGCGCACCTGGCGTGGATATCCGGGTATTGCTGTTGCTCGCGGAAAACCCGCGGCCCAGGCTGGATCGGCCGAAACGATTGTGCGCGCCTGTCGCGAACGGAAATGGAGTTACAGGCTTGCGCATAAGGCTCCCGCCCAAATTTTTACCTCTGGCAACTGCTCATAATGAGTCAGGTCCAGTCGCAGCGGAGTGACTGACACGATGTTTTGCGCTACCGCGCCAAAATCCGTATCGGCCGCCGAATCGGAAACATGGCCCACCGGTCCGATCCAGTACACCGGATCACCGTACGGCGTACTGCTTTTGACCACCGGTTCGGACTGATGCCGCTTGCCCAGGCGCGTAACCTGCATCCCATGCAAGGCTTTGATCGGTACTGCCGGCACGTTGACATTAAGCAGAACATTTTGTGCCAACGGCGCAGACAATTGCTGTTGAACAAGCAATCGAGCCACATGGGCCGCCGTGTCCAGATGCTCCCAACCTTTTTTTATCAAGGAAAAGGCAATGGATGGAATCCCGAACAGAAACCCTTCGGTCGCTGCGGCAACCGTACCGGAATACAAAGTATCGTCGCCCATGTTGGCGCCATTATTAATGCCCGACACAACCAAATCGGGGCGAAAATCCAGCAGACCCGTCAGCGCAATATGCACGCAGTCCGACGGCGTGCCATTCACGAAGTAAAAGCCATTGGCGGCCTGCCGCACGGACAAGGGCCGATTCAGCGTCAGCGAGTTCGACGCGCCGCTGCAATTCGTTTCCGGCGCTACGACGGTCAGGTCTCCCAGGCCATCCAGGGCCCGAACCAAAGCCTCGATGCCCGGGGCGTTATAACCATCGTCGTTAGACACCAGTATGCGCATTCATCTTCCACAAAAATACCAATAACCCTAGCGGATTGTACCCGGTCGTTTTGCAATTTTGGGCCAGGTGCAAGGTAGAATCATGCCAAACCGTTCTGGAGTCCCTGCATCATGTCTTCGATAAGCGCTGTCGTTCTGAGCCTGACCCTTGTTTTGCTGTCTTATCTGGCAGGATCGGTGTCGTTCGCAGTCGTCGTCAGCCGTCTTATGGGGCTGCAGGATCCACGCACATTCGGCTCCAAAAACCCCGGAGCCACCAACGTGTTGCGCACCGGCAACAAAAAAGCGGCGGTGCTTACCCTGCTTGGCGACGCCGCAAAAGGCTGGCTGGCCGTGTGGTTCACGGGCATGCTGGCCGCGCATTTTCATTTGCCCAGCCTGGTCGTGGGCGCAAGCGCCATAGCGGTCTTTCTGGGCCACATCTACCCGATATTTCTCAATTTCAAAGGAGGTAAGGGGGTGGCCACAGCCCTGGGCGTGCTGCTTGCCCTGCAACCCTGGCTGGCCGCAGCCACGGCGTGTACGTGGCTGATCGTCGCCTACGCGACGCGCTACTCTTCGCTCGCGGCCATCATGGCGGCCATCTTTGCACCCTTGTACTACCTGTTCGGCGGTGACGTAGCCTGGGATTTCGACGCTGTCATCTGCCTGGCCATCGCCCTCATCAGTGCCGGGCTAATAGCCCGCCATCGCGCCAACATTGCCCGGCTGATGACCGGCAAAGAAGGCCGAATAGGCGGCAAGCCCGGCGCGCATTAATTATCGCGGCGTCACGGCGTGCCGCGGCGCACGGCCTAAGGATGGACGCCCGGCCGGCAAACGTCTTGCAGATCCCATCGAGGCTTGACGGTAAAGGCATGCCCGGTGTCGGACAAATCGACCAAACCCGCCTTGACCCGCAGCGCGCCGGCAAAGGCAATCATGGCACCGTTGTCCGTACACAAATCGAGCGGCGGGAAAAACACTTGGCCGTGTCGCGCGGCAAGCGCCTGGGAAAGCTTTTCACGCAATCGCCGATTGGCACCCACACCACCCGCGACGACCAGGCGGCTCAAGCCGGTTTGCTTCAACGCCTTGATCGCCTTGGCAGCCAGAACATCAACGATGGCCGCTTCGGTGGCCGCCGCCAAATCGGCGCGCTGCTGCGGCGTGAGGCCGCCCGGTTCCCGCTCCAATTGCCGCAGGCGTGTAAGCACGGCCGTTTTCAGGCCGCTGAAACTGAAATCCAGATCGTGGCTGTGCAACTTCGGACGAGGCAGATCGTAGCCGGCGGAGTTGCCCGTTTGCGCCAGCCGCGACAACTCCGGGCCGCCCGGATAATCCAGGCCCAGCAACTTGGCGGTTTTGTCAAAGGCCTCGCCCGCTGCGTCGTCGAGCGTCTCGCCCAATAATTCGTAGTCGCCCACCGCATTGACGCGCATCAGTTGCGTATGCCCGCCCGATACCAGCAAGGCAATAAACGGGAACTGCGGCCGCGGGCTGGCCAGCAGCGGCGAGAGCAAATGCCCCTCCAGATGATGGATGGCAATGGCCGGCAGCCCGCGAGCCCAGGCGAACGACTGTGCGACGCTTGCCCCCACCAGCAAAGCTCCGGCCAGACCCGGGCCGGCCGTGTAGGCCACGGCGCCAATATCGTCAAAGGAAAGATTTGCTTTTTGCAGGACTTCGGTGGTCAGCGGCAATACGCGCCGGATGTGATCGCGCGAGGCCAGCTCGGGCACCACGCCGCCATACTCCCGATGCATCGCGATCTGGCTATGCAAGGCATGAGCCAATAGACCGCGTTCGGTGCATACCGCCGCCACCCCGGTTTCATCGCAGGAACTTTCAAAGCCAAGAATAATCATGATGCCGAAAGTGTACAGCCAAGGCTCAAACGGGCATAGAATGGCCGGCAGCTTCACCCTCTTTTTGTTATGTCAACGAATCAACCGACTGGGGAAATCGAATGCTGGAACACTACTTCAAGCTGGCGGCGCACAATACTACCGCGCGCACAGAAATTTTGGCGGGTCTGACCACTTTCCTGACCATGTCCTACATTATTTTTGTGAACCCGAATATTTTGCACGATGCGGCGCATATGAATCACGACGCTGTCTTCGTGGCAACGTGCCTCGCGGCGGCGGTCGGCACATTGATCATGGCGTTCGTCGCCAACTGGCCTATTGGCATGGCGCCGGGCATGGGCCTGAACGCCTTTTTCGCCTACACCGTCGTAGGCGCCATGGGCTACACCTGGCAACAGGCGCTGGGTGCGGTGTTCATCTCGGGCACGATCTTCGTCATATTGACCCTTACCGGCATACGATCATGGCTGATAGCGGGAATCCCCAAGTCCCTGCGCTCGGCCATCGCCGCCGGCATTGGGTTGTTTCTGGCCATTATTGCGCTGGGCGGCGCGGGCATCGTCGTTGCCAATCCGGCCACCAAGGTGGGCCTGGGCAGCCTGACGGCCGCGCCGGCGTTGTTCGCCATTTTGGGTTTCTTCATTATCGCCGTCCTCGATACGCTGAAAGTACGCGGCGCCATCCTGATCGGAATACTGGCCATTACCGTACTGTCCATGCTGACAGGCAACAATCAATTCCATGGCGTATTTTCCGCGCCTCCCAGCCTGGCCCCGACGTTCTTTCACCTGGACATTCCAGGCGCCCTGCACACCGGCTTTCTGCACGTCATTCTGGTATTCGTGCTGGTCGAGGTGTTCGATGCGACCGGAACCATGATAGGCGTGGCCAAACGTGCCGGGCTGATCCAGGAAGGCAAGCCCAACCGTCTGGGCCGTGCGCTGCTGGCCGATAGCTCCGCCATTGTGGTGGGTTCGTTTCTGGGCACCAGCAGCACGACGGCCTATATCGAAAGCGCCTCAGGAGTGCAGGCAGGCGGGCGCACCGGCCTGACGGCTCTCACCATTGGTGTTCTGTTCCTTCTTGCGCTCTTTCTGTCGCCCCTGGCCGGCTCCGTCCCGGAATACGCCACCGCCCCAGCCTTGCTGTATGTCGCTTGCCTGATGCTGCGCGAGCTGGTCGATGTAGACTGGAGCGATATCACGGAATCGGCGCCGGCCGCCCTGGCTGCGCTGATCATGCCCTTTACCTACTCTATCGCCAATGGTCTGGCGTTCGGCTTTATCAGCTATGTGGTGCTCAAGGCCTTTACCGGAAAATTCAGGGACATACATCCGGCAACACTGCTGGTCGCCGTGTTGTTCGTCATTAAATACGCGTTTTTCCCTGGCTAAGCCATAGCCACAGCCCGGTCCGCAGGCCAACATGGCCTGCGGGTCAGGTGTCGATTCCGCGCGAACTCAGATACTCGTCGTAGTTGCCCAGGTAATCGACGATTTCCCCACCCGGCATGATTTCGATCACCCGGGTGGCAACACCCGACACGAACTCGCGATCGTGCGATACGAAGACCACCGTACCGGCGTACTTCTCAAGCGCGAACTGCAGCGATTCAATCGACTCCATGTCCAGATGATTGGTGGGCTCATCCATCAGCAGTACGTTGTGCCGGCCCAGCATCAGGCGCCCAAAGCTCATGCGGTTCTTTTCGCCGCCCGAAAGCACTTTGACCATCTTGGGAATATCGTCGGCCGAAAAAAGCAGGCGCCCCAACACCGAACGCAGAGATTGATCATCATCGCCGACTTGTCGATAATCCAATAGCCAATCAAACAGATTACTGTCGTACTGGAACTGCTCGGACACATCCTGGGCCATGTAGCCGATGTCGGCGTTATCCGACCACTTGATACTGCCGCCATCTGGCTGCAGGTCGCCCGCCAGCATACGCAACAGGGTGGTCTTCCCCACGCCGTTGGCGCCGATGATCGCAATCTTCTGGCCCGCATCGATCATGGTGGAAAACGGGCGTATCACCGGCGCGTCATACGATTTTTGCACGTGATCGAGCGTCACGGCCAGGCGATGCATCACTTTATTCTGCTCGAAACGAATGTACGGATTCTGGCGCGACGACGGTTTGACCTCGACGGTGTCGGCCTTGATCCGGTCGATCTGCTTCAAGCGTGAAGTAGCCTGGCGCGCCTTGGATTTATTGGCGGAGAAACGCCGCACAAAGTCCTGCAGCTCGGCCACACGCTCTTTCGCCTTGGCATTGGTGGCCGTCACGCGCTCGCGCGCCTGGGTGGACGCCAGCATGTAGTCATCGTAATTGCCCGGGTAGATGCGCAATTCGCGAAAATCAAGGTCCGCCATATGAGTGCAAACCTGATTCAGGAAGTGCCTGTCGTGGCTGATGATGATCATCGTGCTCTGATAACCATTGAGCACGTCCTCGAGCCATCGTATCGTGTTGATATCGAGGTTGTTGGTCGGTTCGTCGAGCAACAGCACATCGGGATTGGAGAACAGGGCCTGCGCGAGCAGGATGCGCAATTTCCAGCCAGGCGCAATCTCGCGCATGGGCAAGTTATGCTGATCGACCCCGATCTCCAGGCCCAGCAACAGCTCGCCTGCGCGCGCTTCAGCCGTATAGCCGTCGTATTCGGCAAATTTGGCCTCGAGATTCGCGGCATGCATGTAATCTTCTTCGGTCGCGTCCGGATTGGCGTAGATGGCGTCGCGCTCGGTCATGGCCTGCCACATTTCTTCATGGCCCATCATGACCACGTCCAGAACCCGGCAGTCCTCAAACGCGAACTGGTCCTGGCGCAGTTTGCCCAGACGCACCCCCGGC
The DNA here is from genome assembly GCF_004346225.1 of Paralcaligenes ureilyticus. Classification (GTDB taxonomy): domain Bacteria; phylum Pseudomonadota; class Gammaproteobacteria; order Burkholderiales; family Burkholderiaceae_B; genus Paralcaligenes; species Paralcaligenes ureilyticus. The sequence continues at coordinate 1,533 of NZ_SMAJ01000023.1, read as the reverse complement.
TCCAGCGACACGTTGCCGCTGCTGGCCTCCAGGTCGCCGCCTATGATTTTCATAAACGTGGATTTGCCCGAGCCATTGGCGCCGATCAGGCCATACCGGTTGCCTTCGCCAAACTTGACACTAACGTTTTCGAATAGCGGCTTGGGGCCGAACTGGATAGTAAGATTTGCGGTTGAGATCACTGAGAGTTATCGCGTAGAAGAAGTCAAAAGAACCTGCAAGTTTAACAAGCCCGCGATAAACGCGCCCAGGACGCGCTGTTTACGGACTTAAAAATGCTCTTCGAGCACGAGATGCGCCATGCCTTTTTCGGTGGCAATACCCACTTTTCTGCCCACAGGCAATGTCGCCTTCATCTTGACGTGGCCAAACGGCAAGCCGGTTACGACCGGCACCTTGACACTGGCACGCAGCCATCGAACCACCGAGGGCATGTCAAAACCATTGTCATGCGAGGCCAGGCGGTAGTCGGAAAAATGTCCCAATACGATCGCCTTTTGGCGCTGCAGCACGCCGGCCTGCCACAATTGCGTCAGCATGCGTTCGACCCGGAACGGATGCTCGCACACGTCTTCCAGAAATAAAATGCCCCCTTTCACCTTGGGCAGATAGGGTGTGCCCACCAGGGAACACACCATGGCCAGATTACCGCCCCACAAAATGCCGCGCGCATCGACCGCATCGGCGTCGGTGGTTTCAAAACTGAGGATTTCAAGCTCGCCGCGCATGCTTTCGGCAAAGAGGTCGGCCGTCAGATCGTCCATCGTGGGGGAACCGAAATCGAACACGGCGGTCGGCCCGGCAAAGCTGGAAGCTCCGGTGCGAGCCAACAGAGCCAGGTGGAACACCGTAAAATCGCTGTGGCCTATGAATATTTTGCCGCTGTCGGCCACCGCCTGCCAGTCGATGAAAGGCAGTAAACGGCCTAGACCGTAGCCGCCGCGCGTTGCCATCACGATAGGCAGCTTTTGCTTCAGGGCGCGGGCGATACCGGCCAGGCGCTGTCGGTCGGTTCCTGCAAAACGTTCGTGCACGGCGAGCGCGGCGCGATCGACGGCAGTCTTGAAACCAAGCTTGGTCAGCCGGGCGCAAGCTAATTCGACTCTTTTCGGGTCGGCCACGGCGCCGGAGGGCGAAATGAGGTAGATGCCGGAAGCGGCGTGATGCGGGGCGTGGCTCATGGGTAGGCTCTTCGAGACGAAAGGAGGAAATTCAATGTATGCAATCAGGCGCGCATAAGTATAGTGGACTTGGCGTCTTGCCTGCCCGACTGTGTCTTTTTGCTTTTGTAGTGCCACCCCTTGTGGGTGGCATTCTTTATATTACGTTATCGTTGCTAAAAACCTTCTAAACCCGCGCCGTGGGCGCTTGAGCTGGTTCGGGCTCTGACGGGCACGGTTCTGGCTGCGCCAGAACTTCCCGCGCGCAGAACCTGATTCGGGGCGGCGTGCGAACTCGCGCCGCGCACAGCATGCTGTGCGCACCCGTGGCGCTCAAACAGCGCACGCCTTGCCTCCCCGAACCAGGCCCTGC
>NZ_SMAJ01000022.1 GCF_004346225.1 Paralcaligenes ureilyticus | reverse complement strand
GGGCTATTCGCCCCACGAGTTCGCACGCCGCCCCGAAGCCGGCCCTGCGCGCGGGAAGTCATGGCGCAGCCATGACCGTGACCGTCAGAGCCCGATCCACCTTAACCGCCCACGACGCGGCGCTAGAAGGTTTTATGCGGCATAGGGCGGCACAAAAAGAATGCCACCTGCAGCGAATGCCACCCACAAGGGGTGGCGCTACGGGTGGCGCTATCTACCGCTACAGAAGCCCGGCTTATTCTGCGTCGTCAGCCTCGACAACTTCAGGACGGTCAACCAGTTCCATGAACGCCATAGGCGCGTTATCGCCCTGACGGAAACCCATCTTCAATACACGCGTATAACCGCCATTGCGCTCTTTATAACGCGGACCAATTTCAGCAAAAAGCTTGACCACCGCGTCACGGTCGCGCAAGCGCGCAAACGCCAAACGTTTATTGGCCAAAGTAGGCTCTTTACCCATCGTAATAAGAGGCTCAACCACACGGCGCAACTCCTTGGCCTTGGGCAAAGTCGTCTTGATGGCTTCGTGCGTGAGCAGCGACACCGCCATATTGCGGAACATAGCCAGACGATGACTGCTGGTGCGATTTAACTTACGTAGACCACTGCGATGACGCATGATGTTTTCCTTTGAATCGAGTGAACGGTTTGACCCGTCTAATTAACCGGCTCTTCTATCAGCAACGCTGCGGGCCGGGTGGTGATGGGACGGCAACACCTGTTGACCGTCCCTTTGTTGGCAGCCACAAGGGCTGCCGCTACATTTAGGGACGCTCGAGGCCCAGGGGAGGCCAGTTTTCCAGCTTCATGCCCAGCGTCAGGCCGCGTGCAGCAAGCACTTCCTTGATTTCGTTCAAGGATTTGCGGCCCAGATTGGGAGTCTTGAGCAACTCGTTTTCCGTACGCTGAATCAGGTCGCCGATGTAATAGATGTTTTCGGCCTTCAGGCAATTGGCCGAACGCACCGTCAACTCCAGATCGTCGACCGGACGCAACAGCACCGGATCGATCTGCGGCGTGCCGCGAGCAGGCACTTCGTAAGAGTCGCCGGCGCCTTCAAGCGCCGCAAAGACCGAGATCTGATCCATCAACAGGCGAGCCGACTGACGCACCGCTTCTTCGGGCGAGACCACACCATTGGTGTAGATATCGAGCACCAGCTTGTCCAGGTCGGTACGCTGCTCAACACGAGCGCTTTCGACCGCATAGCTGACCCGGCGAACCGGGCTGTATGAAGCGTCAAGTACGATCCGGCCTATGGTATGAGTGCGATCATCGATCAAAGCGTGCACATTGCCCGGCACATAGCCGCGGCCTTGCTCAACCTTGATCTGCATTTCCAGTTTGCCGGCATCGGTCAGCGTTGCAATAACGTGATCGGGATTGATGATTTCCACATCGTGCGGCAATTCGATATCGCTGGCCACAACCACGCCGGCGCCTTGCTTGCGCAGGACCAGCGTCACTTCTTCGCGATTGTGCAGCTTGAACACCACCCCTTTCAGGTTCAGGAGTATGTCGACGACATCTTCGCGCACACCGGCCAGAGTGGAGTACTCGTGCACCACACCGGTAATCTGAACTTCGGTAGGCGCATAGCCCGTCATGGACGAGAGCAAAATGCGGCGCAGGGCGTTACCCAGCGTGTGACCATAACCGCGTTCGAAGGGCTCCATCACGACCTTGGCGTGATTTTTTCCTACAGGGACCACTTCAATCGAGCGGGGCTTTAAAAAACCTTGAGACGACATGACTTGTTATTCCTTTTCAATACCCTCGGCTCGTTACACCGATAAGGCTGACGGACAAGCCGGGCAGACCGGCCAATGACATCGCAAAGCCCACTTTTCAGCTTAAGCGGAAAAGTGGGCCTGTCGCGAAATACAGCTGCGCTTCTTGACTTAACAATTAGCGGGAATACAGCTCGACGACCATCGACTCGTTAATGTCGCGAGCAACATCGGCACGATCGGGAGCTTGCTTGAAGGTGCCGGCCAATTTGCTGGCATCGACTTCTACCCACTGCGGCAGACCTTGGCCATTGGCCAGATCCAGCGACTCGCGGATGCGAAGCTGCGCTTTGGCTTTTTCGCGAATCGCCACCACATCGCCGGACTTGACGATAATGGACGCGATGTCGGCGGTTTTGCCATTGAGCTCGACAGCACGGTGATTCACCAGCTGGCGCGCTTCAGCGCGGGTCGAACCAAAGCCCATGCGATATACGACGTTGTCCAGGCGCGATTCCAGCAGTTGAATCAGGGTCTCGCCCGTGTTGCCACGGCGACGCTCTGCTTCTTGAAAATACCGGCGGAATTGCTTCTCGAGTACGCCATACATGCGTTTGAGCTTTTGCTTTTCACGCAGCTGCAAACCGTAGTCGGACGTACGCGCACCAGACGTGCGGCCGTGCTGACCGGGTTTGGACTCGATCTTGCATTTCGAGTCGAGCGAGCGACGGGCGCTCTTCAAAAATAAATCGGTACCCTCGCGGCGCGAGAGCTTGCATTTAGGTCCAATATAACGTGCCAAGATGCTTCCCCTTAGATGCGACGGCGTTTGGGTGGGCGGCAACCGTTATGCGGCACCGGCGTGATGTCGGAAATACTGGAAATCTTGATTCCCAGGGCATTCAGTGCCCGCACAGACGACTCGCGGCCAGGGCCTGGGCCCTTGATGCGAACTTCGAGGGTCTTGATGCCGTATTCCAGAGCGACCCGTCCGGCCGACTCGGCTGCCACCTGAGCAGCGAAAGGCGTGGACTTGCGCGAGCCTTTGAAACCCGCACCGCCCGATGTGGCCCAGGACAACGCATTGCCCTGACGATCGGTAATGGTGATGATCGTATTGTTGAAGGACGCGTGAACGTGCGCAATACCGTCCGAAACGCTCTTCTTGACTTTTTTGCGTACGCGGGTTGCGCCGCTGGTGGAAGCTTTCGCCATCTTCTATTCCTCGATTATTTCTTCAGGGACGCTGCGGCGCGACGCGGACCTTTACGGGTGCGCGCGTTGGTGCGGGTCCGCTGGCCACGCACTGGCAGGCCACGTTTGTGGCGCATGCCGCGATAAGTTCCCAAGTCGATCAAACGTTTGATCGATAGTTGCACTTCACGACGCAAATCACCTTCAACCGTGAACACACCTACATGTTCGCGAATACGCTCGAGCTCGGTATCGGTAAGGTCTTTGACCTTCTTCGATACGGCGATACCCGACGCTTCGCAAATTTTGCGGGCGCGAGCGCGACCAATGCCAAAAATGGCAGTAAGTCCGATTTCGGCGTGTTGATGCGGCGGAATGTTAATGCCAGCAATACGGGCCATGACTGTTCCTTGTTAAATCCGTTACGTTTCGGCCGTTTAGCCTTGACGCTGCTTGTGACGTGGGTCGGTGCAAATGACACGCACCACGCCGTGACGTTTAATGATCTTGCAATTGCGGCAGATCCGCTTTACTGATGCCATTACCTTCATGGTTGACTCCTGGTTTCCTGTAGCCGATCGCTTATTTAGAGCGGAATACAATTCTGGCGCGCGACAGATCATAGGGCGTGAGTTCCACTGTGACCTTGTCACCCGGCAAAATCCGGATGTAATGCATACGCATCTTGCCCGAAATGTGGCCCAGCACTACATGGCCGTTTTCAAGCTTGACACGGAAAGTTGCATTGGGGAGGTTTTCGATGACCTCACCTTGCATTTGTATAACGTCGTCTTTTGCCATTGTTCCTTCTTTACCGCATTGGCAGCCCCGCGCCTTTGAAGTTAGCCTTCTTCAGGAGCGAGTCATATTGGTGAGACATCATGTAGGCTTGGGCCTGCGCCATGAAGTCCATGGTCACCACCACAATAATCAGTAAAGAGGTGCCTCCAAAATAAAACGGTACGTTCCAGCGTGCCTGCATCAGTTCAGGCAACAAACACACCAGAGTAATATAAATCGCACCGGCCAGCGTCAAACGCATAAGTATCTTGTCGATATACCGCGAGGTTTGCATGCCCGGACGTATGCCTGGAACAAAAGCACCGCTCTTTTTCAGGTTGTCTGCCGTTTCACGGCTATTGAACACCAGCGCCGTATAGAAAAAGCAGAAGAAAATGATCAAGCCCGAATACAGCGTGATATACAGCGGTTGCCCCGGGGTAATCGCCGCGGCCAGGTCACCCAGCCAGCGCATGTGCGGGTTGGCGGAAAACCAGCTGGTAATCGTGGCGGGCAGCAAAATAATCGACGAAGCGAAAATGGGAGGGATAACTCCTGACATATTCAGCTTCAGCGGCAAATGAGAGCTTTGCCCACCATAGATCTTGTTGCCGACCTGGCGCTTGGCGTAATTGACAGTAATACGACGCTGCCCGCTTTCGACAAACACCACGAAATACGTTACCGCTATGACCAGCACCAGAATGAAAAGCGCCGACAAAACCGACATGGCATCAGTACGCACCAGATCAAGCAAGCCCGTCAACGCATTAGGCAAACCAGCCACGATACCCGCAAAAATCAGGATCGAAATACCATTGCCCAGACCACGCTCCGTAATCTGCTCGCCGACCCACATCACATACATCGTGCCAGTCACCAGCGTCACCACCGTGGTGAAGCGGAACATCATGCCCGGATCGATAACCAGACCAGGCTGGGACTCAAGAGCCACCGAGATGCCAACCGCCTGGATCAACGCCAGAAACACGGTGCCGTAGCGCGTGTACTGCGTAATTTTGCGCTGACCCGACTGCCCTTCTTTCTTGATCGCCTCGAGCGTAGGCACCACCACCGCCATCAGCTGCATGATAATCGCAGCCGAGATGTACGGCATGATCCCCAACGCGAAGACCGAGAAACGCTCGAGCGCGCCACCGGAAAACATGTTGAACAAGCCCAGGATGCCGCTCTGATTGTGCTGAAACAGCTCAGCGAGCGAATCAGGGTTGATCCCCGGCACCGGAATGTGCGTTCCCAAACGATAGACGACCAGGGCCAGCACAAGGAACACCACACGGCGCTTGAGATCGCCGTATCCGGAGCCCGACTTGCTGTTCTGTGCCTGCGCTTTAGCCACCGTAACCCCTCTTAGGCCAACGAGCCGCCAGCGGCTTCGATGACTGCGCGAGCGCCCGCCGTTGCCGTCAGGCCCCTGAGCGTAACCTTGCGCGACAACTCGCCCGCCTTGATGACTTTGGCATAACGCACACTGTGGCCAACCAGGCCGGCCTGCTTGAGCACTTGAACGTCGATTTCATCGACGGGCAGGCGTTGCAGATCGGACAGGCGAACTTCGGCCGAAAGGTGTTGCCCCATGGGAGTAAAACCGCGCTTGGGCAGGCGGCGTTGCAAAGGCATTTGACCGCCTTCGAAGCCGACTTTATGAAAGCCGCCGGTACGCGATTTCTGGCCTTTATGACCACGACCGGCGGTTTTACCCAGGCCGGAGCCGATGCCGCGGCCTACGCGGCGCTTGGCGTGCTTGCTGCCAGCGGCAGGTTGCAACGTATTGAGTTGAGTTTCTGACATCCCGATTCCTTTTAGGCTTCCGAAACGGTGACGAGGTAATCCACCTTGCGGATCATCCCACGCACCTCGGGCGTATCGACCAACACGCGACTGCTATTGAGCTTGCCCAGGCCCAGACCGCGAACGGTGTCGCGATGAGACTGCTTGGTGCCAATAACAGAGCGCACGAGGGTTACTTTAATTTGCTTTTGCGCCATGACTTACCCCAGTATTTCTTCAACCGACTTGCCACGCTTGGCAGCCACTTCGGAAGGAGTCGAGCAGGCACGCAAGCCGTTGAGCGTTGCGCGAACCATGTTGTAAGGATTGCTCGAACCCAGACTCTTGGCCACCACGTTACGCACACCCATCACTTCGAAGATTGCGCGCATCGGGCCGCCGGCGATAACGCCAGTACCTTCGGCCGCGGGCTGGATCAAGACCTTCGAAGCGCCGTGCTTGCCCGTAACCGTATGGTGCAAAGTACCGTTTTTAAGAGCTACCTTGAGCAAACCGCGCCGTGCCTGCTCCATTGCCTTTTGAACGGCAACGGGCACTTCACGGGCTTTACCTTTGCCCATGCCGATACGACCATCGCCATCGCCCACCACGGTCAACGCAGCAAAGCTCATGGTGCGACCACCCTTGACCACTTTGCTGACGCGGTTGACCGCAATCATTTTTTCACGCAAGCCGTCGTCGCTCTCTTTCTCGGCGGCGTATTTGCCTTGTGCTTTAGCCATTTGACAATTCCTTGCTTAGAATTTCAGGCCGGCTTCACGCGCGGCGTCGGCCAGCGCTTTCACGCGGCCATGATAACGGAAGCCCGAACGGTCAAAAGCAACCAGTTCGATACCGGCCGCCTTTGCCTTTTCGGCAACGCGCTTGCCTACCAGACCAGCTGCGGCGCTATTGCCACCGCTGGCTTTCTTGTCGGCAAGCTCTTTGCGAACCTCGGGCTCGAGCGTCGAAGCGCTGACGAGCACGCGGTCGCCTTCGGGCGAGATAATATTGGCGTATATGTGCAGATTCGAGCGGAAAATCGAGAGGCGATGTACACGCAACTCGTGGATCTTCCGGCGGGTCGGTACTGCACGACGCAAACGGGATACTTTTTTGTCCATGATTCGTCCTTGTCTGCGCGCTTATTTCTTCTTGGTTTCTTTGATGACGACGTGTTCGTCCGCATACCGTATGCCTTTGCCTTTATAAGGCTCGGGAGAACGATAGGCACGGATTTCGGCCGCCACCTGACCAACAACCTGCTTGTCCGAACCCTTGATCACAATTTCGGTCTGGGTCGGGCACTCTATCTTGACGCCGGCAGGCGCCTTGTGCAGGATGTCGTGAGAAAAACCAAGTTGCAGCTTGAGCGAATCGCCCTGGACCTGGGCACGATAGCCCACGCCGACCAGAGTCAATTTACGCTCGAAGCCTTTGCTGACGCCGGCAACCATATTGTTGACCAGCGCGCGCACGGTCCCCGACATGGCTTTCGCATGACGAGTTTCATTAGTAACAACAAACGTCAGTTGATTGTCTTCAAGCTTGACGTTGACGTCGCCCGTCAGGGCTTGAGTCAGTGTGCCCAACGGGCCCTTGACCGTAATCAGGTTTGCGCTGATTGCAGCTTCTATGCCTTTTGGTACAGCGACCGGGTATTTTGCAATGCGTGACATGTGAGTCTCCTTATGCCACGTAGCACAACACTTCGCCGCCCACGCCATCAGCGCGAGCCTTGCGATCGGTCATGACACCGCGCGACGTCGATACGATGGCCACGCCCAGGCCGTTCATGACCTGAGGGATGGACGTGCGACCTTTGTAGATACGCAATCCGGGACGTGAAACACGTTCGATACGTTCAATGACCGGACGCCCGGCGTAGTATTTCAGCAAGATCTCGAGGACAGGCTTGGCCTTGTCGCCGACGATCTGGAAACTGTCGATATAGCCTTCATCTTTCAGCACAGCGGCAATAGCCACTTTAAGCTTCGAGGAGGGCATGCTGACCGACGTCTTGTTAACTTGCTGTGCATTACGCACACGGGTCAACATGTCGGCGATGGGATCGCTCATGCTCATGTGTAATTTCTCCTACCAGCTGGCTTTGGTCATGCCCGGCACTTCGCCGCGCATTGCCATCTCGCGCAGTTTGTGACGAGTTAAACCGAATTTGCTATAAACACCACGCGAGCGGCCTGTCACCACGCAACGATTGCGCTGACGGGTCGGGTTTGAATTGCGCGGCAGTTGTTGCAGTTGCAAACGAGCCTGATAACGCTCTTCGTCGGATTTCGACTGATCGCCGATGACGGCCTTGAGCGCAGCACGTTTGGCAGAAAACTTCTCCGCCAGCTTGGCGCGTTTGATGTCGCGATTGATGAGTGAAAGTTTTGCCACGTCATCGCCCCTTAGTTGCGAAACGGGAAGCTGAAGGCAGTCAACAGCGCCTTGGCTTCGTCGTCGGTCTTGGCGGTGGTGGTGATGCTGATATTCATCCCACGCAACACGTCGATTTTGTCGTATTCGATTTCGGGGAAAATGATTTGCTCTTTCACCCCGACGTTGTAATTGCCGCGTCCATCGAACGCACGACCCGAAATACCACGGAAGTCGCGCACACGCGGCAAAGCCACGGAGACCAGACGATCCAGGAATTCGTACATGCGCTGGCCACGCAGGGTGACCATGCAACCGATGGGATAATCTTCGCGGATTTTAAAAGCCGCGATAGCCTTGCGCGTTTTGGTCACCACGGGCTTCTGGCCCGCGATCTTGGTCAGATCGGACACGGCGTGCTCGATAACCTTTTTGTCCGACACCGCCGCCGACACACCCATGTTCAGGGTGATCTTGGTGATGCGAGGCACTTCCATTACGCTTTTGTAGCCAAATTTGGCCTGCAGGTCGGCCACAACCTTGCTGCGGTAAAACTCTTGTAAACGAGCCATGTTGTTCGCCCCTTAAGCCTTGGCGCCAACGACGGCGCCGCTGGAACGGAATACACGGACATTGCGGCCGTCGACGACTTTGATTCCGACCCGATCAGCTTTGCCAATTTCGGGATTGAAAAGCGCCACGTTCGAAATATGAATAGGCATGGTCTTGTCGACGATACCGCCCTGGCTACCCGCCATGGGATTGGGTTTGACGTGTTTCTTGACAACATTGATGCCTTCGACCAGCACATGGTCGGCATCGACACGTCGCAATACGGTGCCGCGGCGTTTTTTATCGCGGCCTGCCAATATGACGACCTCGTCGCCTTTACGAATTTTTTCCATGGTTCGCTCCTTACAACACTTCTGGGGCCAGGGATACGATCTTCATGAATTTCTCTGTACGCAGTTCACGCGTTACAGGTCCGAAGATGCGGGTACCGATGGGTTCCAGCTTGGCATTGAGCAACACGGCGGCATTGCCACCGAAACGAATCAGCGAGCCGTCCTTGCGGCGCACGCCGTGAGCGGTGCGAACCACTACTGCGTTGTAAATCTCGCCTTTCTTGACGCGTCCGCGAGGAGCCGCATCTTTGACACTCACTTTGATGATGTCACCGATGCCGGCATAACGGCGCTTGGAGCCGCCCAACACTTTGATGCACATAATTCTACGTGCGCCGGTGTTGTCGGCCACATCTAGCGTGGTCTGCATTTGGATCATGATTTTTCCTGTTCCAACTTAGCTGGACCGCGCCGCTATTGGGCAACGCCGTACAACCAGTTTTGGTCCCGTCAGATTCGCCTGCCGCGAGCGCATTTGGGCTAGCCAAATCACCTGCAACCTGTGAACCCTGGGTTGAATTCTGCTATTAATCTTAATCGCCGGGTCTACAACTACTGGGCCTACTACAACTGCTAACTACTTTTAACCTGTCTGCCTCGCCTCAAATTACACCACCCGTAGTATGTGCGTATTACATGTGCGTAATGCATGGGCGACGCTATTTCGACAAGCAAGTCCGTTATGGTATTCTAGTTTCATACGAATTGCAAGTAGCAAGCCCTATCAAGCAAGGCATGTCGCATTCGGGCCTCACGGCCCAGCCCGGGGCAAGGCCGAGGCTGGACCAGGACTCTCATTTTTACATCAATGCAAGGACGCACAGTATGTACGAAAAGCTAGCACTCTATATAGACGGCGAATTTCTGGGCGCGGACGGCCGCAAGACCCAGGAGGTCACCAACCCTTCCACACTGGAAGTGCTGGGGCAGCTCCCTCACGCGAGCACCGCCGATCTCGATCGCGCCCTGGCCGCCGCCGCTCGCGCTTTCGAGACCTGGCGCCACAGTTCCCCCATGAAGCGCTCCGAAATACTGCGCCGCGTCGGGCAGCTATCACGTGAACGAGCCGAGGAAATCGGCCGCAACATGACGCTCGACCAAGGCAAACCCCTGGGTGAATCCGTGGGCGAAGTCATGGCCTGCTCGGACCACGCCGACTGGCACGCCGAAGAATGCCGCCGCATCTATGGCCGCGTCATTACGCCTCGCAGCCCCGAAGTGCGCCAAATGGTATTGCGCGAACCCATCGGCGTGTGTGCGGCCTTTACGCCCTGGAATTTTCCCTACAACCAGGCCATACGCAAAATCTGCGCCGCTATCGGCGCCGGCTGCACCATTATTCTTAAAGGCCCGGAAGACTCGCCCAGCGCGGTCATGGCCATTGCACGCGCTTTTCATGACGCCGGCCTGCCTGCCGGCGTGCTCAATATCGTTTGGGGCATCCCGTCCGAAGTGTCCGAGCACCTGATCCGTTCGCCCATCGTACGCAAGGTGTCGTTTACCGGTTCGGTTCCTGTGGGTAAACACCTGGCCGCATTGGCTGGCGCCCATATGAAACGCGTCACCATGGAATTGGGCGGTCATTCGCCGGTATTGGTGTTTGAAGATGCCGATATCGACCGTGCCGCCAAACAATTGGCACGGTTCAAGGTACGCAACGCCGGCCAGGTGTGCGTATCTCCCACCCGCTTTTATGTCCACGAAAAAGCCTACGACCAATTTCTGGAGAAATTCGTCAACACCCTTAAAACCGTCAAGGTTGGCGACGGACTGGACCCGGAAACCCAAATGGGTCCGCTCGCCCACGAACGGCGCGTGCCCACCATGACCAAATTTGTGGAAAATGCCCTAAAGATGGGCGGTAAAGTCGTACTGGGCGGCGAACCTCTGAAACGGGTCGGGCATTTTTTCGCGCCCACGGTGGTCACGGATCTGCCCGAAGACTCCATGCTCATGACCGAGGAGCCGTTCGGGCCGATTGCGCCCATTACACGCTTCTCCGACACCGACGACGTGATCAAACGCGCCAATTCCCTGCCCTTTGGCCTGTCGTCCTATGTATTCACCAACTCGCTGCAAACGGCCACCAAAGTCGCCAACGGCATCGAGGCTGGCATGGTCAACATCAACCATTTCGGCAGCGCCTTGCCCGAAACCCCCTTTGGCGGCATCAAGGATAGCGGCATCGGCAGTGAAGGCGGCACGGAAACTTTCGACGGCTACCTGGTCACCAAGTTTGTGACGCATATTTAAATCTCAAAAATTCTTTTCATTTCAACCCAACAAGCTGTTTAATGCAGTTTGTTGGGTTTTTTTGTTCTGCAAATCCACTTAAAGCCTTGCCATTCGGCGTTATTCAATACCTCTATAAATAAAAGCTAAAACCTGATCACAACCGGAGACCTTCATGAACAGACGAGAATTACTTAAACTTGGCGCCCTGGCCACCATGGCAAGCCCTTTGATCGGCCTCAAATCCGCGTTTGCGGCCACGGATACAGGCCCCATTTTATTTGGCGCACCAAACTCCATGTCGGGCCCGTTTGCCGCCAACGGAAAGTTCGCAGCCATGGGAGTACAGCTGATTATCGACGAAACCGGCAAGGTGCTGAATCGGCCGTTGGCATACAAGATTCTCGACTCGCAAGGCAAGCCGGCGGTTGGAATACGCCAGGTACAAGATCTGTTTCAGCAATCGAATGCGCGTTTCTTCGCCGGGGGAGTGCTCTCGTCGGTCGGGCTCGCGATGGGTAAGGCCATAGACAAACTGGGCGGGGTTTTCGTCACGACTGTCGGCGCCGATGAAGTCACCGGGGTGGACTGCAATCATGCAACCTTCCGCTGGTCCGTTCCCACTTATGGCGCCGTTCAGGAAACGGTCGGACCGCTCATCAAGTTGCTGCCCAAGGCAAAACGGTGGTACACGATTACGCCTAAATATGTATTTGGCGAAGGCCTGCTCACCGCCACCAAAAACCTGCTCAAGAAGGAAGGACTGGAGCACGTTGGAAACAGCTACCATTCGCTTGACGAAAGAGAATTCAGCGGCTACCTGACCAATGCCATGGCCACAAAGCCCGACGTACTGGTACTGCTGAACTTCGGCTCGCAAAGCTCGGAAACCTTGCGCCAGGCCGTCAGCTTCGGCATGAAAACCAATACCACCATCCTGATCGCCTGGGCGTCGGGTCTCGAACAATTCCAGTCGCTGGGCGCCGATCTGTGCGAAGGCGTCTACTTCGGCGTGCAATACTGGCACGGTATCGATAGCCCGCTTAACCACACGCTGGTCAAACAAACCCAGGCCAAGTTCAAGATGAATCCCAACTATAGCCTGGCGGGGGGATACATCTGCACCAAACTGATGCTCGACGGCATCGTCAAGGCAGGTTCTGCCGATCCGGCCAAAGTCATCGCCGCCATGGAGGGTACGAGCTACGATGGTCTGACCGGCCCCGAAACGATCCGCAAGGGGGATCACCAGGTCGTGAAGAACTATTACCTGCTAAAGGGCAAGCCTAAAAACAAGATGAAAGACAAGGACGATTACTGCGAAATCCTGCACGCCGGTCAATCATTCCTGCCGGTGGCCGAAACCGGTTGCAAAATGCCAGCCTGACGTACCGTCGGGCAATATAAGCGCCCACCCTTAAGGTTCAGATTGCCTATGAATGTTTATGTGCTGCAAGTGATCAACGGCATCGGCATCGGTATGCTTTATTTCCTGCTCGCTGTTGGGCTGTCGATCGTTTTCGGCCTGTTGCGATTTGTGAACTTCGCTCACGGCGCCTTTTTTGTATTGGGCGCTTATGCCTGTTACCAGGCCGAGCAATGGGGTGCGAACTTCTGGTGGACGCTGGTCATCGGCCCGTGCGTCGTCGGCGCTCTGGCGTGGCTAACCGAGCGGCTTATCCTGCGCAGGGTCTATAACTTGCCGCACGAATTCCACATTCTATTTACGGTAGGCCTGGCGCTCGCCATACAAGAGCTGGTGATACTGGGGTGGGGGCCTGTAGGAATGAATGTGGCGCCGCCCGACCTGCTAAAAGGAGTGGTCATTTGGGGTGGCTTCATCTATCCCAAATACCGCCTGTTCGTCATCGCGTTTACTGCCGTATTTGCCATACTTATCTGGCTGCTGCTCGAACGCACCCGTCTGGGCAGCACCGTACGGGCGGGTAGCGAATCCACCGAAATGGTGACATTGCTGGGCATCAACATTCATCGAACTTTCGGCCTGGTCTTTGCGTTGGGCGCCGCCACCGCCGGCCTGGCAGGAACCCTTGCGGCGCCGCTCCGCGGTGTAGAACCCTTCATGGGAGTCGAGGCCATTGCCATCGCATTCGTAGTGGTAGTGATTGGAGGGATGGGCAGTTTCGGCGGCGCTCTTCTAGGCGGGCTGCTGGTGGGCATAGTGCAAAGCGTCATGAGCACCCTGTGGCCACAGGGTGCGAGCCTGATGATCTACGTATCGATGGCGCTGGTCCTGCTTCTTCGCCCCAATGGCTTGCTGGGGAGAGCCTAGATGAATCTACTACGCAAACATCGACTTATGCTTCTTGCCCTGGCGACCGTGCTCCTTCTGCCACTTGTCTTGAAGTCGGGCTCGCTTGCCTCGGAGGTATTAATTTACGCCTTGGCAGCGCTCGCCTGCAATGTCTTGCTGGGATACACCGGCTTGCTGTCGTTTGGTCAGGGGATCTTCTTCGGCATGGGCAGCTACACCCTGGGCATAATCCTGACTCGCACCAGCCTGCCCATGCCCCTGGTGCTGCTCATATCCATACTGGTGGGCGCCCTGATTGCAGCCGCCATTGGCTGGCTTACCATCCGGCAAAAGGGCGCCTACTTTGTCATGCTGACCCTGGCCTTGGCGCAGATGTTTTACTTTCTGGCCTACTCCACCCCCGAATGGACCGGCGGCGACAACGGCCTGCTTAATATCCCCACCCTGCCGCTCACCCTTTTCGGCTATGTTTTGCTGCCCAACAAAACCAGCTGGGAATACTACACCTTTGTCGCGATTATCTTTCTCATTGTGTTTTATCTGCTGCAGCGAGTGGTCGAATCCATTTTCGGCCGCACCCTGCTGGCGATCCGCGACAATCCGGCACGCGCCACGGCGGTAGGCTACAACATCACCCTGTTCAAGCTGGTCGCGTTCATGGTGTCAGGGGCGACAACCGCCCTGGCCGGCGCCCTCTACGCAATGATGACCGGCATTGCGCCGCTCACCAGTATCAACTACCACATGAGCGAAACCATTCTGGTCGTAACGGTGATTGGCGGCACCGGCAATCTGTTTGCCTCGGTGCTGGGCGCCGCCTTGTACGTTATCGCATCCGATTGGCTGTCCAATCTGTGGCCGCGCTGGCTACTGCTTTTTGGCCTGCTTCTGATGGTGGTTAGCCTGTATATGCAGGGCGGCCTGTGGGGTCTGTGCGAGCTGATGTTTAAACGCTGCGTAAAGCCGGGCCGCACCTCCAACCCAACGGCGGAGGAGCCCTCCACATGAGTCAGCCTTTACTTGAAGCCAGGAATGTCGTTAAGCGCTATGGAAAATTCCTGGCGCTGTCGGGCGTCGATCTGCGGGTGCAGGCCAAAACCATACATTCGGTCATCGGCCCTAACGGCGCGGGCAAGACCACCCTTTTTCACACACTGACGGGTACCGTTCCCCTGACTGAAGGGTCCATTGTTTTCGATGGCCACGATGTCAGTCGACGAACCGACTATCAACGCGTGCAAGTGGGTATGGCGCGATCTTTCCAGGTGACCTCGCTGTTTCCCACCTTGTCGGTTCACGAAAACCTGAGGCTCGCCATACAAGGCACACACCCACGGCAGGCGCTGCGCTTGTGGTCGCTTATTCGGCTTGCTCCCGACCAATCCGATGCGATTGAATCCATACTCGACAAGATTGGTTTGGCGCAAGTCCGGCACAATCTAAGCAGTGCGCTATCGCACGGCCAGCAACGGCGTCTTGAAGTCGGCATGGCGCTGGCCGCCAAACCTAAAGCCATATTTCTGGACGAGCCTACGTCGGGCATGGGCATCGATGACATCGACTCCATGAAAAAACTGATTTACGGCCTGCGCAACGACCTGACTGTGATTTTGATCGAGCACAATATGGGCATCGTCATGGATATCTCCGATACGATCACCGTCATGCAACAAGGCAAAGTGCTGGTGGAAGGCGCTCCCGGCGCGATCAAATCCGATCAACGCGTCCGAAGCGCGTATCTGGGCGGCATGATTACCGGGGGACGATGATGCTGCAGGTACAGGATATCCACAGCTATTACGGCAAAAGCCATGTTATCCAGGGTGTCGGCCTCGAAGTAAAACAAGGCGAGCTGGTGACCCTGCTGGGCCGCAACGGGGCGGGAAAATCCACGACACTAAAAAGCATCGCCGGGCTCATTACGCCGGCGAGCGGCAAAATAATTTTCAAGGGCCAGGACATGACCTTGCTGCCCGCCTACCGCATTGCCAGCCAGGGGATTTGCCTGGTGCCCGAGCATCGCGGCATTTTCCGTTTGCTGACCGTCGAAGAAAACCTGAATCTGGGCCGTAAAAAAGGCTCGCCCTGGTCGTTGCACGATATCTATAAAATCTTCCCGCGCCTATACGAGCGTCGCCGCAACGGAGGCGCTCAATTGTCCGGCGGCGAGCAACAGATGCTGGCCATAGGCCGCGCATTAATGAACAACCCCCGGCTTCTGATGCTCGACGAACCCGTCGAAGGCCTGGCGCCAGTCATCGTGGAAGAAATCGTCGCTCAGCTTAAACTGATCAAAGCGCAAGGCATCTCAATATTGCTCGTGGAGCAGAATCTGGAAGTCTGCATGCAGCTCGCCGAGCGCCATTACATTATTGAAAGTGGCAAAATTGTCTACACCAACGACAACGCTTCATTTATGAATGACGCCTACGTCAAAGACCAATATCTCGGTGTAGGCGCCATTTCGCACTAATACCTGACGAAAAATTCTATTCGAGACTTCTATGAACGCTCCCAACCATGCTGTCAGCACCGTGCGCATCAATGGCGCCAGGTTGTGGCAATCACTCATGGCCCTGGCCAAAATCGGTGCAACCCCCAAAGGCGGAGTATGCCGTCTGGCGCTAACCGAACTGGATCGGCAGGGGCGTGATCTATTCGTGCAATGGGCTCGGGAAGCCGGCTGCACGATCCGCATCGATACCATCGGCAATATTTTCGCCCGCCGTGAAGGTCGCAACCCGGATTTACCCCCCGTGCTAACCGGAAGCCATATCGACACCCAACCCACGGGCGGAAAATTCGATGGGAACTATGGCGTCCTGGCCGGACTTGAAGTCCTGCGCACCCTCAACGATCTTGATATTCAGACCGAAGCGGCCATTGAAGTGGCCGTGTGGACCAACGAAGAGGGCTCACGCTTTGTCCCCGTGATGATGGGGTCGGGCGTTTTCGCCGGTGCATTTCCCCTGGCCGACACCCTGAAACAAACCGATGTGAAAAACATCAGTGTGGCCACCGCGCTGGAACAAATAGGATACGCAGGCACAACGCCTAGCGAACACTTCCCCATCAAAGCCTACTTCGAGGCGCACATCGAACAAGGCCCCATACTCGAAGCCCGGCGCGACACCATAGGCGTTGTCACCGGCGCATTAGGCCAGCGCTGGTATGACGTGACCGTAACCGGCATGGAGGCTCATGCCGGGCCCACGCCTATGGAATTACGCAAAGACGCCTTGCTGGCGGCCGCAGATCTGATACGCTGCGTCAACCAAATTGCCCTGGCCCACGCCCCCCATGGCCGTGGCACGGTAGGATGGCTCGACAACTACCCCAACTCGCGCAATGTGATCCCAGGCCAAGTCAAATTCAGCGTAGATCTTCGTGCTCCTTCGGACGAAATTCTGTTGGCCATGGATGCCTCCATCAGAAAGGCTTGCACGCAACAGGAAACCGGCGTGTCGGTAGATATCGAACAAGTCGTTTATTTCCCACCGCAACCTTTTCACGCGGAGCAGGTCAATGCGGTAAAGTCTGCCGCCGATCAGCTCGGGCTATCGCACACAGAAATCGTCAGCGGCGCCGGGCACGATGCGGTTTACCTGGCTCGCGTCGCGCCTACGGCCATGATTTTCATCCCTTGCAAGGATGGCATCAGCCATAACGAAATCGAAGACGCCAAACCGGAACACATCACCGCCGGCGGCAACGTACTTTTGCTGGCCATGCTGGCACAAGCCCACGTCGTGCCCCATTAAGGCGGCCAAACATTATGAAAATACTCATTGCCAGAATGAACCACGAGACCAATACGTTCTCGCCGGTTCCTACCCCACTTGCGGCTTTCGGCGTCAATGGCCCCACCTACGACGCTGATGCCTATGCGGAAAACCTCGGTGGGCGAACGGCGATGAGCGCCTTTATCGATCTGGCCCGCGCGGCGGGAGCCGAAATACTTACGCCCGTTTCAGCCACGGCAAACCCCAGCGGCCCCGTAGCGCAAGCCGCTTACGACACCCTATGCAACTGCATCGTGGCCGCTTCCGATCATTGCGATGCCATGATGCTGGACCTGCACGGCGCCATGGTGGCTGAAAACAGCCAGGATGGCGAAGGCGATTTGCTGGAGCGCCTGAAAGCCCGCCACCCGCAAAAGGCGATTGGCGTGGCGCTCGACCTGCACGGTAACGTTACGCAAAAAATGATCGACAACGCCGACGTCATCGTGAGCTTCAAGACGTATCCTCACATCGACATGTACGAAACCGGAGCGCACGCCGGCAAGCTGCTGCTCGAGATGCTTGCCGGCGATATCAAGCCCGTCATTGCCTGGGAGCGCCTGCCCCTGATGACACACACGCTAAAAAGCGCCGATCAGTCGCCAGCCATGCACGCGGCGATCGAGGCAGCCAAAGCGGCAGAACAAAATGGCGTCCTCGCGGCCTCTGTGCTGGCCGGGTTTGCCCTGGCCGATATTGCTGCACCCTGCATCAGCGTAGTGACCGTAGGAAAAGATTCGGCGTCCGCACAACAGGCCGCGCACAATATCGCCACGCTGATCTGGGAGTCTCGAGAAGGTTTCGTCTATACCAGCCCGCCGCTGGCGGATTCCATACGCGGCGCCAAAGACATGAGCGGACAGTCCCGGATTCAGTCGGCCGAGTGTGGCAACCCACAAGGCCCGATTCTGCTGCTCGATCACAGCGACAACTGCATGTCGGGCGGCACGTGCGACACGATGGACGTGCTGCAAGAAGCGCTGGCGCAAGGGCTGAACAATATTGGTGTTGGCCCTTTATGCGACCCCGACGCCGTCGACCAAATGGCGCAGGCCGGTGAAGGCGCCAACCTCACGCTCCGGCTTGGCAACAAGCGGCCCCTAAGCAGCCTGGGCATTGTGAAAGAGCCCGTTACGCTTACCGGCCGCATCAAGCGGTTGACCAATGGCGAATATATTATTTCAGGACCCACTTATACCGGTTTGAAATGCAGCATGGGCCGGACGGCGCTGTTTGTGTGCGGCGATCTGGAGCTCGTCGTCACCGAGCGCACTCATGAACCCTGGGATTTGGGCGTATTCACAAGCGTGGGTCTGGACCCTGCAAAAAAGGATTTTCTGCTTTTAAAATCGCGCATGTATTGTCGGCCTGTATTTTTTCCCATCGCAAAAGGCTTTGTCGAGTGCGACAGCAGCGGGGTTACCAGCTCAAACTACGCCTTGTTCCCGTTCAAGAATATCGAACACCCCGTCTACCCGCTCGACCCTCAGACGCAATGGCCGGCTTAATGCGTAGCCAACATGGCACCCACAAGGGGTGCCGCTACAAAAACGTACCCCACCGCTAATGTAGCGGCACCCCTTGTGGGTGCCATAATCCTTGACAGCCAAGATCGTACCGACAAAGACCCGGCCGTGAATTTTGTAGCGGCAGCCCTTGTGGCTGCCATCGAACCAGGGACCAAAACAATCGCGGCTTACATCGGATCCAGGGGATACATAGGCCGGCGCACGTTTTTGAACGTCAGTTTGGAATAATCGGACGTTGTCACGCCTACGCCGTCACACTCGATGACCTGCTTGACCAAACCGGTAAATCCGGCCCGCCAATGAACACGGCTCTTCATGACCACGTAATGCATGTTGCGTACATCGATGCCCAGGGAATAAAAGCAATTCAAATCGAAGGGCTCCATATGGCCGGATGCCACCACAATCAAAATACGGCCCGTATCCAGAACAACGGTCGGGCCGGTGCAAATTTCAACCCCTGCACTCATGGGGCCCCACAGCTTGAAGCGGCCATCACTGATCGTGCGCACCGTAGCGTTTACCGACAGAGCCGGATTCGCCTCGCCGGTGGCCAGCAATTGAGCCTTCCCGCCCAGGGATATGGTCACGCTATTACCCACCCCCGCAGCGATCGCCTGGCTTACGGCTGCCGGATCAAATATGGCGTAGAACGCCGCATTGCTGATCCCTTGATCGATCACTTCCCGCAAGACCACGGTGGTATCCATGGTACCGCCGGATGCGACGTTATCGCAGTGATCCAGCAACACGACCGGATAGTCGGTGCATCGTACCGCCGACTTGACCGCATCGACCAGGGGCACCGACTCGAACAAGAACTCGGCACGGCGATTCCAGGCTTCATTTAGCAGTGACTCACAGCTTGCGCTGGCTACATCGGGGCGCGCATCCGTGCACACCACCACGCTTAGGCCCGCATTGGAAATATCAGCATGAGGGAATCCGACAAATAGCGACGCGGCCAGAACCGTGGCCTTTTCAAGCTCTTTGCAGCGCTCCTGCAAATCCCGGTTCGGTCCGGTATGAGTGCCCTGACGCATCACGTGCGGCAGCATCGGGCGATTGCCCCAGGACATCACCGGATGAAGCTCGCCCTGAATCGTCTTGCAAATAATCTCTGCCGCACGTACCCCAGCCTCGTAAATATCAATATGCGGGTAGGTGTGATAGCCCGTAATCACCGTCGCATGGGCCACCATATCCGGATAGAGATTGGCGTGCATATCCAGCGTCACGCCTATCGGTACGGACGGCTGGATGAGCCGCAAGCGCCGCAGCAGCTCGCCTTCGCCATCCTCAATCCCGTCAACCACCATGGCGCCATGCAAGTCCAGCAAAATGCCATCGAAGACATCTTCGGCCGCAAGCAGAATGGCCTCAACAATTTTCTCGTAAGCGGCGCGATCAACCGGCCCGCTGGGCCAGGCGTCGGCAACGATAGGCACGATGATCTGGGCGCCGTATCGCGCCGCCACATCGATAAAACCACCGATTCCACTACCCGTTCCTGTCCGGGCGGCAATCGCGGCAGCGCCGGCCAAGGTGCCGGCGCTGCCCTTAAAAAAACGCTCAAACGGCGTTGCTACAGGGGAAAAAGTATTCGTTTCGTGTTTAAACGTGGCCAATAAAAGTCTCATCCACCCTCTCCTATTGAATACATCGTTGTATCTCTCCAGCCTCTGCCACAACGACACGCTGACTCAAAGCCCAATATACTGCGCTTTAACACAAGCCCCCCATGCGTGAACCCATTACCCCCTACAGGCCCAGCACATCATGCAATGCGAACTTCCTCTTGCAACAGCCCGGCAAATCTATGACGGCGCTCTACTCCCCGATATCCAGGCCCGTACCTTTCGTCATACCGACATGCTCTTTCCGACCCGGACAATCGCCCGCAGCCCCACGGCCCGCCCTCTGCCCACGCAAGACAACCCTTTGCAGAATTTTGTTTTTGCCTCGCAAGGCAAAACATACGACCTGTACGATTTTCTGTCGATCAATCGAGTAAGCGGCATGCTGGTGCTTAAAAACGGCGCCAACTGCTTCGAAACCTATCAATTGGGCAATACTGAAAAAGCGCACTGGATGTCCATGTCGATCGCCAAGACGGTAACGGCTACACTGGCCGGCGTGGCCATCAAAGACGGCTACATCAAAAGCCTGGACGACCCCATCTCGCACTACCTCCCCGTCTTGCAACACAGCGCCTACAACGGCGTTACCGTACATCAGCTGCTGACGATGTGTTCGGGGGTGCAATGGGACGAAACCTATACCAATCCTCAATCCGACCGCCGCCGCATGCTGGACTTGCAAATAGCGCAACAGCCTGGCGCCATTGTCGACATGATGTCCAGATTACCGCGCGCCGCAACCCCCGGCAGCCGCTGGAACTACAGCACCGGTGAAACCCACATTGCGGGAGCCATGGTGCGAGCCGCCGTTCAACGGCCATTGGCCGATTATTTCTCGGAAAAGATCTGGTCCAGGCTGGGTACCGAGGCCGACGCCAAATGGTGGCTGGAATCCCCCAATGGCCTGGAAGTGGGCGGAAGCGGAATCTCGGCAAGCCTGCGCGACTATGCCCGATTTGGCCTGTTCCTGTTGAATCAGGGCGTCATCGACGGAGTGGAAGTCTTGCCGGCTGGCTGGATCCAGGCGGCCAGCCAGCCGATCACTGTGGGCGGCGCCAAGGTCGACTATGGCTACATGCTCTGGCCCCTGCCGCATTACCACCCAATACATCACGGCGCTTTCCAGGCCATAGGCATCTTTGGCCAGCATCTGTACGTCAATCCCGAACAGAACCTCGTCGCCATGGTCTGGGGCGCCCTGCCCAAGCCCATGTTCAAGGATCAAACACAAATCCGGATCGAAGATTTCTTTGCCGGTCTTTGCGTGGCTTTGGATTAGCGGGAAACCTGGCACCTACAAGGGGTGCCGCTACAAAAACGTGCCCGTGAATCATGTAGCGGCAGCCCTTGTGGCTGCCAAAATCGTCGATAACCGAGGCGGTATTTATAGAACGCCATGCCACCCACAAGGGGTGGCGCTACAAGCGACCATCACGTAAATATCAGCCACGCGAGCGTCGTGGGCGGTTAAGGCGAGACGGGCAGAGAACTATGCATCGAAATCAGGCTGCTGTGCTGGCGCCGCCTCCTGAAAGGCCGGCAAGGTATTGCAATGCTCGTAGACCGCCATAACGCGCGTAAACTCATCGACCTTGCACTTCATGCGCAAGGCATTGGCCACCTGCGGCACCAGACAACAATCGGCCAGCGTTGGCTCGTCACCCAGACAGAACGGCCCCGACTCAGTTCGTTGCAACAGCGCTTCCAGCGAACGCAGCCCTTCATCTATCCAATGCTGATACCACGTATTTTTCTGCTCATCGCTAACACCCAGCACATTGACCAGATAACGCAACACCTTCAGATTATTGACCGGATGCATATCGCAAGCGATCAGGTTGGCGATTTCCAGCACCCGCGCGCGCCGCTGCCGATCTTGTGGAATCAGTTGCGGCTTGGGGTACTTGCTATCCAGATAATCGATAATTGCCAGCGACTGGCCCAGATCGAAACCCTCATCAACCAGCAAAGGCACCCCCGCGCCAGGATTTTTGACCACGTAATTGGCGGCCTTGTGCTCGTGCGCGCGGATATTCACCGGCAGGTATTCGAACCTGACCTGCTTGAGCGCCAGCGCAATACGCACGCGATACGAGGTGGAGCTGTTGAAAAAACTGTATAGCTGCATGGCATGAAATCCCAAAATGTTGATTCAAACAGTCACAGATTACGTTGCGGCCAATATATGTCGAGAAATGAAATACTATTATCATCCATATCAAAAACAATATATTGAAGCAACCGCCTCACGGCAATACCTCATATTATTCCCGCTACCTGCGAACGGATTTCAAACAAACTGATGAATACAGCAGTCGTGGTGGTAGTTCTTATTATGGCCATCGTCGTCATTGCAAGCGTGCGCGCGCTGCGTCTGGCCCTGATCTCGCGCCGAATATTCAATCTGTACAAAAAGATCCTGCCGCCCATGTCCAGCACCGAACAGGACGCACTGGAAGCGGGTACCGTCTGGTGGGAAGCCGATTTATTCCGCGGCAAACCGCAATGGTCGAAACTGCATAACCTGCCCAAGCCCACGTTAACCCAGGAAGAACAGGCATTTCTGGATAACGAAGTCGAAACGGTCTGCGCCATGGTCGACGACTGGAAGGTCACCCACGAGCTGTGCGACATGCCGCCAGAAGTCTGGCGCTACATTCGGGACAATCGCTTTTTAAGCATGATTATCCCGAAAGAATATGGCGGCCTCGGGTTTTCCGCCTACGCCCACTCCGAAGTCATCGCCAAACTGTCGACCCGAAACTCCGCGCTATCGGTCACCGTCATGGTGCCCAATTCCCTGGGGCCGGCCGAGTTGCTGCTGCGCTACGGCACCAAAGAGCAAAAAGACTACTATCTGCCTCGCCTGGCCAGCGGCGAGGAAATACCCGCGTTTGCGCTCACGAGCCCCTGGGCCGGATCGGACGCGGCCGCCATTCCCGACAGCGGGATCGTCTGCAAGGGCCAATGGCAAGGCCAAGAAGTGCTCGGCATGCGGGTTACCTGGGACAAACGCTACATTACGCTTGCCCCAGTCTGCACACTATTGGGCCTGGCTTTTCGCCTCTACGATCCGGACGGCTTGCTAGGCAGCCAAAAAGATCTGGGAATCAGCTGCGCGCTGGTGCCCGCCAATCACCCCGGTGTCGAAACGGGGCGGCGTCATCTCCCCTTGAACGCCATGTTCATGAACGGCCCCACCCGCGGCAACGATGTTTTCATGCCGCTCGATTTCATTATCGGCGGCGCGGGCATGGCCGGCCATGGCTGGCGCATGCTTATGGAATGCCTGGCGGCAGGCCGCTCAATTTCGCTGCCGTCTTCCTACACCGGCATGGCGAAAATGACGGCTCGCGCGGTGGGCGCCTACGCCGTTATACGCAAGCAGTTCCGCACTCCCATAGGTAAGTTCGAAGGTGTCCAGGAAGCCCTGGCCCGTATCGGCGCGCACACCTACCTGATCGACGCGGCGCGCAGCATGACCGCGGGCGCCATCGATCTGGGAGAGAAGCCGGCGGTCATCTCGGCTATCGTCAAATACCATGTCACCGAGCGCGCCCGCCGCGTCGTCAACGACGCCATGGACGTGATCGGCGGCAAGGGCATTTGTCTAGGGCCTTCCAATTTTCTTGGACGAGCCTACCAGCAGTTGCCGGTAGGCATCACCGTCGAAGGCGCCAATATTCTGACGCGCAGCCTGATTATCTTCGGCCAGGGCGCGATCCGCTGCCACCCCTACGTCCTGGCCGAAATGCAGGCCGCAAGCAATGCCGATACACAGGCCGGCCTGCTCGATTTCGACCGGGCAATCCGCGGCCATATCTGTTTCACCGCCGGCAATGTACTGCGCACCCTGTGGCTTGGCCTGACGGGTGCACGACTGCTGGCGATTGATACCGATGTCGCGCCCGAGATGAACGTTTATTACCGCCAGATCAGCCGCTTTTCCAGCGCATTTGCCATGCTGGCCGACACCTCGATGTTGCTTCTGGGCGGTTCGCTGAAATGGCGCGAGAGCCTCTCCGCACGCCTGGGCGACATACTCTCGCAAATGTACTTGATATCGGCCACCCTCAAACGATACGAAGACGACGGCCGACAAGCCGACGATACGCCGCTGGCGCACTGGGCCATTCAAGATGCCTTGTTTCGCCTGCAGGATGCCTTTGAAGGTGTGTTGGCCAACTTTCCCAATCGCTGGGTCGCCGGCCTGCTGCGTGTGCTGGTCTTTCCTTATGGGCGGCCATTTTCCGCCCCCTGCGACACGCTCGGGCAATCCGTCGCACGCGCCATCACACAGCCGGGCGCCGCCCGCGATCGTCTTACCCGCGGCTGCTTTCTTCCCAAAGACACCCACAGCCCGCTGGGCGCAATCGAAGCGGCACTGGCCGCCACGCTAGCCGCCCGCGACATTGACGCAAAAATCCATCAGTTCGAAAAAAGCGGCCGCCTCGACGACAACCCCGCGGCCAATGTCCGCGACATCGCCACCGCCGCACACGCGGCAGGAGGCATTACCGACGACGAATACGCGGCCATACAAGAGCGTAATAACTTGTGCGACCGCGTGATAGCGGTTGACGATTTTCCCTTTGACCTGCATAGTCCCGCATAATCCGGCATAGCCGATATTCATCCCGAGCCCCCGTCATGAAAATAAGCAAACCCCTGTTACACCTGATCCCGGCGGCATTGTTGAGCCTGGGAGCCTCGGGGGCACACGCCTCCGGTTTTCAATTAACCGAGCAAAACGCCAGCGGGCTGGGCAACGCGTACGCGGGGTCGGCGGCCATCGCGGAAAATGCGAGCACCATCTTTTTCAACCCGGCAGGCATGACCAGGCTGCCCGGCGTGAATGTGTCGGCCGGCGCAGTCCTGATTGACCCCTCGTTCAGGTTTTCGAACAGCGGCAGCACCGGGCCTGGCGGCCTGCCTTTACAGTCAAATACAGGAGGAGACGCGGGGCCGTTGAGTGTTTTGCCCAATGCCTATATGTCATGGCAAGTCAACCCCAACTGGTTTCTTGGCCTGGGCATAGGCGCTCCTTTTGGCCTGTCAACAGAATACAGCGACAACTGGATCGGCCGATATCAATCGACCTCGTTCAGCATCCAAACCATTAACATCAACCCTTCCGTTGCCTACAAGGTCAATGACCGGCTTTCCCTGGGCGCAGGCGTGAATTGGGCGCACCTGAGCGCAGATTATCGGCGCAACATACCCGCCGCTGCGCTGGCGCCTTCAATACCCCTCAGCAAGCTAGTCGGCTTGCCGGATATGAACGGGAAAGTCGATCTGCACGGCGACGCCTGGGGCTGGAATCTGGGCCTGCTTTACCAAGCGACTACCGACACCCGCATCGGCCTGTCCTACCGCTCCAAAATGCGATTCAACGCCAGCGGCACGACCACTCTTGGCAATCTCCCGCTGGGACTGCCTGCGCGCACCGCCGACGCGAGCACCACGGTCACGCTGCCCGACACCGCCATTCTTAGCGTGGTGCACGACCTCAATAGCCAGTGGCAATTGCTGGGCGATGTTTCATGGACAGGCTGGAGCAGTATTCCTTCACTTGATATCAAAAATAGCGGCAGCCTACCCAACGAAAGCCTGAAACTGAAATTCCGCGACACCTGGCGTATTGCCTTGGGGGCCAATTACAAATACAGCCCGAAATGGACCTTCAAAGCAGGGGTCGCCTACGACCAGTCGCCGGTGCGCGACGCGCAATACCGTCCGACATCGCTGCCCGACGGCGACCGCATCTGGCTATCGATTGGCGCACAATATCATTTCAACGATCACGCTACCGTCGACGTCGGCTACGCCCATCTGTTCTTGAGCAACCCGTCCATCAACAACGCTACCGATCCCACCAAAGGTACCGTCTACGGTTCGTACAAGGCCAGCATCGACATGCTTGGGGTACAGGTGTCGTACCGATTCTAAGGTTGCCATGGAACACATCTGGCTTGAACACTACCCGCAGGGCGTCCCGGCCGACATCACCGGCCAGGCGCAAGCCTACGCCTCGCTCGCAGCCATGTTCGACGAAAGCTGCTCGAAGCACGCACAAAACGTGGCCTACATCAGCATGGGTTCCACCATGACCTACGCGCAGCTGGACGCGCACTCGCACCACTTTGCCGCATGGCTGCAATCCATAGGGGTCAAAAAAGGCGAACGCGTCGCGCTGATGATGCCCAATCTGCTGCAGTATCCGGTGTGCCTGTTTGGCACGCTGCGAGCCGGCGCCGCTGTCGTCAACACCAACCCTTTGTACACCGCGACTGAGCTTGAGCATCAGTTGCGCGATTCCGGCGCCGAAACGATCGTTATTGCCGAAAACTTTGCCCACACCCTGCAGCAGGTGCTGACCAAGACGGCGATCAAGCACATCGTCGTCACCTCGCTGGGCGAAATGCTGGGCGCCGTCAAGGGCACCCTCACCGACTTGGTGGTGCGCCACGTAAAGAAGCTGGTGCCTGCCTGGGAACTGCCCAATACGCTGCGCCTGAATCAGGCCCTTGCGCGCGGGTCACGTGCGGCCTTCACCCCACCCTCGCTCGGCCATGACGATCTGGCCTGCCTGCAATATACGGGGGGAACCACGGGAGTCGCCAAAGGCGCCATGCTGACCCACGGCAACCTGGTGTCCAACGTTTGCCAGGCCTACGCGTGGGTCAAACCCTACACCACCGAGGGGCAGGACTGCATCGTTACCGCCCTGCCGCTTTATCATATCTTCGCGCTCACGGCCAACTGCCTGACCTTCATGAAACTGGGTGCACGCAACCTTCTTATCGTCAACCCGCGCGATATCCCTGCATTCGTCAAGAGCATGAGGCACACGCCTTTTACCGCCATCACCGGCGTCAATACGCTATTCAATGCGTTGTTGAACAATTCCGAATTTTCCAGGTTGGACTTTTCGGGCCTGCGAATGGTTCTCGGCGGTGGGACGGCCGTACAGGAAGCCGTCGCCCAGCGCTGGCTGAGCCTGACAGGCATACCCATAGCGCAGGCCTACGGGCTGACGGAAACTTCTCCGGCCGTCACCATCAACCCCTTTGATAAAAAAGACTTTACCGGATCCATAGGCCTGCCCGTCCCGTCCACCGATATCGCCATACGCGACGACGGGGGGCGCGACCTGCCTCTGGGCGAAAGCGGCGAAATCTGCGTGCGTGGCCCGCAGGTCATGCCCGGCTACTGGAACCGGCCTGACGAAACCGCAAAGGTTTTCGATGCCGACGGTTTCCTGCATACGGGCGACATCGGCTATGTCAGCGAGCAGGGCTATGTGTTTATCCTCGACCGAAAAAAAGACATGATCCTTGTGTCGGGATTTAACGTTTATCCCAATGAGGTCGAAGCCGTCGCAATGCAGCACCCCGATGTGCTGGAAGCCGCGGCCATCGGCGTACCCGACGAGCATTCCGGCGAGGTCGTCAAACTGTTTGTCATTCGAAAAAACAAAAGCCTGACCGAGGCAGAGCTGATCAAGCACTGCCGCAGCATGCTGACCGGTTATAAAGCGCCCAAGTACGTGGAGTTTCGCGACACGTTGCCGCGCAGCAATGTCGGAAAGATATTGCGCCGCCAGCTCAAACCATAGGCGGCCCGCGCCTTGGAGCGCAAACCCCTCAGCCCTCGTAGTCGCGCGAAATGCGACGGATGCTTGCCAGCCCCGCCTCGACGGATGGCGGATGAAGTTCATCCTTGCGCCAGTACATCGATACCGATCCGTACCCGGGAATACGGACGCGATATGAAGTAGAACTGTTAAAGAAACTATAAAGCTGCATGGTTGAAGGTCCGGAACATTATTTCAATTGGCAGTAATTTTGGCGTCCTTGATAACCTCGGCCCAGCGCGCGTCGTCTTTGACAATCAGCGCGCCAAATTGGTCGGGCGTCGACGCAGCGGGCACCATCCCCTGCGATTCGAACGCTACTGCCGTCGCTGGAGATGCCAGGACCTCATTGACTGCCTTGTTCATTTTTTCGATGATCGCAGCAGGAGTGCCTTTGGGCGCCAGAACGCCGTACCACATATCGACATTCGCGCCCTTTAAACCGGCCTCGCCCAGCGTGGGAATTTCGGGAAGCTGCGCAACCCGGTTCGGGCTTCCAACCGCAATGGCCTTCAGCTTTCCGGCCTTTATCTGAGGCAGGGCGACATGGATAGGCAGGAACATATAGTCCAGGCGTCCGCCCAGCATATCCTGCACGGCGCCGGCCGTGCCTTTGTAGGGCACATGCAGCATCCGGATTCCCGTCAGGCCATCGAGCAAGGCCATGGCAAGGTGATGCGGCGTTCCTACGCCCGGCGAACCGTATGTCAGCTTACCCGGCTCCGCCTTGGCCGCGGCGACAAGCCCTGCTACGCTATGCACCGGGTTGGAGGGCCCTGTCACCAGAACCAGCGTGCCCCATGACGTCTGGCCAACCGGCGCAAAATCCTTGACAGGATCGTAGGGAAGTTTGTAAAGCGTGCGGTTCATCACCAGGGTGCTCACCGTCACTAGAAAGGTGTAGCCATCCGGCCGGGCGCGCGCCGCCTTTTCCGTGCCGATATTGCCGCTGGCGCCCGCCAGGTTCTCGACCACAAACGGTTGGCCCAGCTTCTTTGGCAGCTCCGCAGACAGCCGCCGGGCGATCAGATCGATTCCTGTGGCCGACGTAAACGGCACAATGAGCGTAACGGGCCGGCTGGGCCAATCGGCAGCGTAGCTCAGCGAGCACACGGCGGCCAGCAAAGCAGCCAGCGCAATACGAATTAAGTTGAACATAATGTCTCCCGGTTTTATCTTTTAAGAATGAATCAGTACTTACAAAAAAGACTGTCTGGACTTCAAGGTGTCGGGATCGAACCCGGCAATCTGCTTATAGCGATTCGAGATGGCCTCCAGCTCGCCGCGGCTGATAATGTCTTCGATACGGCCGAAGGGCTTGTCGCCCGATTTTTCATAGACTTCTCTGAGTATGGTATCGGGAGGGTTTTGACGATTGGTGAGGACCACACGCGTAGTGGCCTCAACCCGGGCCCGGTCGTAATTCATCAGTGCGCCATGGGTCAATCCCGACCGTTTCAGCTGGCCCGCCAGATATCGCGCATCGATAATGGCCTGGCCCGCACCATTGGACCCCCTGGGCACCATGGGATGCGCCGCATCGCCCAGCAGGGTCATGCGGCCCTGAGTCCAGGTGGGAAGCGGATCCTGGTCCACCATGGGGTATTCAAATATGGCTTGTGCGTCCTGTATCAGCCTGGCAACGTCCAGCCAGTCGAAATGCCAATCGGCAAACGCCGGGAAAAAATCCTCGAGGCGGCCCTGGCGAGTCCAGTCCCGCTGCACCCGCGCCGGCGATTCGATCTCGGCTACCCAGTTTATCAACTGGTTTCCCTGCGCATCGATATTGTTGCGAATCGGGTAGATCACCATCTTGCCATGCGCCAGCCAGCCTGCCCGCACCATGCTGGCCCCCGTCAGGAACGGCTTGCACGATGTCACGCCACGCCACATGTTTATGCCGGAATAGCGCGGCGCTCCTTCATGCGGATAAAGCTGCCTGCGCAACGCGGAATGGATTCCGTCGCACCCGACAACGATAGCTGCAGTGACGGGTGCAAGCCCATTTCCCTCGCCGTCCTCGAAACTGGCCACGGCGTGATCGTCCTTCTGGCTGACTCCCGTGCAACGACATCCGGTTACCACGCTCCCCTCGCCAAGGCGCTCAAGCACGGCGGCCAGCAACACCATCTGCAGGTCGCCACGATGAATGGAATACTGAGGCCAGTCATAGCCTGCAGCCCGTCCCGCCCCCTCGCTATACACAAACTGCCCGTGGCGGGTAAAGAATATGGATTCTTTTGTCCTGACTCCGACAGCATCCAGCCTGGGCAACAGGCCCAGCTCGTCCAGCTCTTTGGTGGCATGCGGCAACAGATTTATACCCACTCCAAGCGGCGCGATCTCAGCGACAGCCTCATACACGCGACAGGAAATGCCCGCCTGATGCAGGCTCAGCGCGAGCACCAGTCCACCCACGCCCGCGCCGATGACGGCGACTTCGATATCGTGCCCGGCCATTCAAACCACCTCCACCGAAAGAGTACCCAGACCGTCGGCACCCGCCATCCGTTCTTCGCGCAAAAGACCCAACGCTTCCTGAATCGGCCGGTCCGAGTAACTGAACAACACCGCATCGTCATTGGCAAAAAGCCGGACGGGGAGCCACGATGGCGCCACAAACACATCGCGCGGACCGAATTCGAAGCGCTCTTTGCCTATGCTCACCGAACCCGCGCCCTCTACCACCGAAAATACGGTTGCGTCGGTAGAGCGATAGGCCTTGCCCTGGAACCCTGCCGGCAGCCACTGCATAAAAGTCGCCATGGTGGGCATGGCATAACCACCCGTGGTCGGATCGACATAACGCAATTTCACACCGTCCCAGGCATCGAGTTCGCCATGCCGATACAAATGATCCAGCGCTTCGCGGCTACGATCGTAGGGATAATTGAAGATCGGCGAAGTCTTGCCGAGGTGACCATGGCGCACAGGCACCATGTTGTAGCCGAAACGTGCAAAACTATTGCCTTCGGGGCGCAGGATGGGTTGCTCGGCCTCGGGGTAGTTTTCGGCAAAGCCCGCATCCATGAAGCGGACAAAGGGAATATCCAGCCCGTCTAGCCAGATGACCGGTTCGCCGCCCTCGGCCGCATGTACATTACCGTGATCGTGCCAAGTCCAGGACGGCGTGATGATGAAATCGCCAGGCCGCATGGTGGTGCGTTCGCCGTTGACCGAAGTGTACGCCCCTTCACCCTCTACGATGAAGCGCAGGGCCGATTGCACATGGCGGTGGCTAGG
This sequence comes from Paralcaligenes ureilyticus, assembly GCF_004346225.1. Taxonomy (GTDB): domain Bacteria; phylum Pseudomonadota; class Gammaproteobacteria; order Burkholderiales; family Burkholderiaceae_B; genus Paralcaligenes; species Paralcaligenes ureilyticus. Next base: position 24,010 of record NZ_SMAJ01000022.1, on the reverse strand, counting down.
CGCGATTTCTCCGGGCAGGATCAGTTGCAGGCCGGCGTAAAGAGTTTGCGTAATGCTGGATTCGCCCCTGAGCCCGGGATTCTCCAGGACCAGGACGCGGCGCACCGCTTCCGCGGCGCTGATCAGATTGCCGGACTCCATGATTTCGGCGCGTACGGCGTTGTACTTCCAGATCGCGGGAGCGCAACGCGAGGTGGGTGACCTTGGCACCAGATTGTGCAGCGACTCCCACAGCGGGGCCATGTTTTTGGCGCTGATGCGCGCGTAATACTCATCCCGCTGGGCCTGATTAGCCGCCACATTCTTCATTTGTCTCTCCTCTTGGAGGCTTGATGCCCGCGATAAGCGGCCGTCGCTTGCTTTACGTGTTACCTCACGCAGCCCGCCTGCAAACCGTATAGTGCTAGGGCATTCCCTTTATTGTTCCCTGCCTGGTATATGTTTAATAATGAAATATTATTATCAATCATACCTAAATAAGCATGACTGACCAACCATAACGGCCAGCCCGCCGGCCTGATTATTGCCCGGAAAGGAAAAGGCCCGAAGATCGCTCTTCGGGCCTTTTTTTGAAACGCTTATATCGTTTAGATAATACGCGCCGCTTCGATCAGACGCACAACCGTCCACGACTTGTCGCGACTGATAGGACGGCCTTCGGAAATTTCGACGGTGTCGCCTTCGTTGTACTGATTCGTCTCGTCATGCGCCTTGTACTTATTGGAGCGCATTACGATTTTGCCATAGACAGGATGCTTGACGCGGCGTTCAACCTGAACCACCACGGTTTTATTCATCTTGTTGCTGACGACCTTGCCAATCAACGTGCGTTGACGCTTGGCTTCTTGCGTGTTTTGAGTTTCGCTCATCTTACTTTCCCGCCTTCTCAGTCACCAGGGTACGCACGCGCGCGATATCGCGACGAACTTTACCGAGCTGGCTGGTATTGGAAAGCTGCTGGGTGGCACGCTGCATACGCAGATTGAATTGTGCCTTGAGCAGGCTCTCGAGCTCTTTACCGAGCTCGGTGGCATCTTTGGAACGGAGTTCGCTAGCTTTCATGTGGTCTCCTTAAGCACCAATATGACGCGATACGAACGTCGTCGAGATGGGCAACTTGGCGGCGGCCAGGCGGAACGCTTCACGTGCAAGCTCTTCGCTTACACCTTCCATTTCGTAGAGCACCTTGCCGGGTTGAATTTCTGCGACCCAATATTCCGGGTTGCCCTTACCGTTACCCATACGCACTTCTGCCGGCTTCTGGGAGATGGGCTTATCGGGAAAGATACGGATCCAGATACGGCCGCCGCGTTTGACGTGGCGGTTGATCGCACGACGGGCCGCTTCGATCTGGCGTGCAGTCAGGCGGCCACGACCCGTGGCTTTCAGACCGAACTCGCCAAACGAAACTTGAGCACCACGCGTAGCCAGGCCCGTATTGCGGCCTTTCTGCTCTTTGCGGTATTTTCTGCGTGACGGTTGCAACATGTTTATTCTCCTTCAGGCGCTGGCGTAGCAGCCGGCGCGGCGTCTGGCTTTCGAGCCCCACGACCGCGTGCGGCAGCCGGACGGCGGCCATCGGGACGTTCGCCACGAGGTGCACGACGAGGACGGCGCTCTTCATCACGAGGAGCGGCGGTCTCTGGGGGCATTTCGCCGTTAGGCAGCATGTCGCCCTTGTAGACCCAGACTTTGATGCCAATGATGCCGTAAGTCGTTTGTGCTTCGGCCGTGCCGTAGTCAATAATGGCGCGCAGCGTATGAAGCGGTACGCGACCTTCGCGATACCACTCGGTGCGAGCGATTTCAATGCCGTTCAAACGGCCGGCACTCATGATCTTGACGCCCTGTGCGCCTAAACGCATGGCGTTCTGCATGGCGCGTTTCATGGCGCGGCGGAACATAATGCGTTTTTCGAGCTGCTGGGCAATCGAGTCGGCAATCAGCTGAGCATCGGTTTCAGGCTTGCGGATCTCTTCGATGTTGACGTGCACAGGCACGCCCATCAGGCGCTGCAGGTCGGCCTTGAGGTTTTCGATGTCTTCACCGCGCTTGCCGATCACAACCCCCGGGCGAGCCGAGTAAATCGTAATACGGGCATTCTTGGCAGGACGCTCGATCACCACGCGACCAACGGAGGCGCTTTTGAGTTTTTTCTTCAGATATTCGCGTACACGAATGTCCTGGGCGAGCATGCCGCCGAAGACTTTATCGTCGGCATACCAACGCGAACTCCAGTTGTGGTTGACCGCGAGGCGGAACCCAATCGGGTGTATTTTCTGTCCCATTGCGACTCCTTAAGCCCCGACCTTGACCACGATGTGGCAGGTCTGCTTTTCGATACGGTTACCACGACCCTTTGCACGTGCGGAGAAACGCTTCATCGACTGGCCTTTGTCCACATGAATCGTGGTGACTTTAAGCTCGTCGATATCAGCGCCGTCGTTGTGCTCGGCGTTGGCGATCGCGGACTCAAGAGCTTTCTTGAGTATGCCCGCGGCTTTTTTGGGTGTGAACGTCAGGATATTCAACGCCTGGGCCACTGACTTGCCGCGGACAGTGTCCGCAACAAGGCGTGTTTTCTGCGCTGAGATATGGACGCCACGGATAATAGCAGTAGTTTCCATCGCTTACCTCTTGGCCTTCTTGTCCGCAGCATGCCCCTTGAACGTGCGTGTCAGGGCAAACTCGCCGAGCTTGTGACCGACCATGTTCTCGTTGATGTAAACGGGAACGTGCTGGCGGCCGTTATGCACGGCAATCGTCAACCCAATGAACTCGGGCAGGATGGTGGAACGGCGCGACCAGGTTTTGATCGGCTTTTTGTCTTTGCCTTCGACGGCCGCATCGACCTTTTTGATCAGATGCGCGTCGACGAATGGACCTTTCTTGATAGAACGTGACATGTGGTTCGCCCCTTACTTGCGCTTGCGTCGTTGAACGATCATATTGTCCGTTCGTTTGTTGCGTCGGGTTCTGAAGCCCTTGGCCGGGGTTCCCCACGGGCTCACGGGCTCGCGGCCTTCGCCGGTGCGTCCTTCACCACCACCGTGCGGGTGATCGACCGGGTTCATGGCAACGCCACGAACCGTAGGCCGCACGCCACGCCAGCGCATGGCGCCAGCCTTGCCGATTTGACGCAAGCTGTTTTCTTCGTTTCCGACTTCACCAATGGTCGCACGGCAGTCGACATGTACGCGGCGCACTTCACCCGAGCGCAGACGCACTTGAGCATAAACACCTTCGCGAGCCAGCAAAACCGCCGAGGCGCCCGCTGAACGCGCAAGTTGCGCGCCTTTGCCCGGCAACATCTCGATGCAATGTATCGTGGTACCGACGGGAATATTGCGGATGGGCAAGGTATTGCCGGAGCGGATCGGGGCTTCTACCCCGGACACCAGCGTTGCGCCCACCGCCAGACCGCGCGGCGCAATAATGTAGCGACGCTCGCCGTCTGCATAACAAAGCAAGGCAATGTGCGCAGTGCGGTTGGGGTCGTATTCGAGACGTTCGACCTTGGCCGGAATACCGTCTTTGTTGCGGCGGAAATCGACCAGACGATAATGCTGCTTGTGACCGCCGCCGCGATGGCGCACGGTGATGTGGCCGTTGTTGTTGCGACCCGATCCACGTGTTTGCTTTTCGAGCAGCGGCGCGTAGGGCGCACCCTTGTACAGATCGGGGTGCACCACCTTGATCATGCCGCGGCGGCCGGCGGAAGTTGGCTTGGCTTTTACGAGTGCCATTTAATTCACCTCCGTAAAGTCGAGTTCCTGACCGTCTTTGAGCGAGACATAGGCCTTGCGCTCATTGCGCCGGCTGCCCATGAAACGGCCAAAGCGCTTTTCCTTGCCCTTGCGATTCAAGACTTGCACGGATTCGACTTCGACCTTGAAGAGGAGCTCGACGGCGGCCTTGATTTCAGGCTTGGTAGCGTCAGCGACGACACGAAAAGCGACCTGATGATTTTTTTCGGCAACGAAAGTGGCTTTTTCAGTCACGATCGGAGCCAGGATGATTTGCATTAAGCGTTCGGTGTTCATGCCAGCATCTCCTCGAACTGAGCAATCGCCGGCTTGGTGATCAGCACTTTCTTGTAGTGGATCAGCGACAGCGGGTCGGCATAACGCGGTTCGACCACGGCAACGTGCGGCAAATTGCGCGTTGCGAGGTAAAGATTTTCGTCGAGCACATCGGTAATGATCAGAACCGACTCAAAACCCATGTTTTTCAGCCTGGCCGCAGCCAATTTGGTTTTGGGCGATTCGAGCGCAAAGGTATCGACCACCGCGATGCGATCTTCGCGGGCCAGCTGAGAAAGAATCGCGCGAAGACCGGCACGATACATTTTCTTGTTGACCTTTTGGCTGAAGTTTTCTTCAGGCGAATTCGGGAAAGCGCGGCCACCCCCACGCCAGATCGGCGAAGATGTCATGCCTGAACGGGCGCGACCGGTACCTTTTTGACGCCATGGCTTTTTGGTGCTGTGACGGACATCGTCGCGACCTTTTTGCGCACGGTCGCCGCTGCGGGCGTTGGCTTGAAACGCCACCACAATCTGGTGGACCAGCGCTTCGTTGAAGTCGCGGCCAAACACCGTGTCGGGTGCGGCAAAGGTCGAAGCGGACTGACCTTGGTCATTGAGGAGCTTGAGTTCCATAATTAGGCTCCTTTCTTGGCCGACATCTTGATTGCCGGACGCACGATGACATCGGCGTTCTTGTGGCCGGGGACAGCGCCCTTGACCAGCAACAAACCGCGTTCTGCGTCGACGCGAACGATGTCGAGGTTTTGAACAGTGCGAGTCGCGTCACCCAAATGACCCGACATGCGTTTACCGGGGAAGATGCGGCCCGGATCTTGCGCCTGGCCGATCGAACCCGGAACGCGATGCGAACGCGAGTTGCCGTGCGAGGCGCGTTGCGAGGTGAAGTGGTGACGCTTGATGGTGCCGGCAAAGCCTTTACCAATCGTGGTGCCCGTCACATCAACTTTCTGACCTGCTTCGAAGACGCTTTCAACAGCGACGACCGCACCTGCTGTAAATTCAGCGGCGCGGGCCGGATCGAGGCGGAATTCTTTAAGGATGCTGCCGGCTTCGGCGCCGGCTTTGGCATAATGCCCTGCCTGTGGCTTGGTCACGCGCGAAGCGCGTCGGCTGCCGTAGGCAACTTGTACTGCTGCGTAACCATCGACTGCAGGCGACTTGACCTGGGTAACGCGATTGTTGGACACGTCCAGTACAGTCACCGGGATGGACTCGCCTTCCTCGGTAAAAATACGGGTCATGCCGACTTTGCGCCCCACAAGCCCAAGCCGATAGGCGGCAGGCGTAGGTGTCGGATTCGACATCGTTTTCTCCATTCCCGACTACGATTGGTCGGGGCTAATTAGGTGCAATGCAAAAAACGGGCGGCGCGCCTGCTGCCAGTGGCTCGTCAACAACAAGCTGTTGCCAGCAATGCTGTAACCAGGCGCCGCAACCAGGTATACCCCTGTTTTTTGACCACACGAATGTGCGTCTAGAATTGTATCTAGTCCCGCAATAACAAAAAACTTATTGCGAAGCCCTGTACTTTATCATGGGGCAGGGCTGCTTGGCAAGTGGCATTCTTTTTTCCGATACATGGCCCACGCAGGGTGCATACGTTCGCGGCCTATTATTTGCACAGGAAAATAATGGGCAGCCGGCCCTCGGTGATTACCCCTAAAACACCCATCTGTTCAGCTTCACGAAAGCATTAGACAGTTAACGTTGCAAGACTGTCGGCGGGGTGACATTTCTGGCCTGCAAAAAAAACTATAGCAAGGCCTGGGCGCGGGATGTCGCGGCGCCGCTTTATTGCAAAAAGGGGGATCACAATTGGCAAATATCAATAAAGACTATTACGGCGGCGTCCTGATGATTGTATTGGGGCTTGGCACCGTATTCAAAAGCATGGGCTATCACATCGGGTCGCTCGCCCATATGGGGCCGGGCTATTTCCCCGCCGCCATCGGCGTGCTGTTAGCGATTAGCGGTGTTCTGATTGCCATCAGCGGCATAGGAAAGACCCACCATCTTTCAAAAGAAGCCCTGCCTCCCGAATGGCGTGGCTGGCTATGCATCATAGGAGGCATCATCGCCTTTATTGTGCTCGGTGAATTCACGGGTTTATTGCCTGCCACCTTTGCCATCGTTTTTATTTCCGCGATGGGCGATCGAAAAAACACGGTCAAGGCCGCCGTTATTCTTTCCATCGCCATGAGCATTGTCGCCGTGGTGGTGTTCTGGTGGGCGCTGCAGCTCCAGTTTCCACTCGTCCGCTGGGGTTAAGCCATGTCCATAATAATGCAATCGTTTACCGACCTGGCGTACGGGTTTGGAATCGCCTTTGAACCCCATAATTTGATGTGGTCCATTTTTGGGGTGGTCGTCGGCAACCTGATCGGGGTTTTGCCCGGGATGGGCGCCCTGTCGGCCATTGCAATTTTGCTCCCTCTTACTTATGCCATGCACCCCGTGGCGGCCATTCTCATGCTGGCCGGTATTTTCTACGGCTCCATGTACGGCGGCGCGATTGGCGCCATTTTGCTTAACCTGCCCGTGCACGCCCCGCATGCCGTGACCTGCCTGGACGGCTACCCCTTGACCAAGCAGGGGCGCGGCGGCGCGGCCCTGGGGATCGCCATGATGTCGTCTTTTTTTGCGGCGACGGTGGGCATCTTAATAATGGTGTTTTTCTCCAACGTATTGGTCGAGGTGGCCTTCAAGTTTGGGCCCACCGAGATTTTCTCCATCATGATGCTGGGCCTGATCGCCGGCTCAACCATGTCCAAAGGTTCGGCCCTCAAAGGGGTCGCCATGACCCTGCTGGGCCTGCTGATTGGCGTGACCGGAACCGACGTCAACACGGGAACGATGCGTTTCACCTTCGGCATGATCAACCTCGAAGACGGGGTGGATCTGGTCGCCCTAGCCATGGGTTTGTTCGGCGTGGGCGAATTCTTGTTGGGCATCAATCGCCTTCAGATCATCGGCACCGGCCTGAAAATGAAGTTCAAGGACATGCGCCCCACCAAAGACGAGATGAAAAGATCGTTTTTCCCGATGCTGCGCGGCACCGCCGTGGGAGCCTTTTTCGGTATCTTGCCCGGCACAGGCCCCACCATCACTACTTTTGTGGCTTATGCGCTTGAACACAAGGTATCCAAACACCCCGAGCGTTTTGGCCACGGCGCGATTGAAGGCGTGGCCTCTCCCGAGGCGGCCTCGCACTCCAAAACGCAGGTCGATTTCATCCCCACGATGAGCCTGGGCATCCCCGGCGATGCGGTCATGGCGCTGATGCTGGGCGCCTTGATGATCCAGGGAATTCAACCCGGGCCGCAGCTGATTACCGAGCATCCCGATATATTCTGGGGTCTGATCGCCAGCTTCTGGGTCGGGAATTTGCTGCTCATCATACTGAATGTTCCGTTGATAGGGCTGTGGGTCAAGTTATTGCGGGTACCTTATAAATACCTGCTCCCCTCGGCCATGTTTTTCATTGCCGTAGGCTGCTTCAGCACCCAGAATAGCCTCTTCCAAGTGGGCGAAGTGGCGTTTTTCGGCATCGCCGGCGCCATCTTGGTGGCGCTCGATTTTTCGGTGGCGCCCATCTTGCTGGGCTATGTGTTAGGGCCCATGGTCGAAGAGAACTTCCGCCGCGCGCTGCTGCTCTCCCGGGGTAACCTGCTCGTGTTCGTCGAACGCCCCATCAGTGCATGGTTCGTCGGCGCCTGCGCGTTGCTACTGGGGGTTCAGATACTATTCTTTATCCGCGGCAAAATCAGACAGAAACGCACCCCGACCACGCTAACGGCGGCGATCTCCACGTTCGAAGATCAGGCCAAAGTAAGCGTCGGGCAAGTCGACGCATAAAACGGTATCTACAAACACATAGCGGTGGATGACACATGGCAGCCCTTGTGGCTGCCATTTCGACGCCACCGCCTACGAATCGCGCCATAGTACAAAATGCTCGACGTACCCGCCGTACAGGACGGTTCTCGATACCGTCAAGCGTGCCAACCCACTCGATCTTGCCACCGCTCCGATACCGATTTGATCACCCGCGATGAGGCAACAGAAATTCGCGCACGATCATCTCGAACCACTCGGGCTGTTCCAGATGCGCCGCATGTCCGCAAAAAGGCAGGATACATAAATGGGCATTGGCCAGAGCTTTCTGTAATTCCATGGCGCTTACGGGTGGATGGCTACGCTCGGCCTCTCCAGAAATGATAAGGGTGCGTGTCTGCACCTGTCCCAGACGCCCTTCAAAATCCGCATGCTCGGTGGCACGTATGGCCGCCGCGGCGGCGGGCAGGCTCATGCCCCGTCCGGCTTCCATACACAGGCGATGGGCCTTGGCATCGCGTATGGGATCGGCGAACCAGGAACTGACGATCCGTCTTATCGTGGCGTCTACGCCCTCGGTCTCCAGCCTGAGCAAGGTTTCAGCAATGGTTTCAAAGCGCCGCGCGCGGTTAACGCCAAGGCCCGCGCCATACAGCACCGCGCGGTTCAAACGATGCGCATGGTCACACAACAAGGTTTGCACGACGAAACCGCTCATGGAGTGGCCGATTACGTGAAAACGCTCCAGGCCTAATTTATCGGCCAGGTCGATCACACCGCCGGCGTAGTCGGCCAGGCTTGTGTAAGGCGCCGCTTCCGGCGTCGCGCCAAATCCTGGCCAGTCGGGCGCAATCACGTCGAATTGCTCGCCAAACCGCTCCATCAGAGCAGTCCAGAACAGAGACGAAGACGCAAACCCATGCAGCAATATCAAGGCCTCACCGCGCCCTTGCCGACGATAGAACATGCTGGCCCTCTGCGTTGACCGCCATGGCATTTGCGGCCAACCGCCCTTTTAGTTAATTGATAACCACGCCCGAACGTTTGATGACATCTTCCCAGTAGGGTGCTTCTTTGCGCAAATTGGCCTTGAAGGTCGCCGTACTTTCCAGGCTGACCACAAAGCCCTGATCCTGCAGTTTCTTCTGTATGGCGGGATCGCTCAGCACCGTGTGCAAGGCCTGCTCTACACGTTCCACGATAGGGGCGGGGGTACCCTTGGGTGCCGCCATGCCCCACCAGTTACTGACTACGGCACTGCCTATGCCCACCTCCTTGGTCGTCGGAACGCTGGGCAGCGCCGCGAAACGTTCGGGCAAGGCTACCGCCAGCACGCGCAGCTTGCCCGAAGGCAGATACGCGGAGGCAATCCCATAGCCTCCGATATAAACCTGGATCTGGTTTGCCAACAAAGCCTGCACGCCGGGAGCCGACCCACGATACGTCACGGCTGTCATATTGCCATGTATGGCTTCAGATAACATCCATCCGGATAGGGCCGGCGTTGTGCCAGCCCCCGGAGTACCGTAATTCAAGACTCCGGGATGCTTTTCTGCATAAGACTTGAGCTCCGCAAAATTATGTGCAGGCACACTGGCATTGAGGTAAATAAATGCCGGCACATCCACCACCTTGGCGATAGGCACCAAAGCTTTCGATGGATCGTAGCTCATGCCTTTATACAGGAACTGGTTAATGACAAAATTATTCGTGGCACCCAGCAACAAGGTATAACCATCGGGTGCAGCGCGGACCACTTCCTGTGTGCCGATATTCCCGCCGGCCCCGGATTTGTAATCCAGAATCACAGGCTGGCCCAACTCTTTGGCTAGGCCCGGCTGTAGCATCCTGAAGACGATGTCTCCTGCGGCACCCGCGGCATACGGCAATATGACGCGAATCGAATGGTCCGGATAAGCCGCACTGGCTACGGCGCTAAAACTCAAACTCAAGGCCACCAGCCATGTCTTTACACTACAACACCTTGCGAACATAAATGTCTCCCTGAAATCAAGCGCCTGCCGATACGTGCGGCGAGGCGTTTGCGCCCTCCTACAAATCAATTCGCATCAAATCATGCGCCAGGCTTATCGGGCCTTTGTAGCTCTTGCGCAAATCGCGCACGACCTCATCAAGCATATCCGGCCCCATCAAGTCTATAGGCAAGTGATTGGCCGCCGCTCGTTTTATGACCGGGCTAGTCGAGTCGAAATGGCCAAAATGAGTAGGCACGAGCTGTTTTACTTTGGCCCGCGCGGCAATTTTTCCAAGTTCCAGCGGGCTGGTGTGAGAATAGGTGCCCACACCCGATTTGGCGCGATGCGCAAGAAAAGACTCGGGAAAGGTGCACTCATGAATCAGCAGATCGGCATCTTGAGCCAAGCGCACCATGGATTCGCACGGAGCCGTATCTCCGCTGAATGCCACTACCTTGCCCTCAGCTTCCAGGCGTATGCCAAAACAGTCTGTGATTTCTGCAGGGATGTGATCTACCAGGTCTACATATATCCTGACATGTTCGTCCTGATAGATGAGTCCTGGACTAACTTCGGTAACCAGAGGACGCACGGCTTCGATGTTCTTTTGCCGCACTCCGTAGGCGGCGCGAGCCTGGATATCGACCTTGAAGGCGCCGTTTTCAAATGAATGATCGACAAAATCCCGTGTGCCACGGGGTCCGTACACCTTAAGTTGCCCGTCTCGATTGAACACCCAGCTGGATAAAACGAAGAAAGGCAAACCACAAATGTGATCGTAATGAAGATGGCTGAGAAATACCCACCCGACATCGGCCGGATTGATGTTGGCCCGCACCATTTGACGTGTAGACCCTTCGCCACAGTCGAAGAGATAATTTTTGCCATTATCCAAAGTGATCAAGATCGACGATTGCGCCCGATCCGGATCCGGCAAGGCGGCGCCAGTTCCCAGCATGGTGATTTTCAAAAGCCATCCCCTAAATGAAGCAGGTCTATGCGCACTTATAAAAGCCTTTCCTGTTCAATAACAAGGAACGAGCCATAAGTATTAAAGTACGCTTTTTAGTACTTTATACTTTCTGATCAAATTGTCAATAGTCTGCTCGGATCAAGCTCAAGCGGCCGGATTTCGGCCGGATTCTTCGCGCGGATGGAACTGGGTTTCTATGCTCAAGTATTTCGCAGGGTACAAAACACGGGCCGCGTACACAATTTCTTGCTGGGCATTGCGCGCCACGCGCAGCGCCTGCGCTACCGCCGTGCCAATTTCAATGTGCAACTCTTTAGCGACAACACCGTCTGCTGCACGTATCGTCAGCACTTGGCTTGCCGAATGCAGTTCATCCTTGAAATACCGATTAATGACGGGCAGAATCGGCTCGGACTCGAAGTGCGTTTTTTTCAAATCCAGCAGGCGCTTGATTACATACACCGTGTTGAAACTGTATGGAATATCGTCAGCCCAGTTCACCCGGGTGGTCCACCAATAAGTCGGGGCAGGAGTCTGGGTCGATATCTCGGCAGCCAGCGAGCCATAACCGCTGCCAAGCACCGTAAACCGGACCTTTAAATGCTCGATATGCTCAACCAGCGAACGCCAATCGGTGGGCAGCATTAACCAATGCTCCTTGCTCGCATCTCCAATCACAAAGGTTCCCTTGCCGCGAGTGCGCTCAATCAGCCCTTCCTGTTCGAGTTCATCGAGGGCGGCGCGCACGGTGGCACGCGAGACGCCATATTCGGCCACCAGTTCGAGCAAAGTCGGAATACGAGTCCCCACAGTCCACTCGCCACGCTCAAGGCGCGTTCGCAAGACGTACTTGACCTTGAGCGACAAAGGCAGCCGCGATTGCTTTTTCAGGACGGAGTGGATGTTGTCGACCATGCCGGTGCATATTGATAGACGAGGCCACCATATTACAGCCCTTCATGGCGCGCAGGAGGGAACTGGGTGGCAGAGAACGGCATGGCGCCCACAAGGGGTGCCGCTACAAATACGTACTCGTAAACCATGTAGCGACAGGCCTTGTGCCTGTCATGTAGTGCAAGATACGTATTTCGTCCGGGGATTTGCCACCCACAAGGGGTGGCACTACATGACAGGCACAAGGCCTGTCGCTACATGATTCACATGCCGTTTCGACGCCGCCGCCTACGAATCGCGCCGCACCACAAAATGCTCGACATAATCATTGACGGGGTGATTCTTGATATCGTCGGGAGTGCCTACCTGCTCGATCTTGCCGTCACGCAAAATGGCGATGTGCTGGCCGAGGCGAAGAGCTTCGTCAATATCGTGGGTAACGAACACGATGGTTTTCTGCAGACGTTGCTGCAGGGCAATCAACTGGTCTTGCATGTCATAGCGTATCAGCGGATCGAGCGCTGAAAACGCCTCGTCCATCAACAATACTTCCGTGTCGGTCGCCAGCGCGCGCGCCAGGCCCACACGCTGGCGCATACCGCCCGAAAGTTCGTCGGGATAATTTTTAGCGTATTCGGTCAGGCCTACCCGTTCCAGCCAGGCCAGCGCAAGTTCTCGCGCCTGCTTTTTATCGTCGCCGCGCACGTGCAGTCCAAACGCCACGTTCTCCAGCACGTTGATATGCGGCAACAGGCCAAAGCTCTGGAACACCATGCTGACCGTGCGCCGGCGCAACTGGCGCAAACCCGGCATATCCAGCGCCAGGATATTTTGACCATCGATCAGGATTTCGCCTGCCGACGGATCGATCAGGCGATTCATATGACGGATCAGTGTCGATTTGCCCGAGCCCGACAAGCCCATGATGCAGGAGATCTGGCCCACAGGCACGGTCAGGTTGACTCCTGCGAGCCCGACGTTGCACTGGGTCTGCGCCTGTACCGATTGCCGGGTATCGCCCGCCCGCAGCAGCGCCAGCGCCTGTGATTCATTGGCGCCAAATACCTTGTACACATCCCGGACTTCAATTTTGACGTCACTCATCGCGCACATCCACTTTGTTTTGGGCCTGGGCGCTGCGCCGCGACTTGCCGTAGGCCTGCGTAATGCGATCAATCACAATGGCCAGGATGACAATAGCCAACCCGGCCTGCAAACCCAGCCCGACGTTCAGGGTCTGTATGCCTGCCAACACGTCTTCACCCAGGCCGCGCGCGCCTATCATCGACGCCACAACCACCATGGCCAGCGCCATCATCGTGGTCTGATTGATGCCCGCCATGATGCTGGGGCGTGCCAGCGGCAGCGTAACCCGCGTGAGCATCTGCCAGCGCGTCACGCCAAACGATTGGGCGGCTTCCATAATGTCGAAATCCACCTGGCGCAGGCCCAAAGTGGTGAGCCGTATCAGTGGAGGCACGGCATAGATGGTGGTGGCGAACAAGGCGGGCACCTTGCCCAGCCCGAAGAACATCAGCACGGGAATCAGGTACACGAAGCTGGGCAGCGTTTGCATGACATCGAGCACCGGCGTCAGGACGCGACGTAAAAGGCGATGCCGGGCCATCAGGATACCGATCGGAATGCCGATAATAATGGCGAAGACGGTGGACACCAGCACCAACGCAAAGGTTTCCATCAGTTTGTCCCACAGGCCGACGGCGCCTATTGCATACAAACCGACCACATAACAAACCGCCAGGCTTATTTTCCGCGTGGCGTGCCAGGCCAACAGACCCACGAGAAAAAGGAACAGGATGGGCGGTATGGCCTCGAAGAATTGCTCCATGGGTAAAAGAACAGTGGTCAGGATGAGGTCGCTAAATGCGTGCAGGCTTTGGCCATAACGCTGCACGGCGGAAACCAGCTGCTTATTGACATACTCCGTCATGGACAACGACGGGAAGATCGAATGGCCGCCTTGCGCCACGGTGCTTTGAAGGCCGAGGGCCTGGGCCATGCGCGCCGCTCGGTCCGCAGGCATCCAGGCCTTCCATATCTCCGGGTGTTCATGCAAAAAGCGGTCGGCGGCCACATCGCCCCGTACATGCTGACTGGTCATGACGTAAATGATCTGGTTCAGCAAGGCCGGCTCGAACTGCACCCGCTGGAATAGCTTTATGACTTCAGAATTGCCTTTGGCAAACGGCGCAGATACGGCAATGCCCAGATGCGCAACCAGAAAATCGGTGGGGCAAAGCTCGCCTTTGCCGCTAACCACCGTGTCCCAGCACGCTTGATTGAACGGCGGCATGGCGATTCTTTTGAATCTGTACTTCGCCATCAGGCCCGTCGGCTGCCAGTAATAGAACAAGATGGGCTTGCCCTGGTCGTAGGCGGAGCTGATGGCTGCATCGAGCGCAGCGCCAGTGCCGGCACGGAAATTCGTGTAGCCCTGATCGAGATTAAGAACCTTTAGCAAGCGGGTGTTGGTCTGCTCGCAAACCCAACCGCTCGGGCAGTTCAGGAACCGGCCCTTCCCGGGTGTCTCGGGGTCGGCAAACAGCGCTTTATATTTGGGCAGGTCTTGCCATGATCGCAGATCGGGCGCCACGGCCTTGATGCCCCGCTTGGAGTCGCCGTTAACCACGTAATCGGGCACATACCAGCCTTGTCTCGCGCCGCCTTCAAGCGTATTGCCTATGACCTGAACCGTACCGGCCTTGATGGCATCTTCTATGATTTTTGTGCGCCCGGACCACAATTCGGCCACGACCTGCAAATCATTCTGAGTCAAGGCCGTCTCGGTAGCCGCCGCCGTTCCGGGCACGGCCTCGGTCTTGCAGTCGTAGGCCTTTTCCAGAATCTGCTGCAGCACATTCATGGTGAATTCGGCGCTTTCCCATGTCTGGCCGGCAAAACGAACGGGCTCGCCCTGATTGCAGGGCAACGCTTGGGCGCCGGCGGGCACAGAAACAAGAACCCACACCAGTAACACCAGAAGTAATCTCATTTTCGATCCCTCTCTTACCCGGTCACCATAAAACAAAAACGCCGTACTGTCCAAGTACGGCGTTTTCTCATCTTAACCCCCATGGGGGGTTGCGAAACTTTACTGCAGTGCAATTTCCACGTCTACGCCAGCAGGCAGGTCAAGGCGCATCAAGGCATCGACGGTCTTGTCGGTAGGGTCGACAATATCCATCAGGCGCTGATGAGTGCGCATTTCGAACTGATCGCGGGCCGTCTTGTTGACGTGAGGCGAGCTCAGGACGTCGTAGCGGCGAATACGTGTAGGCAACGGCACCGGGCCGCGCACGACTGCGCCCGTGCGTTTGGCCGTTTCAACGATTTCAGCCGCCGATTGATCGATCAATTTGTAATCAAACGCTTTCAAGCGGATGCGGATTTTCTGATTTTTCATGATGTGTCCTAAAGAACGAAAGAGGAAGAGGCTGTCCGCCCCTTCCTACGCAGGTATCAACTATTTAATGATTTTGGCAACGACGCCGGCGCCGACGGTGCGTCCGCCTTCGCGGATGGCAAAGCGCAGCCCCTCTTCCATGGCGATCGGCGCGATCAGCTTCACCGACATCGACACGTTATCACCCGGCAACACCATCTCTTTGTCCTTGGGCAGGTCGATCGTCCCGGTCACATCCGTCGTGCGGAAGTAAAACTGCGGACGGTACCCGTTGAAGAACGGCGTGTGACGCCCCCCCTCTTCCTTGGACAAAATGTACACCTCCGAGGTGAACTCCGTGTGCGGGTGAATCGAGCCCGGCTTGGCCAACACCTGGCCGCGTTCGACGTCTTCGCGCTTGGTGCCGCGCAGCAACACCCCCACGTTATCGCCCGCCTGACCCTGGTCGAGCAGCTTGCGGAACATCTCCACGCCCGTGCAGGTCGTCTTCACCGTGTCTTTGATCCCCACGATCTCCAGCTCTTCGCCCACCTTCACCACGCCACGCTCGACCCGGCCCGTCACCACCGTGCCACGGCCCGAGATCGAGAACACGTCTTCGACCGGCATCAGGAACGCCCCGTCGACGGCCCGCTCGGGCAACGGAATGTACGTATCCAGCGCCTCGGCCAGCGCCAGGATCGCCTGCTCGCCCATCGGGCCCTTGTCGCCCTCGAGCGCCAGCTTGGCCGAACCCGTGATGATCGGCGTATCGTCGCCCGGAAAGTCGTACTTCGAGAGCAGCTCGCGCACTTCCATCTCGACCAGCTCCAGCAGCTCGGCGTCGTCCACCATGTCGGCCTTGTTCAGGAACACGATGATGTACGGTACGCCCACCTGGCGCGACAGCAGGATGTGTTCGCGCGTTTGCGGCATCGGGCCGTCAGCGGCCGACACCACCAAAATCGCGCCGTCCATCTGTGCCGCACCCGTGATCATGTTCTTGATATAGTCCGCGTGCCCCGGGCAGTCCACGTGCGCGTAGTGACGTGCCTTGGTCTCGTATTCCACGTGCGAGGTATTGATCGTGATCCCGCGCGCCTTCTCTTCGGGCGCCGCGTCAATCTGGTCGTACCCCTTCGCCTCGCCCCCAAACGCCGCCGCCAGCACCGTCGTGATCGCCGCCGTCAGCGTCGTCTTGCCGTGGTCCACGTGACCGATCGTCCCTACGTTGACGTGCGGTTTGGTCCGTTCAAATTTGCCTTTTGCCATGATTTATCCTATCGATATTTTCAAGGAAACAAAAAATTTACCTGCCCACTCCGAGTGGGCAGGCTCTAATTACTTACCACGTGCGCTGATGACTTCTTCGGCCACGTTTTTAGGTGCTTCAGAGTAGTGCTTGAACTCCATGGTGTACGTAGCACGGCCCTGTGTCTGCGACCGCAGGCTGGTTGCATACCCGAACATCTCGGCCAGAGGCACCTCGGCCTTGATAACCTTGCCGCCGCCGACCATGTCGTCCATCCCTTGAACCATGCCGCGGCGCGAAGACAGATCACCCATCACCGTACCGGCATAATCTTCAGGCGTTTCCACCTCGACCGCCATCATGGGCTCGAGCAGAACCGGGCTGGCCTTGCGCATACCGTCTTTGAACGCTATGGATGCAGCCATGCGGAACGCGTTTTCATTGGAGTCCACGTCGTGGTACGAACCGAAAAACAGCGTCGCCTTGACATCGACCACCGGATAACCCGCCACCACACCGGCCGGCAAGGTATCGCGAAGGCCTTTCTCGACCGCGGGGATGTATTCGCGCGGAACCACGCCGCCCTTGATGGCATCGACGAACTCAAAGCCACCGCCGGGAGGCAAGGGTTCGAGCTTGAGCACGACGTGACCATATTGGCCGCGACCACCCGATTGCTTGACGAATTTGCCTTCGATCTCTTCGCAAACCTTGCGTATCGTTTCGCGGTAGGCCACTTGCGGTTTACCCACATTGGCTTCCACGCCGAACTCGCGCTTCATGCGGTCGACCAGCACTTCAAGGTGCAGTTCGCCCATGCCTGAAATAATGGTTTGGCCCGACTCTTCGTCGCTGCGTACGCGAAATGACGGATCTTCCTGCGCCAGGCGCGACAAGGCAATGCCCATTTTTTCCTGGTCAGCCTTGGTCTTGGGCTCGACGGCCTGCGAAATCACGGGCTCCGGGAATATCATGCGTTCGAGCAGCACGTGCGAATCGAGATCGCACAGTGTTTCGCCCGTAGTCACGTCTTTCAGACCCACGACGGCGGCAATGTCGCCGGCCAGAACTTCCTTGATCTCCGAGCGATTGTTGGAGTGCATCTGCAAAATACGGCCGATACGCTCTTTCTTGCCCTTGATGGGGTTGTAAACCGTATCGCCCGACTTCAGCACGCCGGAATAAACCCGAACAAACGTCAATTGGCCGACAAACGGGTCGCTCATCAACTTGAATGCCAGCGCCGTAAACTTGGAGCTGTCGTCAGCGACGCGGGTCACCACATTACCGTCGTCATCCTGACCTTCAACAGGAGGAATATCCACCGGCGAAGGCAGGTAATCGATCACCGCGTCCAGCATGCGCTGCACGCCCTTGTTCTTGAACGCCGTGCCGCACAGCATGGGTTGAATTTCGCCCGCGATAGTCCGCGTGCGAATTCCCAGATTGATCTCGTCTTCAGTCAGAACACCCGTTTCCAGGTATTTGTTCATCAGCTCCTCGGACGACTCCGCGGCCGATTCGACAAGCTTCTCGCGCCATTCATTGGCCAAGCCGACCAGGTCGGCCGGGATGTCGATGTATTCGAACTTGGTGCCCTGGCTGGCTTCGTCCCAGACTATGCCTTTCATCTTCACGAGATCGACCACACCCGTGAAGGTGTCTTCAGCGCCGATAGGAATAACGATAGGCACGGGGTTGCCCTTCAAGCGCGACTTCATCTGATCGTAGACCTTGAAGAAGTTCGCGCCCGTGCGGTCCATCTTGTTGATGAACGCCAGGCGAGGGACGCCGTACTTGTTGGCCTGACGCCATACCGTCTCGGATTGCGGCTGCACGCCGCCCACGGCGCAATACACCATGCAGGCGCCGTCGAGCACGCGCATGGAACGTTCTACCTCGATAGTGAAATCGACGTGCCCCGGGGTATCAATGATATTGATGCGGTGCTCAGGATAGTTGCCGGCCATACCGCGCCAGAACGCCGTGGTGGCCGCCGAGGTGATGGTAATGCCACGCTCTTGCTCTTGCTCCATCCAGTCCATGGTGGCCGCGCCATCATGGACTTCGCCAATTTTATGGTTAACGCCGGTGTAGAACAGAATGCGTTCGGTAGTGGTGGTTTTCCCTGCATCAATGTGCGCAGAAATGCCAATATTGCGGTAGCGCTCAATGGGGGTTTTGCGAGCCATGTTCGTATCCTTAGATTACCAGCGGAAATGACTGAAGGCTTTATTGGCTTCGGCCATTTTGTGCGTGTCTTCACGCTTTTTCATTGCGGCGCCGCGACCTTCGGCCGCATCCATCAGCTCACCGGCCAGGCGCAAATCCATCGATTTTTCGCCACGTTTCTTGGCTGCTTCACGCAACCAGCGCATGGCCAGCGCCAGGCGGCGCACGGGGCGCACTTCTACAGGCACTTGATAGTTTGCACCACCTACACGGCGGCTTTTGACTTCAACAACAGGCTTGATGTTGGTGATGGCAAGATTGAAAATCTCGATAGGCTCTTTGCCGGTTTTAGCCTGCACCTGGTCCAGGGCACCATAGATGATGCGTTCGGCCACTGCTTTTTTGCCCGACAGCATGACTACGTTCATGAATTTGGCCAGATCGACACTGCCAAATTTAGGATCAGGGAGAATTTCACGTTTGGGAACTTCGCGACGACGGGGCATTTTTACTTCCTTGTGACAGTTCAGTTGAGCCGTGCTTTGCACGACCACGGCCATTTAAACGATGGCCACTTACCTGCGATGGACACCATATCCACCGCTGCACTTGATTGACCAGACAGGCTGGCCATAGGTTTTACGATTTTTTCGGACGTTTGGCGCCGTATTTGGAACGCGACTGCTTGCGGTCTTTAACCCCTTGCAAATCGAGCGAACCACGCACAATGTGGTACCGCACACCAGGCAAATCCTTTACCCGGCCGCCACGCACAAGAACCACCGAGTGTTCTTGCAGGTTGTGGCCTTCGCCACCAATATACGAAATAACTTCGAAACCGTTGGTAAGGCGCACCTTGGCAACCTTACGCAGCGCCGAGTTAGGCTTTTTGGGGGTTGTGGTGTACACACGAGTGCAGACACCACGGCGCTGAGGGCAGTTTTCGAGCGCGGGGCTCTTGCTGTTCGCGCTACTGACTTCGCGCGGCTTGCGCACGAGTTGGCTAATGGTTGGCATGGCCTTTACGCATCCTTTGACCTGTACGTTTTTCGCACTCTTAAGTACTATATTGCGTACTGAATTTACGTATTTGAATGAGTCGCCAGACACCTGTCGCCAGCACAAAGCCGACAGCAAAACGTCTTGGGCGGTTATGCAAAACCGCCCAAGACGAATAACGTAAAAGAGCGGGTCTTGCCTTTTGAAGCATGTTTATAACTACTTTGTAGCTGTTTCGCCGTTGCATTTTACCTGCAACGGCTAACGGGCAATTAATCTATAAAATTGTCAGTTAGCTGGGCATATTAGCATGCAAATCTAGCGATGGTCAATCGGAAGACAACTACCCAACCGTAGGCTTTGGGGCAAACGTGACGCGCTCGACACCGCAACATCATTTAAGTACCATTGCTTACACAAGAATCCATTTTATCGTCAAGCCTGGGACGGCCTTGGTTTTTGTCCAGGTAGCCGCTTGCCGATCATTTCAAGGACCCAGTCCCACCCATGAATATTGCTTCCCTCGAAGACGAACTGGCCCAGGCGCAATTCATACAACAGCTACTCATCGACGCAGGACACCGGTGCACGATCTTCACCCGGGGCAAGGAGCTACTCGACGTATTGCAAAAAACCCAGCCCTTCGATCTACTGCTGCTTGACTGGGAAGTTCCCGATATGTCGGGCATTGACGTTGTGCGCTGGGTACGCACGCACCTGGGTTATGCCATCCCCGTGCTGTTTCTGACCAATCACACGCTGGAAGAAGACCTGGTCGTAGGCTTGCAGGCAGGCGCCGACGACTATATGTCCAAGCCCCTGCGCGCCGCGGAGCTGCTGGCGCGGATCGCAGCGCTCACGCGCCGTAACCAGGCGACGCCGAACGATTCTTTATTCCATGTAGGCGCTTATACCGTCGACCCCGCCTCGCGCACCATACAGCTTCATGATCAGGCGATTACGCTGGCGCCTAAGGAATTCGAGCTGGCACTGTTGTTTTTGCGCAATCCAGGACGGCTGTTTTCCAGAGATGTTCTAAGCTCCGCCGTCTGGAACCGCGAAATTCCCGCCACATCGCGTACCCTTGACACCCATCTTTCCAATATCCGCCAAAAGCTCGATCTGCGGCCTGAAAACGGGGTGAGGCTAAGTTCGTCGTACGCCCTCGGGTACCGTCTCGAACTTATTCCCAAAAATCCCGCCTGAACCCATTCATTACCCCATGCTTGCTCGCTTTCTGTTTTTGCCGCTATTGATTGCCTTGACCGGGGCCGCCCCCGGCATTGCATATGCCCAGGCTGCCGGCGCCCGCGGCGACGATTTTCTGTACAAAATCATGCCCAACGACACGCTGACCGCCCTCGCCGGCCGATTTACAAGCGGGGCGGGAAACTGGGGCCGGCTGCAGGCGCTAAACGCCGTTCAGGACCCCACCAAGCTCGCAATCGGGCGGGAAATCAAGATCCCCTTTTCAATGATCCCGGAACGGCCCGCAAGCGCGCTGGTCACCCACGTGAGCGGGCAGGCCAGCGTCGACGGCCGCGCCCTGCGCACCAAGGATCAAGTCCCGGAAGGCAAAACCGTACGCACCGGCGCCAATGGCTTTGCCACCTTGCAGCTTGACGACGGCAGCCTGCTTTCGATACCCCCGGAGTCTACGCTGGAGATAAAACGCCTGCGTGTTTTCAAGGGGGCCGGCCTGACCGACTCGGTCATCAGCATGAAGCAGGGCTCGGTGGAATCCACCGTAGCGCCCAAAGAAACGGGCGTTGGGCGGTTCGAAGTACGCACGCCTCTGAGCATTACCGGCGTGCGCGGCACCCGTCTGCGCGTGCACGCGTCTTCCCGAGGCGCCCAAAGCGAGGTTCTGAAGGGCGTCGCGCACATTACCTCGGAGCAGGCGCAAAACGCCACGCTTCACCAGGATCAGGGCACCGCCATCGATGCTCAAGGCAAGCTGCTCGGTATACGGCCTTTGCTGCCTCCTCCCAACCTGCCCGCCTCGACTGGAAAAAGCGGACGCCAGTCCATGCGTTTCCCGGCAGTCGCCGCGGCCAGTTCCTATCTGGTGCGAGTCTCATCGGACAAGGCCGGCGCCGATCTGGTTTCAAGCCAGTCGTTTGACAAGCCCGACATCACGTTCGGCGCGCCGGGTCCCGGCACCTACTACGTGGCGGTCCGAGCCATTGACTCGCTCGGAATTGGCGGGCGAGACGCGCAACGGGCTTTTTTGGGCGCCAGCGTTTTACACTCTTCGGATGGCGCTCCGATCCTGGCGGGCGATGGCAGTTACGTGTTGCTGACCGATTATTGATATGGCGCGTCATGCCGACTTCTGGTGGCATCTGGAACAGCGCATACGGGTTGAATGGTGGGCGGTGGTCGCCTCCCTGGCGCTATTCACGCTTCTGATCAGCTATTTCAGCACTGGCCTGGGGCTGATTCGCCTTGACCAAACCTTTTACGATGCCACCCTGGCCACCTCCACCACTCGGGCGGCATCGCCCGACATCGCCATCATTGCCATCGACGACAGTAGCCTGGAAGCGCTTGGTCATTGGCCCTGGCGACGCACGGTACACGCGCGGCTGCTGGACCGGCTGCACGAGGCAAAGGCTATAGGGCTGGATATTGTTTTCGGGGATGCCGATCGCGTCTTCCCCAACGACGACGCACAACTCGCACAAGCCCTGTCCCGTCAAGGCAGGGTCGTACTGCCGCTGGTGTTGGGCGCGGGCACCGGACAAAGGCCGCTCGCGCCGCTGGCCGAAGCGGCTAATCGCCTCGGTTATATCAACGCCGACCTCGACTCCGATGGCACGGTGCGTTCGGTAACCCTGCAGCGTGCGCCGGCCTCGGGTGCGCAGGCCCAGCATTTCGTCGTCTCCATGCTGGAGGCCGCCGCAGCGGATACCGCACTGGCGCGCCTGAAAACCCGGCCGCTTGCCACGCCCTTATTGATTCCTTATGCCGGACCTCCCGGCCACTTCACCATGTACCCCTATTGGGCCGTACTCGACGGCCGTGTGCCGGCCGCCCGTTTTAAAGACAAATATGTGCTGATAGGCGCCTGGGGCACGGGCCTGGGCGATAAATTCTCGACGCCGGCCGCCCGCATGGGCAACGCCATGTCCGGCGTCGAAGTCCTGGCCAACGAGTTGCAAAGCGCTCTCGAAAACCAATGGATAAGCACCCCCGGGCGCTGGCAAACCGCCCTGTTGGCCTGCCTGCCGGTATTGCTGGCGTGCATGGCATTGCGCCGCCTGTCGCCTCGACGTTCATTTTTGATCATTGCCGCCGTTTTGCTGCTGATTTTTGTAGCAAGCTGGCTGCTGATGCGTTATGCGCAAATATGGATGCCGGTTACCGCAAGCCTGATCGGCGTCGCCCTGGCCTATCCCGTATGGAGCTGGCGCAGCCAGGAAGCCGCCCTGCAGCACATCGACCACGAACTGCGAAAGCTGAACTCGGAACGCGGCGCCATCGATCTGGCGCTGGTGCCCGGAGAGCGCACGCGCGCCGATGGTTCTCTGTCTGCACGGATCACTCAACTGCACGGCGCCATCGCGCAATTGCGCCACGCGCAAAGCAAACGCGAAGCCACTCTGCGGTTCCTGTCGCACGACATGCGCTCGCCGCAAAACTCCATACTTGCACTCACACAGATGCAAAGCCATCCCGGCCATGCCCTGCCGCAACCGGAACTGCTCGATCGCGTCAATACCCACGCCCGCAAGACCCTTGGCCTGGTGGACGGTTTTGTGCAGCTTGCGCGAGCCGAGGCCATAGAAATTACCCGCCAGCCGCTGGATCTGGTCGATCTGGTAACACAAGCGTGCGATGAATTCTGGGCGCTCGGGCAGCAACATCATATGGCCATACTCTTTACGGATCACCCGGAGGCGGCCTGGGTAAACGGCGAATCAACGCTACTCGCCCGCGCCGTGTGCAACCTGCTCGATAACGCCATCAAGTACAGCCCCGACCACACGGAAATCAGCTGTCATGTATACCGCCGGGACCAAGCCTGGGCGATTCTCATTCTCGACCAGGGCCGGGGCATCAGTTTGCAGCAGCAAACTGGCCTGTTCGAGCCGTTCACCCGGCTGAACGAAGACGCGCCTCATAACCCTTCGGGTGCGGGCCTCGGACTGGCGCTGGTGAAAACGGTTGTCGTGCGCCATGGCGGATCGATCTCGGTGCGCAGCAACGAGCCGCGCGGGACGGCATTTGAAATTTGCCTGCCTGCGGTTGAAATGTAGCGGCAGCGCTAGGGTATTTTCGGTTGAAGTGTTTACGGAACTCAACGCATTTCGCGTCGCTGTTTCTTGAGTCGTTTTGGGTGGTGAGGTCGTTCTATTAACACGCCGCAGGGCGAGGGGTGGGTACCGTCCGGTCCGTCCAGCGGTCGGGGCGCTACGCGCTCCGACTGCCCGGGTCTGCCTCGTCCAGGCGGGCG
>NZ_SMAJ01000021.1 GCF_004346225.1 Paralcaligenes ureilyticus | reverse complement strand
CAGCGTGCCGCGCTGCAGCAGTCGCTGCGCGACGTCGCCCTCATTGCCCCGCAGCTCAAGGCGCTGATCACGCAATTTAATCAGGTGATCGCGACGATCGATGAGCACATCGCCCAGCAAGCTCAGAGCGAGCCGGCCCTAGCCGCCGAGGCGCAAAGGCTACAGACGATTCCCGGCGTGGGGGTGCAAGGCGCCACGATGCTTCTGTGTTTATTTCGTCGCATCGAGTTCAAAAATATCGGTGCCCTCATCGCGTTCACGGGACTGGACCCGCGCCCCATGGACTCCGGTCAAAAACGGGGCCTGCGCCGGTTAAGCAAGCGCGGCGCGCCCTGGCTACGCCGCCAGTTATACATGATGGGGTTTTCTGCCAGCCGATCCAAAGTGTTCCAGTCCCGCTATGAAGCTTTACGCGCGCACGGCCTGAGTTCCACCGCCGCCTTCGTTATTCTGGGTCGCAAACTGCTGAGTATCGCTTTTGCCCTATGGCGTAGCCAAAAGCCGTTCGATTTAAATCGTTTTTTACTGAAAAAGGCTTGATTAAAACTATAGAATCTCAAACAGCGCCCGACGACACCCCCCGCCTTCCCTTCGTCAGTACCCGGCGCTGGCCGAATGACCGGACGGTACCCACCCCTCGCCCTGCGGCTGCGCTGATAGAGTGCACAGAGGAATGTGTGGGGCAGCGGCCAACGTGACAGGCTGCGGGCCAGTGAGTTTCGGGCATGCCACGACGCGAGCCGTCTATGGGGGCCGGGGCGGGGCCGGCGTAAGGCGTGCTCCGGATGCTGACGAAGGGAAGGCGGGGGCTGTCGGCGGGCCATGTTTGCGCGCAGCCGCGCCAGCGGCGTAGCGAGTTTGGCCCGACGCCCGCCTGGACGAGGCAGATCCGGATCAAGCACGCCGTGCCGGCCCCGCCCCGGCCCCCATAGACGGCGTCTTCAAATACCTACACGTCCCGTGCCGTATACCGCCGTTTGACCGAAAACACTTTAAATCCAATACGCCAGACAATCGTCATCGCTTCTTTTTATTGCGAAAGAGCTCGCTCATGCCGCGCAGCCGGAAATCCGGATAGCCACCTGTTTGGTCACGAAGCTGAAACACAGAACCTCATAGGACCAGCGGTGCTTTTGCGCCGCTTCGTTAAACGCCTTGAACTCATCGTCGCGCCAGGATGAGTTCCCTATGTATTCATCGAATACAATCACCGTGCCCGAAACGATTTGGCCGGCAAGAAGCTCCAATACCGTTTTGGTTGAACTATAGAGATCGCAATCCACGTTCATAAAACGGATGGGGCCGCGCTCTTTTTCAATGAATGCCGGAATCGAATCCTCGAACCATCCGGCATGAAGCTGCACCTTGTCCGGCACGCTGGGGATGACTCCCCGGGTTGAATAGCTGCCTTTCAACTCCTGGTTCCAGTCATCCGGAATGCCCTCAAAGCTGTCGAACCCGTGAACGGCCGTATCCACGAGCGATGCAATCAGGCGGATCGACTTCCCGTGGAACACGCCGAACTCCAGCACCAGGCCATCTGTTCGTGCGCGATCGATGGCAAATTTGAATGTTTGCAGAGCGCTTCCCATCACAGACGGCCGTGCGCCGTCCAAGGATTTGAGGTAATCCCAGGCGTCCATATCCGCTGCAAGTGGATCACTCTTGGGCAAGGCATTAAAACAAGCCGCCGCCTTTTCTGCATCACCCAGGTAGTCGTGAAGCATCCCCAGCGAAAAGCGATAGGTGTCATTGCCGGGTTGAATTTTCAAGGCTTGATCCAGGCAGGAAATGGACGCCGTCTTATCGTCAAGACCCAATAACAGCGCATGCGAATTATAAAAAGGGTCCGCGAAATCGGGCGCCAATTCCTGCGCCTTGCGATAACAAACGATCGCCTCGTCCAGATCACCCGTTTCGCTTAATGCAACACCCAGATTATTGTAGGCCGCCGCATAATCTTCTTTGTGGCGTATGGCATCCCGAAAGCATTCAATCGCTTTTTCCGGTTGAAATTGCTCTTGAAACAGCACCCCGATGTTGTAGTGGATCTGCGCCATATCGGGTGCCAGCTGCAGCGCACGGCGGTAGCTGGCTATGGCGGCATCCGCATCACCCATGCGTGCAAGCACATTGCCCAGATTGCAATGGGCTTCGACATACGCGGGGTTTAAAGCCAGTGCCGCCCTACAACTGGAAATTGCATCATCCACAGCCCCTAAATGATTCAACGATATGCCAAGCTGCAAATGGAATACCGGTTCAGACGGACTGGCGTTGCGCCCCTTGGTGAAAAGCGCAACCGCCTTTTTATGGTCGCCCGATTCCTGGGCGATCAAACCGAGCAAGTACAAGGCCTGCGGGTTATGAGGATGCGCCTGCAGTATGGAAGAATAAATCGCCACGGCCTGCGCCACGCGCCCGGCCTGGTGATGCTCGATGCCTATTTTTATTGACGACTGCAACTTCTTTTGATGCATTACCTATCCCTCGACCCTGTTGGGTAATCGTTACTTATTCTTTTACCGCATCTTTTTATTGTGAAAAAACTCGCTCATGCGAATATGCGGCTCATCGCTCTCAAAAGCTTGACCAAAGCGCCCGATGCTTCGCTTAACGACATCATCGAGATAAGGCGCTTCCCATTCGATCAGCAACTGCTTCTGTATTTTCATGCCCGCCGCACCGCAAGCGGCAAGGCCGCGGGCAAACTCGCCTACCAGGGCATCCAGGCTTTCAGGCTCTGCCACACCGTTCAACAGGCCCCAGGCCAGCGCCGTCGGAGCATCAATCACGTTTCCCGAAAGCATCAACCAACGGGCTCGCCCCTCGCCGATCAGCCGCGACAGCAACGCGCCCTGGATAACGGACGGTATACCGAGCTTCACTTCGGGCATGGTGAACTGCGATTTTGCCGACGCATAACGCACATCGCAACACGCCGCCAATTCCAGGCCCACTCCAATACACCACCCATCGATCTTTGCAATGGTCGGCGCAGGAAAAACCCTTACCGATTCGCATAGTTCATACAAGCAACGTATAAACGTTTCAGCCGACGCCGGCTTCAGATCGACCATTTCCTTGATGTCGGCCCCGCCAATAAACGTTTTGCTGCCGGTCCCCTGAATGATCAAAGCCCTGATGGAAGTGTCCGCCGCCAACGAACGGATAAGCGCGGCAAGGTCTTGAGCCACCTGGCTGCCAATAATATTCAGCGGGCCGCCGTTGCTGAGGGTCAGCGTTGCAATACCGAACTCGTCAACCGACACCGCCTGGTTTTTCAGATTCATGTTTTAACTGTACCGGATCGATGTTTGAGGGCCTATCAGCTCCACAAGCAAGAAATAGGCGCCGCAACAAATTGATCATTAAAAGGAATTACTTTGTCGCCATCGTAAAGCACAATGCCTAGCTTGAAAGTGTCCTGACGCACGCTGGCCAACTTGCGCAAACCTTTGAAATCGGCAGCATTTACTGATGCCGCCGCTTTAACCTCAATCCCCACCAGGTTGCCGTGCTCATTTTCAATAATGATATCGACTTCATCGTTATCCTTGTCGCGGTAATGGTACAAGCTGTAAATTTCATCGGACCACGAAATGTGCTTCAACACCTCGGAAAAAACAAAGGTTTCCAGTATGGGGCCGAAGATCGAACGATCTTTCTTAATTCCCTCCGCAGTTGCCACCAGTATTGCAGCCAGCAATCCCGCATCAAAGAAATGCACCTTAGGCGTTTTAATAAGTCTCTTGATCCGGTTATCAAACCACGGCTCAACTCGACGCAACAAAAACAGCTGTTCAAAAACGACGGTATACCTTCTGATCGTTTTGGCATCTAGTCCAAGTTGGTTGCCTAATTGCGTAAAATTGGTAAGCTGCCCGCTGTGATGTGCGAACATGCGCAGTAGGCGAGGAAGCTGATCCAGCTTGTCCAAACTGGCAATATCACGCACGTCGCGCTGCACGATGGCATTAATATAATCACGAGCCCACACCTGCCGCCTTTTAGGAGTCCGAAGCAACATTTCCGGGTACCCGCCACCCAGCACACGTTCAACAAGCTGAGCTCCCATAATGGGTTGTGCAACTTTCACAACACGGCCGCTAAACGCTTGTGCGAGAAAATCGGATTTATTGCGATTGACCTCAGCCTGAGCGAACGGCAACAAGCTAATCACAGCCATGCGGCCAGCTAAACTTTCCGTTATCTGAGGCAACACCAAAACGTCCGCAGATCCGGTAAGCAAGAAACGGCCCGGGCTACGATTTTCGTCAACCGACTTTTTTATCGCCCGCAGCAGCGCCGGCGCGCGCTGCACCTCATCTATCACGGCATACTCCAGCCCACGTACAAAGCCAGCCGGGTCACTGCGGGCGGCAGCCAGCGCCGTATCATCATCAAGGGTGATATAGGTATGCAATTCGCCCGTTAATTGGCGCACCAGCGTGGTCTTTCCGCACTGGCGCGGGCCGTTAATCAAAACTACCGGCGTGTCGTGGAGCGCGGCCCTAACATTGGCCTCGACGAAACGCGGTATAAATGTGGGATTAGGGCTTATATGATCCAATGTCGTCCAATCAGGAATTAAACGCCGACCAATCAGGATTTTGATCTCGACCAATCAGGATTCTAATGCCGACCAATCAGGAATTTAATATCGACTGATCAGGATTCTAATGCCATCTGATCACGAAAGCCAGTGTTTCTCGAAAAATGAAACCGAAAGATTCTACTTCAATGTCAGGCACAGAATCCACGGCTAGCCATGACCCTACAATGGCGCTACAGATAGAAAACGCCCGATTGATCGCATTGCTCGAAGCACGCGGCATTGAGTGGCGCTTGCCATCAGAACCGTCAGTGACAGCAACCGAGGACGAATCCCCACGATTGTCCATCGCCGATAAGGTGACACTCTTTCGCCGACTTTTCCGCGGGCGAACCGACATCTATCCCGTTCGCTGGGAAAGCAAAGCGACCGGCAAATCTGGGTACGCTCCCGCCTGCGCCAACGAGTGGCGGGCCGGCATCTGCGAAAAGCCACGTATCAAGTGTTCAAACTGCGACAAGCGCTTGCTGATGCCTTTGTCGGATTCAGTCATTTATGATCATCTGGCCGGCAAGCATACAGCAGGCGTCTATCCGCTGCTAACCAATGACACTTGTTATTTCCTTGCAATCGACTTCGACGAGGCCGAATGGAGAGAAGATACGCAAGCATTCACTCAGTCTTGCGAGGAGCTCGGTGTGCCGATCGCCATCGAAATCTCTCGTTCCGGCAAGGGCGCGCACGCCTGGATTTTTTTCTCGAACCCAGTACCCGCCCGTGATGCCCGAAGACTAGGCACTGCCATTATCAGCCACACCTGTGCGCGTACGCGACAAATGAAGTTGACCTCGTACGATCGGCTATTTCCCAACCAGGACACAATGCCCAAAGGCGGCTTTGGCAACCTGATCGCCTTGCCTCTCCAAAAAAGGTCTCGCGAAAACGGCTGTAGCGTATTTGTCGATGCCGCCTTGCGCCCGTATGCCGACCAGTGGGCGTTCCTCGCATCCGTCCAACCTATGCTGCCGCAGGACATCGAGCCCTCCATTTTGCTCGCCACTGGCGGCGCACATCCCCTGGATGTGACATTTATTGACGAAGAAGATCAAGCGCAGCCGTGGAAGCGTCCGCCACCCGTCATCGGGAAGCTGCCAGGGACGATGCCTAAGGAGGTCACCGTGACTATGGCAAATCTCGTCTATTTCGAAAAGAATCAATTGCCACAACCGCTGGCCAATCGCCTGATCCGCCTAGCTGCCTTCCAGAATCCCGAATTCTACAAAGCGCAAGCAATGCGAATGTCGGTATGGGACAAACCCCGCGTGATCGGTTGTGCCGAAAACTACCCACAGCACATTGCATTGCCACGTGGTTGCCTTGATGCCGCTCAGGCGCTATTACGCGATCACGGAATCTATTGTGATCTGCGTGACGAACGGTTTGAAGGTCGGTCGCTCGACGCTAGCTTTGCGGGAACGCTACGGCTCGACCAGGAAACAGCCGCCGCGGCAATGCTCCATCATGAAGCCGGCGTGTTGTGCGCACCCACTGCATTCGGCAAGACGGTGATTGCCGCCGCAATGATCGCCCGTCGCGGCGTTAACACCTTGGTGCTGGTGCATCGCACCACATTACTCAAACAATGGCAGGAGCGTCTACAGGTATTCCTGGACGCCGGGCAAGACATGATTGGCACCATTGGAGGCGGCAAGGCCAAGCCAACTGGCAAGATTGATATTGCGGTGATGCAATCCCTGTCGCATCAAGGCGAGATCAACCCACTGGTCGAGCACTACGGTCACGTCATCGTTGATGAATGCCACCACATTGGGGCCGTGTCGTTTGAAACCATTCTGAAACACGTCAAGGCGAAATACGTGCTCGGCTTGACAGCCACGCCAATCCGCCGTGACAGCCAGCAGCCCATCATCTTCATGCAATGCGGCCCAATCCGCTATACGGCGGCAAGGCCCACAAGTGCTCCGCGAGATCTGGAAGTGGTGCCGCATTCGATCTACGGACGTATCGATTTGCCGCAGGAAGCCGGGATTCAGGACGTGTTCCGTCACTTGGTCAACAATCAGGGCCGGACAATGGCGATCGCCGCCGAAATCGAGCAGGCCTTTTACCGAGGCCGAAAGGTGCTCGTCCTGACTGAACGTACCGAGCACCTTGATGCCATCCTGGCCGCACTTGACGGAAAGGTGCCATCCCCATTTGTGCTGCATGGGCGGATTTCGAAGAAACAGCGAGCCAACTTGATCATGGGACTCGACGCACTGCCGCCGGACGCGCCACGCGTCTTGCTGGCGACCGGCAGGCTAATCGGAGAAGGCTTTGACCATCCATCGCTTGACACTCTTGTGCTTGCAATGCCCGTGTCATGGAAGGGGACGCTGCAACAGTACGCGGGCCGATTGCATCGCGAACACGCTGGAAAAACCGACGTGCGGATCATCGACTTCGTAGACATCGGCCACCCCGTACTGCTGCGAATGTGGGATAAGCGCCAGCGCGGATACCGCGCGATGGGCTACCGAATCGGTGACGAATCCGCGTTGAGAGAACAGGCCCCCACACTGTTCTCATAAACTGACTGTAGAAAGGCCGTTTCTTAGAAAATTTTATTTTGTCGTAATTAAACTACGATAATAGATACCAAATAAAGCTTGGCAACTTCTTTAAATAACGATAAATATCGTAGTATGACTACGACTAATAGAAATAAACTAAAATCTCTCTACAGACAATGGGCTCCAGGTACGCCATTAACCTCTGAGGGATTGGCAGCACAGGGCATCTCTGCCGACCTGGCTGTCCACTACGCGCGCTCCGGTTGGCTTTTCCGACTGGCGCGCGGCGTGTACTGCCGCCCCAGCGATACGCTGGAACTGCACCCCTGCCTGATCCTACTGCAGCGCACAGTCGTTGGGCTGCACGTTGGCGGCAAATCTGCCCTCGACTGGTACGGCATAAGACACTACCTATCACAGCATCCAGTCCTGCATCTGTATGGCTGGACAGCGGCCCATCTGCCTGGCTGGTTCATAGAGCGCTTCCCGGCGGAGTATCACCGCAAACGGCTGTTCGACGAGCCACCCGTCGACCCGCTTTATGCTGGGCCGTTTGAAAGACGCAGCGGCGCACCCCGGGTCTCAACGCCTGAGCGTGCACTACTGGAAATGCTAAGCGAGGTGGGCGTACGCCAACCGCTACAGGAAGCGCGTCAACTCGCGGAGAGTGCATACAGCTTACGCACTGATGTGCTGTGCGACTTGCTGCACCATTGCACTAGTGTCAAGACGGTACGTCTGTGCCTGCAACTCGGACGCGAGTTCTCCCTCCCTTGGGCCGCGAAGCTGGATTCCACACAACTGCCCACCGGAAGCGCCAGAGCCTGGGTATCTCGGTCGGCTGACGGACTGCTGGTGCTCAAGCCATGAACTCAATCTACCTTGACACCGCACGCCTGTTAACTCAAGTTACTCCATTTGTCTTTGCCAGCGGCGCACTCGTAATCTACCTCGCCAGCCACAATCGACCCCTTCACGAGGTGTTGTTCCCGTCACTACGAGACGTCAGCCAGGACTACGAACGCAACTTCAAAGGCATGACAAACCAACCAGTCGAATTGCGTGCGCTATTGGGCGCGCGAGCGCGAATGATACAAGAGCTCCAAAGCGGCCTTGATGCGGAAGAACGCCGCTTTCTGTTGTCGCTCGTTACTGGCCACCCCGAATCGCCGCTGTTGGGAATTTCACATATCGAGCATCTCCCGGAGATTCGCTGGAAACTGCACAACCTGGCGAAACTGGAACGGAATAACCCGGAGAAATTCGCCGAGCAGGCAGAGGCACTTACACAACGACTACGATAAGCGCACACCCCGATAGGTAGACAATCATCAACAGGAAATAATTTTAAACTGACGGCACAAACCGAAACAGGCGACTCAAAATGTCACGATCAGAACGTCTTCTTGAGCTGCTTCAGCTGTTGCGCCGCTATCGCCTGCCTGTAAGCGGCAAAAAACTGGCCAACGATCTGGGTGTCAGCCTACGAACCTCTCTCTACCGGGATATTGCCTCTCTTCAGGCGCAAGGCGCCATGATCGAGGGAGGACGCGGCATGGGCTACATTCTGCAGCCTGGCTTCATGCTGCCCCCGCTCATGTTTTCCGACGACGAGATCGAGGCTCTGGTGCTGGGTTCGCGCTGGGTCAGCAAGCGGGCAGACAAGCAGCTTGCGTCGGCGGCGTCGAATGCCCTGGCCAAGATCGCCGCGGTTCTTCCCAAAGACCTCCGCGGCAATATGGATAACAACGCACTGTTTGTCGGGCCTCATGACACGGTAAGTCCGGAAGACATCGATTTGGGGCTGGTAAGAAAGGCCATCCGCACCGGGCATAAGCTGTCCATCACCTATTCCGATCAAGAGGGGGTTGAATCGCAGCGCACGATATGGCCATTTGCCATTGGGTTCTTCGAGACATCCCGCCTGCTTGTTTCATGGTGTGAGCTGCGAGACGATTTCCGTCATTTTCGGACAGACAGGATATCTTCCCTTTCCTGGCCAGGCCCGCAATACCCGCGCAGCAAGCAAGCCCTGCTCAGAGAGTGGAGAAAGGCGCAAGGCATACCGACAAGGTGATCGATGCGGCCGGTCGCTGACCGCCACGACGATCAGGCATCAGGCGGGATGATGCGAAGCTCAAACGCTACTGACAGAATCTGACAGCAGCCGGCGTTAGGATGACATCAATCTGCACAGGAACCATCCCTGCCTCAGAGACGACCCCGTCCATCATCAAGGAGCACCGGCATGACTCATCCTACTTATGTCCTTCTTTACGTCGACAGCCCCGCTTCCAGCGCCAGCTTCTATACCGCATTGCTTGGTAGAGCTCCCGTCGAAACCTCGCCGACGTTTGCCCTGTTCGTCCTGGATTCGGGCCTCAAGCTCGGTTTGTGGTCCAAACACACGGTAGAACCGGCCGCCACGGCCACCGGCGGCGGGGCCGAGCTCGCTTTCTCGGTCGCCGACAACAATACCGTTCGCGCCATGCACACCGAATGGGTGGGCCGCGGGCTGGCTGTGGCGCAGGCGCCGACCCAGCTGGATTTCGGCTACACCTTTGTTGCCCTCGATCCGGACGGCCACCGCTTGCGCGTATTTGCGCTGTCTGCAGAATGACTCAAAACTGGATTGCCGTGGCATCGGCCGATCACGTGCAGCGAGGCCGCGAAGCCGGCTTCATGCAGGTTTGCCACGGCAAAGCGGCGCCACTACATCGTATAAAGCCCGCAGACCGCATCGTCTACTATTCACCCGTGCTTGATTTCAACAGCAAAAAAAAGCTGCAGGCCTTCACGGCCATAGGGGTCGTTAAAAACAAGGAACCTTATCCCTTCGATATGGGCGGCGGATTCGTCCCCTTCCGTCGAGACGTACTATGGATGGCAGCCCACGAAGCCCCGATCAAGGCTTTGCTTGACACGCTGGAGTTTTCGGCCGGGGCACGGAATTGGGGTTATCAATTTCGGTTCGGGATTTTTTCCATAAGCGATCACGACATGCAAGTCATTGCCGCCGCAATGGGCGCCCGGTTTCCCGACGCATAACAAGTTGTTGTCAATGCCGACATGAATCCATCCGGGACGGCGGCGGTTGTTGTTGAAGTCTGCGACGTTGACGAGGAAGACAGACTATTGCTTAGTGTATTAATGGCAGCCACAAGGGCTGCCGCTACAAATACGCGTCCGTCAATCATGTAGCGGCAGCCCTTGTGGCTGCCACCCCAGTCGGCCCGCGATTGATTTAGCAACGGAATTGCGCCGTGCGCGAAGCTTGCCCGCATTAAAAAACATAGCGTAAATTTGCCCGCTTATTCTATAATGTATTAATACAATATAGGACATTATGATCATGCGACGCAGCATCAAGAAAGCCGCGGCATCGCAAGCCGTGCTTGATCCCCTCTGCGAAGAACCTCTCTATATGCAAATTGCCAATCGCCTGGCAAACGAGATTTCGACGGGCCGTCTGGCCCCGGGCATGCGCATACCCAGCGAAACCGAACTGATGTCCATGCATGGTGTCAGCCGCATTACCGTGCGCCAGGCCATTGCGCTGCTCACCCGCAATGGGCAGGTCGTGGCGCATCGCGGCAAGGGCACGTTTGTGTCGCGGCCGCCCCTGCATCAAGACCTGAGCATGCTTCAAGGGTTTCAGGATGCCTTGCGCAACCAGGGCGTCGAGCCTCAGACCGAGCTGCTCGAATTTTCGATTTCGGCGGGCCGCACCGATCGAACGCTTGCCCACGGGCTCGATCTGCCGGTGCGCCTGCGGCGCCGCTACTGTGTGGACGGACAGCCTTTCGCCGTCGTGGAAGCATTTTTGCCCGCATCGGCCGCAGCGGTGGGCGAAAAGCGCGCACGTGACTTGATAGTCTATGAAATCCTGCAACAGTTTCTTGGCTTGCGCATTGGCCGCGCCGACGTGGTCATCCGATGCGCGCCGGCAACCGTCCAAGTGGCGCGTGAGCTAAGCATCAATGCTCGAACCAATGTGCTTGTCATGGAAAGGACGTCTCGCACGGCCCCAGGGACCATTTGCGAGTTCACGCGTATCTACATTATTCCGGAGCGCTATACGTTCAGATTAAGCTTGCCCGGGCCGCTGGAGATTGCAAGCGCCTTACGTCCGGTCGAAACCGCCAAAAGGCTGAAACTGCACTAATACACCGAAAGACAGCCTGTTTGATTAACCAGGAGGTAGTGCCATGTCATTTTCGAACCGCCGCCGTCAGCTGATCATTGCACCTGTAATCACCGGGCTATCAAGTCTTTGTTATTCCATGCAGGCATTTGCGCAAGCCTATCCATCCCGAAAAATCAGAATGGTCGTGCCTTTTCCCGCGGGCGGGCCAACCGACATTGTGGCCCGCCCCCTGGCGAAACTGCTTGGCGATATGTTGAAGCAGCAGGTTTATATCGATAATCGGGGGGGCGCAGGCGGATCGATCGGCGCAGACGCGGTCGCCATGGCGGCGCCCGATGGCTATACGCTGCTTATGGGAACGGTCGGCACCAATGCCATCAATGCCACGCTGTACAAAAAATTACCCTACGATGTCACGGCGAGCTTTACGCCCATCGCCACCATCGCCAGTGCGCCCATCGGCATTGTGGTCAACGCCAAGGCAGGCTTCAAGACCTTGGCAGACCTTATCGCCCAGGCCCGCGCCAACCCCGGGTCGATCAATTATGGCTCGGCAGGCAACGGAACTCCCGGCCACCTCGCGGGCGCCATGTTCTGCAAAGCCGCCGGCATCAAACTGACCCATGTCCCCTACAAAGGCAGCGCCCCGGCGGTCACTGACCTGATAGGCGGGACTATCCCATTGATGTTCGATCCGGTCCAGTCGATATTGCCGCATGTGCTTAGCGGTAGCCTGATTGCACTGGCTGTAACAAGCCTCACCCGATCCAAAGTGCTGCCCAATGTACCTACCGTGTCCGAGTCCGGGATCAAGGGCTTCGAAGCGACCGCGTGGTGGGCCGTTTTCGCCCCGGCGAAGTTGCCGCCCGAGGTAAAACAAAAATTGACCTCTGCCCTCGAAAACATCGTCCGGTCCGACAGCTATGCGCGCAGGCTCAGTGACATCGGCGTACAAACCCTGGATATCCCCCTGGCGCCGTTTCAACAAAAGGAAATTGCCAAATGGGGCGACGCCGTTCGCGAAACAGGCCTTTCTCTGGAGTGAAACCTTGAATTTAAACGATGAAGAAAAAGCCATGCTGGCCGGAGAGTTCGGCCAGGTCGCCAGGATTGCCATCAGGCATCAGATCACCGTGGGCGATTTTTTCGGTGCGCAGGATTTTGTTCCGGTCACGCAAGCCCATGTGATGGCCGATACCGAAAGCCTGGGGCAGGCGGGCGTGCTGTGGCTCGAAAGCTTGGCCGAGGCCAAGGACGGCCGGCATCGGGTGCGGGTGCCAACCATCACGGATCCACGCGGAACAGACTTTTCAAAAGCGGATGTCATTGGCCAGGCCGACTGGATGCTGCACCTGGAAAGACGCGCGATCGATGCCTTTGTGGCGCTGGGTGTCAGCATGACAGACACCTGCATCAATTACCAGACGGTGCTGTCCGCCACGCGCGGCGAACATGTCGCCTTTGGCGATACGGGAGTCGTGATCTACTCCAACTCGGTCAATGGCGCCCGATCCAATTTCGAAGGCGGCCCGTCCGCGCTATCGGCCGGCTTGACGGGCCGTACGCCGCGCTACGGCTTCCATCTCGACAAACACCGGCAGGCGACGTTGCACGTGTCCGTGGAATGGACCCCGCGCACCCTTAACGAATGGGGGGCGCTCGGCGGCGTCATCGGACGCCTGGCCGGAAACTATTGGCAGGTGCCCGTCATCGAAGGCATCGACCGCTCTCCCTCTTCGGACGAACTCAAGCATTTCGGCGCAGCCATGGCCAGTTTCGGGTCGACCGCGCTCTATCATATTGTCGGGATCACACCCGAAGCCTTTCGCGCGCAGGACGTGAACGGCCATATGTTGCCGCTACGACATCACATAGGCAAGAGCGACATCGACGCACTACAGGCAAGCTATGCCGTCGACAACCGAGTCGATGTCGTCGTGTTTTCGGCGCCGCAACTCAGTCTGTTCGAATTGCGATCCATTGCCGAATTAAGTCAAGGACGCACATTCAAGGTGCCCTTATTGGCGATCACCAGCCCGCAAATCAAGCCGGACGCCGATCGGTTCGGCTACACCGAAATCATTGAATCGGCCGGCGGCACGGTGATGTCGGGCATGTGTTTCTACCAGTCTTATGCGCGCGAAATTGCAGAAACCAAAGGCTGGAAACACCTGGCAACCAATAGCGCAAAACTGGTCAACATTCTGGGCGGATACGGCTATGTGCCCAAACTCGCATCCATGGAAGCCTGCATCGCGGCAGCTGAAAAAGGGGAACTTCAATGAAAGAATTGATATTGCAGGCCCGCCAGGCAATGGGGCATAACGTGGCAGGAAAGGCTCTTGTCGCCCACGACGGCCTTTCGGCGCGTTACGATCTGGATCGGCTTCGTGGAGTGTTTTCGCGGCCCACCCATAAACTGGCCGGACAGTCTTATGTCGACTGCATCCTGGTGCTCGACACGGCCAAGGGCGGCGTCGCCAGCGCATGGATGCTGTATGAAATGCGCTCGCGCAACATGGCTCCGCGGGCCATTGTGTTCAATTCGGTCAATACCATTCTGGTGCAAGGCGCGGCGCTGGCCGGCATCACCATGCTGGCGGGCTTCGATGCAGACATTA
Source organism: Paralcaligenes ureilyticus (assembly GCF_004346225.1). Classification (GTDB taxonomy): domain Bacteria; phylum Pseudomonadota; class Gammaproteobacteria; order Burkholderiales; family Burkholderiaceae_B; genus Paralcaligenes; species Paralcaligenes ureilyticus. Next base: position 44,770 of record NZ_SMAJ01000021.1, on the reverse strand, counting down.
CGGCTCTCGTGCCGCACGGGGCACAGGTCGAGGTTGATACGCAACTCAAGACGCTACGCGTCATTGACCGGCTTGGCGAGCCTATTGCCGATCCCATAGACACTATAGATGGCGTCCGGTTGAGTCCAGTACGCGGGCCTCGGTGAGTGGGTGACCTTCTTGGGCAACCGCTATCAAGACCCCTGCCTACCACACTGGCAATACAAAAATATCCCTTTGTTTCACAACAAAAAGAATCCCCATATAAATTGTAAACAATAATATTAATATCGTTGACATTATCTATTGTTTATGTCCACAATATGATTATCCAACAAGTAGACTCGTGCCAGAGTTTGCAAAAATTGGAATAAAAATTGTGTGCGCTGCACTGTTTCATGCATGCAAACAAAACATAATCATTGGAGACAAGCCATGGAAGCTCAACTCGAGGTCAACGCCAGCCAGTCCGCCGCCGCCGCGCCTACCCGCGTGCGATGGAAAATATTTTTTCTGATACTGTTCCTGGTTACCATCAACTATGTCGATCGGGCGTCCATATCGGTCGCCATGCCGTTGATCGGCAAAGAGTTCGATATTGGTCCAGCGGTACAAGGCTTGCTGCTAAGCTCATTTTTCTGGACCTACGCCTTTATGCAAATCCCTGGCGGCATGCTGGCGGACAGGTTCGGGCCACGTGTGGTGATCGCTGGCGCAACGTTTTTCTGGGGCCTGTTCCAGGCGCTCGCCGCAGCGTCGGTGAGCTGGGTGATTCTGCTTCTTACTCGCTTAGGCCTTGGTGCATCCGAAGCACCGATCTATCCCGCCGGCGGCAAACTCAATGCCATGTGGATGACACAAAACGAACGCGGACGTGGCGCGACACTCCTGGATGGCGGCGCCCCATTAGGCTCCGCTCTCGGTGCCATCTTGATCTCGTTTCTGATTGTCATCTTTCACTCGTGGCGCGCAGCCTTCATTATCGCTGGCGTAGGCACGATGATCGCCGGGCTTTGGGCGTGGTATTACATACGCAACAATCCACGTGAACATCCCAGCGCCAACGACGCTGAGGCTCGTCATATCGAAGCCAGTCATGCAATGGAACAGGTTACGGAGCCGGCCATCGTCAGCGGCCGTTTGCTGGACTTTTTTAAATACCGGTCTGTGTGGGGCATGTTCTTCGGCTGGATGTTTTTCAATACCCTGTTCTACGGCCTGCTGACCTGGATACCCAGCTATCTTTCCGAAGCGCGTGGATTGAACATCAAACAGATGGGCGGCGCCGTATTCATCATGTTCTTTGCGGGCTTTGTTGGCGAATTGGTGGGCGGCTGGCTGGCGGACAAATGGCGGGCTGCCGGCGCCTCGCAAGGCAAAGTGATGCGTACGCTATGCGGCGTTGCGTCAATTCTCGCTACCGTGTCCATATTCAGTGTTTCGCAAATTACCGATCCCGTTGCCGTAGTTGTCATGCTGTCGGCCACGCTGTTCTTTCTGCGCTGGTGCGGCCTCTACTGGTGCATTCCCGCGATTCTCGGTACGCGCAATACAGTGGGCTTTTTAGGCGGCACCATGAATCTGGGCGGCAACATCGCCGGTGTAGGCGTGCCTATCCTGGTGGGTCTGATCGTACAAATGACCGGGTCCTTTTTTCTGGCATTCATGCTGTTTGCAGCGGCGGGGGTAGGCCTATTCGTTTGCTCTACCTTGCTCATTGATTACAGCAAGAAGCTGCCTGTCTGACGTCAAGGCCAGACAGCGCCACTATTGGCAACTCGGTGAAAGCCTCAGAATTCATTTTGAGGCTTTCAATAAATCAATAAAGAGTCTCTAATGCGTATCCTGTTGATTAACCCCAATACGTCCCAAAGCGTTTCCGATCTGATTGCGGCCGAGGCTAGGCGCGCCGCATCAGCCTCCACCCATATCGACGTCGTGACAGCGCCATTGGGAGTGGCATACATAGAAACCCGCTTTGAAGCGCTGATAGGCGCATACGCCGCCGCCAACCTGGCCGCCGAGAAAGCGTCCAAATACGATGCACTCGTGATTGCCGCCTTCGGAGATCCTGGGCTATGGGGCATCCGCGAAGCGGTCGATATCCCTGTGATCGGACTCACGGAAGCCGCGCTCATGAGCGCCTGCATGTTGGGCAATCGCTTTTCGATTATTGCTATCTCACACCGGATCACAGCCTGGTACCGCGAATGTGTGCAGGCTAATGGGCTGGCAGGACGCCTGGCCAGCATACGCTGCCTACAGCAACCGCTGCAGGATATCGGCACGGTGCAAACCGATCATGAAAGTCGGCTGCGTGAACTGTGCATGCAGGCGATTGACGCAGACGGGGCTGATGTACTGATTCTGGCTGGCGCACCCCTGGCAGGTTTGGCCCGCACCATACGAAATGATATTCCCGTGCCTTTAGTCGAGGGGGTTTCCAGCGCGGTGCGACATGCCGAGACCTTGATCGCATTGGCGCCTGGCACAGCTGAAAGAGGCAGCTTTTCACCGCCGCCGCCTAAGCCAAATCAAGGCTTGTCGGCGGCAATGCAAGCGTTGCTGAAGCGCGAACGTCCGCCAATATAGCCATGCCTGCATAGGTTTCAGCTCGCAGACGCACAGAGGCACGCGTATATAATCGATCCAGGAAAAAATGTTCACAATCCGGCACTGTGATGTTTACTTAGTTGTTCAAACCCTCATCGCTGGCCGGCCACTTTATTTTTGAATAATTCAGGAGACGCGGATTGGACGTATCTGCGACATCGACGGTATTTAATGCTCCCATCCCGTCAAAAGGGCATGAGATGGCAAACGATGAAATCTATCAGCGAATCCAGGTGGCCATTATGGAGCGCCGGCTGGCTCCTGGCACCAAACTGGCGGAAGAGCGTCTGACGGAAGCCACAGGCGCGAGTCGCGCTAAAGTGCGCCAAGTGCTAAGCCGCCTGGCGCACGAGAAAGTGGTTACGCTTATTCCGAACCGCGGCGCGTTTATTGCTCGCCCAACAACGCAAGAAGCGCGTGAACTGTTCACCACACGCCGCCTGATCGAACCGGGCATGGTGGACCTGCTCGCAAGGCAGGTCACGCCAGCCCAAGTACGCACGCTGCGCCGGCACGTTGCGCAAGAACAGGAAGCCCGCAACGCCAACGACTTGCGCCGCATCATCAGGCTTTCCGGAGAGTTCCACATACATATCGCAGATATGGTCGCCAGCAGTTTCTTGCCGCGCATCATGCGCGAGTTGACCGCCTTGACTTGCCTTATCATCACTCTCTACGACAAGCCTAACACCCCCGCTTGCCCGCACCACGAACATCGCGATCTGGTTGACATGATCGAAGCGCACGATAGCGCCGGCGCGAAGCAGTGCATGCTGGATCATCTTTTGCATATCGAGCACGCATTGGATCTCGACAGTACGGAGCCCGCGCCTCCCGACTTCGACGCTATATTCAAACACGACGAAATATAGTTTTTTTCACCAAGAGACAAACATGACAAAACGCATTTTGCTGGGAATGCTGACTCCCTCCTCGAACACGGCTCTGGAACCCATCACCAGCGCAATGGTATCGGGTTTGTCCGGCGTATCGGCCCACTTCGCGCGCTTTACCGTTACCGAAATCTCCTTACGCGATCAGGCGCTAGGCCAATTCGACGATAGCAAAATAATGGAAGCCGCCAAGCTGCTGGCCGATGCGAAGGTTGACGTTATTGCCTGGAATGGAACCTCGTCAGGCTGGCTGGGCTTTGACGCCGATCAACGTCTGTGCCAGCGAATTACCGAGGTCACGGGTATTCCCGCCACCACCTCGGTGCTGGCCTTGAACGAAATTTTCGAGAAAACCGGTGTGCAAAATTTCGGCCTTGTCAGCCCTTACCTTACGGAAGTCCAGGAAAAAATTGTAGCGAACTATAAACGTTCAGGATTGAATTGCATCGCTGAGTGCCATTTGAATCTGCACGTTAATTTCTCATTTTCAGAAGTCACTGATGGGCAAATTCGCGACATGGTTACCCAAGTAGCCGCCCAAAACCCCCAAGCCATTTCAACTTTTTGCACTAACCTGAAAGCGGCGCATTTGGTTCCTGATCTCGAAGCGCTCACAGGTATTCCGGTCTATGACACGATCGCTACCGTTGTGTGGAAGTCGCTACTCATAGCCGGCTTTGATACGCGACAGGTGACAGGCTGGGGCCGTCTATTTCAAGATGTGGCATAAGCAGAAACAGCATGAGTACAAGTTTTGATTTGATGATCTGCAATGCGGACATTGCAACCGCCTCGGATCGTTTCAAATGCGATATCGGCATCAGGCATGGAAAAATTGCGGCGCTCGGCCTGGAGCTGGGCGAGGCCGCTGAAACCATCGACGCCTCCGGCCTGTTGGTATTGCCAGGCGGTATAGACGCACATTGTCACTTGGACCAACCCATGCCGCACGGCTTGCGCATGGCGGATGATTTTGCCTCAGGCACGCGATCGGCCGCCTGTGGAGGGACAACCACGGTCATTCCGTTTGCTGCCCAAACCAAAGGAGGATCACTACAAGCAGCGGTCGATGATTATCACAATCGTGCTGCAGGCAAAGCCGCTATTGATTATGCGTTCCACTTAATCGTCACCGACCCGACGCCGGAGGTACTGCAAAACGAGCTGCCTCGCTTGATTCAAGAGGGCTACACCTCGTTCAAGATCTATATGACATACGATGATCTCAAACTGAATGACCACGAGATCCTCAAGGTGCTCGACGTTGCCCGAACCCATGATGCGCTGGTCATGATCCATGCCGAGAACTCCGACTGCATCACGTGGCTTACTGAACGCCTGGCCAGCCAAGGGCATACCGCGCCAAAGTTTCACGCAATCTCACGGCCGATGGCCGTCGAACGCGAAGCGACCCACAGAGCGATCACCTTTTCCGAACTCGCCGGAGTCCCCATTCTTATCGTCCATGTATCGGGCCGCGAGGCTATTGAACAAATACGCTGGGCGCACGGGCGCGGATTGCGAATTTATGCTGAAACCTGCCCACAATACCTGTTTCTGACAGAACAAGACCTGGATGCTGATGGGTACCAGGGTGCGAAATGCATTTGCAGCCCTCCTCCCCGTGACAAGCAAAACCAGGAAGCGGTCTGGAATGGCTTGGCTCATAACGTTTTTTCAATATTTTCATCGGACCATGCCGCTTTTCGTTACGACGACCCGCAAGGCAAGAAATTCAAAGGCAAAGAACAGGCTTTTCAATACATCCCAAATGGAATTCCTGGCCTTGAAACGCGGCTTCCCCTGTTGTTCTCTGGCGGGGTGATGACGGGCCGTATCGACATTCATCAATTCGTGGCACTCACGGCGACCAATCCTGCAAAAATGTACGGACTGTATCCGCGCAAGGGCTCAATTATGGTGGGCGCCGATGCCGATATTGCCTTGTGGGACACCAAGCGCCGCGTGGTTATCGATAATGGAATCCTGCACCACAATGTCGACTACACACCGTATCAGGGCATGGAAGTTCAAGGTTGGCCAATACTCACTCTTTCACGCGGCAAAGTGGTCAGCCGGGAATTCTCCTTTTTAGGCAACTCGGGCGCCGGCGAATTTTTACCTTGCGCCAAGCCCATGGTCTAAAAATGCCGACACCATTGCCCGAATGGTTTGGCAGCGCCAAAATAAGCATTAACGCCTAAATATCAAGCCGTAACGGTGTTAATGTCTACTGATTGAGGGCAACTGGCACGATTTATCCATGGACGTCAACGTAATTGCCGCGATCTCGCGGTGGCCCAATGTTCCCGACGTTTTCGGCTGGCTGTCGCTCACCGAGCGTGGCGAATGGCGTTTGCATCCGCGCGGCGATGCGCTGTCCACGGCTGTGGGTGAATCGATCGCCAACCCCCAGATCCTACAGTTTATCGGGCGCAATTACACAGGCGACGAGGAGGGACGATGGTACTTTCAGAACGGCCCACAAAAAGTCTTTGTACGGCTGGATGCGGCGCCGTATATCTTGCGCACGACCAATGAAACCCTTGGCCTGCGCACGCATAATGGACTGGATGTAAGTGATGTGCGAGGCTGGTGGCTGGATGACGACGGACGGCTTTACGCCCAGACGGAACACGGCCCGGGTTTGATTGCCGGCCGGGATCTGGCGGCTGTACTGGCAGGGCTTTATACGGTGGAAGGGGAACGTTTGATGGATGCCCTGGAGGGGGAGCCCGACGGAGGTCTGGGAGATATTGAATTACCTCGGCGGGAGCCTATTCGAGTAGCGGGTTGGGTGGCAGCCGTTTCTGGACGAGTGACACCCACAAGCGGTGCCGCTACGTCTGGGCAAATGTCACCTGCAGGGGGTGCCGCCACGCTACTCAATTTTTGCACTGCGGCCGCGATTCCGGAAATACTGGGGTTTGTCCGTTATCCGAAGGGCGATTAATATTGGGCTATGACTGAACGCGCCCCCACTTTTTACTTCCCCGCCCCCCGGACACAAAAATTTTGTAGTCAATGCGGCTCGCCACTGACTCGCATGGTACCGCCCGACGACAACCGGCAGCGCGATGTATGCGAGCACTGCGGCGCCATCCACTATCAGAACCCGCGTAATGTGGTGGGCGTGCTGCCCGTCTGGGAAGACAAGATTCTGCTGTGTCGCCGGGCGATCGAGCCGCGCTACAACACGTGGACGCTGCCGGCCGGGTTTATGGAACTGGGTGAAACCACGGCACATGGCGCGGTGCGCGAAACAGACGAAGAAGCCGGGGTTCAGATCGAACTGGGGCCGCTTTATACCGTTATCGACGTCCCGCACGCGGAACAGGTTCATTTTTTCTATCTGGCCAAGGTGCTCGATCCCGGCTTGAATCCAGGCCCCGAAACACTTGAAGCGGGCTACTTCGCCGCGCACGAAATCCCCTGGGAAGAATTGTCGTTCCGAACGGTCATCACAACACTGGAACACTATCTGCACGACAAAAAAAACGGGGTGTTCCCGATACATCACTACTCGGTTCCCCATCCTCTGCCGAAAGGTTAAGGACTGCACCTTGCACACCCTGGTCTGGCTAGACGGTACGACTCCCCTGCCGCATCCGAGCACAGCGCATGCAGACGGGCTGTTGGCGGCAGGCGGCGAGCTATCGATTGCACGCCTGACCGAGGCCTATTCCAAAGGCATCTTCCCCTGGTTCAGCGAAGGAAACCCGGTGCTGTGGTGGAGCCTGGATCCGCGCATGGTGCTGGTCTGCGCGCAGTTTTCGCCGTCCCATTCATTGCGTAAAAAGCTGCGTCAACTGGCTCGGCGCGAATTCGATCGCGATGCTCCGATCCAAATCAGAATGAATACCGCGTTTGCCGATGTCATGACGGCCTGTGCGGCCCCCAGGGACGGGCAAGACGGCACCTGGATTTGCCCGCAAATTCGAGAGGCCTACCTGGCCTGGCATCACGCCGGACAGGTCCACAGCATCGAAACCTGGCAAGACAACCGCTTGGTCGGCGGCCTGTACGGTGTGAGCCTCGGTGGCGTATTTTGCGGCGAATCCATGTTCAGCCGTATCGATGACGGCTCTAAACTGGCCCTGGCTTATTTGGTCAAATTCTTGACGCGCCATAATGTGCCACTCATTGACTGCCAGCAGCAAACCGGGCACCTGGCCAGCCTGGGCGCACGGCCGATTCCACGCACCAAGTTCCTGCTTTATCTGCAAGCAGCCTTGCAGCAGCCCACTCCGCCCTGGGGGTCCGGGCAGCTCTTGCAATCGGGCGAACTTGCCCCCTTGCCGCTAAAAACGCCATAATGGTTTGAAGCGGTCTGCTCCGCACCTGCGAAACAGACCTCTAACTTTAGCCAGGCCTCGCCATGAGCCATCCGACCGAACTCAATTTTAAAACCTTGCAGTTTTATGCGACAGCGCCCTACCCGTGCAGCTATCTGCCCGACCATGTCGCCCGCTCTCAGGTGGCCGCGCCCGCGCACCTGATCGACACGGCGACGTACTCCAGGCTTGTCGAGCAAGGTTTTCGACGCAGCGGCCTGTTCACATACCGGCCGCACTGCGATACCTGCCAGGCCTGCATCTCCATTCGCGTGGACACGCAACGGTTTCGCCCCAACCGCACCCAGCGCAAAGCATGGAACCATCATCACAATTTGCAAAGCCATGCCATGCCGCTGCACTGGGAGGCCGAGCACTTTGATCTGTACCGCCGCTATCAGGCCGGCCGCCACGCCGGAGACGGCATGGACGAAGACAGCCAGGCCCAGTACACACAGTTTCTACTGACCAGCCGGATCGACTCGCATCTGGTGGAATTTCGTTCCCCGGCAGGCGTGCTGCAAATGGTGTCGATGATCGACTGCCTGGAAAACGGCTTGTCGTCGGTCTATACCTTTTTTGACCCCAACGCGAAAGGCAGCCTGGGCACATACGGCATACTCTGGCAAATCGAACGTTGCAAGGAAATCGGCCTGCCCTGGTTATACCTGGGGTACTGGATCGGGGAAAGCCGTAAAATGGCGTACAAATCGCAATTCAGACCTTGCCAGATTCTGCGGCAGGGAGTTTGGGCCGAGCAGAGCGACCCGGCCAAACCGTGAAGCGCGTATCCGTTTTTCCAGCCACTCCAAAGAGCCGCCAGGCCATTAAGCCTCTTCATGTCATTCCTGTTTAATTCCTACGCGCTGGTCCGGCCGGCCTTGTTCTCCCTGGACGCCGAAACAGCGCATGAGCTGACTCTGCGATCGCTGCAAAAAAGCTATGATTGCCGCCTGACCCGCGGGCTTCTGCATGACCAGCCCGGCCAACCGGTCCGCCTGATGGGCCTGGATGTGCGAAACCCTGTAGGCCTGGCCGCCGGCCTGGATAAAAACGGCGCTCACATCGACGCGCTGGGAAACCTGGGCTTCGGCTTTATCGAAGTCGGGACCGTTACCCCCAAACCCCAACCCGGCAACCCCAAGCCGCGCATGTATCGGTTGCCGCGCGCCCAGGCCCTCATCAACCGCCTGGGCTTCAACAACCGCGGCCTGGCCACCTTCATCGAGAATGTAAAGGGCAGCCAGTGGCGCGCCCAGGGCGGAATCCTTGGTCTGAATATCGGCAAAAATGCCAATACGCCTATCGCTCACGCAGTCGACGATTATCTTCTGGGGCTCGAAGGGGTCTACCCGCATGCCGACTACGTTACCGTCAATATTTCCTCGCCCAACACTCGCGATCTGCGCAGCCTGCAGGGCCAGGACGAGCTGGCGGGCCTGCTGGGGCCTTTGCAGGAAAAGCGCAAGGCGCTGGCCGATCAGCACGGACGGCTTGTGCCGCTGGTCGTTAAAATTGCACCCGACCTAAGCACCGAACAGATCGACGTCATTGCGGATGCCCTGCCGCGTTACGAAATCGATGGCGTCATTGCCACCAACACCACCCTATCGCGCGACGGCGTGCAGGGCTTGCCCCATGCGCACGAAGCCGGCGGCTTGTCGGGCCCGCCTGTCCATGCACTGTCGCTAGCCGTCATTGCGCGGCTCAGACAGCAATTGGGAAACTCATTGGCCATCATCGGCGTGGGAGGCATCACCACTGGCCAACAAGCGCAAGAAAAAATCGCAGCCGGAGCCGATGTGGTTCAACTCTATACGGGCCTGATCTATCGCGGCCCGGCTCTCATAGACGAATGCGTGCGGGCTCTCTCATAAAAAAAACCCCGGAAGCCATCTCCGGGGTTCAATACAGCTCAAGTCTACGGTAGTACTGCAAAATCTACTGCGTGAGCGATGTCAGAGACATCGCATACAACGGCCTAGCCTTTAAGCAGCGGTACGGCGTGCGCGAGGAGCCTTGGCGGCATCGGCGGCGTCGGTCGCAGCCTTGAAGGTTGCGTTGGTCGCGGCATTGATGTTCGATTCAGCGACTTCGGCAGCCTGCTTGGCAGCCTTGCTAACCGATTCGTAAGCACTGGCGGCATTAGCCAGCGTGGACTTCAGCAAGGCCACGGCGCTTTCCGAACCCGTAGGGGCGTTTTTCGAAAACTGCTCGATGGCTTCAGTCACTTGTTGCTGGCCTTGGGCGATTTGCGCTTCGGTCAGTTTGGACAGATCGGCTTGCACACCCGACACGATATCGTAAATATGCTTGCTGTAAGCCAACGCTTTTTCGGCGCCGGGCTGAACCAGGCCCGAGGTAAAGGTCATCGCTTCTTGCGCATCTTTGACTTCGATGGCTTGCTGCGATTTTTGGGCGACTTCGTCCAAAGTTGCTTTCAATACTTTGATGTTCAAGTCGACGAGCTTTTCGAAACCACCGAAAAACGTGCCTTGAACGGCAAGAAATTTGTCCAGGGAGGCTTTTTGGCTAGCCAAAACTTGTTGGGGGATTGCGCTCATGATCATTTCCTTCGTTAAGCCGGCTGTTTGTCGGCCGTAATAATTGAACAAGGGTTCAAATTAAGTTTGAAGAAGGCTAAGCAAATCACCTAACTGTGAAAACCTTCTTTGTTGCACTGCACAATTGAAATTCTACATGAATGAAATAGGCTGTCAAGCATTATTTGTTGCGATGCAACAAAAGCCCGGATTATTTGAAATGAGATGTATCCGATCGGTTTGAACAAGTGTCGGGGCGCCAAGGAAGCAGGAGTGACAGCCTGGTCAGTTTGCCTGGGAATTTGGTCAATTTGATGACGATTTTGCGCCGTCTTGCGGGTGCCGCCAGGCCAATAGCTAGGACGACCCCGATGAATCCCCGCCCTCGTAACCCAGGGCTTCAGAAATTTGCGCGGCGGTGCGTTGCAGGATGCTGATCCATTCGTCACGCATACGTTCGGCGGGAGCTGAGATCGACAACCCGGCCTGCAATTTGCCGGTATCGTCGTATACCCCTGCGGCAATGCAGCGCACACCCAGCTCCAGCTCTTCGTTGTCGCGCGAATAACCGTGACGCCGCACCAGGGCGAGATCCCGCTCGAGTTGGTCGATTTGCGTAATGCTGTTGCGCGTGGTGCCCGCCAGGCCGGTGCGCATGGCGTATGCCTTCACCTGACGAGGGTCGCTGGTCGAGAGGAACAACTTGCCGGTCGACGTCAGATGCAACGGCGCCCGCCCGCCTATGGCCCGAACCACCTGCATCCCCGAACGCTCACTCCACGAGCGTTCGATATACACAATTTCGTCACCCTGCTGCAGCGATAGATTAACGGTCTGTCCCGTAATCCTGTGCAGCTCCCGCATCGGCTCCAGCGCCACTTCCCGCACATTCAGGCGCCCCTTGACCAACGAACCCAGTTCCAGCAGGCGCATGCCCAGTTGGTAAAGGCCGCTGTCGACCCGCTCTACGTAGCGCCCTACGACCAGATCATTCAAAATTCGATGGGCAGTAGACGTATGCAACCCCGTTACCGCGGCAATATCCTTCAAGGCGACAGGCTCTGCCTGTCTGGCCAGGACATCCAGCAACAGCATCGCCCGCTCCAGCACCTGAATCGTGATGGGCGATCCATTGGTAGATGAGGCCAAGGAGGCCGACGTAAAAACAGGAGATCTGGGCATGGTTTTCGGTTGACGCAGCGCAACATTCCCATAATATGAAAAAAAAGGGGTTGGGCGCAAGTTTTTTTTGCGTAAAGGGTCGCCGCGAGGGGTCGCGTTGCAGATCTGGCATTGATGGCAGCCACAAGGGCTGCCGCTACATGAGTGACGGTCGCGTTTTTGTAGCGGCACCCCTTGTGGGTGCCATGCCGGCAACCAGGCCGGCGCCTACTCTTCGGGAGGAGTCAGCGACCCGCCCACATTCAGGACTTCGCTGCGCAAAAAGGCCAAGGCCTGCGCGGCAGCGATGGGTTCGCCCTTGACGCCAAGGTCAATATGCGGATGGCCGGTTTCACCCATGCTGGGCAGGCTGAAAGCCTTGACGCCAGGCCACTTCTGTTCCAGCGCTTCCAGAGCCGGCGTGATTCGCGACTCGGGCAATTTGAATGCCAGGAAGGAATGTTCCACCCGTGTGACGTGGTGATGCCATTGACGATAGCGCGTGTCGAGCGTCCATTCCATCATGGGCCAGGCCATGACGGGAAACCCCGGCATAAAGGTATGGTTGCGAATGAAAAACCCGGGAATCTTGTTGTAGGGGTTGGGCACGATCTCGGCGCCCACGGGAAACACGCCCATTTGCAGGCGCTGCTGATTTTCGGCCAAAGACATGTCCGCGCTGCCCGAACCGCGGCGCGCATTATCGGCGCAACGCTCGGCAATCAGGCGCTCGGCCTCGGGATGCAAGGCCAGCCCGACACCCAGAGCCTGCGCGGCCGCCTGACGGGTCTGGTCGTCGGGCGTGGCACCAATGCCGCCGCAGCTAAACACAATATCGTCGCTGGCAAAACTGCGCGTGAGCGTATCGGCTATGGTTGTGCGATCGTCGGACACGAACTCGGCGCCGCCCAACTGCATGCCGCGCTGCGACAGCAGCTCAACCATTTTGGCGAAATGCTTGTCTTCACGGCGGCCGGAAAGGATTTCATCGCCGATGATGATTAGCCGGACCCGCGGCGCGTTAACTGTGCTCATACAAAATCTCGTGCTGAAAAAGGGGATGTTATTCCATTTCTAGATCAATCGCGGGTTGGGTGACATGGCACCCACAAGGGGTGCCGCTACAGGCGACTCAGACATCGATAATGGACTCCAGGCGCAATTGCCGCAACGCTTCCAGGCCGTAATGGGCGAACACCAGCGCGGAAAACACCGGCAAGATAATCCAGGCGGGCGGGAACAGGTTGATGAGCGACAGGCATAGGCCTATCAGCCAGAATTGCTTCTTATGCCGACGCCATAAAATTCGCCGTTCCTGGGCGCTGGCATGCTCGATTACGGCATCGACCTTCAACATGCCGCTAAAGGCAAAGGCCCACCACAAAACCGGCAGCACCAACGCCAGGGGCGGAATCAGCCACAAAGGCATGGTCAGCAACCAGCCTACGGCAAAAACGGTACCTACCCAGACGGCGTTCCAGACGCTTACCGCGGTAGAGAACTGGCCCTGACGCTTCAAACCGGCATAGTCGCGCGCCTCCAGATGCCTGAGCACAATAGGCATAACAAAAATCGCGGCGATCACCAGGCCCATAATGCCCGCAACGGGCAGCAAAATACCTGCCGCCATCAGAGGTACCAGATACAGCTTGATGGAAAAAAGCCCGATCGCCAGCATCCACTGATCGATGTGGTTGAGTACGCCCCAGCCCGAGGCCTGGGTGTCCAGCCAATGCGTGAGCGGCGTCCAGAACCCCCAAAGCAATAAAATGGCTCCCAGCACCGCAATCAGCAGTGGCATGAAAATGGCCAGCAGCATTTTGGGATGGCACTGGGAAACCAGGGCCCGTCTGAAGGCCAGCCCGATTCCTGCAAAGCCCCGCGAGACCGATGAAGCCTGCCGCCGGATCGTCAGATTGGAGTTGCTTGTTATCGCCATTGGGAAGTTTGAAAGTTGGTATCATGACTATCATAGTCAAACTTGACGCGATATTCCTCTATGCTCGTATTTAATCCGTTACACAATCTATCGGCTCTGTCGGCGCGGCTCGAGGCCTTCCAGGGCCTGGTCATAGTCTGCTATTGCGCGCAATGGTGCGATACCTGCAAAAAATACGAAACGGACTTCCAGCAACTGGCCGGTGAATATCCGCAACACGTTTTTGTCTGGATCGATATCGAAGAAAACCCCGAACTGCTGGGCGATGAAGACGTCGAGAACTTCCCCACCGTGTCTGTGCAAAACGCGCAAGGCCATCGGTTTTTCGGCACCTTGATGCCCTATATCAGCCACCTTGCGCGGCTGATAGACCAGATTGAAGCAAACGAGGGCAAGGCGACGGCGGATGGCCCGCCGCTGCTCGCTTCTTTACTGGCGCCTTCCGCCCAGTAAAACGCCCACCCCTTTTCGGGCGGCAACCGCCTTGGCCGGATTAACCTCGGCCTCGGCCACAACAGCGGACGAGACCTGGGGCACATAGGGTTTGGAGAAAAAATCGTCTACCGGCGGCGTCGAGCCAAAGCCGGAGGAATAGCCGCCGCGCCGGCCGCGATCGTGGCTGCCGTTTGCGCGGTCGCGGCCATGGACGCGCTCGCGGCTGGCAACACCCACACGCGCCGCAGGCGGCAGCGCCAAGTGCCCACGCGGAATCTTGGCCTTGATAAGTTTTTCGATATCGAACAAGTAACGCTCTTCGTCGGGAGCGTAAAAGGCAATGGCCTCGCCCGACGCTCCGGCGCGCGCCGTGCGGCCGATGCGATGCACGTAATCTTCTGCGTTGTAAGGCAGGTCGTAATTGATCACGCAAGGTACACCTGGCATGTCCAGGCCCCGCGCCGCCACGTCGGTGGCCACCAGAACCTCGAGCTCGCCGGCTTTGAAGGCTTCAAGCGCCTTCATCCGATCGAGCTGGCTTTTATCGCCATGGATGGATTCCGCCTTGACGCCATCGCGCTCCAGTTGGCGGGCCAGGCGGCTCGTGCCGATTTTGGTGTTCGAAAACACAATCACCTGGTTCAGGCCGCGCGACTTGACCAAATGCACCACGGCGGCGCGTTTGTCGTCGCCCGACAACGGATAGGCGATTTGCGATACGTTTTCGGCCGTTGCATTGCGGGCCGCGACCTCGATTTCGGCCGGATTATTCAGAAAACTGCGCCCCAGCTTGCGAATTTCGTTGCTGAAGGTGGCCGAAAACAGCAAGCCCTGACGCTGTGCAGGCAACAGGCGAATGATGCGGTCCAGGTCGGGCAGAAAGCCCATGTCCAGCATCCGGTCGCCTTCATCCAGCACCAGTATGCCAACCTGGCTCAGATTGACGTTTTTTTGTTCAACGTGGTCGAGCAAGCGGCCCGGCGTGGCAATCAGTATCTCGCAACCGCGCCGCAAGGCGTCGCGCTGCGGCCCGATATCGACACCGCCAAACACCACAGCCGAACGCAAAGGCGTTGCCTGGCAGTAGCGAATGACATTGTCGGACACCTGATCGGCCAGTTCGCGCGTGGGAGTCAGGATCAGCGCGCGCACCGGATGGCGCGCAGGCGATGCACTGCTGCTGGCAAAAGGCATTAGCCGGTGCAATATCGGCAAGGTAAATGCCGCTGTTTTCCCCGTCCCGGTTTGCGCCGCCCCCATGACGTCCCGCCCATCCATCACAATAGGGATGGCCTGAGCTTGTATGGGGGTGGGAGTGGTGTATCCGGTTTCAGCGACAGCTTGCAGAATGTTTGGGTGCAGGCCAAAGTCGGCAAACGTGGTGGCGGGGGTATCAGAGAGGGTAAATTCAGTCATTGAGAGTGGTAGACGCCTGACACGGGAACACCCCGGACACGCTTTTATAATCCGCCTATTTTAGCGCAGCATGGCTGGCGCACGATAACTGGCCTGTCGCCGAGGCCCGAAGTGTCGTTAAATATCCACGAAATAGGACACCAGGCAGGCCTTTAGCGCCCAATCCCCTGCTTGCTACAATGAGGGCTCAATTTCAGGAGTGCATTATGTCGATGTCCGATCGAGACGGTTTTATCTGGTATGACGGCAAACTTGTGCCGTGGCGCGACGCCACCACCCACGTCCTGACGCACTCCCTGCACTATGGCCTGTCTGTCTTTGAAGGCGTACGCGCCTACCACACCGACATCGGCACCGCGATTTTCAAGCTTCACGAACATACCAAGCGCCTGTTCAATTCGGCCCATATCTATCAAATGCCCATACCCTATGATCGCGAAACGATCATCGAGGCGCAATGCGAAGTCGTGCGGCGTAATCAGCTGCGATCATGCTACATCCGCCCCATCGTGTTCTACGGCTCGGAAAAAATGGGCGTGTCGCCCCGAGGCGCGCAGGTACACGTGGCGATTGCCGCATGGCCATGGGGTGCGTATCTGGGCGAAGAGGCATTGAAACAAGGTATACGCGTCAAGATATCTTCCTATGCGCGCCAGCACGTTAACGTGACGATGCCGCGAGCCAAGGTCGCAAGCACCTACGCCAACTCGATTATCGCCAACGCCGAGGCCCTGGACCACGGCTACGATGAAGCCATTTTGCTGGACACCGACGGTTTTGTCGCCGAAGGCTCGGGCGAAAACATTTTTATCGTCAAGGACGGCGCGCTGTGCGAGCCTGAAATCGCCTCGGCGCTAACAGGCATTACACGCTCGACCATACACACCCTGGCCTCCGACCTGGGCATCCCGCTACACACCAAACGCCTGACGCGCGACGACCTGTATATTGCCGACGAAGCCTTTTTTACGGGCACGGCCGCCGAAGTCACACCTATCCGCGAGGTGGATAGACGCGTCATCGGTTCGGGCAGCCGCGGGCCGGTTACCGAGAAACTGCAAAAAGCTTTTTTCGATGTGGTCAATGGCCGCAACCCCAAATACCTGAGCTGGCTCACCAAGGTATAAATCCACGCTTATCCAGATCCCATTTATTCTCAGGAAAACTCCATGTCCAGCGTCGCCAAGCCATTCCAGCCCGAGCAAGCCACCGTTTTTGTCCAGGCCAGTGATTTGCCGGTTTACTGCCCGGGACCTCATGCGCCGCTTTGGAGCATGCACCCGCGGGTCTATATCGAGGTTGTCAAAACCGGCAAGGCCTCATGCCCGTATTGCGGCGCGACCTACCAGCTTAAAGAGGGCGAGCACGTATCCGGACACTAGACGGCGGGCGTACCGACACTCCATGCCCTTCTCAACCACGTGCTGATTATCATTCATGTTTGCCACTCCCGACGAAGCCGAACACGCTTTTTACGAAGCCCTGCGTCAGGCCGATTTGACGCGACTGATGCAGGTCTGGGCAGACGATGAAGAAATCGTCTGCGTACACCCAAGCGGCATGCGTCTGACCGGCTACGCGGCGGTATACAGCTCATGGCAACAAATCCTGGCCGACGGGCCATTGATGATTTACCCGATGCATCCCGTCGCCATGACTACTCTGTTAAGCGCCGTTCATGTCCTGATCGAACAAGTCACGCTGGCCGGCGCGGACGCCGGGAAGACCGTCAACTTCCACACCAGCAATGTCTTTCATAAAAGCCCAACCGGCTGGCGCATGGTGTTGCATCATGTCTCGAATGCACCGGCTGACGCCAGGATGTTCGACCTGCAGGACATCCCCGATACCTTGCATTAAAGACTGTTTTGACCGCACAGATAGATTCCTCGCCCTGCTCCAACCCGGTATGGCTGCCCGGGCGCAATACGCAAACCCTGTTTGGCGCCCTGGGCGCCCGGTACCACCGGATAGCGTTCGTGCGTGATCGGGTCGACACGCCCGATGGCGACTTTATCGATTTCGACTGGGCTGGCCCGGGCCTGTTCTCCGATCGAACGGCACAAGGGAAATCGGTCAGGCCCGACCCGGCACTGGCCGGGACGGCGGCAAGGCGCTGGATTCAGAAAGATGATTGGGAAAATTTGCCGGCGACCCGCGACACGCCTGCACTGGTTTTGTTTCATGGCCTGGAAGGCAGCAGCCGCAGCCATTATGCGCAAGCCATTGCGCAGTATTTCAGGGCACGCGGCTGGATTGTGGCCATTGCGCATTTTCGCAGCTGCTCGGGGTTTTCGAACCGTATGGCACGGGCCTATTTTTCGGGCGATTCGGCCGATCTGGATTTTATGTTTCGTACGGTCCGCGCTCGCGCGCCTTACGCGAAATGGCACGCTGTTGGCGTGTCGCTGGGAGGCAATGCCATGCTGAAGTATCTGGGCGAGAATCCTGTGGATTCCCGGTGGCTGGCGGCGAGCGCGGCGATCTCGGTGCCGCTGGATCTGACGGCGAGCGGCCATGCTTTGACGGACACTTTTGCCGGGCGTTATGTGTATACGCCGTATTTCCTGAAGACGATGAAGGAAAAGGTGCTGGAAAAGAGCAGACGTTTTCCGGGCGTCATTGATGTGTTCAGGCTGGGCCAGGCGAGAAGCCTGCATGATTTTGACGATATCTATACGGCGCCTATGCATGGGTATAAAAATGCGTTGGATTATTGGTCGCGCGCGTCGAGCAAGCCTCACCTGAAGACTATTGGTGTGCCTACGCTGGTGCTCAATGCGCGCAACGATCCTTTTGTCCCGGAGCCGTCGCTGCCGGGCTCGAACGAGTGCTCGGACCAGGTGTTGTTGCACCAGCCGGCTGAAGGCGGTCACGCTGCCTTCGTGAGCGGGCCGTTTCCGGGAAATATAGGCTGGCTGCCACAACGCATTGCACGTTATTTCGAGGCGGGGATTTGAGTTGTGTAGCGGCCGCCCTGTAGCGCCACCCCTCGTGGGTGGCATTCGCTGCACGTGGCATTTCCGGTAAATGGCGTTTGATGGATGGCATTATTTTTCTGTGTCACCCTATCTTGGCTATAGAACCTTCTAGCCCCGCATCGTGGCCGGTTAAGGCAGGTCGGGCTCGAACGTGCACGGTCATGGCTGCGCCATGACTCCCCGCGCGCAGGACCAGCTTCGGGGCGGCGTGCGAACTCGCAAGATGACCCGTCCACTGGACGGGTCAAAACGCTTGCTCAAACAGCGCACGCCTTGGATCCCCGAAGCCGGCCCTGCACACGGCGTGCCCGAATCGCCCGCCCCACCTTAACCGGCCACGATGCTCATGTAGTGGATGTTTGGGGGGTCGTTGCTGATTCTGGTGGGCGTGACCGTTGGTGGATTCATTGGCGCAATCGTCATTGAATCCGATTGGCGTGATTGTCGTTCATGTAGCGGCAGCCCTTGTGGCTGCCAAAATCGTTGAGAACCGAGGCGGTACTTATAGAGCGCCGATGGCAGCCACAAGGGCTGCCGCTACATGAACGACGGATACGTTTTTGTGGGGCGACCCTTGCGGCCACTCGACGATCTGGCGGCCACATGGCCGCCCCGTTATTTCTGTTTAAAACGCTGCAGCAGTTCGCGCTCGGTGTCCAGCCGTCGCCTGATGTCGCGAATTTGCGCATCGAGTTCGGACTGCGTATAGAAGTCGTTCGATAAGCTGCGCGCTTGCTGCAGTTGTTCAACCGCTGTCGATAAGGCGCCGGTCTGTATGTAATACTGGGCCATGGCGCGCCGCGCCTGCACTTTTTCCCCGATGCGCTCGTAGCTTTGCGCTTGCAGCTGATGCAACGTGGCGAGATCGGGCCACTGGGCGATGCGTTGGGTCAGAAACTGGATGGCTTCTTTGTCGTGCCCGTCTTTTTGCAAAACGTCCACCCTGGCCAAAGCCACTGCCTGATTGTCGGGCCAGCGCGTCCCCGCGGCCTGTGCCTGGGCGCGCGCGGATTTCAGATCGCCGCGTTGGCTGGCCAGTTGAATTGCCAGACGCGCCAGCTCTGGCGAATCGATGCCGTCTGCGCGAGCCTTTTGCAGGGCGGTATCGGCCTGGTCGAATCGGTTATTTTTCCAGGCCGCATAGGCCAGCCCGTACCAGGCGGCCGAGCGCTGGACGCCGGTCAAAGAACCGGCATCCTGTCGCAGTTGCCGCAACGCCTCTTCACGAGCCTGGCGGTCTTGCGCCTGAACTACACGCAGCTTGGCGCGCAAATACCAAAAGGTATCCGAATCGCGATGATGCACCGGAGCCAATTCACGCGCCCGGTTTTCAATATCGGACAAGCGTTGTATGGATAAGGGGTGGTTGCTGGTGTAGGCGTTGCCGCCGGCACCTTCGTTCAGGCCCGACTGCCTCATCAACAGGGTAAACATTTGCACCATGCCCTGCGGGTCGTAGCCGGCGCGGCGCAGCATGTCGAAGCCCGTGCGATCGGCCTCCTGTTCGGCCTGCCGCGAAAACCCGAGCTGGCGATCCACCGCGGCCGCCTGGCCGAAAGTGGCCATGCCCATTGCCAGGTCGCCGCTACCCGCTATGGCAGCCAGCAGGGCTGCCGCCATCGAGACCAGCATCAGGTGGCTATTCTGGGTTTGCTGTGTCATGCCGCGAGCAATATGCCGCAACACTACGTGGCCAATTTCATGAGCCAGCACCGATGCCAGTTCGGACTCGTTTTGTGCCGACACAAGCAAACCGCTGTTGACCCCCACATACCCGCCGGGCAAGGCAAACGCGTTGATTTGCGGATCCCGCACGCCAAAAACGGTAATGCGCCAAGGGCCGCCGGGCGCACCGGCCACCAATTTATGCCCCATATCGGTCAGGTATTGATTGAGATCGGGGTCGTTGATATAGGTTGAATCGTGCCGCCCCTGCTCCATGATGGCGTCGCCCAAAGTCCGTTCCAGCGCGGGCGAGAGTTCGGCCGAGGACGCAGCCCCCATGCTGGGAATGCCAATGGGCTGAGCACGAAGGTGCAACGGCAGCACACTCAGGATTGCGGCCATGACGGCCGAACACAGCCTGAAACCGCACGTTCTGGACACCCTGGCAGCGCCGTTCACGCGATGATGTCCATGAACACCGCCTATTCCCCTATACCGTCAGCGGGGCCTGTTTTGCCTGCTGCGCCTGCTGCATCCGCGCGCGCTTGTTGGGCAAGCGCCCTTTGGACGACAGGCGCATCAACGTTCCCAAGGCAAACAACAAGCCAAACACTTCGATGATTCCGGCCGGAATCCACATGGTCAAGCCGCCAAGCGTCTGATCCATGGCTGCCGATATACTGGGAATAGCCCGGCCGCACAAGGCGAAGACTGGATAGATATCGTGCTGGGTAAAGGTAATGATCGCTCCCACCAGCATTTGCGGCGCCATGGTGAGAACCGGAGAAATGATGCGGCCGCCCGGAGACATGGCCGCCGGAGGGCTGGGCCGCCGATCGAGAATCAGGTTCCAGTACATGAATCCGCTGGCCACAACCGACCAGTTCATGAAGCGATAAAGACGCCAGTCCAGCATGGAATAGAACTGGATGGAGGGGACCAGCCATATCACGACAAAGAAAACAAAGAGACACGGGACCAGAATCTTGTGCGTCAGCAGCGTTTCAAGCCCATGGCCGACGCGCGTGCGGCGAAAGTCGCGTAGGGCAAAACGCCAGCGCGAGGGCAGGCCGGCCCGCATGACCTGCCCCGGGTAGGCGCCCATGATGAGCAAGGGCCCAAAGTGATGCAACACCAAATGCTGCAGGCGATGCACAAAAAACATGCGCTCGGCGTAGTAGTCGATGCGGGTGTGCAGCGACAAATATAAAAAAATGAGGCCCAGCCAGAACAAAGCCTGCCGCACGATGGTTACATGATGAACCCGGGTGCCACGCACAAACAGACCGCCGCCAACAAAAAACAGTAGCAACAACGTTGGAGAAAACTCCCAGGGCGTGAGCCAGGCCAGCAAATCCATGAGCCAAAAATCCGGTAAAAGCTTGATTGTAATAGAGAAAGGCAAACGGCTGCGATCGTGCGTCACACACCGAAATACACCAGGACAAACCCGATAAAGGCCAGATACGCCAACCCTACCGTGGCCAGCGGAGCCACACGCATCGCACCGCGCCGCAATGAAATCCACAAAAAGCCGATGGACAGCATCGTCATGGCGGCCGCCGTCAGCAAGGGTGTATCCAGATGCCAGGGCGTCATGAAGATCGCCAGCGAGCTGGGAATCGTCGCCTGTATCATCATGGCGCCCGAAATATTCGCCAGCGCCAGACGCTCTTTGCCCTGCCTGACCCATATCAGGGCGTTCATGATTTCAGGCAACTCGGTGGCCACCGGCGAGAGCAGCAGGGCCGTGATATGCGGCGACGCACCGGCCCAAATGCCTATGGCCTCGATCTGCTGAACAAACACATGTGACGCAACCGCAATAACCAGCAACGCCAACAGCGTTTGTACAAGAGCCCAGGACATGCCAGGGCTGGAATCGTGCGGCCGCAATTTCAGCGGCTCCAACGCCTGGGCATCGGCGGCGCCTTCGGAAACGGCCAGTTCACGCTTGACGTAACAGCCGTAGGCCAGCAAAAACAACAGTCCTAGCCAGGGCTTCCAGCTAAAGACCAGCACGCCCAGCGCCACCTTGGCCACGAAAATCGCCATGAACCAGGCCTGATCGCGCGCCAGGCGCTGCTGATTCACAGCCATGACGCGCCGATCGCCCCCTGCCCGCCCGGATCGACGCCAGACGGCCAGCCCCACGACCGCGTAGGCCAGCGTCGCCAACACCAGCGGCCCGCCCAATGCGGCCCCTACGCCAATATCTTTTTGCCCGGGCGTACTTCCAAACACCACGGCAACAAAGGTGACGGCACTTTCAGGCAGTGCCGTGCCAAACGCCGCCAACAGAGTGCCCACAGCGGTCGCGCCCAGATTCAGGCGGTAGCCCACCCATTCCACGCCATTGACGAAGAACTCACAGGCGGCGTAGATCGCCACGGCGGAAAAGAGAAAGAGGAAGAGAGCAAGCGGCATGACAATCGGGGCCGGGCGTAGCGATAACCATGGCGCGACGATACGCAACGCCCGGCAGGACGACGCATCGCGGCCAAAGGTCTCGCATGGCGCAGGACTGACACCCAACGCCGCTTGCGCCATGGCGAACGAATCACCAAGTATGTTGACGCAAGCTTCCCGGACAATGCCCGAAAATAGCTACTCCCCAATGACGGAAAGAGCGTGAATTCTAGCAGATTATCGAGCAATTTTTTGGCGAGATGGCAGCCACAAGGGCTGCCGCTACAAGTACCTGCCGGTGAATCACGTAGCGACAGGCCTTGTGCCTGTCATCCATGCAAGATACGGCCTCGATGGCCAACGGGTGCCATCATCGGCCTATCAAGGTATGATGATTTTGGGATGCAGTTTGTGGTGAACAGTCATGGCAATAAATAGTTTAGGCATCAAGGCAATAATCGGATTGGGGTTGCTGAGTTGTTGGGCGATTCTGGCTCGGGCGCAAGAGGGTCCGGGCGCCGCCCCGGTTGATGATGGCGGGCCCTCGCTAAGCGATCTGGCTCCGGTCCGCTTGTATTCGGTACCCAATATTGCCGTGGAACCGCCGCAGCCCTTGCCGCCCGCGGGAGCCGCTGATGACCCGGCGTCCACCACTCCCGTCGCCGGCACCGCACCCGACCCGAGCTCGTCAACGACCCCGGATATCGATCTGGAGGGAGCTTGGCGCAAGCACTTGCCTTTGTATGCGCCCGGCGCCTGGCGACCCATGGGGGTCGATGTCCTTGCGCAGGATGACCCTGGTGGAGGCGATTCGGCCGGCAACGAGCACTGGACGCTGGGCACCCATAACTGGCGCTACACCCGCCCCAACGGCGTGGGCCTGACCTTGGGCAATGATCTGGCTGCCGCCCCGCAGTGGGGCAACTCTGCCCGATTGGGCGGCGTGCAGCTTTCTGACCAGCTATCCAAGGGCAACGCGGCGGTGGGCCAATGGCAATACTCGGCGATGGTGGGCGCGCTGGACTACTCGCCCAGCACGTCCGAAGGCGGTCTGACGTACGGGCCGGCGGCCAGCAGCTCAGTGCTGCGTTACGGCTGGAGCCCGCAGTTGACACTGGAATCCCAGGTCGAATGGGCACCGGCGATGGATACGCTGGGCGTAGGCGGAACCTACGATACCCGCAACTGGGGTGTCTGGAAAGCAGGGGTTGCCAAGGCAAGCCAGGATATGCAGCATGGCTGGCGCTACCAGGTAGGCTACGAAGCAAGCGTTCTCGATACACTGAAGCTGTCATGGACCAACGAGCAGCGCAGCGGCGGCTTTGCCGATTTGAGCCGGTATCGCGATTATTCGGTGGATGGCGGACAGACCAGCAATCGCTGGGCGGCAACGTGGCCAACGGGGCGCTGGGGCGATATCAGCGGCACTTACGAAACGGTCGACACGGCGCTGGGGCCGTCGAAACAATATATTGGACTAAGCCAGCAATTCTGGCTGAGCCCCAATTTACGGGTGGCGCTGAAGGCCGATCATGAAAGGATCGGCGGCGATTACGACGTAGGCCTGCATTTTTCCATCCCGATCAATTGATCCGCGTGTAGCGCCACCCCTTGTGGGTGGCGCTACAAAAGCCCTGCTGGACATACAAGCCCTGCCACCTGCGCAAGCTGTGCCCGCGCGGTGTAGCATGACGGCTAAAATACCGTTCCCGCGCCGATGTTTCCAAAACATCCGGCCGGCCCTTTCCATTTATCTTCTGACCGTTGAATGTCTGCTGCCGAAAAAACCATACTCGATACTTTGCAATCCGTCTTCGGTTATGAATCTTTCCGTGGCGACCAGCAGGCGATCATCGAGCATGTGGTGGGCGGCGGCGACGCGCTGGTCCTAATGCCCACGGGCGGAGGAAAGTCGCTGTGCTACCAGATCCCGGCCTTGATCAGGGCGGGCACCGGGGTGGTGGTATCGCCCCTTATTGCCTTGATGCAGGATCAGGTCGATGCCCTCACCGAATTGGGCGTGCGCGCCGCTTTTCTGAATTCGACGCAGGATTGGCACACGGCCCGCGAGGTGGAGCAGGCATTTTTGACGGGCCAGCTGGATCTGCTCTATGTGGCGCCCGAGCGCTTGCTGACCGAGCGCTGCCTGGATCTGCTAGAACGGGGCACGATCGCTCTTTTTGCCATCGACGAAGCGCACTGCGTGTCGCAATGGGGGCATGACTTCCGCCCCGAGTATCTCGAACTGTCGATTTTGTCGGAGCGCTGGCCGCAGGTTCCCCGCATTGCCCTGACCGCAACCGCCACGACCGTGACGCGCCGCGAAATCGCACACCGCCTGAACCTGGATGGCGCGCGGCATTTTGTGTCCAGCTTCGATCGGCCCAATATACGTTATCGCATTATTGAAAAGGCCGAAGTCAAGCGCCAGCTTTTGCATTTCATACAAACGGAATATCCTGGCGACTGCGGCATTGTTTACGCCCTGTCGCGTGCCAGGGTTGAAGAGACTGCCGACTTTCTATGCCAGCACGGCATCGCCGCCCTGCCCTATCATGCGGGCCTGAGCGCCACGGTGCGGGCCGACAATCAGGCCCGCTTCCTGCGTGAGGACGGGCGGGTCATCGTGGCTACCATCGCCTTTGGAATGGGTATCAACAAGCCCGATGTGCGTTTTGTCGCTCACATCGATTTACCCAAGTCGGTGGAAGGCTATTACCAGGAAACCGGCCGCGCAGGGCGTGACGGCCTGCCCGCAACGGCGTGGCTGGCGTACGGCCTGCAAGACGTGGTGCAATTGCGGCGCATGATCGACGGGTCGGCCGGCGATGATCTGTTCAGGCGCCGCCTGGGAGCCCAGCTCGATGCCATGCTGGGACTGTGCGAGACGGTATCGTGCCGGCGCCAGCGCCTGTTGGCATATTTCGATCAGACCATAGAGCCTTGCGGCAATTGCGATACCTGCCTGGAGCCGCCCCAGGCCTGGGATGGCACGGTCGCCGCGCAGAAAATCCTGTCCACGGTGTACCGCCTGTGGCGCGAGCGCGGCCAGCGTTTCGGGGCCGGGCACCTCATCGATATCGTGCGCGGCAAGACGACCGAACGCATCAAGCAATACGACCACCAGACGTTGTCGGTGTTCGGGGTAGGCGCCGATCTGTCCGATCAGGCCTGGCGCGGCGTCTTGCGTCAGCTGCTGGCGCAAAGCCTGCTGGCGATCGATCATGAAGGCTACGGCACCCTGGCGTTGACCAGCGCCAGCCGGGAAGTGCTCAAGGGCGAGAAGACCCTGATGCTCAGGCGCGAATCCGAGAAACAGGCGCGCACCGGCCGTTCAACGGCGGCACGGCGCAAAGAGGCTGAAATCGTGCTTCCAGCGGCCGCTCAGCAGCGCTTTGAGGCGTTGCGCGTCTGGCGCGCCGACGTGGCTCGCGGCCACGGCGTGCCTGCCTACGTCATCTTTCACGATGCGACCCTGCGCGAGATTGCGTTGCAATGCCCCACGTCGCTCGACGAATTAAGCCATATCAGCGGAGTCGGGGCGCGCAAGCTCGAGGCCTACGGCGAAGATCTCTTGCGCCGGGTGGATGCCTGATAGCGCGTCAGACGAATAGCTCGGCACTGTCGGCCGCGCTGGGCGGCGTCAGGCCCAGATGCCGCCACGTGGTCTGCGTGGCGATTCGGCCCCGCGAGGTGCGCTGCAAATAGCCTTGCTGGATGAGATAGGGCTCGATCACGTCTTCGATGGTGTCGCGCTCTTCGCCTATGGCCGCGGCCAGGCTGTCGACCCCTACCGGGCCGCCGTCGAATTTATGAATAATGGCTTCGAGCAATTTGCGATCCATCAGGTCCAGGCCTTGTGGATCCACCTCCAGCATGGCCAGCGCCGCCGCCGCTATCGACGCGTCGATCCTGCCATCTGATTTGACCTCGGCATAATCGCGTACGCGGCGCAACAGGCGGTTGGCGATGCGCGGCGTGCCGCGGGCGCGTTTGGCGATTTCGATGGCGCCCTCTTCCGTCAGGCCGGCGTTAAGCAGATGGGCGCTGCGCGCCACAATATGCATGAGATCTTCGGCGCTGTAGAACTCCAGGCGCGAGACGATGCCGAAGCGATCGCGCAAGGGGTTGGTCAACATGCCCGCGCGCGTGGTCGCGCCCACCAGGGTAAACGGCTGCAGATCGATCTTGACGCTGCGCGCCGAAGGCCCTTCGCCGATCAGGATGTCGATCTGAAAATCCTCGAGGGCCGGATAGAGAATTTCTTCCACGACCGGCGACAGGCGATGGATTTCGTCGATGAAGAGTACATCGTTTTTTTCGAGATTGGTCAGCAATGCCGCCAGGTCGCCGGCCCGCTCGAGCACGGGGCCCGACGTCTGGCGCATCTGCACGCCCATTTCATTGGCAATAATATGGGCCAGGGTGGTTTTGCCCAGGCCCGGCGGCCCGAACAGCAAGACATGATCCAGTGCTTCGCTACGGTTTCTGGCGGCTGCGATAAAGATTTCAAGCTGCTCGCGTACACGCTGCTGGCCGATATATTCGTGGAATGCGCGCGGCCGCAAGGCGCGCTCGACCGACTCTTCATTAGGCGAGGCGCTTTGCGCGGCGACGATGCGTTCGGTCTGAGGGGCGCTGGAGAGCTTATCGGAATGTATGGCCATAATGGGTGGGGTCGGCAAAGTTAGGGCTATCGTACACCAAGCAATTGAGCGGCCATAAAGGCCGCCCCTACGAAACGTGCAAATGGGTTTTGTAGCGACAGGCCTTGTGCCTGTCATCTACGCAAGACACCACCTTGATTATCAACGATTATGGCAGCCACAAGGGCTGCCGCTACAAAAACCATTCACAGCCAGGATGGAATCTTGCAACGATGACAGGCACAAGGCCTGTCGCTACAAAGTTCACCCGCGGGCGAGCGATTTGAGCGCCAGCCGGATGCCTTCGGACACGTCTATTACGTCGGGCAGGCCTTTGAGAGCCGCCAGCGATTCACTGTTTGAATAGCCCAGCGAGAGCAGCGCATTCAGAATGTCATCCTTGCCTGACGATAAATGGACGGCGCCCGGGCCCATATCGGCGCCCAGCTTGCCGCGCAGTTCAAGCAGCAATCGTTCGGCCGTCTTCTTGCCGATGCCGGGCACGCGGGTCAGCAGCGTGGTTTCCTGGCGGGTAATGGCGTTGGCCAGATCTTCGACCGTCATGCCCGAAAGTACCGCCAGGGCGGTACGCGCGCCGATGCCGGTGACTTTGATCAGCGCCCGGAATGTCGAGCGCTGGCTGGCGGTCGAAAAGCCATACAGCGTATGGGCGTCCTCGCGCACGGCCAGATGCGTATACAGGGAGACGCGTGCGCCGTTTTCGGGGAGATCGTAGAGCGTGCTCATGGGAACGTCGATTTCATAGCCCACGCCCGCGACATCGATGCAGACCACGGGAGGCGTTTTTTCCAGCAAAGTGCCAGTGATGCGTCCGATCATCGGAGATTCCCTTTATAAGAAGTGCTTAACCGATCAGGCGCCCGCCGCGCAGGCGGTTGCCGCGTTGCCCGGCCAGCTCGCCGGACAGTTTCAGGCGTTGTGCCAACGGACCGGCATGCGCATGGCAAATGGCGCAGGCCAGCGCATCGGCCGAGTCGGCGGCCGGCAAGCCGTCGAGCTTTAACAGATGCTGGACCATTTTCTGCACCTGCTCCTTGGCCGCATGGCCATTGCCGACGACGGCCTTCTTGATTTGCAGCGCCGTGTACTCATGCACCAGCAGTTGGCTGTCCGCCATGGCGCACAGGGCCGCGCCACGCGCCTGCCCGAGCAGCAGAGTGGACATGGGGTTGGCGTTGACGAATACCTTTTCCAGCGCCGACACGGTGGGCTCGGTGTCTCGCACGATTTCGCGCAGGTTATCGAGGATGACTTTCAAGCGTTGCGCCAGCGGCTGATCGGCAGGGATGACGATGGTGCCGCTGGTAATGTACTGCAGGTGCATGCCCTGGACGTCCACCACGCCAAAGCCCGTGCGGCGCAAACCCGGATCGATGCCCAGGATGCGCATTAGTGGCGGAAATGCCGCGCGCCGGTCAGCACCATGGCAATGCCACGCTCGTTGGCGGCGGCGATGACTTCATCGTCGCGCATGCTGCCCCCGGGCTGTATCACGCAAGTGGCGCCCGCATCGACGACCACATCGAGCCCATCGCGAAACGGAAAGAAGGCATCGGAAGCCACCGCCGAACCGGCCAGGCTCAAGCCCGCATTCGCCGCCTTGATCGAGGCAATGCGGGCCGAATCGACGCGGCTCATTTGCCCCGCGCCCACACCTACCGTCATGCCATCGGCCACGAACACGATCGCATTCGATTTAACATATTTGGCCACCTTCCAGGCAAACATCAGGTCGCGCATCTGCTGCGGTGTAGGCGCCTTGTGCGTGGCCACCTTGAAGTCCTGGGCGGCCACTTGATGGTTATCGGGGGTCTGCACCAGCCATCCGCCACCGACGCGCTTGACGTCGAAGGCATTGTGCGCCGATCCGGCAGGCACTTGCAGGACGCGGACGTTCTTCTTGGCGGCAAAGATCGCCAGTGCGGCGGCGTCGTAAGCGGGCGCGAGCAGCACTTCGACGAATTGGGCACTGATCGCCTGCGCCGTGGCCGCATCGACCGGGCGATTGAAGGCAATGATGCCGCCAAAGGCCGAAGAGGGGTCGGTTTTGAACGCTTGCCGGTAGGCAGCCAGCGGGGTATCGGCGATAGCGACTCCGCAGGGGTTGGCATGCTTGACGATCACGCAGGCCGTGGTGTCGAAGCTGCGCACGCACTCCCAGGCGGCGTCAGCATCGGCGATATTGTTGTATGACAGTTCTTTGCCTTGCAACTGTCTATAGCTGCCCAGCAGCCCCGCGCCCAAGGGCTCGTCGGTATAGAAAGCCGCGGCCTGATGCGGATTCTCGCCATAGCGCAGCACTTGCTGCTGCCGCATTTGCAAGGTCAGCGTACGAGGCCAGGGGTGACGCTGCGGCGCCTGATCCTGGCCGGGCTCAGCCTCGGCCAGGCTGCTCAGGTAGTCGGCAATGGCGCCATCGTACGAGGCCGTATGCGCATACGCCCGCGTGGCCAGTTCAAGGCGCAAGGCGTATGAGGTCTGCTTTGCCGGGCCATCCATTTCAGCCAGCACGCGCGCATAATCGCCCGGATCGATGACGACGGTGACGCCGCCCTCCTGTGTGCCATGATTTTTGGCTGCCGCGCGCAGCATGGCCGGCCCGCCGATATCAATGTTTTCAACCGCGTCGGCAAATGAACAGCCGGGCTTGGCGATGGTTTCGCGAAAGGGGTACAGGTTGACCACCAGCAGATCGATGGGGTCGATATGGTGTTGCGCCAACGTGGCCATATGTTCGGGGCTATCGCGCCGCGCCAGCAGGCCGCCATGGATTTTGGGATGCAGGGTCTTGACGCGCCCATCGAGAATTTCAGGCGAGCCGGTGTGGGCCGCCACCTCGGTGACGGAAAGCCCAGCCTGGGCGAGCAGCCTGGCCGTGCCGCCGGTGGAGAGCAGGCGCACGCCGCGTGCGGCAAGCTCCCGGGCGAATTCGACAATGCCGGTTTTGTCGGAAACCGAAAGTAAGGCGGTCTGAATCTTCATGAATAGGCTTGCGTTAAGGAGGGTTAGGGTTGCAGGTTATGGGCCTGCAGCTTTTTTCGCAGTGTGCTGCGGGTGACGCCCAGCATCTCGGCCGCTTTGGACTGATTGCCTTTGGATTTTTCCAGCGCGACCTGCAGCACAGGGCGCTCGACGCAGTTCACGACCATGGCCAGCATGTCGCGGGGCTCGGATTCGCCCAGATCGGAAAAGTAAAGTTCAAGACGTTCGCGTACGGACTGCTCTAAGGGATTTTTGATACTCATGGCGGATGAAAATATTTTTTAGTTGTTGGATGTTCGGTTTAAGCGGCCAGAGCCGCTGGCAAACGGGTTTCGATAGGTTCGTGGGCAGGGTAACGATTAAACCATTGCTCCAGGGCTCGGGTCTGATGGCATGTTGTGTCGATCTGGTTGATGTCGCGTATGAGTGCATCGCTGCCCGGCAATTCGGCCAAGTACCAGCCGATATGCTTGCGCGCCGATCGCACACCCGTGTATTCACCATAGAACCGGTAGTGGTCGTCGAGGTGATCCAGCAAACACGCACGTAATTCACCGTAACTGGGAGGATCCAGATGCGATCCGGTTGCCAGATAATGCGCAACTTCACGGAATATCCAGGGACGGCCTTGTGCGGCCCGGCCGATCATGATCGCGTCGGCCCCTGTGTACTGTAGTACGTATTGCGCCTTTTCGGGACTATCGATATCCCCATTTGCAATCACCGGAATTTTGAGTGCGCTTTTTACGTCCCGAATCGTGTCGTATTCAGCCTGGCCCTGATACAGGTCGGCGCGGGTGCGCCCATGCAGGATCAACGCGGCAATGCCCACTTGCTCGGCCTGCCGGGCCAGATGTACCACATTGCGATGCTCGCGATCCCAGCCCGTGCGGGTCTTGAGCGTGACCGGCACGCCCAGCGGCGTGCAAGCGCGCACCACGCGGTCAAGTATGCGCACGACCAGATCTTCGTCGCGCAGCAGCGCCGACCCCGCGGCGACATTGCACACTTTTTTAACCGGGCAGCCCATGTTTATGTCGATGATGCAGGCACCCTTGCGTATATTGAACACAGCGGCCTCGGCCAGCATATCGGGGTCGGACCCAGCAATTTGTACGGCAATGGGGTCCATTTCACCTTCGTGATTCAGGCGCCGCGAGGTTTTGACGCTGTCCCACAGGCGTGGATTGCTGGCTGCCATTTCCGAAACCGCATAGCCCGCGCCCAGCTTTTTGCATAATCGGCGGTAGGGACGATCGGTCACCCCCGCCATGGGGGCGACAAAAACCGTGTTGGGGAAGGACCAGGGACCAATGCGCATCGGGGGATTTTAACCCCCTATTTGTATTGTGCTGCGAACCGTTACGTGCGTAGTCCTTGAAGCAAATGACGCGCCAGCGGCGTACGCAGGCTGGCGCTCAGATCGAGCGCCAGCAGGCTTAATCCGCAGGCGTGCTCGATCAGGGGATTTCGCGTGGCGAAAATCCGCGGCAGAAAATCGGTAATCCCGGTTGTCAACCAGCGGTCCGGGCGACGGTTCTGTGCAAAACGCGTCAGCACCGGCCCCGGATCGGTGTCGCTGCGCAGCAACCACGTGGACAGCCCCTGGGCCAGCTGCACCGCATCGCGCAACCCCAGGTTAAGTCCCTGGCCCGCCACGGGATGCAGCGTCTGTGCGGCATTGCCAATGGCAATAGTGCGCGTATTGATCAATGACGGGCCGGCGTGCAGGCTGAGCGGGAAAACGTGGCGCGGGCCGGCGCTGGAAAAAAGCCCAAGCCGATCGCCGAAGCCGTCATGCAGGGCAGCCTCGAAGGCATGGTCGTCCAGCCGGGACAGGCTTTCTGCACGCTGCGGAGAACAGCACCAGACAATGCCGTAGAAGTCGGCGCCCCGAGGATGCGGCAAAACAGCGAGCGGGCCCTCGGAGGTAAATCGCTCGAACGCCCAATGCGGCCTGGGCCGGCTGGCGCGAACCGTGGCCAGCACGGCGTGCTGGCCGTACTGGCGCTGCAGGCCTTTAGGCCTGACCCCATCGGACTGGATGAGCAGCGCGCTGGAAAGCACGCGTTCCCCCAGATCGACCTGCACGTTTTGGGCATAACGCAGATGGACGGCGGGCGCGCTGACAAGTTCGATTCCGCAACGCGATACAGCGTCATGCAGCGCCGCCAGCAAGGCGTCGTAGGGTGTGACGCTGCCCAGGCGAGGCACATTCAGATCGCTGTGGCGTATGACCGTACGGCCAAGGCGGCCGCGTTGCGATACATGCACGGTTTCGATGCTGGAAGATTGATCCGGCCACGCATGCAATTGTTCGAGCAGGACGCGGCTGCCATGATTGATGGCGAGCGTGCGCGGGTCGCAAGAGGCAGCGGGAGCCGGAGTGCCCGGCGCGATGAAGTGCCTGCCGACCAGGGCAATGCGCCGGGGCACGCTTGTTTTGGAAGCCAGCAGCAGCGCCAGCGTGCAGCCCACTGGCCCTGCGCCGTTAATAACAACATCATAAGCGGACGTATCCGTCATTTTCGCCCTGGGCTCAACTACAATAAGGCAGATTTTACGGCTTTAATGTAATTCCATTTCCGAATCAATCGTGAACGCGAAAACGAAGCTGACATGTAGCAGCACCCCTTGTGGGTGCCAACAATGAAATGGAATAAAGATTCCAGGCGGTCAACCGAGGTGCAACACCATGCAGACGCAAACCCAGTCCGGCTTTGCCGTATCGTCCAAAGCTTCAGTGCCGGCGGCCAAACCGCATCGAAGCAAGCTGGCGGTGGCATGGCTGGCGTGTTTGCTGGGAATATTCGGCGCACAGTGGTGGTATCTGGGGCGCCGGCGCGCCTGGATGGTCACCGCTTTTTCATGTTTCATGATTGTGCTGGCCCAGCTCTACCCCAGCTGGTGGGAAAATCCGCCGTTCCTGATGTTGCTCATCCCGATTACCGCGGGCTTCACCGAGGCCCTGATCTTCGCGCTCAAGCCCGACGACCAGTTCGATCTGAAATACAACCCTGCGTCAGGGCGGGTCACCAAAACAGGCTGGGGGCCGGTCATTTTGGCCATCTTCACGACCCTGCTGTCGGGCATCGTGGTGACCGGCGGCATTTCCATTGCGGTAATTTACGTTTATACCTCGATGGGGTGGCTGAACGGGTTGGTGTTGTAGGTTTTGGTGCCCATTAGGGGCGCCGTTATATTGGCGGCGGGCACGTTTTGTAGCGGCAGCCCTTGTGGCTGCCATTTACGCAACAACCTGCACGTCGTTCAGCAAAAATGCCACCCACAAGGGGTGGCACTACATCTATGGCAAGGCCAAGCCATCTATCTCAAGGCCAGCCACACCGTTTTCGGCTCGGTAAAATTCTCGACCGCGGCGTCGCCATGTTCGCGGCCCAGGCCGGAATCGCCGGCACCGCCCCAGGGCAAGCGTATATCGGTATAACCGTAGGTATTGATCCAGACAGTGCCGGCCTTCAAAGAGTGAGCCACGTGGTGCACCCGTCCAATATCCGCGCTCCACACGCCCGCCGCCAGACTGTACACGGTGCCGTTGGCGATGCGAATGGCATCTTCTTCGTCATCGAACGGAATGACGCTCGCCACCGGACCAAATATCTCTTCCTGCGAAATCCGCATCTCGTGTTCAACGTCCGCGAACACGGTGGGCGCGACATAGTAGCCTTTGCGGTCGAGGCGTTCGCCGCCTGCGGCGAGCGTGGCTCCTTCGCGTTTCCCTATATCGACATAATCGAGGACTGTCGCAAGCTGCCGTGCCGATACCAGCGGCCCCATGGACGTGTCCGTAGCCGTAGGGTCGCCCACGCGAATTGTCTGCGCACGCTTGACGAGCCTTTCCACCACCTCATCGTAGACTTGGCGCTGCGCCAGAATGCGCGACCCGGCCGAACAAACCTGTCCTGTATTGAAGAAAATGCCGGAAGCCGCGGCACGCACCGCAGCGTCAAGATTGGCATCGGCAAAAATGAGATTGGCTGATTTGCCCCCCAGCTCGAGGGTGACTCGCTTGAAGTTGCCCGCCGCGCCGCGCATGATGCCTCGGCCGACATTGGGAGAACCGGTGAACGTCACTTTGTCGACATCCGGGTGCTGAACGAGCGCGTCGCCCACCACGCTTCCCAGTCCGGTCACAATGTTGAGTACACCGGGAGGCATGCCCGCCTCGAGCGCCAGCTCGGCCACGCGCAGCATGGACATCGGCGTAATCTCCGCGGGCTTGACGACCATCGTACAACCGCAAGTGAGCGCAGGAGCAATTTTCCACATGCCGATCATCAACGGAAAATTCCACGGCACGATGGCCGCCACCACACCGACCGGCTCGCGCCGCGTGTACGTCAACGCATCCGGACGAACCGGAACGACGGAGCCCTGGATCTTGTCTGCCCAGCCTGCGTAATACCGCACGGTATCGATGACGGCGGGCATGTCTTGCCGCTTGACTGCGCTCAGGGGCTTGCCCGTATCGCGGCTTTCTAGCGTCACCAACTCATCCTGGTGAGCCTCGATCAGATCGGCGAACCGATACAAAATGCGCCCTCTGTCAGCGGCGCGCATGCCGCTCCAGATAGGCAGTGCGGCCCGGGCGGCGCGTACGGCCGCATTGACATCGTCGACGCCTCCAGAGGCAACCAGCCCAATCTGGGTCTCGTCGGCCGGGTTGAGGTTAGTGGAATATTCGCCCGAGATGGGCGAAACACGTTTACCGTCGATGAGTAAGTCGTGCTTCTGCAACGGTGACGGATGGCTCATGCTTTTTTGCTCCTTGTTCGGATAGGTGTCTTGCGGAATTCGCTACAACTAACTGCTTATGGGACCAGACCTTCCGAAATGACGCCGCTCACGCGGAACTCATGGCATCCGTGAGGCAAAGACACTCTGGCGCTCTCGGTATCCTTGCGGCCAATCCGTTCAATCAACGGCTTGGCAGGTCGCATCGAGACGCGCCAGAATGCTGGCGCTAATCCTTTATTCGCCAGTTTGTTCAAACAGCTGGACACTCGGCGGCGCGAGAACACTGGCGTGGGCTTGAGCAGATCCCCCTTCAATCCAGCGGCGACGCGCCGGCGACAGGACAAACTTGGCAAAGAAGGCCGCCACAATACTCATCGCGGCGGCCGTGATGAACACGCGATCCCAGCGCCCGCCCACCGACAGCACCGAAGCCAGCGGCACCAGCAACGAAGCCGTGCCTTTGGCGGTATACAGCGTGCCGGCATTGACTGTCGCGAATTTGGTGCCGAAGGTATCCGCAGAAATAGCCGGAAAGATCGAGTAGATTTCGCCCCAGCACAGGAAGATCATGGCGGCGAAGAACATGAAAAGATACGGATTATGGCCAAAATACATCAGGCCCAGCATGGCGAGCCCTTCGCCTGTGAACACGATGAACATGGTGTTTTCACGACCGATCTTGTCGGAAATGAAGCCACACAACGGGCGGGTGAAGCCGTTGCACAGGCTGTCGATCGACAGTGTCATGGTCAGTAGCGGCAAGGTCAGGCCGGCCAGCGTGATGGGCAGACTGGCAAGGCCGAAGTCGTGGGCAATCGGACCAAGCTGCGCCGTGGCCATGATGCCTCCGGCCGCCACCGCAACGAACGTTGCATACATCATCCAGAACACTTTCGTCTTGACCATCTGCGACGGTTTATAGTCGATTTTGCCCGCCAAATTGGCCTTGGAAACCGTTAGCCCCTTTGGAATACGCGGCCGCACCAGCAGCATCGAAAGCAAGAAAATACCCACGCCTTGCCCAATGCCGAAGATCAGAAAAGCGTGCTCGTACCCGGAGAAATGGATCATCTTGGCGATAGGGATCACCGTAATGGCCGCTCCGGCGCCAAAACCTGCCGCCGTCAAGCCTGCTGCCAGGCCACGCCTGTCCGGAAACCACTTCAATGCATTACCGACGCAAGTGCCGTAGACGCACCCCGCACCCAAACCGGCAAGAATCGCAGCGAAATACAACGCGGTCAGCGACTGTGCCTGGGAATCGATCACCCAGGCGAGCGCCGCGAAAATCGCACCTGTTGCGACAACCGGGCGAGGCCCGAAGTGGTCAACTAGCCACCCTTCGACCGGGACGAGCCAGGTTTCCGTCAGAATGAAAATTGAAAAGGCAACCTGAATCGCCGCACGCCCCCAATGATGTTCGGCGTCCATCGGGCCGACAAATAGAGTCCAGCCATATTGCAAGTTGGCGACCAGCGCCATGCATAAAATGCCGATGATGAGTTGCGCCCATCGACCCGAGTGTGCCGAGTCGTTATTGACATCGGCCGTGTTCTGTTGATTGGTCATGCGTTGTCTCCGTTCTTATTTTCATCGCGCATGCTGCCTGGGCGCGATGAATTTCAGATAGGCTTCCTGTGGAAGTCCCTCCCGGGAAACGCCGCCTGAGACGGCACTCACCTTAACGACGATCCTAAATTGAAAGTAGAATTAGTAAAAATTAAAGTTTTTTACCATAACTATTAATAACTACTTATGCATCATGGGTATACCCGAACCTTAAATGTCATTAAACACAAGATATAGGAATTAAATGGCAGTGAAAATTCATAAATCATAAGTAATAGCTTATTGTTCTAAAATAATGGGCGATTTTAATTTATTATTGGCGCTATCGGAATTTACATCTGCAACAAAATCAATGGGATTTTTCCATGAAAAACGCCACACTGCGCCAACTTAAAGTGTTCGAAACGGTGGCCCGGCACCTGAGCTATTCGCGCGCGGCGGAAGAACTGCATCTGACGCAACCCGCCGTCTCCACCCAAGTCAAGCAACTTGAAGAACACGCCGGCTTACCTCTTTTCGAACAACTCGGCAAAAAAAACTACCTTACACCGGCCGGCAGCGAAATGCTGCACTATGCTCGTTCGATCATCGGTCAGTTCCGGGAGGCCGAAGAAGCCATGGTCCGCTTCAAGGGCATCTCCGGCGGCAAGCTCAACGTATCCGTCATCAGCGCGGGCGATTATTTTTTTCCGCGTCTACTGGCCGATTTCACGCGCCGTCATTCGGGCGTGGTGCTTAATCTGGCCGTCCATAATCGCGAGGAACTTCTGCATCAACTGGCCGGCAATCTCACCGACCTGGCGGTCATGGTGCGCCCGCCCCTCGATCTGGATACCATCAATGAATCCATAGCGCCTCACCCCTATGTGATCGTGGCTGCGCCCAACCATCCTCTGGCCAATAAAAAAAATATTCCACTGGCGCGTCTGGCGCGTGAACCGTTCGTGGTGCGGGAAAAAGGATCGGACACCAGAAACTCAATGGAAGAAGGCTTTGCGGGCCGGCTCCCCAATCTGAAAATCGCCATGGAGATCACCAGCACCGAAACCATCAAGCAGGCCGTCATCGCCGGGATGGGCATCAGCTTCCTGTCGATTCACACCGTAGCGCTGGAATTGCAGGTGAAGAATTTGGTCGTCCTGGATATCGAAGGCTTTCCGGTTATGCTCAATTGGTTTGTGGTGCACCGCAAAAACAAGCGATTGCCGCCGGTAGCACTGGCGTTCAAAAACTTCCTCCTGGAAGACGGCACGCGCTTGATCGCCAAATACACCCACTTGCCCTGGGACGCCTGATCCCGTTTCAACATAGCGGCTACCAATATATAAGTAAATAATTATGGTTTTCCAATAAATCTTTAACTATCGTGTATTGTAGATAGTATCTATGATGACAGCCGTCAAGTACCAATGATTGCAACCAGGAGGAATCAATCATGCATACCGCACATCTGCCATCGTATACGCGCATGCACCCTATGTCACCACCTCAGACCGACGAAGATGCACACCTGAAGGCATACAACGCCGCTTTCAGCGAATTGAACCTGCGCTTTCGCTGGGGTATGGATACCCTGCATTGGCTGGACGCCCTCGACTGCAACACCGACCGAGCGCGCATCGCCAAATATCTTGAAGTATGCCAACCCCATTTGTTGAAAGCCTACGATATCGATTTTTTAAGCCAGCTTATTTGCAGCAAACAAAACGAGCATTACCGAAATTTCGGCGAGCCGGCATCGGTGGCCTGAAATCGCCGCATCACCTTTTGCCGCCCTGCCCTAATCGGCGGGGCTTCTTTTACGCCTTGTCGGCGCCGTTATTCCATTTCTAAACATCGATGGCAGCCACGAGGGCTGCCGCTACATCTGCGGAGGTACCCGCTCTTCGCGAGCACGACCGAATCAGGTCAGGCTATTGGTCAACGCACCGATTCCTTCAATGGCTACCCGCACGGACGACCCATTCTTGATCGACCCCACGCCCAGCGACGTTCCGCAGGCGATCACGTCGCCAGGCAGCAGCGTCATATCGCGCGAAATGTGGCTGACCAGTTGCTCTGGCCCGAACACCATATCCGACAAAGGGTAGTTTTGGCGCTCCACGCCATCGAGCATAGTCACCACGCTGGCGGCCCGCCAATCGAATCCAGGCACAATGCAGGGACCGAGCACACCAAACGAGTCAAAACCCTTGGCGCGTGTCCACTGGGCAAAATTGAGATCTTCGTTGAGCAGCTCGGCTGCAGTGATGTCGTTGACGCAGGTATAGCCGAAAATATGACGGGATGCGTCGCCCGGATCGACATCGCTGCATCGCTTGCCGATCACGATGCCGAGCTCACCTTCATAGACAATCTTGCCGTCGTAGCTTTTAGGGCGTTTGATGCTCGCGCCCGTGCCGCACACCGACGTTGCCGGCTTGATGAGAAACAAGGGATGCGACGGCACGGTCTTCCCCAGCTTGGCCGCCAGGGCATGAAAATTATTCCATAGCGCAACAATCTTGCTTGGCTGGCAGGGGCTGAGCAAGGTGACATCGTCGGCCTTCAGCAGGACTCCCGTCGGGATCGGTGTGTAGAACATATCCCCGTCGTGTACGTGAATCTGACCAAGCTCGTCCTGCAGACCGAAGCCGATGCGATCGTCACGCGATCTATAGCGTACCCAGGATTTCATGCAAAGCCCTTCCGCCGTCAGAGACGGTACGCTCTTCGCGCCTTCATAGCGTCGAAGATCCTGCGTACCGCCTTTTTGTCAATCTGCATTTCGATGTTGCAATTCTGCCAGCGCCCGCTACACAGAGCCTTCTTCATGCAATTTGGCGATGTCGGCCGGACTCTTGCCCAACCATGCCAAAATTTCGTCGGTGTGTTCGCCCAGCAACGGAGCACGCTTCACATCCACGGGCGAGTCCGACAGATTGATCGGGCAACCCAACTGTACGTATTTGCCACGTGTCGGATGATCGAGCTCAACCAGAAAGCCGCGTTCGTACATCGACTTGTCTTCGATCAGATCTTTAGTCGACAGGATCGGGCCGCATGGGACATTGACGTCGTTGAGCGTCTTCATCACCTCGAACTTGGTCTTGGTGCACGTCCATTGCTCAACGATCGAGAAGCACTCCGGCAAGTGGCTCAGACGCGCTTCAGGCGTGGCAAAATCCGGATGCGTGATCAGATCTTCGCGGCCGCAAAATTTCATCAGTGGCTCCCAGCCCTGCGGCTGGATAATCACATAAGCGTAGTCATTGGCGCCGCCCGGCGAGCAGCGCAATGCCGCTCCCGGCTGGCCCCCGCCCGACGCATTGCCCGCGCGAGGCACATAGTCGTGGAACTTCTCGTTGGGATATTCGTTCAACGGCCCGCGCATCACGCGCTGCTGATCGCGCAGCTTGACGCGGCACAGATTCAATACCGCGTCTTGCATGGCCACCTCAATCCGCTGACCGCGCCCGGTCTTTTCACGCTGCAGGAGCGCAGCCAGAATGCCCACCACAAAATGCACACCGGTGCCCGAATCGCCAATCTGCGCGCCGGTCACGACAGGCGGGCTATCTTCAAAACCGGTGGTGCTCGAAGCACCGCCCATGCACTGCGCCACGTTTTCGTAGGCCTTGCAATCTGCATACGCGCCAGGGCCAAAGCCTTTGATCGACGCATAACTGATGCGGGGGTTGAGTTCTTGAAAACGTTCCCACGTAAAGCCGGCGCGATCAAGCACGCCGGGCCCGAAATTTTCGGCAATCACGTCACAGTGACGCACCAAATCTTCCATGACTGCCCTGCCACTGGCGTTTTTTATATTGACGGTAATGCTGCGCTTGTTGGAATTGAGCATCGTAAAATACAGGCTGTCGGCATCGGGCACATCGCGCAACTGGCCGCGCGTGATATCGCCTCGTCCGGGCAACTCCACCTTGATCACATCGGCGCCAAACCACGCTAATAGTTGTGTGGCAGTGGGCCCTGCCTGCACGTGGGTCATGTCCAGAACTCGGACGCCTTCGAGAGCTTTGGTGTTCATGTCGTTTCCTCCTGATGCTGTCGTAATTATTTGTACATGGTTTGATTTTTAGTGCCGGGGGCATATTCGCGCGGATCGACCCAAATATTGATGACCGCCGAACGGCCCGTTTTGGCAATCGACTCGCGCCCGCGCTGCAGCGCCGCCGCGATCTGGTTCGGGTCGCGCACCTCTTCGCCATAGCCGCCAAGCATTTCGGCAAACCTGGAAAAAGGAACATCCGAAAGCAAATTGCCCACACTGCCGCGTTTTTCGCCGTACTTGGTAATTTGCCCGTAGCGTATCTGGTTCATCGCCGAGTTGTTGCCAATCACGGCCAGATAGGGCACGCCAAAGCGGTTGGCCGTTTCCATGTCGAACGCGGTCATGCCGAACGAGCCGTCGCCGTAGTAGCACAGCACCTCCTTCTCCGGGTCGGCCAACCCGGCCGCAATGGCAAAGCCCGTGCCCACGCCCAGCGCACCCAGCGCACCCGGATCCATCCACTGGCCAGGGTTGCGAGGCCGTACCGCTTGCGCGGAAATAGTCACCACATCGCCGCCATCGCCTATATAGATAGTATCTTCGCCCAGAAACTCGTTCAACTCGTAAGCCACTCGATACGGGTGGATAGGCGTGCTGTTGGATCTGAAAAGCGGCATCACCTTGTCAAGCGCCACGGTTTCGGCCTTGCTCAACTCGGCCATCCATTTGCGGCGCTCCTGACGCTTGTCATTTTTGATGCGCCCGCCTGCGGCTTGCAACACCGCGCCAAGAATCGCGCCGGGGTCGCCTACCAGGCCCAGGCTGATATCGCGGTTCTTGCCCACGGTGCGATAGTCCATGTCGATCTGCACCAACGTAACGTCTTTGTTGATGCGTTTGCCATAGCCCATGCGGAAATCGAACGGCGTCCCTACAATCACCAGCACATCGGCCTTGACGAAGGCTTGTGAACGAGTGCGGTCAAAGTGATGCGGATCCCCTGGCGGCAGCAGGCCACGGCTTGCGCCATTGAAATAGCCCGGGATATCCAGGCCGCGCAGCAACGCAACGGCTTCTTCGTGACCACGGGCAGTCCACACTTGCTGGCCGAACAAAATCGCCGGACGCTCGGCGTTGACCAGGATATCGGCCAGTTTTTCGATATCGGCCGGATCGCCCACCGATTTGGTCGAAGCGCGATAATGCCCGGCCTTGGGCAGCACGGCTGCACTCAGTTCGATTTCACGGTCGAGCACGTCGCGCGGAATTTCCAGATACGACGGGCCGGGGGCACCGCTGAAGCATTCGCGCGCCGCCATCGAAATCATGTCGGCCACGCGCTCGGTGCTGGAAATAGTGGCGGCGAACTTGGTGATGGGCGTCATGAAGCTGACATGGGGCAAGTCTTGCAACGAACCCATCTTGTGCTGACTCAACGCACCCTGCCCGCCTAAATGCAGCACCGGAGTTTCCGAGCGGAACGCCGTGGCGATGCCGGTCATCGCGTTGGTACACCCAGGCCCCGAAGTGGTGACCACGCAGCCCAACTTGCCCGTCTGGCGCGCATAGCCATCCGCCGCGTGTGCGGCAACCTGCTCATGCCGCACGTCGATGATGCGAATGCCTTCGTCAACGCAGCCATCGTAAATGTCAATGATATGGCCGCCACATAGCGTAAAAATAGTATCGATGCCTTCGGTCTTGAGCGCCTTTGCAACCAGATGGCCGCCGGACACAACGCTGGCGCTCCTGCTTTTTTGCTTCAGCGTGTCATCGGCCGTGGTGGTCTGGGATGGGTTCGTAACGACTGTGGACATGGATGTCTCCTTCTCGGATAAATGCCGAATTCTGATTTCGTTGGGCGTAAATTATCTGGTAACGATGGCATAGGATATGTGATATACAATATTTTTACAAGCCTTATTCCTATTTTTTTGATCACGGAAACACCTTTTTTCAACGGTGCCAACGTCACCAAAAATAGCTGCAATGCACAAAAATAAACGTTGTCAAAAAAATGCCGGACGGATCCACCGAACGATAGTGCCGCCTATGAAAATACCCTCGTACGTCTTGATGAAATTAAATATATCACATACCATATACGCATATGGCGTCTCAGGCGGCATCTTCAGAGCATGTTTTCCCAGACAATCAAGGAATCGAGGGACAAATGAACATTCATGAATATCAGGCCAAAGAATTGCTCGGACGTTATGGAGCCTCAGTGCCCAAAGGCATTGTGGCCTTCTCTCCCGCCGAGGCCAGGGCTGCCGCCGAAAAGCTTGGCGGCTCGCTTTGGGTAGTCAAATCGCAAATCCATGCCGGCGGCCGCGGCGCGGGACGGTTCAAAAACGATCCTGGCGGCAACGGCGGCGTGCGCGTGGTGAAATCGATCGACGAAGTTGCCGCGAACGCCGAAAAAATGCTGTCGTCGGTATTGGTCACCAAGCAGACCGGCGAAACGGGCCGAGAGGTCAGGCGCCTCTATATAGAAGAAGGCTACCGTATCCAACGCGAACTCTATATAGGCATGCTGATCGACCGGGCCACCTCGCGGATTACGATCATGGCGTCCACCGAGGGCGGCATGGAAATCGAAGAGATTGCACACCGCTCACCGGAAAAAATTCTCAAGATATCCATCGACCCAGCCACGGGCGCCCAGACATTCCACGCGCGCCAGGTGGCCTATGGGCTTGGCCTGACGGGCAAGCAAATCGGCGCAGCTACGCGCTTCATACTGAGCATGTACCGTGCCTTTACCGAGCTGGATGCTCAAATCGTCGAAATCAACCCTCTGGTGCTTACCGATGACGGCGATATTCTGGCCCTGGACGCCAAGATGAGTTTCGACGACAACGCGCTCTTTCGCCACGCCGATATCGAAGCGTTGCGTGACGAAAGCGAAGAAGATCCGGCCGAACTGGAAGCCGCCAGGCACAGCCTGAACTACGTGAAGCTGGACGGCAATATAGGCTGCATGGTGAATGGCGCCGGCCTCGCGATGGCCACCATGGACATCATTAAATTGTATGGCGGCGAGCCGGCCAATTTTCTCGACGTGGGCGGTGGGGCCACGCGCGAACGTGTTGCGGCCGCATTCAAGCTGATCCTGGCCGATTCGAAGGTAGAAGGCGTCCTGGTCAATATCTTCGGTGGCATCATGCGTTGCGACGTGATTGCCGACGGCGTTGTGGCCGCTGCTCGCGAGGTCAACTTGAACGTGCCGCTGGTGGTTCGCCTGGAAGGCACCAATGTTGAACTGGGCAAACAGATTCTGCGTGATTCGGGTCTGCCCATTATGTCGGCCGACAACCTGGCCGATGCCGCTCAAAAGGTAACGACAGCCGTTGCCCAAGCCACTGAAGGAGTAAATTGACATGGCCGTTCTGATCGACAGCAATACCAAAGTCATTTGCCAGGGTTTCACCGGCCAGCAAGGCACTTTCCACTCTGAACAGGCCATGGCTTATGGCACCTGCATGGTGGGGGGAGTCACCCCCGGCAAAGGCGGCACCAAGCACATTGGACTACCGGTATTCGATACCGTGGCGGATGCCGTAGCCGCGACCGGCGCCAATGCGTCGGTCATCTATGTGCCGCCGCCTTATGCCGCCGATGCCATTCTCGAGGCGCTCGAT
Organism: Paralcaligenes ureilyticus; assembly: GCF_004346225.1. Taxonomy (GTDB): domain Bacteria; phylum Pseudomonadota; class Gammaproteobacteria; order Burkholderiales; family Burkholderiaceae_B; genus Paralcaligenes; species Paralcaligenes ureilyticus. Next base: position 791 of record NZ_SMAJ01000021.1, on the reverse strand, counting down.
GCGGAGGTACCACTCATCGTTTGCATTACCGAAGGTATCCCCGTGGTCGACATGGTGCGCGTCAAACGCGCGCTGGCGCATTCCGGCAGCCGGCTTATCGGGCCCAACTGCCCAGGCGTCATCACCCCGGGGCAATGCAAGATCGGCATTATGCCAGGCCATATCCATCGGCCCGGCAAGATCGGCATCGTATCGCGTTCCGGCACCCTCACCTACGAAGCCGTCGCTCAAACCACCGCCGTCGGCCTGGGCCAGACGACCTGCATCGGGATCGGCGGCGATCCGGTCAATGGTACCGACTTCATCGATTGCCTTGAGATGTTTCTGGCCGATGACGCCACCGAAGGCATTATCATGATCGGTGAAATCGGCGGCTCGGCAGAAGAGGAGGCGGCCGAATTCCTGCAACGATCCAACACCAGGAAACCTGTGATCGGCTTTATCGCCGGCACCACCGCCCCGCCGGGGCGCCGCATGGGGCATGCCGGCGCCATCATCTCGGGGGGCAAAGGCACTGCGTCCGCCAAGATCGAAGCCATGCGGGCCGCGGGCATTCACGTTGCCAATTCACCGGCGGCACTGGGACAGACGATGCATCAAGCGATGGCTGGCCGTTAGGGCATTTTCGGTTGACGTGTTTACGGAACTGAACGGGTTTCGTGTCGCTCTTTTTTGAGCCGTTTTGGGAGTGGTCATCGTTTTGGGTGGGGTCATTCTGTTAAGACGCCGCAGGGCGAGGGGTGGGTACCGTCCGGTCCGTCCAGCGGTCGGGGCGCTGCGCGCTCCGACTG
>NZ_SMAJ01000020.1 GCF_004346225.1 Paralcaligenes ureilyticus | reverse complement strand
AGTATCGCTTTTGCCCTATGGCGTAGCCAAAAGCCGTTCGATTTAAATCGTTTTTTACTGAAAAAGGCTTGATTAAAACTATAGAATCTCAAACATGGCCCGCCGACAGCCCCCGCCTTCCCTTCGTCAGCATCCGGAGCACGCCTTACGCCGGCCCCGCCCCGGCCCCCATAGACGGCGTCTTCAAATACCCAAACATCCTGTGCCGTATACCGTTTGACCAAAAACGCTCTAGCCTGCTTTAAGCGCTAACGCCCGAGGGGCCTGGGGGCGCGCCAGGCCCTTGCGCAGGCGGCATGTCCGGCAGCGGCTCGTACTGGCGCGCGCCCGACTGGAACTCCTGCCAGACGGTCAGGGCCCGCAAACGCTGCTTGGCAACGGCCTCGATCGTTTCACGCAGCGTCTGGTCACGCGCCAGCAGTCCGTCAAAGTCGCGGCCCGGCAACATCAGTAACCGGCTATAACCCAGGGACTGCGCGCGCACGACAAAGTCCTGACCGGAGATAAGCGATATTTCGCCAAAAAACTCACCGGTGCCCAGTTCTATGGTCGTACCGTCGGGCAGATCGATGGACACCGCGCCCGAGGCTACAAAGTACATGGCGCGTAAACGGCCCGTCGAGATGCTGATGGGCTGATCGGGTACGGCCAGCCGCGGCTTCAGAAGCTTGCTAAGGGCCGCAAGCGCTTCGGGAGACAAGCCTTCGAACAAAGGCACCCGCTTGATCAAATCGCTGGCGCTCATGGCGATATCGAGCGCCGGGCGGGTCTCGACATGCTCCCATCGATGGCCGATCTGCCGGACCAGATCGGCGTACACCTCGCCACTGATCAGAGACTGCGACAACATATCGCGATAGCGCATGTTTTCAAGGGAACGCGCAATGCGTCCCAAATAGGATTCCTGCAGCCACATCGCAAACGACGGATATTGCAGGTTAAGCGCCCCCATGGCGCTTTCAAGTTGAACCAGACGTTGTCGATGAGCCTGCACAATCGCGGTGGTGGCCTCTTCGCCCAGCAAGGGGGGAATTTCAATCTGCGCAAACTGAATCAGTTCCCGGGCGACCGAACGCTTGCTCATCAGATTCATGAAACGATGCGCCAGCTCGTTGGCCAGCCAGCGCTGAGAACCGAAAATCGTGTGCATGCGCAAAGACCAGCGAAATGCAGTCGAATAACGCAAATCGGCCGCAATGGCGGATTCAAAGCCCGCTAAACCACCGGCCCGCACCGCATCGCTCATGCGCTCGGCCCGCGCCAGCAGGGACTCGGCCATGCGCCAGTCGACAATTTGCGCCTTGAGTCCATCAAAAAACAGCTCCTCTTCACGCGCGGCAACAATCGCCAAACCCACCGCTACTTTTTCGGCGTGCGACAACTGACGCACCTGCGCATCATCCACGCTCGTCAGGCTGGCATCGAACACGGCACGGATACGGGACTGCACGTCGTCGCCTATATGTTCTTTACGAGCGATCTCGTCGGTTTTATCACGCAGATCTTCCAGAGCCACTACCTGGGCCTGGTTGCGAATGGTGCGCTCGATCGACGAGAGTTGATTGAGGTGCAGGCGGCGGATGAGCGGGCGCAGGCTGATGCCGTTGATGAACAGGGTCATCAGCACGAAACCGGTGGTGGCTACGGCCACAAACTGCCGTACATCGTGGGGCACATTGGATTGCTCGGTCACCGCCAACGCCAGGGCCAGGGACACCGCACCGCGCAAGCCCCCCCACCACATGACAATACGGAAAGATCGGCTGACCCGGGTGCCAAAACGCGTCAGACTCAAAAGGGGCACGACGCCAAACACCATGACAGCGCGCGAAGCCAGCGCGACCAGAAACAATAGCAGCACCAGCAAAACCTGCTTCCAGGTCGCCTCGGCCATCATGCGCGGAATCAGCATGGCGGCGAAGACGAAAATCAGCGAGTTGGCCCAGAAGCCGAACTGGGACCAGGCGCTGGCCATCTGCTCGAACGTGGTGGGTGACATGCGGGTGCGGCCGACCGACCCTACGACCAGGCCGGCAATGACCGTTGCCACCACGCCGGACACGCCAAAATAATGTTCCGAAATAAAAAAGGTCAGGTAGGCCACGGCGACGGTCAGCGTCACCTCCGCCGCAGGCCAGCCTCGCAGCCACATGATCAGCCAGCAGGCCAGGCGCCCCATCAGGAAACCGACGGCGGCGCCGCCGACAAAACTGACCAGGAAGCCCCCGAGTACCGTACCCACCGAGATATCGTCGCCGCTATAAAGCGTGGAGAGCAATACGGAATAAAGCGCAATCGACGCGGCATCGTTGAACAGCGACTCGCCTTCGACCAGCGTGGTCAGGCGTTTAGGCGCCCCGACCTCGCGAAACACCCCCACGACCGCGGCCGGATCGGTCGTGGCGACAATGGCGCCCAGCATCAGGCACACAATGAGGCTGTAATGAGAGATCGCGCTGATCGAAAAACCCACGGCCATGGTGCACACCACGACGGCCACCACCGCCATCATCAGAATGGGGCCCAGATCGTCGAGCAGCCGCCGTACGTTGAGCGCCATAGAGGTCTCGAACAGCAATACCGGCAAGAATACGAACAGGAAAGTCTCGGACGAGACCTGGAAATTCTGCAGTGAATCGAGAAAATCGGACATCACAATCGGCGCCCAGGCATGGACGTGGACCACTAGGCCCAGGGCAAATCCCACAATGGCCAGCAATACCGAATAAGGCAGGCGCAGCCGGCCGGCCAGCGGCGGCATGAAGCACACCAGCGCCAGCAAGCCCGATAATCCGAATACCCAAAACCCTATCTGCATGATTCGATCCCTTAAGTCATGCGCCAGCGGCCCGACCGCACGCTCCTGTAGCGGTCCATCGCCTGAGACTTAGGATAGCGGGTTTTTGGCCAATTTTTTTGCCGCGGCGATATTTTTTTGTAGCGGGGATATTTTTTGCAATGGCGATTTTTTTGTAGCGGTCGTTTTTGTAGCAGCACCCCTTGTGGGTGCCATTTTCGATAAACAGTGTGCAGGTTATTGCGTAAACGGCAGCCACAAGGGCTGCCGCTACATAACGTGAAGATATCCCCAAAATCACGCAGGCAAAAAAAAGGGACTCGAGGCGAGTCCCGGGAACATCCGTTTCAAAAGGGAGGGGAAAAGAGGAGAAGCCGAAACGGACGACAAGAGCCTGAACCCGGCAACGGGTGCCAAATTCGCGGTCTATGGGGATTAGTCCGGCTGAGCTTTAATTAGTTCGCCATTTTGCATGGCGACCTTGTATCAAAATATGTCTAACGCAGATAACTCGAAAACAGCCTTAAAACACGGCTGGCGGCTTAAGCCGCCAGCGCCACCCGCATTTTCTTGAATGCGGCCACTTCAATCTGCCGCACTCGCTCGGCCGAAACGCCCAGCTCGGCGGCCAGTTCGTGCAAGGTCGCACCGCCTTCGTCCTGCAGCCAGCGCGCTTGGACGATGCGCCGCGAGCGTGCGTCCAGGCCGTCAAGGGCGGCAATCAGGCCAGGGCCTTGCAGGGCATCGTGCGCACGGCGCTCGAGCACCCTGGAGGGCTCCTGCTGGCCCTCATCGGACAGGTAGGCAATGGGCGCATAGGCGTCGTCATCGTCGCTTTGGCTATCTAAGGCCATCTCTCTGCCGGACAGGCGCACTTCCATTTCGCTGACGTCTTCGGGCCGCACATTCAGCTCTTGCGCAATCGCACTAACCTGGTCGGGATCAAGCGTCTGGCCGTCGGGACGCATCCTGCGCAAATTAAAGAACAGTTTGCGCTGAGCCTTGGTCGTGGCCACTTTCACCATACGCCAGTTACGTACGACATATTCGTGGATTTCGGCTTTTATCCAGTGCACGGCAAACGACACCAGGCGCACTCCCCGGTCGGGGTCAAAGCGCTTTACAGCCTTCATCAGGCCCACATTGCCTTCCTGAATCAGGTCGGCGTGCGCCAAACCATACCCCAGGTACTGGCGCGCCACGGATACCACCAGGCGCAAATGCGAAATAATCAGCTGGCGCGCCGCGCCCAGATCGGCGTCGTCGCGCAAGCGTCGGCCCAGCTCCGTTTCTTGCTCCTGGGTAAGCAGAGGCACGCGGTTGACGGCCGCAATATAGGCCTCGATCGTACCCAGAGCGCCAGGATTGGAGATGGCCATGGCCAAGGCGTTGTTGGACAAAGCCAACGACTGTGAATTTTGTGTCATCAGGCAGCAGACCCTTCAAGAAGAATAAGCACGGTTTCCATGTTAGCACTCTGGCAGCGAGAGTGCCAATATTAAGACGGCCTACGGGTGTAAAAGTTCCGTTTTGTCAGGATCAGGGGGCGATGATGGCGCGCAGCATGGCGACCAGGCGATCGGCGTGGTCGCCATCGAGCTTTTCAAGCACGCGCTGCTGGTGCTGCATGGCGCGGTCGCACAAACCACGAATCAGCCGGGTGCCCTTGGGGGTAATTCGAACCAGGGTCTGGCGCCGGTCGGCCCGCATGCTTTGCATGGTGACATAGCCCTGGGCGGCAAGCCGCGGCAACACCTTGCTAAGCGTAGGTTGTTTGGTTACCGCCAGCTCGGCCAGATCGCCCACGGTTTCACCCTCTCCCTCGATAAGGCTGCCCAGCACGCGCCATTCGGTCACGGTCAGGCCCGCCTTTTTGACCTCGACGTGAAATTCGGCCGAAATACGATGGCTCGCCCGGGCCAGCACCGAAGCCAGATAGCGATGTACAAAACGAGTCGGCTCTTGGGTCGCCATGAAAGTATCCTTGCTGCAGCAAAAAATCGTAGCCGATGCGCCTTTCCACGTCAATATAATGGTTTGCACGGATATTCAAATGACTGTTATCACTATTAAATTTTGCATATACATGAATTTTCATGTTTTTAATTGACAAGCCGGTGCTTCAACCCTAAAGTATTTAAAAACCGCCCGTGCGACATGGGCGCGCCCAGGAGGAACCATGGCCGAACGTTCATTTAAAAAAGAAGTTCAGCAACTACGCATCGGCGCGGGCGCCGAGTTTCGCGGAGAAGGCATCCTGGCCGTCACCAAGGGTCTGCTGCAATCCGGCGTGGCATACGTGGCGGGCTACCAGGGTTCGCCCATCTCCCACCTGATGGATGTGCTGGCCGATGCCCAGGACATCCTCGAAGAACTGGGCGTGCACTTCGAAGCCAGCGCTTCCGAAGCCGCCGCGGCGGCCAGCCTGGCGGCTTCGGTCATGTATCCGATACGCGGCGCCGTCACCTGGAAATCCACCGTGGGCACCAACGTGGCCTCGGATGCGCTGGCCAACCTGGCCTCGGGCGGGGTGACGGGCGGGGCGCTGGTGATCGTGGGCGAAGACTACGGCGAAGGCTCCTCGATCATGCAGGAACGCACCCACGCCTTTGCCATGAAGTCGCAAATCTGGCTGCTGGACCCGCGCCCCAATCTGGAGAGCATGGTCAAAGCCGTGGAGGACGGCTTCCAGCTCTCCGAAGCCAGCAACACGCCTGTCATCCTGCAGTTGCGCATTCGCGGCTGCCACGTGCACGGCCGCTTTACCGCCAAAGACAACCGGCGGCCCGCCGTCAGCCTGAAGGATGCGCTGGAAAACCCTGCGCGGGATGTCGATCGCATTGTGTTGCCTCCCGCATCGTTTCTGCATGAACAAGAAAAAATCAAGACTCGCTGGCCGGCCGCCGTCAAGTTCATCAAAGAGAAAAAACTCAACGAATTTTTCGCAGGCGAGGTCGCGGATCTGGGTCTGATCCTGCAGGGGGGCCTGTACAACGGCGTGATGCGCGCGCTGCAACTGCTGGGCCTGGCCGATCACTTCGGCAATAGCCGTATCCCGCTATATGTCATGAACGTCACCTACCCGGTGATCGACGATGAAATCAACGATTTCTGCCGGGATAAAAAAGCGGTGCTGCTGCTCGAAGAAGGCCAACCCAATTACCTGGAGCAAAATCTGAACACCATTTTGCGCCATGCGGGCATCGCCACCGTGCTGTCGGGTAAGGACCTGTTGCCCGTTGCCGGCGAGTACACCACCGCCGCCATGCGCGACGGCCTGCAAAGTTTCTTTGCCCGCCACCGCCCTGATGTCCTGCCGAAAATCGATGCCATGCCGGAACCGCCGCCCCCTCAAATGGAAATCAGCCAGGTGGCACGGCCCGTTAAAGAACAAGCCATTACTTTCCAGCGCCATGCCAAAGAGCTGGCCGATATCGTGCCGCCCCGGCCCGCGGGCTTTTGCACCGGCTGCCCCGAACGGCCCATTTTCTCGGCGTTGACCCTGGCGCAGGAAACATTGGGCGAACACCACATTGCCTGCGACATCGGCTGCCACCTGTTTTCAATTCTGCCGCCCTTCAATCTGGGCGCCACCACCATGGGCTACGGCCTGGGCGCATCGAGCACAGCGGCCTTCAACACGCCGTCTTCCAAACGGCCCATCTCCTTCATGGGCGACGGCGGCTTCTGGCACAACGGCCTGGCTTCGGGCATAGGCAACGCGGTCTTCAACAAACATGACGGCGTCATCGTCATTGTCGATAACTTTTACTCGGCTGCCACCGGGGGCCAAGACGTTTTGTCGTCGCGCGCGGAGAACGCCCGCCGATCCACCAACAACCCCATCGAAAACGCGGTGCGCGGCGTCGGGGTCAAGTGGATCCGCACCATCGACCACACCTACGATGTCGGCAAAATGCGCGCCACCATTGAAGAGGCATTGACCACGCCCGAATCCGGCCCCAAGGTCATCATCGCCCAATCCGAGTGCATGCTGAACAAGCAGCGCCGGGTCAGGCCCTTGTTCAACAAGGCCGTGAAAGAAGGCAAGCGCATGGTTAAAGAGCGCTTCGGCGTCGACCCCGATGTGTGCACCGGCGACCACGCCTGCATACGGCTTTCGGGCTGCCCATCGCTCACGGTAAAGGAAAGCGCCGATCCGCTGCGCGAAGACCCCATCGCCCATGTCGACAACAGCTGCGTGGGCTGCGGCCATTGCGGCGAAGTGTCGCACGCCGCGGTGCTTTGCCCCTCGTTTTACCGGGCCGACATCGTGCACAACCCCAGCCGCTGGGACCAGTTCAAGGCCCGAATGCGCACACGCGTCATCGGCTTCCTGCAAGGGCGGCGCGCCGCCCACTTGCGCCAATATTCCTTGTAGGCGACAGACATGAGCACTGTGTTTCATGCCGGCACGCCCATCAAGATCGCCATCCTGGCCATGGGAGGCCAAGGCGGCGGCGTGCTGGCCGACTGGATCGTCGATATGGCCGAGCAGGCCCACTGGTGGGCGCAGACCACCTCGGTCCCCGGCGTTGCGCAGCGCACCGGCGCGACCATTTATTATCTGGAGCTCTTGCCCGAATCGGCCGTGCAAGCGGCCGGCAGCCCACCCACGCTGGCCATGATGGCGACCCCGGGCGATGTGGATCTGGTGATTGCGGCCGAACTCATGGAGGGCGGGCGCGCCATTTATCGAGGCCTGGTCACGCCCGAGCGCACCGTGCTTATATCGTCTTCTCACCGCAGTTATGCGATCGGCGAAAAATCGGCGCGCGGCGACGGCATCGCCGACCCCAACAAGGTCATCGAAGCGGGCAAAGAAACGGCCAAGCGGTTCCTGTGTTTCGACCTGCAAGCCCTGGCCGACCAGGCCGGCAGCGTCATCAGCGCGAGCCTGTTTGGCGCCATTGCAGGCAGCGGCGCCTTGCCGTTTACGCGCGAGGATTACGAAGCCACTATTCGCCGCGCCGGCGTAGGCGTCAACGCCAGCCTGAAGGCCTTCGCCGCCGGTCTGGAGGCGGCCGCGCAGGCGCCCCAGGCGCCGGCGCGCATCGATACGCGCCGCCCGGTTCCCACCGTGCCGGCCACTGCGGCGCACCCCAAGGTGCGCCAGTTGCTGGAGGATATCAAGCAAAATTTTCCGGCACAAGCCCAGCCCATGCTGGTGGCGGGCTTGCGCCGTGCACTGGAATTTCAGGACCTGCGCTATGGCAAAGAATATCTGGAACACATGCGCGATCTTTGCAAGCTCGATGCGCAATTCGGCGGCGCGGCCAAGTCATGGGAGCTCACCTCGGCCGCCGCGCGTTATGTGGCCGTGGCCATGGCCTACGACGACGTAATACGCGTGGCCGACCTGAAAACCCGTGGCTCACGCTTTGAGCGTGTACGCCAGGAAGTGGGCGCACGCGACGACCAGTTGGTCTACACCACCGAGTACATGAACCCGCAAGTTGCCGAAATCTGCGGCACCCTGCCTGCGTTTCTGGGAAGGCGTATCGAAAATTCCAAAGGGCTGAGCCACTTCATCGGCCGCTTTTGCCGCAAGGGGCGATTCCTGCAAAGCGGCACCCTAAGCGGCTTCCTGATGCTGTATGCGCTTTCGGGCATGCGCCGTTTGCGGCGCAGCACGCTGCGCCACCAGATCGAAGCCGCCAGCCTGAACCACTGGCTCAAGCTTATTTCCGATACGGCGCATCATGATTACGACCTGGCGGTCGAAGTGGTGAACTGCCGCCGGCTGGTCAAAGGCTATAGCGACACTCATGCCCGCGGCACCAGCAAATACCAACGTCTGACCCTGGCAGCCAGTCATTTGCTGGGCCAGCCCGACGCTGCGGCGCGGCTGGCCAAATTACGCACGGCCGCCCTGGCTGACGATGACCAGGGCAGCCACCTCGACCAACTTCTAGGCTCCCTGTCGTGACCGCCCTGACCCTTACCGTATCGGCCGTACAGATCGAAACGCCGCTCATTCGATCCCTTGTCCTGACATCGCCGGGCGGAGAGGCATTGCCCGCCTTTACCGCCGGGTCGCATCTGAAAATCCATATCCCCGGAAAACAAGAGCCGCGCTGTTATTCGCTGGTCTGCCTGGAAACCGATCGCCTTCTGTTCGAGGCCCCCACGGCCTACAGGCTGGGCGTACGTATCGAGGACCCCAGCACCGGTGGGTCGCAATACATGCATCAGCTCAAAGTGGGTGACACGCTTGACGTGGAAGGGCCCAAAAACGACTTTCCGCTGCATGCTCCAGAGGCGAACGAAGACCCCATCATCCTGATCGCCGGCGGCATCGGCATTACCCCGGTAGCCTCCATGGCGGCTACGCTCAGGTTGCAACAACGGCTCTACGAGCTTCATTATTACGGGCGCAGCCGCGACCAGATGAGCTTTGTGCGCGAACTCGCCGCACAGCATGGCAGCGCCTTGCGCCTCCATGCCGATGACGATGCGGCCACCCTTCTGCCACTGCCCGCCTTGCTTACCCCGCTCACGCCCGAACAGCATTTATACGTCTGCGGGCCGAAAGGGCTGATCGACGCGGTAATCGAACAGTCCCACGGAAAACATTGGCCGCACTCGCACGTGCATTTCGAATTGTTTGCCAATGCCGCGCCACAGGCGGGGGACCAGGCCTTCGAGGTGGAGCTGCGCCAATCGGGCCGGACATTGCTTGTCCCGCCCGACAAAACCATACTTGAAGTCCTTGAAGACGCAGGCTGCGACCCGCTCTTCGATTGCAGGCGCGGCGAATGCGGCGTGTGCCAGGCAACCGTTCTGGAAGGCACGCCCGACCATCGCGACTATTACCTCTCCGATGACGAACGGGCCGGCGGCCAGGTCATGCAAATCTGCATCTCCCGCAGCCACTCGGCGCGTCTGGTTCTGGATCTATAGGTGACCTCCATGAGTTATCGCAACAACCCCACGGCCGTCCAGGCGCTGGTGCGCCCCGCCGAAGTCCACAAAGACCTGTTCATCGATGAGGAGATCTTCGCCCTGGAAATGGAGCACCTGTTTGCCAACACCTGGGTGTACGTCGGCCACGGCAGCCAGGTCCCCAACGCGGGCGACTTCATCACCACGACGATCGGCGATCAGCCCGTGATCATGGTCAGGCACACCGACAAGACGGTGCGCGTTTTGCACAACCGCTGCCCGCACAAGGGTGTGATGGTGGCCGGCGACACCTGCGGCAACACGGGCAAATTTTTTCGCTGTCCCTATCATGCCTGGACCTTCAAGACCGACGGCGCGCTGCTCTCGATACCGCTCAAGAAAGGCTACGATTCGGCCGTCCTGCAGCAGTGCGAGGCCAGCCACGGCATGGCGCCGGTTGAAAATGTGCGCGATTATCGGGATTTCATTTTTTGCCGCCTGAACCCCGAGGGGCTTTCGTTCGAGGAATTCTTCGGTGAATCGCTCTCGACCATCGACAACATGGTCGATCGATCACCCGAGGGCCGGCTAGAAGTGGCCGGCGGCGTGCTGCGCTATCTGCACGACTGCAACTGGAAAATGCTGGTCGACAACCAGACCGATACCTGTCACCCGATGGTGGCGCACGAATCGTCGGCCGGCACGGCAGTGCGGGTCTGGGAAGATGCCCCCGAGGGCACGCCCAAACCGATGGCGGTGGAACAGTTCGCGCCTTTTATTTCGCCCTACGAATTTTTTGAAGGAATGGGCATCCGCGTCTGGGAAAACGGCCACGGCCATACGGGCGTGCACAACTCGATCCACGCCGCCTATTCGTCCGTGCCGGGCTACATGGAGGCCATGGTCGCCGCCTACGGCGAAGAGCGCGCCCACCAAATCCTGGCCGACACGCGCCACAACACCATCTACTTTCCCAACATCATGGTCAAGGGGCCAATTCAAACCCTGCGCCTCTTCAAGCCGCTGGCGGCCAACCGGACGCTGGTCGAATCCTGGACTTTCCGCCTGGTGGGCGCACCGGACCTGCTGCTTGAGCGCACGCTGATGTACAACCGCCTGATCAATGCGCCCACCTCGGTGGTCGGCCACGACGATCACGAGGTCTACCAGCGCTCGCAGCGCGGGCTGCATTCACGCGGCCGCGACTGGGTCAACGTGGCGCGCCTTTACGAACCGACCGAACCGGAGCGCAAAAACGAAGCCGTCAACGGCACGAGCGAATGGCAAATGCGCAATCAGTATCAAGCCTGGGCACGGTTCACCACCGCCAGCATGAAGGAGCACGCATGAGCCCGTTCCAGCCTCAACAACTCATCGACTTCGTTTATGCCGAAGCACGGCTGCTCGACGAGCAGCAATTCGACGCGTGGCTCGCGCTCTTTACCGACGACGGCCATTACTGGATGCCGCTCACCCCAGGCCAGACCGACGCGCGCCTGCAGGCGTCGCTGATGTATGAAGACACGCTTTTGCTGAAAATCAGGGTCGAACGGCTGTCGGGCCAGCGCACCTATTCGCAACAACCCAAAAGCCGCAGCCATCATCTGCTGCAGCAGCCCACCATCGAAGCCCAGCATCCCTGGCACAATCCCGAACAAGGCCACTATGCAGTGCGCGCCGCCTTTCATTACGTAGAGACGCGCATCGACGAGCAGGCGCTGTATGCCGGCTGGGCCACCTACGAATTGATCGCGCAGGGGCAGGAGCTGCGCATCCGGCAAAAACGCGTCGACCTGGTCAACTGCGACTCGGCTTTGCGCAGTATTCAACTGTTTATGTAAGGGGCGGTTCTTGTCCAGCACATCCGACACCGTCTACGGAGCCTTTAGCGAAAGCGCGCAAAAATGGCCGCAACATTCCTTTCTGTGCGTCACGCCCGAAACGGCAGACATCTATCGGATCAAGGCCGGGGAAATCAGTTATCAGGACTTTCATGAGCGCATCGAACGGCTCAAGGCCGCCTACCAGGCGGCCGGCTATGGCCATGGACATCGCGCCGGCCTGCTGCTGGAAAATCGCCCCGCCTTTTTGCTGCACTGGTTTGCTCTGAACGCACTGGGCGTGTCGGTCGTGCCTATCAACGCCGACCTGCGCGCCGCCGAGCTTGAATACCTGATAGGCCACTCGGAAATCGAGATCGCGATTGCGCTCGAGAGCCATCATGACTCGCTTCACGCCGCCGCCCGTGCGGCGAACCGCTCTCTGGCGATCATCGGCCCCGACAGCCTGCCCGAGCCGGCCGCCAGCGCTGCTCCCCTGGTCCACCGAGCGATCGACAGCGCCACCGAATGCGCCCTGCTGTATACCTCGGGCACCACCGGCCGGCCCAAGGGCTGCATCATCCCCAACGAGTATTTTCTGCACGCCGGGCGCTGGTACGCCAAAATCGGCGGTCTCGCCGCCTTACGCAACGGCGCCGAACGCATGCTGACCCCGCTGCCCCTGGTTCACATGAACGCCATGGCCTATTCGGTGATGGCCATGGTGCTGACGGGTGGATGTCTGATCCCGGTCGACCGCTTCCATCCCAAAACCTGGTGGGACACCGTGCGCGCTTCAGGCGCGACAGTGCTGCACTATCTGGGGGTCATGCCCGCCATCCTGATGAAGGCCGAGCCCGGCAAAGAGGACACCGAGCACCAAGTGCGTTTCGGTTTCGGAGCAGGCATCGACCGAACATTGCACGCGCCCTTTGAAAAACGCTTCGGCTTCCCGCTGCTCGAAGCCTGGGCCATGACCGAAACCGGCGCGGGCGCCGTGATCATCGCCAATCGTGAGCCGCGTTTCATCGGCACCGGCTGTTTCGGACGGGAAGAGCCCGACGTGCTGGTGCGTCTTGTCAACGACGCGGGCGGCCCGGCCCAGAGCGGGGAAAATGGCGAGCTTCTGGTCAAACACAAGGGCGCCCACCCGCGCCTGGGGTTTTTTGCGGGCTACTTAAAAGACGAGGCGGCAACCACCGACGCCTGGCGGGACGGGTGGTTTCACACGGGCGATATCGTGCGCCGCGGCGAAGCCGGACATCTGCATTTTGTCGACCGCAAAAAGAATGTGATCCGGCGTAGCGGAGAAAACATCGCCGCGGTAGAAGTCGAAGGCGCGCTCGTGCAACATCCGGCCGTCAAAGCCGTTGCGGTCGCCGCCGTGCCCGACCCGGTGCGCGGCGACGAAGTCCTGGCCTGCGTGGTCTGCAATACACCGCCTACCCCCCACGACGCCACCGCCCTGGCGCAAGATATCGTTGCCTGGAGCCTGACGCAATTGGCTTACTATAAGGTGCCCGGTTATGTGGCCTTTGTCGAGGCCCTGCCGCTAACCGCCACCAACAAAATCCAGCGCGGAGAGTTGAAAAAACTTGCACTCACCCTACCCGGCACCCCTCTATGCATCAATACCTGCGCCATGAAAAGGCGCCAGGAGCTTCGCTCATGAAGCCGGCGCGGCGCGGCTACGAGGGCATTGTTGCAACGGCCCCCGTCACCATCCCTTATGTGCGCTACTCCATCTACAGCGCGCACTGGTGGCTGGGCAAGGCATTGGGCGCTCTGGTGCACAAGGCGGGCATCGCCAAAACCGATATCGACGGCCTGTGCGTCTCCAGCTTTACACTCGCGCCCGATACCGCAGTAGGCCTGACCCAGCATCTGGGCATGAGCCCACGGTGGCTCGATCACATCCCCATGGGCGGGGCCAGCGGCGTCATCGCGCTGCGCCGCGCGGCCCGGGCCGTACAGGCAGGCGACGCCGATATCGTTGCCTGCCTGGCCGGCGACACCAATCACGTGGACTCGTTCCGGCATACCCTGAGCCAGTTTTCACGCTTTGCCCAGGACGCCGTCTATCCCTACGGCGCGGGCGGCCCCAACGCCAGCTTTGCTCTGCTGACCAAAAACTACATGCGGCAAACGGGCGCGACCCGCGAAGATTTCGGCAAGCTGTGCGTGGCGCAGCGCGCCAACGCCTTGCGCTTTCCTCATGCGCTCATGAAAAAGCCCCTGAGCCTGCAGCAGTACCTCGATGCGCGGCCCATCACCGAGCCCATCCATCTGTTCGATTGCGTCATGCCCTGCGCGGGCGCCGATGCCTTCCTGGTGATGCGCGAGGAAAAAGCGCAGGCGCTCGAGCTGCCTTATGCGCGCATCCTCTCCACCATCGAACGGCACAATGCCTGGATCGACGACCCGATGCAGATGCGCGGCGGCTGGTCCGTAGACCGGGACGCGTTCTACGAGCATGCCCAAGTCAGTCCTGCCGATGTCGATTTTTTGCAGGCCTACGACGATTACCCGGTCATCAATATGATGCAGATCGAAGACCTGGGTTTTTGCGAAAAAGGCGCGGCGCCGCAATTCGTGCGCGAGCATACCTTCACCACCGACGGCAGCTTTCCGTTCAACACCAATGGCGGTCAACTGTCGGTGGGCCAGGCGGGCGCCGCGGGCGGCTACCTGGGCATGGTCGAAGCGCTGCGCCAGCTTACCGACCAGGCGGACGCAACCCAGGTCGCACACGCCCGGATCGGACTGGTGAGTGGCTTTGGCATGATCAATTACGACCGCGGCATCTGCACCGCGGCGGCCCTGCTTGCAAGGAGCCAGGCATGACCGAAGCCCTGCGCCGGCCGCCTAAAAAGAATCCGGTTGCACGCACGCGGCAGGTGACCTTGCCGCCCGGCACGCGCAGCCGTTGCGCGCTGGGCCTGACCGCGGCGGCGGCGCTCGGCCGGTTCGAACTCCAGGTCTGCCCGCAATGCCGGACCGTGCAATACCCGCCGCGCGAAGTATGCGGCCATTGCCTGTCCGACCAGCTTGCCTGGCGGGCCGTGAGCCCGCTGGGCACGCTGCTGGCTTCAACGGTTTTGCATCACAGCAACGATCTGTATTTCCGCGAGCGCCTTCCCTGGCGCATCGGCACGGTTCATTTGGCGGCCGGCCCGGCCATCGTGGCGCACGTGCATGGCGACTGCGTGGACGGCGACGCGGTCCGAATGACCCTTAAACTTGATCGTAGCGGCCAGGCCGTGATGATCGCTCTCCCCGAACAGGCGACCCCGAATATGGAAGACGACCGCACTTTGCGCGAAACATCCTGCAACCCCAGGCTTAGACGCGCCCTGGTCACCGACGGCAAAACGGCGCTGGGCATGGCCATGATTACGGCACTGCTCGACGCTGGCGCCGGCACGGTCTTCGCGGGCGACCCGGAAACCTGGAAAAAATCGGCGGAATTCAACGCGCTATGCAAAGACCCACGCATCCAGGTGCAAGCACTCAATGTCACCGACTCCGACTCGGTCGAACGCATCTCGCGTTCCATCGGCGGCAAGGTGGAAATTCTGGTGAACACAGCCGAATACGAACGCGACGGCGGCGTGCTGTTCAATCGCGATCTGAACCGCGCGCACGACGCGCTGGACGTCAACTGCATGGGCCTGTTGCGGCTGGCGCAGCATTTTGGCCCTGCCATGGCCGGCCGCGCCGCCGACGGCGTGAACAACGCCGTAGCCTGGGTCAACATTCTATCGATCTACGCCCACGTCAGCCTGCCCTCGCGCGGCATCTGGTCGGCCTCCAAGGCCGCCGCGCTATCGGTGGCGCAATGTCTGCGCAACGAGCTGCGCCCATCCGGGGTGCGGGTCATCAACGTCTTCCCCGGGCCTATCGACCAGGAGTGGGAGCAACTGACGCCGCCGCCGCGGATCAACCCCAAAGCCGTTGCCGGCGCCATCGTCAAAGCATTGCAAGAGGGCGTCGAGGACGTGTATGTGGGCGATGTGGCCCAGGAATTCATGGCCCGCCTGCGCGACAACCCCAAGGGGCTAGAGCGCGAGCTGGGAAATGCTTGAACAGGGAAACACCATGACCACACCAGTATTAGCCCAGTTCATGTCGGAACTGATATCGGGAAACATCAAGATCGTGGATCTGACCGAGACCCTGGCACCCGAGTTTCCCACCATCGTGCTGCCGCCGGAGTTTGGCCAGGCATGGCCCTTTCGCATCGAAGAGATTTCGCGCTACGACGAACGGGGGCCCGCCTGGTACTGGAACAATTTTTCCTGCTCGGAGCATACCGGCACGCACTTTGACGCGCCGGTGCATTGGGTCAGCGGCAAGGATCAGCCCAACAATACGGTGGACACCATCCCCATCGACGCCTTCATCGCCGAAGCCGCCGTCATCGATTGTTCGGCGCAGTCCCGCGACAACCCGGATTTTCTGCTGACCATCGATTTCGTCAAGCAATGGGAAGCCGAGCACGGCCGCATCAAGCCGCGCTCCTGGGTATTGATGCGTACCGATTGGTCGCGGCGCGCCAAGCCCGACGATTATCTGAACATGGACGACGAGGGCGCCCACTCACCCGGGCCGGACGCGCAAGTCGTGCCCTGGCTGATCAAAACACGTGACGTGCACGGATTCGGCACGGAATCGGTGGGCACGGATACGGGCCAGGCGCAGCACCTGGATCCGCCCTTCCCGTGTCACTACTTCATGCACGGCAATAATCGCTACGGGCTGCAATGCCTGACCAACCTGGACCAGTTGCCCGCCACCGGCACGGTGATCTTCGCCGCGCCGCTGAAGATCCGCAGCGGTTCGGGCAGCCCCTTGCGCGTGCTGGCCCTGGCCCCTCGCCTGGCGGAGGGCCGTCATGCCTGATTCATACACCGCCGTCGTCACCGGCGGCAGCGCCGGGATCGGCGCCGAAATCTGCCGCCAGATGCTCGATGCCGGCTACAGCGTAATTTCTATGGCCCGCCGCGCACCCGATTTCAGCCATCCCAAACTGCAGTCGGTCAACGTCGACCTGCTCGATGCCCGCGCCACCACGCAGGCCTGCGCCGAGGTGGCCGCAAAGCATGAGATTACGCACGTCATTCACAATGCGGGCGTGATCTGGCCGCACCTGCTGGCCGACGTCACACTCGACGAGTTGCAGGGCTTGACGCAAATCCATCTGGGTTCCGCGATTTCACTGGTACAGGCCTGCCTGCCGTCGATGCAGGCGCAAAAATTCGGCCGCATCGTCATGATGTCCTCGCGCGGCGCGCTGGGCCTGCAAACCCGCACGGCCTACTCGGCCACCAAGGCCGGCATGATAGGCATGGCGCGCACCTGGGCGCTGGAACTGGCCCCGCAAGGCATCACCGTAAACGTTGTGGCGCCCGGCCCCATACAGACCGATATGTTTTACGAGGTGATTCCCGCGGGCAGCGAGCGTGAACGGAACATTGCCAAAGGCATTCCGGTGCAGCGCCTGGGCCGCGCCGACGATGTTGCCCGCGCCGTCATGTTTTTTTCAAACCCGGCCAACGGCTTCATTACCGGCCAGACCCTGTATGTATGCGGCGGGGCCAGCATAGGCTCGATCACCATCTGATTTGCACCACGCTTTAAATTTGCCGCTTCATCGGCAAGCGCTCTTTTGTTTTAGATATAGACTATTTATACTTGAACCCGGCCGCGGCATGGCTGGACTCAACAGATAATTTTGCGACACTCATGGGAGACAACAATATGTTATTTAAAAAGCTTGCAACGGCCGTTGCCGTCGTTTCGGCGCTCGGCGCCGCACCCGCGATGGCCCAGGTCAAAATCGGCGTGGTTGCGTCATCCACCGGGCCCACCGCGCTCATCGGCATCCCGCAAAAGAACACGGTGCCACTACTGCCCAAAAAAATCGGTGACCTGTCGATCCAGTATATTTCGCTCGACGATGGCAGCGATCCGGCGCAAACCGTCACCAACTTCAAGAAACTGATTACCGAAGACAAAGTCGACGCAATCATCGGGCCTTCCGGGTCTCCCAACGCGATGGGTGTCATCCAGTTTGCGGCCGAATCAGGCACACCGATGCTCGCTCCGGTCGGGACGGCGGCCGTTGTCCTGCCCATGACGGATCAGAAGAAATGGGTTTTCAAAACCACCCAGAACACCGATATCATTGCCCGCGCGCTCGTCGGGCAAATGGTCAAAACCCATGTCAAGACCGCCGGCTTCATCGGCTTGAATGACGCCTATGGCGAAGACTGGCTGAAGGTCTTCACCCAGTTGGCCAAAGAGCACCATATCAAGATCGTCGCCACTGAGCGGTATCAACGTTCGGACAGCTCCGTCACCGGCCAGGCGCTGAAAGTGCTGGCCGCCAAACCCGATGCCGTGCTGATCGCCGGCACCGGCGCCGCCGCCGTTCTGCCCGAAGTCACATTAGCCAAACAAGGCTACAAAGGCACGTTTTACCAAACCCACGGCGCGGCGCTGCCGGCGTTCCTGAAGCTGGGCGGGAAAGACGTCAACGGCACCGTACTGGCCGCGAGCCTGATGCTGGTGCTGCCGGAGATTGCCGATAGCAATCCTTCGAAAAAAATCGCCGAGCACTATATAGACGAGTACAAAAAAATGTATGGCGAGAAACCGGCGACATTCGGCGCCAACGTCTATGACGCCGGGATGCTGCTGGAACGCGCCATCCCGATTGCCGAGAAATCGGCCAAGCCAGGCACCAAAGAGTTTCGCAGCGCTTTGCGCGATGCACTGGAAAAAACTCATGAGCTGATTGCCACCCAAGGCGTCTACAACATGAGCCCCGCCGACCACAGCGGCTTCGACGACCGCGGCCGCGAACTGATCACGGTCAAGGATGGGCAGTGGAGGTTGCTGAAGTAATTCGTAGCGGCTGCCTTTGTTTGTAACGGTACCCCTTTGTAGCGGCACCCCTTGTGGGTGCCATTCTTGCTATGGCGGCCATTGTTTATTTGCTTTTACCTGGGTTCTTGCCAAAACGGCGACGGCGGCCCAGGCGGGCAGGCTCACATCGTCCGGTCCTGGCGTTGCCAGGACTACCTGCGTCGAGTACCTGGCTTGGGGCGGTGCGCAAACTCGCAACTTGACCCGTCCACTGGACGGGTCAAAAGCCGTTGCTCAAACAGTGCGCCCCTTGCCTCCCCAATCCAGGCGCTCGACGCAGCGGACTCAAGCTCGCCCGCCCGCCTGGGCCGCCGTCGCCTTGGGTGGATTTGCGGCGCTGATTTTGTAGGTGCTGTCTTGTCTTTGCGGATTTTGGTAGCCACAAGGGCCGCCGCTACATGATTCACGGATACGTATTTGTAGCGGCAGCCCTTGTGGCTGCCATCCCCGCAAACACACCTCCTACGCCTTCAAACGCTCCGCGTGAAACGCAATATGGTCCTGGATAAAGCTGGCGATAAAATAATAGCCATGATCGTAGCCTTCATGGCGGCGCAGCGTTAGCGGTTGTTGCGCCTGGACGCAGGCGGCTTCGAAGACTTCCGGATACAGTTGCTCGGCCAGGAATCCATCGGCCAGGCCCTGATCGACCAATATGCCATCGGGAAACGGACAATGCGATGCGGCCATCAGACGCGATGCATCGTAAGCGGCCCAGCCTTCCTGATCCGGCCCCAGATAGCCGCCCAAAGCTTTCTTCCCCCATGGGCAAAGCGACGGCGCCGCGATGGGCGCAAACGCCGATACCGAACGGAACGTATCGCGGTGACGCTGCGCCAACACCAGGGCCCCATGACCGCCCATGGAGTGGCCGAAGATGCCTGCGCGCCGCGCGTCGCCCGGCAAGGTGCCGGTGCTTATCCTGAACAATTCGTCCGTGATGTAGCTTTCCATGCGATAGCGGGCGCTCCATGGCGCCTGCGTCGCGTCCAGATAGAATCCCGCCCCGGTGCCAAAATCCCAGCTATCGCCTTCACCGGCGATATCAGCGCCGCGCGGACTGGTGTCGGGGGCCACCAGCATCAGGCCATGTTCGGCCGCGAAGCGCTGCGCATTGGCCTTGACCATAAAGGTTTCTTCATTGCACGTCAGCCCTGCCAGGAAAAACAGAACCGGCACCCGCTGTTCTTCGGCCTGGGCAGGGATAAACACCGAGAAACGCATGGGCAAGCCAATCACCGTCGACGCATGGCGATAAAAACGCTGCCAGCCGCCGAAGCAGCGGTGCTCGCTTACGAGCTCAAGTAAACCGAGCGCCATCAGTACATCACCACTGAACGTATCGATTCGCCGCGCTGCATGAGGTCGAATCCATCGTTGATTTTTTCAAGCGGCAGGATATGCGTGATCAGGTCATCGATATTGAGCTTGCCATCCATATACCAGTCGACAATTTTAGGAACATCGGTGCGGCCGCGCGCGCCGCCAAACGCCGTACCCTTCCATTGCCGACCCGTTACCAGCTGGAACGGCCGGGTGGAAATTTCGGCGCCCGCGTCGGCCACCCCGATGATGATGGATTGCCCCCAGCCCTTGTGACAGCATTCCAGAGCCTGGCGCATGACCTTGGTATTGCCTATGCATTCAAACGAATAGTCCGCCCCCCCATCGGTGAGCTGAACGATATGGTCGACCACATTGTCGACTTCGGACGGGTTGATGAAGTGCGTCATGCCGAACTGACGCGCCAGCGCTTCGCGCCTGGGATTGAGATCAACGCCAATGATTTTATCGGCTCCGACCATCTTTGCACCCTGAATCACATTCAGGCCTATGCCCCCCAAACCGAACACCACCACATTGGCGCCGGCTTCGACCTTGGCCGTGAACACCACCGCGCCGACACCCGTCGTCACACCGCAGCCGATATAGCAAACCTTGTCGAACGGAGCATCATCGCGGATTTTCGCCAGGGCAATTTCCGGCACCACCACATGATTGGAGAACGTCGACGTCCCCATATAGTGGTGAACAGATTTACCGCCCACCGTGAAGCGCGACGTGCCATCCGGCATCAGGCCCTTGCCTTGCGTGGCGCGTATCGCCTGGCACAGATTGGTTTTGCGCGACAGACAGAACTTGCACTGCCGGCATTCGGGCGTATACAACGGAATGACATGATCCCCCGCCTTGATGCTCGTAACCCCCGAGCCGGTTTCCAGCACCACACCGGCACCTTCATGCCCCAGTATGGCCGGAAAAAGCCCTTCGGGATCGGCGCCCGACAAGGTGTAATAATCCGTATGGCAAATGCCCGTCGCCTTGATTTCGACCAGCACCTCGCCCGCCCGAGGGCCCGCCAGCTCCACCTCTTCAATCGTCAGCGGGGCACCCGCCTTCCAGGCTACTGCGGCTTTGGTTTTCATGTTGAGCTCCTAGTCTTGGATCAGGTATTGGGGCTTGCCGGCCGGGTTGGCCTAATTGGCATGGACAATCTCTATTATGCCGCAGCCGCCTGCGAGTAGAATCGAGACTCACTGCACTTGCTCTCCAAGCTAAAACCATGGCCAGATTGCCGCGCCTTTACGCCCCCCACATTCCGCAACTGGTACAAGCCCGCTTCGCGCAAACGCTGGCCGGGCCTGCAGACCCAAGCCCAGCCGCCGAACTCGACCAACTATTGACCTGGCTAAAAGAAAGCGCCACCGAGCACCAAGTTGCCGTGCACGGCTGGTCGCTCGTCAACGATCGCATTACCCTGCTCGCCACTCCGCCAGGCCAAGGCAATCTATCCAGGCTGATACAAGCCCTGGGGCGGCGCTTCGCCGCACACCGGCACGGCCGGGTTTTTGCGGAACGCTATCGCAGCACACTGGTCGAGCCAGGCCTATGGGTACTGCCCGTACTCATCTGGCTGGAATCACTGCCCGTGCACCTGTCCTACGTCGATCACGCCGAGCACTGGCCCTGGTCCTCGGCCGCCTACCATACGGGCACCAAGGCAACACCCGCCACATGGGTAAACGACCACCCCGACTACTGGAAAGACGGCAACACACCCTTCGACCGGCAAGCCCGCTATCGGGAACGACTGAATAGCGGCCTCTTGCTCAGCCAGCGCCAACAGATCGAGCAATCCCTCTTCGGCCAATGGGCACTGGGAAGCGCCTCATTTTTACAACAGCTGGAAACCCGAGCCAGCCGCCGCCTAGCCCCCGCAGCGCGAGGACGGCCGAGAAAAAACCCGGTCTAAACGGATGGCACCCACAAGGGGTGCCGTTATCTGAGCAGCGGGTACGTTTTTGTAGCGGCAGCCCTTGTGGCTGCCAAAATCTTTGATAATCGCGACCGTATTAGATATAGACGCCGATGGCAGCCACAAGGGCTGCCGCTACAAGCGATGGCCGCGTCAACCAAATTCACCAACGACCCCACAAACATCCACCACACGATGCGGGGCTAGAAGGTTCTGGGCAAGATCAAATTAATGCGAAAGGATGAATGCCACCCACAAGGGGTGGCGCTACAGGCCGCTGCAAAACGCTGTAATATCATACTCAAATCCGTCCCCTATTTAATTGAATAAATATAATAGTTAATAAATAAAGGGACGCACCCCTAATAATTTCCTTGCCAAGCCCGCCTGTCCGCAGTATGGTGTACCTTGCATCGCACCATTTCCACGGCGCAGAGTTCTGCGGAGTACATTTATGCCCTCTACCTCAATCCCCCCCAGCTCACCCGACATCGCGGCCACCACGGTGCGCACCGACCCGCCGCAGGCTCAAGGGCTGTACGACCCGCAAAACGAGCACGACTCCTGTGGCGTCGGGTTTGTCGCCCACATCAAAGGCCGCAAAAGCCACTCCATCATTCAGCAAGGGCTGAAGATTCTTGAAAACCTCGACCACCGGGGCGCAGTGGGTGCCGACGAGCTCATGGGCGATGGCGCCGGCATCCTCATCCAGATACCGGACGCCCTTTACCGCCAGGAACTCGCCGCCCAGGGCATCGAACTGCCCGAGCCCGACGAGTACGGCGTCGCCATGGTGTTTCTGCCCAAGGAAACCGCCTCCCGCCTGGCCTGCCAGCAAGAACTGGAACGCGCCGTGCGCGACGAAGGCCAGGTGGTCCTGGGCTGGCGCGACGTACCCGTAGACAACGACATGCCCATGTCGCCCACGGTGCGTGCCTGCAAGCCCGTCATACGCCAGCTCTTTATCGGCCGCGGGCCCGACATCATGGTGCCCGATGCCCTCGAACGCAAACTGTACGTAATACGCAAAACGGCCAGCCACGCCATTCAACACATGCACCTGGCCCACGGCCAGGAATATTTCGTGCCCTCGATCTCCGTGCGCACGGTCGTCTACAAAGGCCTGCTCCTGGCCAGCCAGGTGGGCAGCTATTACCGCGACCTGGCCGACACCCGCACTGTTTCGGCGCTGGCCATGGTGCACCAGCGCTTTTCCACCAACACCTTCCCGGCGTGGCCCCTCGCCCACCCCTATCGCATGATTGCGCACAACGGCGAAATCAACACGGTCAAAGGCAACTTCAACTGGCTGCGCGCCCGCGAAGGCGCCATGCAATCCGCTGTGCTGGGCTCAGACCTGCCCAAGCTCTACCCGATCGTGTACGAAGGGCAATCCGATACCGCCACCTTCGACAACTGCCTGGAACTGCTGGTCATGTCGGGCTATTCGCTCGCGCACGCCATGCTGATGATGATCCCCGAAGCGTGGGAGCAGCACACGCACATGGATGAACACCGCCGCGCCTTTTACGAATACCACGCGGCCATGATGGAACCCTGGGACGGCCCGGCGGCCATTGCCTTTACCGACGGCCGCCAAATCGGCGCCACGCTGGATCGCAACGGCCTGCGGCCGGCGCGCTACCTGATCACCGATGACGATTTGGTCGTACTGGCTTCGGAAGCCGGCACCCTGTCCATTCCGGAACATCGCATCGTCAAGAAATGGCGCCTGCAGCCGGGCAAAATGTTTCTCATCGACCTGCAGCAAGGCCGCATTATCGACGACGCCGAGATCAAGTCGCAGCTGGCCAACAGCCGGCCCTATCGCCAGTGGATCGAGCGCCTGCGCCTGAAGCTGGAGACATTGCCCGCACCCAAAGCCGAAAACCTCCCGATACCGACGGCCTCTTTGCTCGATCGTCAGCAGGCTTTCGGCTGGACTCAGGAGGACTTCAAGTTCATCCTTGAACCCATGGCCCGCAACGGCGAAGAGGTCATCGGGTCGATGGGCAACGATGCGCCGCTGGCCATCCTGTCCGATCGCTCCAAGCCCTTCTACAACTATTTCCGCCAGCTTTTCGCGCAGGTCACCAATCCGCCCATAGACCCCATCCGCGAACAACTGGTCATGTCGCTGGTTTCGTTCATCGGACCCAAGCCCAATCTGCTCGACATCAACAATGTCAACCCGCCGCTGCGCCTGGAAGTCGCCCAGCCGGTGCTGGACTTTGCCGCCATGGCGCAAATCCGCAATATCGGGCAGATCACTTCGCATAAATTCAAAAGCTTCGAGATCGACATCACCTACCCGGTCGCATGGGGCAGTGAGGGCATCGAAGCCTGCATCGCGGGCCTGTGCTCCAAAGCCACCGACGCCGTGCGCAGCGGCTACAACATATTGCTGATCTCCGACCGAAACATCGACAGCGAGCACGTGGCCATCCCGGCCCTGCTGGCCACCTCGGCCATACACCAACACCTGATTCTGGCCGGCCTTCGCACCAATACCGGCCTGATCGTTGAAACCGGATCGGCGCGCGAAGTGCACCATTTCGCATTGCTGGGCGGCTACGGCGCCGAAGCCATACACCCCTACCTGGCGCTGGAATCGCTGGCCGCCATGGACGACCCCGCGCATGCGATCAAAAACTACATCAAGGCCATCGACAAAGGCCTGAACAAGGTCATGTCCAAAATGGGCATCTCGACCTATATGTCGTACACCGGCGCGCAAATTTTCGAAGCGGTCGGGCTGCAGTCTTCGCTGATCAACAAATACTTCACCGGCACGTCCAGCCGAATTCAAGGCATAGACATCTTCCAGGTCGCCGAAGAAGCGCTGCGACTGCACAGGGCCGCGTTCGGCGACGATCCGGTGCTCAGCAACGCATTGGATGCCGGCGGCGATTACGCCTTCCGCATTCGCGGCGAACAGCATATGTGGACCCCGGACTCGATCGCCAAACTGCAACATGCGACCAAGGCCAACAATTACCGAACCTACAAAGAATACGCGCAGCTCATCAATGACCAGACCCGCCGCCACATGACCTTGCGCGGCCTGTTCGAGTTCAAGGTGGATCCGGCACGCGCCATCCCGCTCGACGAAGTGGAACCCGCCAAGGAAATCGTCAAGCGCTTCGTCACGGGCGCCATGTCGCTGGGCTCGATTTCAACGGAAGCGCATTCCGTCCTGGCGGTGGCCATGAACCGCATAGGCGGCAAATCGAACACCGGCGAAGGCGGTGAAGACGAGCTGCGCTATCGCGAAGAAATGCGCCAGGGCAAAAGCGCCATCAAGAAAGGCGACACGCTTGCCTCCTTCCTGGGCGAAGACCGCATTGCCGCCAACGTGCCTCTCGCGGCAGGCGACTCGTTGCGCTCGCGCATCAAGCAGGTTGCCTCGGGCCGCTTCGGCGTCTCGGCCGAATACCTGTCCAGCGCCGACCAGATCCAGATCAAAATGGCGCAAGGCGCCAAGCCCGGCGAAGGCGGCCAGTTGCCCGGGCACAAAGTGTCGGAGTACATCGCCAAGCTGCGCTATTCGGTGCCGGGCGTGGGCCTGATCTCGCCTCCCCCGCACCATGATATTTATTCCATTGAAGATCTGGCGCAACTGATCCATGACCTGAAAAACGTCAACCCTGCCGCTTCGGTATCGGTCAAGCTCGTGTCGGAAGTGGGTGTAGGTACCGTGGCCACCGGTGTTGCCAAGGCCAAGGCCGATCACGTTGTCATTGCCGGCCACGATGGCGGCACGGGCGCCTCGCCCGTAGCCTCGATCAAGCACGCAGGCACCCCCTGGGAGCTGGGCCTGGCCGAAACGCAGCAAACGCTGGTGTTGAACAACCTGCGCAGCCGGATTCGCGTACAGGCCGACGGGCAGATGAAGACCGGCCGCGACGTTGCCATTGGGGCATTGCTGGGCGCCGACGAGTTCGGCTTTGCCACCGCTCCGCTGGTGGTCGAAGGCTGCATCATGATGCGCAAATGCCACCTGAACACCTGTCCGGTGGGCGTGGCCACCCAGGACCCGCATCTGCGCAAGAAATTCCAGGGCAAGCCCGAACACGTCGTCAACTATTTCTTCTTCGTCGCCGAAGAAGTGCGCGAGATCATGGCTCAGCTAGGCCTGCGCAACTTCAACGAGCTGATAGGACGCGTCGATCTGCTTGACATGCGCACCGGCATCGAACACTGGAAGGCGCAGGGGCTCGACTTCTCCAAGGTGTTTTACCAAACCCCGTCCACCGCCGGCCGCTATCAGACCGACGAGCAGGATCACGGCCTGACCCATGCGCTGGATCATTTACTGATCGAACGCAGCAAGGCCGCCATCGAGCGCGCCGAGAAGGTGTCCTTCATCACGCCCGTGCGCAATCGCAACCGCACCATCGGCGCCATGCTCTCGGGCGAAGTGGCCAGGCATTACGGACATGACGGCCTGCCCGACGACACCATACACATCCAGTGCAATGGCGCTGCCGGCCAAAGCTTCGGCGCGTTCCTGGCCCACGGCATTACGCTGGATCTGGTGGGCGAAGCCAACGACTACGTCGGCAAAGGCCTCTCGGGCGGCCGCATTATCCTGCGCTCGCCCAATGATTTCCGCGGCTTCGGCCCAGACCACATCATCGCCGGCAATACTGTGCTGTATGGGGCGCTGGCGGGCGAGGCATATTTCAACGGCGTGACCGGCGAGCGGTTTGCCGTGCGCAACTCAGGCGCCACCGCCGTTGTCGAAGGCACGGGAGACCACGGATGCGAATACATGACCGGCGGCACGGTCGTCGTGCTGGGAGCAACCGGGCGCAATTTTGCCGCGGGCATGTCCGGCGGCGTGGCCTATGTGTGGGATCCGCACAATACTTTCCGTCAAAACTGCAATCTGTCCATGGTTGAACTCGAGCCCGTCATCAGTCACGCGCAACAAACCGAGGCCAACGGCGTCGACACCTGGCATAGCGTCGTACGCGGCGGCGAACGCGAGACCGACGAAACGATTCTGCGCCGCCTGATTGAAGACCATTATCGTTATACCGGCAGCTTCCGTTCACGCGAACTGCTGGGCGACTGGGAACGGGCCCGTGCCACCTTCGTCAAGGTGATACCTACCGACTATCGCCGCGCGCTGGGTGAAATGTGGCGCGCCAACAACCTACAACAAATCGCTGCCTGAGGAAGCAAACATGGGCAAAATTACTGGCTTCATGGAATTTTCGCGCGTCAAGGAAACCTACGACGCGCCACAGAAACGCCTGAAAAACTGGCGCGAGTTCGTCCATACCCTAACCGACGATCAAGCCAAGCAACAGGGTGCACGCTGCATGGATTGCGGCATTCCCTATTGCAGCAATGGGTGTCCGGTCAACAACGTCATTCCCGACTGGAACGACCTGGTCTACAAACAGCAATGGCGCAGCGCGCTGGACGTGCTGCAATCGACCAACAATTTTCCGGAGTTCACCGGGCGCATCTGTCCGGCGCCCTGCGAGGCGGCCTGTACGCTCAATATCAACGATGACGCAGTCGGCATCAAATCGATCGAACACGCCATTATTGACAAAGGCTGGGCCGAAGGCTGGGTTACGCCGCAGCTGCCGCTGAAAAAAACCGGCAAAAAAGTGGCCGTCGTGGGCTCCGGCCCGGCCGGCCTGGCCTGCGCGCAGCAACTGGCACGCGTCGGCCATGCGGTCACCGTATTTGAAAAGAGCAACCGCATCGGCGGCCTGTTGCGCTATGGCATCCCAGACTTCAAACTCGAAAAATCGCATATCGATCGCCGCCTGGCCCAAATGGAAGCCGAAGGGGTGGAGTTCTGCCCATCGACTTACGTCGGCGACGCCGCCAACGCCGAAGAGGGCCTGACAGTGCGTACGCCCGAGTCGCTGCAAGCCGAATTCGATGCCATCGTGTTGGCCGGCGGCGCGGAAAATCCGCGCGACCTGCCCGTTCCAGGCAGAGAACTCAAAGGCATCCATTTCGCCATGGACTTCCTGCGCCCGCAAAACAAAGTCAATGCAGGCGACCGGGTCGTCAAGCAGACGGTGGCCAAAGGCAAGCATGTGATCGTGATCGGCGGCGGCGACACCGGCTCCGATTGCGTGGGAACCAGCAACCGCCAGGGGGCGGCCTCCGTCACCCAGTTCGAACTCATGGGCAAGTTGCCCGACGAGGAGAACAAGAGTCTGACCTGGCCCTACTGGCCCGCCAAACTGCGCACCTCTTCCTCGCATGAAGAAGGCTGCGAACGCGATTGGGCCGTTACCACCAAATCGTTCGAGGGCAAGGGCGGCAAGGTCGAAAGGCTGGTCGCCGCGCGCCTTGAATGGTTCAAGGACGAAACCACCGGCCAGACCAAGATGCGCCAGATCGAAGGCTCGGAATTCGTTCTGCCCGCCGACCTGGTCCTACTGGCCATGGGTTTCGTCTCGCCCGTCAAAAATGTGCTCGACGCGTTTGGAGTGGGTTTGGACGCCCGCGGCAACGCGCACGCCGATACCGAGAATTACCGCAGCAATGTCGACAAAGTATTTGCCGCCGGCGACATGCGCCGCGGACAATCGCTCGTCGTCTGGGCAATACGGGAAGGACGTCAATGCGCCCGCTCGGTGGATGAACATTTGATGGGAACGAGTACACTACCTCGTTAGCAAACCACCCATCTGTTTGACGCCGGCTGCCCAAGGCAGCCGGCTTGTGTTTTTCCGGCGAAGAAACATGGCTACCGACACCGCTCAGCCCCACCCCGGCCTGTCCGAAATTTTCTGGGCCTTTTCGCGCATAGGAATGACCAGCTTCGGCGGCGGCTTGAGCGGCTGGATGATGCGCGAGTTCGTCCACCAGCGGCGCTGGATTTCCGAAGACGAATTCCTGAGCGGCCTGGCGCTCTCCCAAGCCTTCCCCGGGGTCAATGTCGTTAATCTGTCGATCTGGATCGGCTACAAGTTACACGGTGGCCGGGGTGTCCTGGCGGCAACCTTCGGCATAGTGATGCCGGCCATGATTTTTGCCATTATCCTGGCGGCCGTATTCGCCCGCGTGGCCCAATCGGAAAATATCCATCTGGCGTTGGCCGGCATTGCGGCGGCGGCCATCGGCCTGTCCCTGGAAATGGGCCTGCGAGCGGCCCGGCGGGCCGTAAATGGCCTGCTGCCCTTCCTAGTCCTGGCAGGCACATTTACCGCCATTTTCATCCTGAAGTTTTCGCTGGTCTGGGTGGTGCTGTGCGCCGCGCCCTGCTCGATTGCCATTGCCTACTTTCAAATCAAACGGCACGCGCAGAAATCCCGATGATCGATATTCTGCTCAGCCTGTTCAAAGTCTTTTTCCCTCTGTCCTTCCTGACGGTGGGCGGCGGCCAAAGCATTATTCCGGCCATCCACCACCAATCCGTCGAGGTCTACCACTGGATCAACAATAGCCAGTTCCTGGACCTGTTTGCCCTATCGCGCCTGATTCCGGGGCCAAAATCGCTGCTGATAACACTGATAGGCTGGCAAGCAGCAGGCATGGCGGGCGCCTTGGTTGCCTCGTTCGCCATTTTCGTGCCGGCCGCAACGCTGGTGTATTTTCTGGCCAGACTGTGGGCGCGTTACGAACATACCTTATTGATCAAGTCCATCGAGCAAGGCCTGATCCCCGTGGCCGCCGGCATGATCCTGGCGGCCACAGGAACCATACTCAACGCCTCCGAGGGCGGCCTCTGGGCCTGGGGAGTAGCCATCGTCTCCACTGTGGCGCTGCTTTATACGCGCGTCAGCCCATTCCTGTTGCTGGGCCTGGGGGCGGCGCTATTTTTGATAGTCCGCCCCTGATAGGCGGTTGGAAAAGATGTGGGCCGGCTCCGACGGGAAGATGGCACCCACAAGGGGTGCCGCTACAAAAACGCACCCGTGAATGGAAACGTACCCGTGAATCATGTAGCGGCAGCCCTTGTGGCTGCCAAAATCGTTGATAAGCGAGGCGATATTTATAGAACGCGATGGCAGCCACAAGGGCTGCCGCTACAAACACGTTGCAGGAACGGCATGCGCATTTCGCCGCGGCCTGCTACCATTTGTCCGGGATACAATGCACGGCTGTGAACTACCAACACGGCCGTGTCCATTTTTATTGCCCCACTTTTGTCGAGAACGGTTTTATGAGTTCAGAAACGGATGCCCATCCCGGCCAGCCGGCCCTGCTCTTTAGCGACGTGAGCCTCGGGTACGGAGACTTCACCGTACTGAGCAACGTCACCATGGAAGTTCGCCGCGGCCAGGTCGTCGCCATGATGGGCGGTTCCGGATCGGGTAAAACCACCCTGCTGCGCGGCGCCACAGGGCAACTGAGCCCCCAAGCGGGCGCCATACGCGTTTTCGGCGAAGACATCGCGCAGGCCAACGGCGACGGCGTGCGCAAATTGCGTCAGCGCATGGGGGTACTCTTTCAGCAAGGAGCGCTATTCACCGACCTGAACGTTTTCGAAAACGTAGCCTTCCCCTTGCGTGAGCACACAGAACAAACCGAAAGCGCCATCATCCAGACCGTACTCGACAAGCTGGACGCGGTGGGGCTGCGCGCCGCCGCGCACCTGAAGATTTCAGAAATCTCCGGCGGCATGGCGCGCCGCGTCGCGCTTGCCCGCGCCATCGTCCTGGAACCCGAACTGATTCTGTACGACGAACCCTTCGCAGGCCTCGATCCGATTTCACTGGGCATTACCGCCCAGCTCATCCGCACACTTACCGACCGGCTCAATTGCGCCTCGGTGCTGATTACCCATGACGTCGCCGAATCCTTTGCCATCGCCGACCAGGTCTACATGGTGGGCCAAGGGAAAATGATCGCCAGCGGCACGCCCGATGACCTCTCGCGCTCCCAAGACGCTTACGTCCGCCAATTTCTGGACGGTCAGCCCGACGGCCCCATTGCGTTTCACTACCCGCAAACCCCTGCATTCCAGCAATGGCTAGGGCAGCACGGAGGCCGCCCATGACTACACCAGCCGCCCTGATTTCCGCCCTGGGCGCCGGCATACGCTGCCGTATTACCGGCCTGGGCGCCTACGCCCGCCTGCTGGGCGCCATACTGTCCGGCACCGGTGCAATGTTCAAGCGCCCCCGCCTCGTCTCGCAGCAAGTACACTTTATCGGCAATTACTCGTTGCTGATCATTACCGTATCGGGCTTGTTTGTGGGCTTCGTGCTGGCGCTCCAGGGCTATTACACCCTTGAGCGCTACGGCTCCGAAGAGGCCCTGGGCCTGCTTGTGGCCCTGTCGCTGACACGCGAACTGGGGCCGGTGGTGACTGCGCTGCTCTTTGCCGGCCGCGCCGGCACATCGCTCACGGCCGAGATCGGCCTGATGAAAGCCGGTGAGCAGCTCGCCGCCATGGAGGTCATGGCCGTTGACCCGATACGCCGCGTGCTGGCGCCCAGATTCTGGGGCGGGGTCATCGCCATGCCTGTCCTCGCCGCCGTATTCTCCATGGTCGGCGTCATCGGCGGCTGGTTCGTAGGTGTGGTGCTCATCGGCATCGACTCCGGCGCCTTCTGGTCGCAAATGCAAAACGGCGTCGATGTCTTCAACGACATCGCCAACGGGGTGGTAAAAAGCGCGGTCTTCGGGGTTGCGGTCACACTGATCGCGCTCTATGAAGGCTGGAATGCCAAACCGACCCCCGAAGGGGTCGCCCGCGCCACGACACGCACAGTCGTCAGCAGCGCGCTGGTTGTATTGGGGCTGGACTTCCTGTTGACCGCCCTGATGTTTAGCCATTAAAGAAACGACGGAATCATCATGACTCGCGAAAAAACTGATTTTTGGGTTGGACTATTTGTTTTGCTGGGCGCCATCGCTCTGATTTTCCTCGCCCTGCGCGCGGGCAATCTGAGCTCATTTTCGTTTGCGCCCACTTATCAGGTCGAGGCCCATTTCGACAATCTGGGCGGTTTGAAAATACGCGCGCCGGTCAAAAGCAGCGGCGTGGTGGTGGGCCGCGTAGCCAAGATAGGCTTCGACAACAAGCGTTTTCAGGCCGTTGCAACACTCGATCTGGATAAGCAATACCAGTTTCCCGACGATAGCTCGGCCTCGATTCTCACCTCGGGCCTGCTGGGCGAACAATATGTTGGCCTGACTCCGGGCGGCAGCGAGAAAAACCTGACTCAGAACAGCCAGATCAAATTCACACAAAGCGCCGTCATTCTGGAAGAGCTGATCAGCAAATTCCTGTACAGTTCCGCCAATAAGGAAGGTTCCGCCAAAAAAGACGATTCCGCTAGTGCAGGCAACGCCACGGCGAAAACACCGTCCGATGCGCCAAAACCGTAAAATACCCAATACACACCAAAAACAGCAACCTACTTCAATGAACTCAATCATCCCGCCCGCCCAGGCCTTGCGGCTCGCCCGACTTGCCCCCGTCCTGGCCATCGCCGCCATCGCGGCGGGTTGCGCCAGCGTTCCCAACCCCAACCCCGCCGACCCCTGGGAAAGCTATAACCGCAGCATGTACCAGTTCAACGACACGGTCGACCGGGCGCTGCTCAAGCCCATCGCGTCGGGCTATGCGGCGCTTACGCCCAAGCCTGCCCAGACATGCATCCACAATGTGTTCAACAATGTCGCCGATGTGTGGTCGGCGTTCAACAGCTTTTTTCAGGGCCGCGGCGTCGATTTCTTCAACACGCTGGGTCGCGTGCTCTTTAATTCGACCATGGGTCTGGGCGGCTGCATCGATGTGGCGTCCATGAACGGCTCCAGGCGCATCTCCAACGATCTCGGGGTAACGCTGGGTGTCTGGGGCCTTAAATCGGGCCCTTACGTGGTTCTGCCTTTCCTGGGTTCCAGCACGCTGCGCGACGGTGCCGCCACCGCCAGCGAGTTCGCGGCCGGGGTCGGCGCCTATACGCCGATCGGCTTCATCGACAACGTTCCGTTACGTAATTCACTTCTTGGCATGGAAATTATCGATGCACGCGCTAACCTGCTGGAAGCGGACAAACTCGTAAGCGAAGTCGCTCTGGATCGCTATAGCTTTATTCGCGATGCGTACCTGCAACGGCGTAAAGCACTGATCAGAGGCAAAAAGATCCAAATAAATGGCGTACCCGACCAATCCGAGGACTCGCTACCCGACTATTCGGACGATACGGCTGTCCCCGCAAAGCCCGCCAAACAGGCGGGACAGTAAACCGGAGCCTTTATGAAATTCACTTTATTCCCTGTCGCATTGCGCTCGTTATCATGCCTGCTGGCGGCCGGCGTGCTGGGCATCGGGCTGGCGGGCACCGCCCACGCCGAAGATTCCGTCAACCCCAACGGCGCCCCGAGCGAGTTCGTCAAAGCGGTCGGCGACAATGCGCTCAACGCGATCAAACAATCGCCGCAGGCGCAAAAGGGCGATCTGAACACAATCAACCAGATCGTCAACCAATATGTGCTGCCCTACGTCAATCTGGAAAAAACCACCCGTCTGTCGGCGGGACGCTACTGGCGCCAGGCTACGCCCACCCAGCAGCAGGCCCTGGTGCAAGCCTTCAAGGGCACACTGATACGCACCTACAGCGGCGCCTTCACCAAGGTAACGCAGCAATCCGCGCTTTCAATCGCTCCTTTTCGCGGCGACCCCAAGGCCGACGATGTTGTCGTGCGCTCGACGCTGTCACAAGGCAATGGGCCCTCCGTCGGCGTCGACTACCGGCTGGAAAAGACGGCGCAAGGCTGGAAAATCTACGACCTCAATGTCGAAGGCATCTGGCTGATTCAGAACTATCGCAACCAGTTCGCCGATCAGATCGCCCGCAACGGCATCGACGGCCTGATCCAGGCCCTGAACCAGCGTAATCAGTAAGCGGTTCACGCCGGCGGCGCTTCACCTATAATACTCAGCTTGGCCCAATCACGGGCCAGGCTTTTTATTACTATGCCCGCCCTCACTCTCGATCACGTCTCAAAAATTTACCCTTCGCGTTCGCGAGGCTGGAAAAAATGGTTCTCCAACTCCGGGACGGATCACGGCTTCAAGGCGCTCGACAATGTCAGCCTGAGCGTTGAGCACGGCGAATTCTTCGGCCTGCTCGGCCCCAACGGCGCAGGCAAGACCACGCTGATCTCGATTCTGGCCGGGTTAGTGCGATCCACCTCGGGCAAAACCGAGGTGTGCGGCCATAATGTTGTAACAGACTATAAGCAAGCGCGCCGTTCGCTGGGCGTCGTGCCCCAGGAGATCGTCTACGATCCGTTTTTCACCGTGCGCGAAACCTTGCGCATTCAGTCGGGCTATTTCGGCCTGCGCAACAACGACGACTGGATCGACGAAGTCCTCAGCAACCTGGGCCTGTCCGACAAAGCCGATGCGAATATGCGCGCACTCTCGGGCGGCATGAAGCGGCGGGTGCTGGTCGCCCAGGCGCTGGTGCACCGCCCACCCGTCATTATTCTTGATGAGCCCACGGCGGGCGTCGACGTCGATCTGCGCCGCGCTCTGTGGGAATTCATTTCGCGCCTGAACAAGGCCGGACACACTATTTTGCTGACCACGCACTATCTGGAAGAGGCCGAAGCGCTATGCGGCCGCATCGCCATGCTCAAGGCGGGGCATATTGTGGCGCTCGACACCACCCAGGCGCTGCTGGCTCGCGTGGGCGGCGTCGACCTGGAGGACGCCTTCGTGCGCATTATGCATAACGACGACGCCCTGGAATTCACGCTATGACGCCGCCCGTACTGCTGCCGCGCACCGATTTGGGCTCGGGCTTTCCCACCCTGCTGCACAAGGAAATATCGCGTTTCTGGAAGGTCGGCTTTCAGACCGTTGCCGCGCCGGTATTGACGGCGCTGCTCTACCTGCTGGTGTTTGCGCATGTCCTGGAAGGGCGGGTCAATGTCTATGGCTCTGTGCCGTATACCTCGTTTTTGATCCCCGGCCTGATGATGATGAGCATGTTGCAAAACGCCTTTGCCAACCCATCTTCGTCGTTGATCCAAAGCCGGATCACCGGGAATCTGGTCTTCATCCTGCTGCCGCCGCTGTCGCATCGCGAAATTTTCAGCGCCTATGTGCTCGCCTCCATCGCCCGCGGCATATGCGTGGGCGCCTGTGTCTGGCTGGTGGCCCTGTTCTTCGTCCCGCTGCCTGCCCATAATATCGGTTGGCTGCTGGTATTTGCCCTGCTGTCCTGCGGCATCATGGCGACCTTGGGGATCATCGCGGGGCTGTGGTCCGAAAAATTCGACCACCTCGCGGCCTTCCAGAATTTTCTTATCATGCCCGCAACGTTTCTCTCGGGAGTGTTCTACTCCATACACAGCCTGCCGCCATTCTGGCAAGCCGTGTCGCGCTGGAACCCCATTTTCTATACCATTGACGGTTTCCGCTACGGCTTTTTTTCGGTCTCCGATGTATCGCCGTGGCACAGCCTTCTGGTCGTCAGCGGCGTATTCATTGCGCTGTGCTTTGGCGCCTTGCATCTTTTAGCCAAGGGCTACAAACTTCGGAATTAATCTTATGTTGCCTACCCCAGAACAGGTCCGCGAATACATCGCCCAAGGGCTGCCCTGCGAACACGTCGAAGTCGACGGCGACGGCGCTCACTTTGAAGCCCTTATCGTCAGCACCGCCTTTGATGGCAAGCGATTGATCGCGCGCCATCAATTGGTTTACGCCGCCCTGGGCGAGCGCATGAAGGCCGAAATCCATGCCCTGTCGATGCGCACGCTCACGCCCGACGAATACAAGGCGACCCTGAATGGATAAACTGTCCATTACAGGCGGCGCGCGTCTGGCGGGGGACGTGGCCGTCTCGGGCGCGAAAAACGCCGCCCTGCCCATTCTGTGCGCCAGCCTGCTGACCGCGGATACGATCACGCTGCACAACGTACCGGCGTTAAACGATATCGGCACAGCGCTTCGCCTTCTGGATCGCATGGGCGTACGCGCCGAACAGGGCCGCGACCACACCATCAGCCTGAACGCGGCCCAGGTCTCCAGCCTGGAAGCTCCCTACGAAATGGTCAAGACCATGCGCGCCTCGATCCTGGTGCTCGGCCCGTTGCTGACCCGGTTCGGCGAGGCCCGGGTCAGCCTGCCGGGCGGCTGCGCCATCGGCCAGCGCCCCGTCGATCAGCACATCAAGGGCCTGGCCGCCATGGGAGCCGACATCAAGATCGAACACGGCTTTGTCGTGGCCAAGGCCGCGCGCCTGAAGGGCGCCTCCATCCGCACCGACATGGTCACCGTCACGGGTACGGAAAACCTGCTCATGGCCGCCGTTCTGGCAAAGGGACAAACCATACTGGAGAATGCCGCGCGCGAGCCGGAAATATCCGACCTGGCCGAACTGCTGATCAAAATGGGCGCGCGTATCCAGGGCCACGGCACCGACCGCATCGTGATCGACGGCGTGGACGCCCTGCACGGGGCCAGTCACCGAGTGGTTGCCGACCGCATCGAAGCGGGCACTTTTCTATGCGCGGTGGGCGCGGCGGGCGGCGACATCATGCTGCGCCAGGCGGCCCCCGACACCATGGGGGCCTTGCTCGACAAGCTGCAGGAAGCGGGCATGACGATCGAGTGCGGCCCGGACTGGATTCGCGGCACGATGCGCGACCGCCCACGGGCGGTCGGCATACGGACTCACGAATATCCCGGCTTTCCAACCGACATGCAAGCGCAGTTGATGGCCCTGAACTGCATCGCCAGC
Source organism: Paralcaligenes ureilyticus (assembly GCF_004346225.1). Taxonomy (GTDB): domain Bacteria; phylum Pseudomonadota; class Gammaproteobacteria; order Burkholderiales; family Burkholderiaceae_B; genus Paralcaligenes; species Paralcaligenes ureilyticus. The sequence goes on along the minus strand of NZ_SMAJ01000020.1, from coordinate 23,214 downwards.
GGCACGGCCGTCATGGTTGAAAATATTTTTGAAAACCGCTTCATGCACGTCCAGGAGCTGGGCCGCATGGGAGCGCAAATCGATATCGACGGGCATACCGCCGTCGTGACCGGTGTGCCCGCCTTGTCGGGCGCCACGGTCATGGCCACCGACTTGCGCGCTTCCGCCAGCCTGGTGATCGCCGGCCTGGCGGCCAAGGGCCACACCACCGTCGAACGCATCTATCATCTTGATCGCGGCTATGAGCATATGGAACAGAAATTGCGCGCCATCGGGGCCGATATTCAGCGCGTAAGTGATAAGGAAGCCGCATGAACCCCGCCAATCGGCCACCACTCACGCTTGCCCTGTCAAAGGGGCGAATTTTCGACGAGACCATGCCCTTGCTGGCGGCCGCCCAGGTTCACGTCACCGAGAACCCGGAATCCTCGCGCAAGCTTATCCTGCCCACGAGCGATCCGGGCCTGCGCCTTATCATCGTGCGCGCGTCGGACGTTCCCACTTACGTGCAGTACGGCGCGGCCGACTTCGGCATTGCCGGCAAGGACGTTTTGTTCGAACACGCAGCCCAACACCCCGGCGGGCTGTATCAGCCCATCGACCTGAATATCGCCAAATGCCGTTTGTGCGTGGCAGTGCGCGAAGGCTTCGATTATGCCGCCGCGGTGCGCCAGGGTTCACGCCTGCGAGTGGCCACCAAATACGTGCAGGCCGCGCGCGAACACTTCGCCGCGAAAGGCGTCTACGTCGATCTGATCAAGCTGTATGGCTCAATGGAGCTGGCGCCGCTGGTCGGGCTGGCCGACGCCATCGTCGACCTGGTATCCTCAGGCAATACGCTACGCGCCAACCATCTGGTGGCGGTCGAAGATATCGTCCCGATTTCTTCGCGCCTGATCGTCAACCAGGCTTCGCTTAAAACCCGATCGGCCCAGTTGCAACCTTTAATCGACGCCTTTGCGCGCGCCTCGCAAGCCTGAACGGCGAATCTCATTATCTTTCACCCTGTGCCATGTCCCTGATCAAACGTCTGAACACGCTCTCGAACGATTTCCGGCCCGCACTGCGCGGGCTCCTGGCCCTGGACGCAGCGCAGGATGAATCGATTGAGCGCACAAGCGCCGACATACTGAAAGACGTCCGCGCCCGTGGCGACGCAGCCGTGCTGGACTATACCCGGCGCTTCGATCATGTCGATGCGCCCGATATGGCTGCGCTCGAGATCCCCCGCCGGGAGTGGCAGGCGGCTCTTGATGCCTTACCGGGCGAGCAACGCAAGGCGCTTGACGCCGCAGCCGCCCGCGTGCGCAGCTACCACGAGCATCAGCAAGCCCAAACCTGGACCTACACCGAGGCCGACGGCACGGTGCTGGGCCAAAAAATTACGGCGCTCGACCGCGTCGGCCTTTACGTGCCTGGCGGCAAAGCGGCCTATCCCTCATCGGTCCTCATGAACGCCATTCCGGCCAAGGTCGCCGGCGTGTCCGAAGTAACCATGGTCACGCCCACACCGGGCGGCGTGCGCAACCCCATGGTGCTGGCCGCCGCGGCCATCGCCGGGGTAGACCGCATCTGGGCCATCGGCGGCGCGCAAGCCATCGCCGCCCTGGCCTACGGTACGGCGTCGATCAGCGCCGTCGACAAGATCGTGGGCCCGGGCAATGCCTATGTGGCAGCCGCCAAGCGCCGGGTTTACGGCACGGTCGGGATCGACATGATTGCCGGCCCCAGCGAAATCCTGGTCATCTGCGACGGCTCCACGCCCGCGGACTGGATCGCCATGGATCTGTTCTCGCAGGCCGAGCATGACGAACTGGCGCAAGCTATATTGCTATGCCCGGACGCGGTCTATCTGGACGGCGTCTACGCCGCCATCGAGCGTCTGCTTCCCGGCATGCCGCGCGCCGATATCATCCGTGCCAGCCTGGGCCGGCGCGGCGCGCTGATTCAGGTACGCGATCTGGACGAAGCCTGTGCCATCGCCAACGAAATATCGCCCGAGCATCTCGAAATCTCCACCGAACGCCCCGAAGAGTGGGCCGGAAAAATTCGCCATGCCGGGGCCATTTTCATGGGGCGTTACAGTTCCGAAGCGCTGGGAGATTATTGCGCCGGACCCAACCACGTCTTGCCCACTTCCCGCACCGCCCGGTTTTCCTCCCCGCTTGGGGTGTATGATTTCCAAAAGCGCTCCAGCCTGATCCAGGTCTCGCAGGCAGGCGCCCAGACACTGGGGCGCATCGCCTCCACCCTGGCGCTTGGCGAGGGCCTGCAAGCCCACGCCGCCAGCGCCCGGTACCGTATCGATCCCACTACAGAGAATACTCAGTCCTGACCATGCGTACTGCCGACATCACCCGCAATACCAACGAAACCCGCGTTCACGTGGCCATCAACCTCGACGGCACGGGCCGTCAAACCATCCACACCGGCGTTCCTTTCCTGGATCACATGCTCGACCAGATCGCGCGCCACGGCCTGATCGACATGGACATCCAGTGCGACGGCGATACCCAGATCGATGACCATCACACGGTCGAGGATGTGGGCATTACGCTGGGGCAAGCGATTGCGGCGGCGGTGGGCAACAAAGCCGGGCTGCGGCGTTACGGCCATTCCTACGTGCCGCTCGATGAAGCCCTGTCACGGGTGGCCATCGACTTTTCCGGACGCCCTGGGCTCGAATTCCACGTCCCGTTTACCCGTTCCCGCATCGGCCAGTTCGACGTCGACCTGACCCGCGAATTTTTCCAGGGCTTTGCCAATCATGCCCTGGTCACTTTGCATATCGACAACCTGCGCGGCAAGAACTCGCACCACCAATGCGAAACGGTATTCAAGGCATTCGGACGGGCGCTGCGCATGGCCACCGAACTCGATCCGCGCAATAGCGGCGTGGTTCCTTCAACCAAGGGCGTGCTCTAAGCTCGAAACGGACCCACTGTGAATACCATCGCCATCGTCGACTATGGCATGGGCAATTTTCATTCCGTTGCCCATGCGCTGCGCGCCGCCGAGCCTGCCGCCGACATCAGAATCTGCAACACCGCGCAGGAAATCGATCGCGCTTCCCGCGTGGTGTTCCCCGGCCAAGGGGCCATGCCCGATTGCATGCGCACCTTGAACGAATCGGGCTTGCGCGAAGCCGTGATCCGCGCCGCACGCAACAAACCCTTGCTTGGCGTGTGCGTGGGCGAACAGATGCTGTTTTCAAGCAGCGCGGAAGGCGAGACGCCCTGCCTGGATATTTTCGCAGGCCGGGTCGAGCGCTTTGCCGGGCCGCAATACGCGAGCGCCACGCCGGACGCCGGCGGCCTCGAGTTGCTGAAGGTGCCGCACATGGGCTGGAATCGTGTAAGCCAGACCAGGCCGCACGCACTCTGGGAGGGCATCGCCGATCAAAGCTACTTTTATTTTGTGCACAGTTACTATGCCCAACCCGCCGACCCGGCGCTGGCTGTCGGGGAAACCCATTACGGAGTAAGCTTTACCTGTGCGATTGCGGCGGTTAATATTTTTGCCGTACAGTTTCATCCAGAGAAAAGCGCGGACGACGGTTTGCGCCTGTATCGCAATTTTGCGCACTGGAACCCCTGAACCTCACCTTATCTTTTTCCAACTGCCTTTACCGACGACCGATTATGCTACTCATCCCCGCCATCGACCTCAAAGACGGGCGTTGCGTGCGCCTTCGCCAGGGTGATCTCGACGACGCAACCATTTTTTCCGAAGACCCTGCCGCCATTGCCGCGCAGTGGTTTGAACAAGGTGCCCGGCGACTGCATCTGGTCGACCTGAACGGCGCCGTCGCCGGCAAGCCCAAAAACGAAGCGGCAATCAAATCGATCATGCAGGCCGTGGGCGACGAAATACCGGTGCAGATCGGCGGGGGGATCCGCGATCTGAACACCATTGAACGTTATCTCGATAATGGCATCTCTTACGTCATCATCGGCACAGCGGCGGTCAAAGACCCGGGATTCCTGCGCGATGCCTGCAGCGCATTTCCAGGCAACATCATTGTCGGCCTGGATGCCCGCGACGGCAAAGTCGCCACCGACGGCTGGAGCAAGCTTACGCGCCACGACGTACTCGACCTGGCCCGCAAATTCGAAGACTATGGCTGCGAAGCCATCGTCTACACCGATATCGGCCGCGACGGGATGCTGTCAGGCGTCAATATCCAGGCAACCGTCCAGCTGGCGCAGCACGTGAAAATTCCGGTTATTGCCTCGGGCGGCGTGACCGACCTGAGAGATATCGAAGCCCTGTGCGCCGTCGAGGACCAAGGGGTCGAAGGCGCCATCCTGGGGCGCAGCCTCTACGAGGGCACGCTGGATTTCGAAGCCGCACAACGCCTGGCCGACGAACACGGCAAATCATGAGCCCGCAATGGGCAGCACCCGCCGACGCCTTGACCCGGCGCATCATCCCCTGCATGGATGTCACCGCAGGGCGAGTCGTCAAGGGCGTGAACTTCGTCGACCTGATCGATGCCGGCGACCCGGTCGAAATCGCCCGGCGCTATAACGAACAAGGCGCCGACGAACTGACCTTTCTGGACATTACCGCGACCAGCGACAACCGCGACCTGATCCTGCCCATTATCGAAGCCGTCGCCTCACAGGTTTTCATTCCGCTTACCGTGGGCGGGGGCGTACGCCAGGTCGCCGACATACAGCGCCTGCTCAACGCCGGCGCCGACAAGGTATCGATCAACAGCGCCGCCATCAGCAACCCCGATCTGATCCGGGCGGCGGCCGACTACCACGGCTCGCAGTGCATTGTGGTGGCCATTGACGCGCGCCGCAGCTCTGCGCCGGGCGCCCCCGCCAAATGGGAGATATTCACTCATGGCGGGCGCCGCGCCACCGGCATCGACGCCATCGAATGGGCCCGCAAAATGGCCGAATACGGCGCGGGCGAAATACTGCTCACCAGCATGGACCGCGACGGCACCAAATCGGGCTTCGACCTGGAATTGACGCGCGCCGTTTCCGACGCGGTGCCGGTACCGGTCATTGCCTCGGGCGGCGTGGGCAGCCTGCAAGACCTGGCCGACGGCGTCACCACCGGGCGGGCGAGCGCCGTCCTGGCCGCCAGCATCTTCCACTACGGACTGCACACCGTCAGACAGGCCAAGGAATTCATGGCGCAGCAGGGGATTAAGGTACGATTACCCCTATGAACCCAAATACCGACTGGATCGCCGCCGTGACGTTCGACGCCGACGGCCTGATCCCCGCCATAGCGCAAGATGCGAAAAGCGGCGCCATTTTGATGGTGGCCTGGATGAACGCCGAAGCGCTGTCCGAAACCGTGGCCAGCCGCCGCGCCGTGTACTGGTCGCGCTCGCGCAAGCGGCTGTGGCGCAAAGGCGAAGAATCAGGCCATGTGCAGACGGTCAGCGAAATCCGGCTGGACTGCGACGGCGACGTCATTCTGCTCAAAGTGGAACAACAAGGGGGCATCGCCTGTCATACTGGTAGGGAAAGCTGTTTCTTTCGACGCCTCGATGGCCAAGCGAACGACGCCCGATGGACCATTACCGACCCGGTGCTCAAAGACCCCAAGCTGATTTACAAATGACGACCCACACACCCTTCAATGCCGACATCCTGTCGCGCCTGGCCGACACGCTTGAATCGCGCCTGCCCAAAAACGGCGGCGATCCGGCCCGCTCGTACGCGGCCAAGCTGCTCGCGCGCGGCCCTGACGCCTTCTTGAAAAAAATCGGCGAAGAAGCCACCGAACTGGTCATGGCGGCCAAAGACAACGCGCCCGAGCATATCGTGGCAGAAACCGCCGACCTATGGTTTCACACGCTGGTGGCCCTGACACACTACAATCTGCGGCCTGAAGATGTACTGCGGGAATTGGCCCGCCGCGAAGGGGTTTCGGGCCTGGCCGAAAAAGCCAGCCGCATCGATTCAAATTAACGAGCTGCAATAATCATGAGCGAACACTGTTTATTCTGCAAAATCGCCAAGGGTGAAATCCCTTCGCAAAAAGCGTATGAAGACGAAGATATCTTTGTTTTCCACGATATCGATCCGGCGGCTCCGGTACACTTGCTACTTATCCCGAAACGCCATATTGTTTCAATGCAGGACATCGGGGCCAACGACGCCGCCTGGTTAGGTAGAATGATGACATTGATCCCCGGGTTGGCGCTCGATAACGGCTGCCGGCCCGGCCCCGAAGGCGGGTTCCGGCTGCTGGCCAACTCAGGAATCGACGGCGGCCAGGAAGTCGCCCATTTACATTTTCATATTATCGGGGGTCCGCGCCCCTGGCATAAAAGAGTGGCACCCGCCGCCTAACCGGAGAGAACACTATCATGGGTAGTTTTAGCATTTGGCACTGGCTGATCGTTCTGGTCATCGTCGCACTGGTCTTTGGCACCAAGAAGTTGCGCAACATCGGCGAAGATCTGGGCAACGCCGTCAAGGGCTTCAAGAAAGGCATGAACGACGCCGAAGGCGGCGCGCAGCCGGAGGCCGTCACGCAGAAACAGGTGAATGTCGGCGAAACCATCGACGTGCAAGCCAAAGAAAAAACCGACGCATAGCGGCCAGGTCACCTTGCCGCCGTGTCCCGTCTTCCCTCTTTAAGCGATTCGCCCAGCCATGTTCGATGTCAGCTTTAGTGAACTTGCCCTGATCGGGGTCGTCGCGCTCGTCGTGATCGGCCCCGAACGCCTGCCCAAAGTGGCCCGCACGGTGGGCCACCTGATAGGGCGCGCGCAGCGCTATGTCAACGACGTTAAAGGCGATATTCAGCGCGAAATGGATCTGGGCGACCTCAGCAACCTGAAAGGCCAAATGGAGGAGGCCGCGCGCAGCGTGCAAACATCCCTCAAGGAAGGCGCCCAAAGCCTGCAGGCTCCTCTGCAAGAGGCCAAAGACGCGCTGGCCAACGCAGCACACACCTTGCATGACACCGCCACAGGCAGCGCCGCCTCCACCGAAACGCCCGCGCCTCCCGCGGCCGCCCTCGATTCGCCCGCCACCGCGCCTGTAACGACGCCTCTTGCAGGTGCCGTCGAATCGCCAGCCACTGCATCCGTAACGGCACCGGCAGCTACATCTGTAGAGGCACCCCTTGTGGGTGCCATCGAATCCCCAGCGGCAACAGCCGCCCCCTCTACGGCGCTTCCCTCAGCGCCTGAACCCCAAAAGGATCTGCCCGGGTTTGCCGAAGCCAGCGCATTGGCCCAGCCCGTCCCTTCCAAACCATCTAGCGGGACGCCAACGTGACGCAGGACTCCCCCGCAAGCCCGGCAGAAGAAGACACCTTTATCTCGCATTTGATAGAACTGCGTTCGCGTCTGATACGCGCCGTCGTGTCTGTCCTGGTCATTTTCGTCGTCCTATTCATTTACCCAGGCCCGGGTAAAATTTACGACATTCTGGCCCAACCCATGCTGGCAACATTACCGCCCGGCTCACGCATGATCGCCGTCGGCGTCATTACCCCGTTCATGGTGCCCATCAAGGTAACCCTGCTGGCGGCGTTCGTGCTGGCGCTGCCCATCGTGCTGTATCAGGCCTGGGCTTTTGTGGCGCCGGGTCTGTACAAGAATGAAAAGCGGCTGGCCATGCCGCTCATCATCTCAAGCACCCTGCTCTTCCTGCTGGGCATGGCGTTTTGCTATTTCGTCGTGTTTCACATCGTTTTCCACTTCATCGCCACATTTGCGCCGCACTCGATCACGCCATCGCCCGACATCGAGGCCTATCTGAGCTTCGTCATGACGTTGTTTCTGGCGTTCGGCGTTGCCTTCGAAGTGCCCATTGTGGTCATTTTGCTGGTCAAGACCGGCATGGTCACCGTCGCAAAGCTGCGCTCGGTGCGCGGCTACGTGATCGTGGGCGCCTTCATCATCGCCGCCGTTGTCACGCCGCCCGACGCGCTTAGCCAGTTCACCCTGGCCTTCCCTTTGTGCGTGCTGTTTGAAATCGGCGTACTCGCAGCCAGCATGCTCGACAAGCGCAAAGCCCGCGCCGAAGAAGAAAAACCCGACACAACCGACGTTGATACGATGTAGCGGCACCCCTTGTGGGTGCCACAAACGCTGACGGCCAAAATGATGCTTGCATGGATGGGCCAAGGTTGCATCTTGCGTAGATGACAGGCACAAGGCCTGTCGCTACAAAATTCACGAGCACAAATTCACGCACACATTTTTGTAGCGGCACCCCTTGTGGGTGCCATCTCCAACGACGCGGCGACGATGGCGCCCACAAGGGGCGCCGCCACATGGGGCTGCATCTACGGCTTGGTGATGCGCGGCCGCACTCCCACTTGCACGGCAATCTCCAGCATGCGGCCACCACGCAAGAGGGTCAGGGTGACTTCCTGGCGCGGCGGCAAAGGCGCAATCTGGTTCAAGAAGCCTATCGTGTCGTACACCACCTGGCCGTTGAGCTTGAGCACAATGTCGCCCACCCGTATCCCGGCGCGCCCGGCCGGGCCGTTCTTGAGCACGCTGGCAATAATCACCCCGTCATCCTGGCGCAGATTGAATGCGCGGGCCAGATCGGGCGTAATATCCTGCGGCTCGATGCCCAGCCAGCCTCGGGTTACCGAACCCGTCGCAATGATTTGATCCATGATCTTGTGGGCCGCCGCCGCGGGAATGGCAAAACCGATTCCCAGCGAACCGCCGTTTTCAGAATAAATCGCCGTATTGATGCCCACCAGCCGGCCTGTCGTGTCAATCAGGGCGCCGCCTGAATTACCCGGATTGATCGCGGCATCGGTCTGAATGAAATTTTCGTAAATATTGATTCCCAGGCGATTGCGCCCCAGCGCCGAGACGATCCCCATCGTCGTGGTTTGCCCGACGCCAAACGGATTGCCGATCGCCAGCACCACATCGCCCACCTTCACCTGATGATCAACGCTGAAGGTAATGGCCGAGAGCCTGGGCAAATCGATCTTGAGCACCGCCAGATCGCTATCGGGGTCGGCCCCGACAAGTTTGGCCCGCGCTTGCCGGCCGTCGCTCAAGGCCACCTGAATCGAGTCGGCCGCCTCGATGACGTGGTAATTGGTCAGGACATAGCCGCTGGCGCTGACAATGACGCCGGAACCCAGATTAGTGGTCCGTTTGCGCCGGCTAAAGCCCGGCAGTTCGCGAAACAGGCGGTTAAGATCAGGGTCGCGCGGCAACGGCACCACCGGCACGCGCACCTGCTTGCTGGTATATATATTGACCACTGCCGGCGTCGCCAAAGCAACGGCGCGGGCGTACGAAACCTCGGCCGTTGCGGATGCCTGCGGCAGCGGCGGGGCAGCGACGGGCGAGGTATGCAGCCAATCGGGACGCAAAGTCGCCACGATGAATAAAATACCAAGGCACACCGTTACTGTTTGGGCAAATAGCAACCACAATCGACGCATGAGACAAAGGGTAAAAGATGAATCAGGTTTCCAGACAAGAACTCGGACATTGGCTCGATACTACGCTACAGGCGCAACGCTTCAGGGATTACTGTCCGAACGGACTCCAGGTCGAGGGCAAAGGCACGATCTCCCACATTATCGCCGGAGTTACTGCCTCTGAAGCGCTCATCCGCGCGGCCATCGAGAAAAAGGCCGATGCAATCCTGGTTCATCACGGCTGGTTCTGGAAAAATGAAGATCCGTGCATACGCGGACCCAAGCGCACCCGGCTCTCCTTGGCCCTGCAATACGAACTTAATTTGTGGGCCTACCACTTACCCCTGGACGCGCATCCAGTGCTGGGCAACAACGCTCAACTGGCGCGCGTGCTGGGGTTCGAGCCCGAACGCAACGAAGCGGGCGAACCGCTGACCTGCGGCCCCGACGGCCTGGTTTGGCTGGGCCGCCCGACTCGAGCCAAAACGCTGGGCAAACTGGGCGATGAAGTTTGCAATGCTTTACAACGCACGCCGCTGATTGTTGGAAATCTACAACAACCCATCGATCGCATTGCCTGGTGCACCGGCGGCGCGCAAGGCTTTATCGAGGCGGCGAGCGCCGCCGGTGCGCAGGTTTACATTACCGGCGAAGCCTCGGAACAGACGTTTCACTGGGCGCAGGAAACCGGTATAGGTTTTATCGCCGCCGGCCATCATGCGACCGAACGTTATGGCATACAGGCGCTGGGCGACGCCGTAGCCGCCCAATTTGGCATACAGGTGGAATTTATCGACGTGAACAACCCGATATAAGCGGGCCGGGAGGCCTCGGGGATTGATGGTGAGATACGCCAGCGTACGCGGACAAAGCGTAGCGCTGGCGTTAAAGAGGAGAACCAAGAAAAATAAAATCCTGCTTCAAACCCTACTTCTTAAGCAGATCCCGGATTTCCTGCAAAAGCAACACATCGGCAGGCGTGGGCGCAGGCGCCGCGGCCTCTTCCTTCATGAACTTCGTGCGCGCCTTATTGGCGGCCTTGACGATGCAAAACACAACTAAAGCCAACAAGAAAAAATTGATCAGTATGGTCAGGAAATTGCCCCATGCCAGAATGACCGCCCCAGCCTTGGACATATCGGCATAGGTATGCGGGCCCGTGTAATTGGCCGGTTGAGACAGCACCAGGAACAGATTGGTAAAGTCGACTCGGCCACCAAAGATGAAGCTGATGATCGGCATGATGACATCTTTCACCAGTGAATCGATAATCTTGCCGAAGGCCGCGCCAATAATCACACCGACGGCCAGATCGATCATGTTTCCTTTAACGGCAAACTCTCGAAATTCCGCCACGAATCCTTTCGTATTGCTCATATGATCATCCCTTGGTAATCCACCCAACAGCGGGCTAACGCTATAATACGCGGTTGTTAGGCTTTTACATACGATAAAACAGTGATTGGTATGCCCCTTCGCGGGCACGAATAAGGATACAAGAATGAGTCAGGACAAGTCGCAGCTCGACGATGCTGGTGCGGTTGACCCCAACCTCCCACCCGATCCCTCGCGCCGTTTCTGGGTAGCATCCGCCTGTGCGGTGGGTGGTGTAGCTGGTGTCGGCACGGCAATTCCTTTTGTCAGTTCTTTTGCGCCGTCCGAAAAGGCAAAAGCGGCGGGAGCCCCGGTCGAGGCCAATGTGTCCACCATCGCTCCCGGAACCATGCGCACCGTCGCATGGCGCGGAAAACCCGTATGGATTTTGCGTCGCACGCCAGAGCAAATCAAAGACCTGTCGAAAAACGATCCCATGCTGGCCGACCCGCACTCCGACCGGCCCGGCTATACGCCCGCGTTCGCCAAAAACGAATATCGCTCGCGCAAGCCCGAACTGCTGGTGTGCGTAGGCATTTGCACGCATCTGGGCTGCTCGCCCACGCCGCACTTCGATATGGGTGCCCAGCCTGGCTTGCCCGCCAGTTGGGAAGGCGGGTTTTTGTGCCCCTGCCACGGCTCTACTTACGATCTGGCCGGCCGGGTGTTCAAGAACATGCCCGCCCCCGACAACCTCGAAGTGCCGCCTTATGTGTTTTCAGCCGATGGGACCGAGGTCATCATCGGCGTTGACGAAACGCACAAGGCCTGATGGCCCTGAAAGCTTTTGCAAGATTAACAAGACATTGAATTTACACGCCTCGTAAGATAGAAATAAGGAGCCGTTTCATGGCTGGCGAGAAAACCGTCGATACGACAGGACTTTTAGGCTGGATAGACAAGCGCTTTCCGCTGACATCCACCTATAAAGCGCACTTGTCCGAATATTACGCACCCAAGAATTTCAATTTTTGGTACTTCTTTGGGTCGCTGGCACTGCTCGTGCTGGTCATCCAGATCGTGACCGGCATTTTCCTGGTCATGAGCTACAAGCCCGACGCCGCGCTCGCCTTCAACTCGGTCGAATACATCATGCGCGAAGTGCCGTGGGGCTGGCTCATCCGCTACATGCACTCGACCGGCGCTTCGATGTTCTTCGTGGTGGTTTACCTGCATATGCTGCGCGGCCTGTTTTACGGCTCGTACCGCAAGCCGCGCGAACTGGTGTGGGTGTTCGGCGTAGCCATTTTCCTCTGTCTGATGGGCGAGGCGTTCTTCGGCTACCTCTTGCCCTGGGGCCAAATGTCGTACTGGGGCGCGCAGGTTATCGTCAACCTGTTCTCGGCCATCCCCTTCATCGGGCCTGACCTTTCGCTGTGGATACGCGGCGACTACGTCGTCTCGGACGCAACGCTCAACCGCTTCTTCGCTTTCCACGTCATCGCCATACCATTGGTGCTGCTGGGCCTGGTCGTGGCGCACGTCATCGCGCTGCATGAAGTGGGCTCGAACAACCCCGACGGCGTCGAAATCAAGCAAGGCCCCAAAGACCGCAACGGACACCCCATGGATGGGATCCCCTTCCATCCGTACTACACCGTACACGACATCATGGGCGTGGCCGGGTTCCTGATGGTCTTCGCCGCCATCATTTTCTTCGGCCCGGAAATGGGGGGGTACTTCCTCGAGTACAACAACTTCATACCCGCCGACTCACTGAAAACGCCGCCGCACATTGCACCGGTCTGGTACTTCACGCCGTTCTATTCCATGTTGCGCGCCACGACCAGCGACTTCACCTGGGTATTTTCGGCCGGCGCCGTCATTGCCGCCATTGCGCTGTTCTTCAAAGGCAAGCTTTCGGGCCTGTGGCGCTTCGGGGTACCGATCGTCCTGCTGATCATCGCTGTCTTCATGAAAACCCTCGACGCCAAGTTCTGGGGCGTGGTGACCATGGGCGGCTCGGTCGTGATCCTGTTCTTCCTGCCCTGGCTTGATAAATGCCCGGTCAAATCGATACGCTATCGCCCTACCTGGCATAAATTCCTGTACGCCATATTTATTATCGATTTCGTGGTTCTGGGCTTTATAGGCACGCAGGCACCGACCCCGGCCCTTAATCTGATCAGCCAGATCGGTACCATGCTTTATCTGGGATTTTTCTTCCTGATGCCCGTCTGGAGCCGCCTGGGCACGTTCAAGCCGGTTCCTGACCGAGTCACGTTTCACGCTCACTAAGGCTGCCTTCAACACTGTACGGAATGATCATGATTAAAAAGCTGCTTGGTGCGATTGCGATATCCCTGACCTTTACGGCCGCCTTTGCGTCCGAGGGGGGATACACGCTAGATCACGCACCGGACCGAATCAACGATATGGCGGCGCTCCAAAACGGCGCAAAGCTGTTCGTCAACTATTGCCTGAATTGCCACAGCGCCAATTCCATGCGCTACAACGCACTGACTCAAATCGGGCTGACCGACGCAGAGATCAAAAAGAATCTGCTGTTTACCGGCGACCGGGTGGGCGACATGATGAACGTCGCCATGACGCCGGCCGACGGCAAAAAATGGTTTGGCACCGCGCCCCCCGATTTATCGGTGATGGCAAGGGCCAAGGGCACAGACTACATCTACACCTACCTGCGCACCTTCTACCGCGATACCTCCAAGCACACCGGTTGGGACAACCTGGTGTTCCCAAGCGTCGCCATGCCTAATCCCCTGTGGCAGTTGCAGGGCCCTCGCGAACTTACCCGCATTTCCATCCACGAGGCCGAAAGCCCTGATGGCAAGACGAAATGGGAGCGCACTACGGCCAAATACGATGCGCAAGGCTTCTCCGAGATCAAAACCGAGGCTCTGAGCAACTATCACGGCCCCGAAATCAGCAAGGATACCTTCCAGGCTGTCGATCAAAGCAAAATGGCCTCGTATGACAACAACGTCGCCGACCTTAGCAATTTCCTGGGCTGGATGGCCGAGCCCTCACAGCTATTTCGCAAAAAGCTGGGCGTTTGGGTCATGCTTTTCCTTGCCCTGTTCCTGCTCGTTGCGTGGCGCCTGAACGCCGCTTACTGGAAAGACGTCAAGTAGCAACGCCGCACCCGGCAGCCGTTAGCGGACCGCTTAAGCTGCCGGTCAAGAAATAGGCGTAATGTAAGACGCCTATTTCCCTTTTGAGCGAGGCATTCTTGCCTGCTCCTGTTTTCTTCTAAGACGGAACCCACGACATGATGGTGCTCTACTCCGGAACAACCTGCCCCTTTTCGCAACGCTGCCGCTTTGTGCTGTTCGAAAAAGGCATGGATTTCGAAATCCGCGATATCGACCTCTACAACAAGCCCGAAGACATTGCGGTCATGAACCCCTACGGCCAGGTGCCCATTCTGGTCGAGCGCGATCTGGTGTTGTACGAGTCGAGCATCATCAACGAATACATCGACGAGCGCTTCCCCCATCCGCAGCTCATGCCCGCCGATCCGGTGATGCGCGCCCGCACCCGGCTGTTTTTGTACAACTTCGAGAAAGAATTGTTTGTACATGTATCCGCTCTTGAAAACCGGGCACAAACCGACAGCAAGGTGCTGGACGTCGCACGCCACAACATCCGCGACCGCCTGGCCCAGCTCGCCCCCATGCTGCTGAAGAACAAATACATGCTGGGCGAAGAGTTCTCCATGCTCGACGTGGCCGTGGCGCCCCTTTTGTGGCGCCTGGACCACTACGGCATCGAATTGCCCAAGAACGCCGCCCCCATCCAAAAATATGCCGAGCGCATCTTTTCGCGCCCGGCCTACATTGAAGCGCTCACCCCTTCCGAAAAAGTGATGCGCCGATAAGCCCATGCCCGAATCCTCGACCAAACCCTACCTGATCCGAGCCTTGCACGAGTGGTGTACCGATAACGGCTACACCCCGCACATTGTCGTCACCGTCGACGCCAATACGGCGGTGCCCCGCGCCCACATCCGCGACGGCCAGATCACCTTGAACATCGGCGCGCTCGCCACCAATCAGCTTAAACTGGGTAACGAGTTCATCGAGTTCCAGGCTCGTTTCAGCGGCGCCACCGAACACATCTTCGTGCCCGTAGGCGCCGTATCAGCCATTTACGCGCGTGAAACCGGCGCCGGCATGGGGTTCGACGTGGAACCATCGCAAGCGCCTGCGGGCGACAACACGGCCGATAGCAAGACGGCCAAGCCCGCTGCGGCTACCGACAAGCCCGACTCGCCCGACAACGATCCCAAGCGCCCGCGCCTGACCGTCGTCAAGTAGATTGGCGGCACACCCGTAGCGCCACCCCTTGTGGGTGGCACCCATCCTCCCGCATTAATCCTATCTAGCCTAGAACGTTCTATCCCCGCATCGTGGGCGGTTAAGGTAGATCAGGCTCCGACGTGCCCGAGTCGCCTGCTCTACCTTAACCGCCCACGACGCTACGGCTGTTGGAAATGGCAGCCACAAGGGCTGCCGCTACATGATTCACGGGTATGTATTTGTTTACGGGTACGTATTTGTAGTGGCAGCCCTTGTGGCTGCCATTTCCCAACCGGAACGTAAAAATCTTGTAGAATGTCGCGTTCGCCGGTTTAGCTCAGTTGGTAGAGCAGCGCACTTGTAATGCGAAGGTCAGGAGTTCGACTCTTCTAACCGGCACCAATAAAATCAAACCTTTACGCCAACCTTCATGGGTTGGCGTTTTGTTTTCCAGTAACGCTTCACATCGTTACAGGTAGCTTCGCCCAATAGCGTTACATTTACAACGGAATCAAGATATTTCCTGAAGCGTTTCGGCTGAGCAAACCAAAGGAGCGACTGTGCCACGCTATGTCAAAATAATTCTTTGGGGATGCATCGCCCTCCTGGCAAGCCTTGTACTGTGCGTAGCGCTGGCCCTGACGATCGGCGTGGACTATGCCAAGCCATGGATCAACCGCCAGGCCAGCGCCATGGCGGGCCGGCCCATCGCCATACAGGGTGACCTGGTGCTCAACTGGGTCAAGCCGCAAAACCAGAATGGCTGGCACAACTGGATACCCTGGCCGCAAATTCATGCCGAACAACTTGTCGTCGG
Organism: Paralcaligenes ureilyticus; assembly: GCF_004346225.1. Lineage (GTDB taxonomy): Bacteria > Pseudomonadota > Gammaproteobacteria > Burkholderiales > Burkholderiaceae_B > Paralcaligenes > Paralcaligenes ureilyticus. Next base: position 7,374 of record NZ_SMAJ01000020.1, on the reverse strand, counting down.
CAACCCGCCTTCAGGCCAAACCGGCGCAAACATGGCCGAAGTGAACAGCCTGACCGTGGCGCTGAACCCCTGGGCGCTGCTCGATCACACGGTTCAGATTTCCAACCTGGAAATTCGAGGCGCCAATCTGGCGCTCGAACGCCAGGCCGATCAACAAAACAACTGGACCTTTACCCAGGATAACGCCACAACGCCTTCGCCATGGACAGTCGATCTACAAAAACTGTCCTTGGAACACGTTGCATTGCAGGTAACCGATGCCGTCAGCCGGCTCGATCTGAAAGCCACTCTCGACAGCCTGCCCGAGGTTACGCCAGAGGGGTACGGCATAGCGTGGGCCGCAAGCGGCACCTATAACGGCGCGAAAATCAGCGGCAAAGGCCAGGCGGGAAAGATATTGTCATTGCAACAAAACAGTGCGCCCTTTCCGCTGCAAGGCGCCATCACCGTGGGCGCGACGACCATCAGCATCGAAGGGACGCTGACCAAGCCGCAGGCGCTGGCCGCTCTGGACGTACGCCTGAAACTGGCCGGAAACACAATGGCAGCGCTTTACCCGCTGATTGGAGTGGTGCTGCCCAACACCCCACCCTATCACACGCAAGGCCATCTGGTGGGCACCCTGGAAAAGGGCCACAGCAAGTGGCTGTACGAGAACTTCAAGGGCATCGTAGGCAAGAGCGACCTGGAAGGCACCCTGCAATACCAGATGCAAAAGCCGCGATCGCTGCTGACCGGGACGGTTGAATCAAAATTATTGAGGTTCAAAGATCTGGGACCGCTCATCGGCGCCGATACCAGCGACGCCAAGGCCAAAGACGCGCAAGCGCCCAAGGTGAAGCAACCTGCGGACAAGGTATTGCCCGTCGACCCCATCAGCACCGCCGCCTGGGGAGCCATGGATGCGGACGTTAAGTTCAGCGGACACAAGATCATTCGCAACAAAGATTTGCCTATCGACAATCTTTCCACGCATCTTGTGCTGAATGACAGGGTACTGTCACTCACGCCCCTGAATTTCGGGATGGCCGGAGGAACCCTGAGCAATACGATCAAGCTTGACGGGCGGGGCGGCCAGATCAAGGCCAATCTGGTGACCTCGGCCCGCCACCTTAAACTGAAAAAACTCTTCCCGGCGGCCGAAACGATGGATGCCAGCTTTGGAGAGCTTCATGGCGATGCGTCTTTATCCGCCGAGGGCACATCGGTGGCCACGCTGCTGGCGCATTCCAACGGCGAAATCAAAGCGCTGGTCAGCAAAGGCACCATCAGCAAGCTCCTGCTTGAAACCGCGGGGCTGAATGTGGCCAATATCATCATGGTCAAGCTCTTTGGCGATAAACAGATTGTGCTGAACTGCCTCGCCAGCGACTTCACCGTCTCCAAGGGCCTGATGCAGGCACGCGAATTCAAGCTCGACACGCAAGACGCCATTGTGGATGTCACGGGACAGATCAACCTTGCCACGGAGCAATTGAATCTGGATATCAATCCCGAAAATAAAACACTGCGCATGTTCACATTGCGCTCGCCGTTATATGTAAAGGGGACCTTCAAACACCCCGACGTGGGGGTCCAGAAAGGGCCGATCATCGTGCGGGCAGGCGCCGCTATCGCGCTGGGCGTGATCGCCACCCCATTTGCCGCGCTGCTGCCCCTGCTCAATACCGGGACGAACGACACCAATGACTGCGCCGCTTTGCTGGCGGCGGTTAGCAAAGCGCCCAAGGCGCCGCCCGCTGGGAAGACCCGAAAGGCCGAACCCGGTGCAAATTCGACCGCATCAAAAAACTCCAAACCTGCCATCCCTACCCCTGCGCGGCCCGGACCTGCACATTAATGTCGACGGCCCGTTTACCTGTAGCGGCAGCCCTTGTGGCTGCCATCAGCGCATTGACCGATAGCGTCTCCACTACCAACGATTTTGGCACCCACAAGGGCTGCCGCTACAGGACAAGGTACGAACAAAATATGACCGCCCTATAAATCGCCGGACATCTGGCTTGCGATCATATCGGCCGTACGCACCGAATCGGTCACACCCAAATGACCATGACCCACAGCCAGCCACAGGCCGTGGCGGCCGGCCACCGGGCCGATAACAGGCACGGAATCGGGCATGCAAGGGCGATGCCCCATCCATGTGGAAAAAGGTTGATCCCTGAGGCACTCGAAATTCTCGCGCGCGATACGCAGCAGCATATCGGCACGCCGTGGATTCGCGGGGGATTCCAGGCCGCCAATCTCGACAGTGCCGCCCACCCGCACCCCCTCTTCCATGGGGGTAACAAATACCTTGCGGTCCGCCAAAACCACCGTGCGCGAGACCGGCGATGCGGATCCCCGAAACTGAACGTGATAACCGCGCTGCGCTTCCAGCGCAAGCTTCACGCCCAGCGGGTCGAGCAGGCGGCGCGACCAGGCTCCGGCCGCCACCACCACCTGCCGAACCGCCTGCGGCCCCGCCGTCGTCTCGATCCGCCAGCCGCCCGCCACCGTTGGCTCAAGCGCCCGCACATCGGCACGCAAGACCCGGCCGCCTACCTCAAGGAATTTGTGCAATATGGCCTGCACATAACGAAAGGGATTCCTTACCGTGGCATGATCGGCCAGGAAAATGCCGACTCGATAACGGGAACTGACGACAGGCTCCAAGGCAAGAATGCCGTCGCGATCCAGACGTTCGAATTGAAAACCATGCTCTTTACGCAAGCGCCATCCCGCCGCATCTTTGGACAGCGCGCGTTCGTCCGGATACAGATGGAGATGCCCGCGTTGCAAGATCAGCTCGGGCACCCCCACTTCGCGCGCCAAAGCCACGTGGCGTTGCACCGCGCTTTCATGCAAGGCGGCCAAGCGGGTGGCTGCGGCTTCTACCGGCGCAGATCGCGCCGACCATACAAAGCGTGCCAGCCATGGCAGCGCCCGAGGTAAATAACGCCATGGCAAATACAAAGGACCATCGGCATCACCCAGCATGCCCGGCACCGCCGCCAACACGCCCGGCATCGCCAGCGGAACAACAGAACTGGGACTGAGCGCTCCCGAATTGCCAAAGCTGCAACCCCGGCCAGGCTCCCCACGATCAATCAGCAAAACGTCGGCGCCACGCTTGCGCAATTCGTAAGCCGTGCACACACCGACAATCCCGCCACCCACCACAACTACCGCACCCAATCCCTCAGACATCGCATCCAGCCAGATTATTGTTCATTGCGCCTTGATCCCCACCTTCGCGGCCAGGCTACGCCATTTCACTATCTCCGAATTGATGAATCCACGGAATTCGCTCGGAGAGTCGGCAGAGGGGACGATATTCAGATCGTCGAAGGCCTTTTTCAATTCAGGTGATGATAACGCCGCGCGCGTTTCGGCATTCAGGCGGTCGATAATGGGTTGGGGCGTGTGGGCCGGGGCAAGCAAACCAAACCAGGTGCCGCCGACAAACCCGGGCAAGCCGGCCTCGGCCATGGTTGGAATTGTCGGAGCGTTGGCCAGCCTTTCGTTTGCCGCTACCGCCAGGGCTCGCAGCCGGCCGGCTTTCACCTGACCCAGTGTCGCCGTAGCGGTATCGAAGGTGTATTGAACCTGGCCACCCATAAGGTCGGCAATGGATGGGCCACTGCCTTTATAAGGCACATGTGTCGCGCTGATATGGGCGGCCACTTTGAACTCTTCGCCCACCAGATGGTTGGATGTATTGGAACCAAAAGAGGAATAGTTCAGCTTGCCCGGATTAGCCTTGGCATAAGCGATCAGGTCGGCCAGGGTTTTGACCGGAAGTGAGGGATTGACGACCAGAACAAAGGTGACCTTGCCTACCAGCGAAATCGTCGCAAGGTCTTTGAGCGGATCATAGGGCATGTGCTTCATGGCAATCGGGGCAATGGACACCTCGGGCGAGGCCGCCAATAGCAAGGTGTAGCCGTCGGGCTTGGCGCGCGCGACATAAGCCGCGCCAATCGTGCCGCCCGCGCCCGGCCGATTCTCCACCAATACCTGTCGGCCAAGAGAGTTGCTTAAATATTTGGCCAGCAATCGACCGGCTGTGTCGGTGCTGCCTCCCGGCGAGTACCCGATGACCAGCTTGATCGGTTCTGTCGGCCAGGATGGCGTGCCGGCAAAGGCGCCGGCAGACAGCAATAGCGCAGACAGTGCTCCCAAAAGCAGATGGCGTCGATGCATCATCACAACTCCTTTGCAAAATAAGGCGAGGCCTGTAAACGTGCAAATGCTCGTTGACCCAAACCTTGCATGACGGCACTTTATCCGCTAGTATTTAAATTTGCAATACTATGTATTACATTTCAATACTTCACGCAGCTACCGGTATTACGCCCGCATATCGACCCGTAAAGGAAAGCGACTAAACCATGAGCAAGAAACCTCTGCGCCCAGCCCCGGTCATTGACGGCCTTGTCTACTTCTGCGACGGCAACCCCGCGCCGTTTCGCGCCGGCGGCGTTACGGCGGCGAATATTACCGTCACGCATATGCACTGGGGGCTGGAGGAAACCTTCACGGCACTCGGCCAATGGCACAAGCGCCTGGCCATGCCGGACTGCAACTGGCGTCTGGTGCGCACGGCCAGCGACATCCTGACAGCGCAGGAGGAAGGTCGCACGGGCCTGATCATGGGCTGGCAGAATTCACTGCCTTTCGGAGTTCAGATCGACCGGGTGGCGGCCTTCCACGCGATGGGCCTGCGTGTCGTACAGCTGACCTATAACGAGGCCAATGCGGTCGGCGACGGGTGCCTGGAAGAACGCGGCGGCGGCTTGACGCGTTTCGGCCTGGCGCTGGTGGCCGAGATGAACGACGTCGGCATCGCTATCGACCTATCGCATTGCGGCGATCGAACCACCATCGAAGCGGCAAAGGCGTCGCACAAGCCCGTGCTCGCCACGCATGCAAACGCAAAAGGGTTGGACGACCAAGTCCGCAACAAGTCGGACAAAGCCATCCGTGCCATTGCCAAAACCGGTGGCATTATCGGCGCGTCGATACACGGCTTTCTGAACTGGGACGGCAACCCCAAACACCCGCCCAGCCTGGCCAATTTCGTTCGGCACGTGCAATACATTGCGGATCTGGTCGGTGTCGAGCATATAGGCATAGGCACTGACTTCTCCGCGGTGCAAAACGAGCAAAGCGTACGATCGATACTGGAGCTCTCGAAAGGCGCCTATCCTGAAACCGGCGGAAAATACGCTCAAGCCTTCGGCAACGCATCCGCCGCCCGCTACCCGGCTCAAACTCCAACCCCCGCCGAGTTTCCACGGATTATCGAAGCACTTGGAAAAGGCGGGTTCAACTCACAGGAGGTCAATGCCATTGCGGGCGGCAACTTCCTGCGCGCATTTCAGCAGATTTGGGGCTAACCGTGACACGCAAACTTATTATCGCCGCAGCGCAAACGGGCAGCGTCGTCGAAAGCGGGTCGGCGGAAATCGAAGCGCTGGCTCATGCGCTGCTCGATGAAGCCGGCCGGCAATCGGTGCGCCTTCTCACGTTCTGCGAGCTGTTTCTTGCACCCTTTTTCGCGAATCGGCTTGAAAAGGATTTCGACAGCTACTTCATGACGGCGGACGATCCCGTTCTGCGCGGCCTGCGCGACAAGGCCAAAGCACTGAAAATCGCCCTGATACTTCCCCTGGCCGAACGCACGGCGGCCGGCTATTTCAATGCGGCGCAAATCATTGATGAGCACGGACAGCTCGTCGGCACTTACCGCAAAACCCATATTCCAGCCTATTTTCCCAATGCGCTGCCCGCAGGAACCGGAAGCTACGAGAAATTCTATTTCACGCCCGGTGACCGGCTGGACGTTTATACAGTGGCCGGCACTCGCGTCGGCATTCAGATTTGCAACGACAGGCTCTACCCGGAGGCATCGCGCGTACTGGCGTTAAAGGGCGCCGAGCTGATCGCCATACCGATCAGCTTTTCCACCTACTCCGATCCGGTTCATCGAGCGTCAATCTGGGAGGTACCCGTGCGTGCACGGGCTTACGAAAATGGCGTATTCGTACTGGCCTGCAATCGCGTGGGCACAGAAGGCGAACGGCATCATCTGGGCCGCAGCATGATTATCGATCCCAGAGGCATGCTTATTGCCCAGGCCGGCGCTGAGCAACCCGAACTGCTGGTCAGTGAAATCGATCTGGATGACGCGGTCTCCGCAAGAAAAGCGTTTCCCTGGTGGCGCGATCGGCGCCCCGATCTGTATGATCCTCTTATTCATGCCAACCCGGATTAAGATGGCCTCGCAACAGAACGAAACGCAACCAGACACCGAAAACCCGCTATTTGTCGGCTCGATAGGCAAGGGCTTTCGCGTACTCGAAGCGCTTAAACACGCGGCGCGACCCGTCGCGCTCACCGAACTGGCCCAACTCGCAGGACTGAACCGCAGCGTCGTGCAGCGAATCACACACACGCTAAAAACGCTGGGCTACCTGCGCCAGCATCCCGACACCCGGGCCTATACGCTGTCAAGCCGGCTATTGGAGTTTGGCCACACCGTGCTCGCCATGGATCGCCTGCGCGAGAAAGCTCACCCCCATATGGAAGCGCTCAACCGGCGCACGGGTGAAACGGTCAACTTAATGAAGCTCGAAGACGACGAGATCGTTTACATCGCGCGCTTTCCCAGCCTGCACGCCGTCAGCGTCGACCTGCACGTGGGCTCGCGCCTGCCCGCCTTCTGCACCGCTGCCGGCCGCGCCATCCTGTCGCGACTCGATCCGGCGACAGCGCGCGAACATCTGGCGCGATCCACGCGAAAGGCCATGACGCAACATACCGTCACCGAACTGCCTGGATTGCAGCAAGCCTTGGCCGATGCCCGGCGCCTGGGCTATGCGCTCAACGACCAGGAAGCGTTCATCGGCGACATCTCGATTGCAGCGCCGCTGATTGACCGGTTTGGAGCCCCCGTAGGCGCGGTCAATATCGCTGTACCCTCGCCGCGTTGGGGACTGGACGAAGTCCGTCGCACCCTGGCCCCGCAAGTCCTGGCAACGGCCCGCAGCATCAATTCCGAACTGGGCGACCTGTAATTTTTCTTGTTCGAGGATTTTGGCAGCCACAAGGGGTGCCACGAGCACGTTTCGTAGCGGCACCCCTTGTGGGTGCCATCGACGCAATGAGCTGCATCTCATTTATCAAAGATGGCACCCACAAGGGGTGCCGCTACATGAACAACGACCCCCCAAACATCCACAAAACGAGCATCGTGAGCGGTTAAGGCGGGGCGGGCGATTCGGGCGCGCCGCGCGCAGGGCCGGCTTCGGGGATCCAAGGCGTGCGCTGTTTGAGTGGGACGATTGCGAATAGCCCAGTGGGCTATTCGCCCCACGAGTTCGCACGCCG
>NZ_SMAJ01000019.1 GCF_004346225.1 Paralcaligenes ureilyticus | reverse complement strand
GCACTCCACATTGGGCTATTTGGCGCCCGATGTGTATGAAAAAGTAGGATCCAAAAAACTCACTTGAAACTGTCCACTAAAACTTGACCACGACAAACAGCGGCGCCCTTGCCTCCCCGAACCAGCCCATCCGTGCGGCGTGCCCGAGTCGCCCGCCCCACCTTAACCACCCATGCCGCTACCGCTGCTCAAGAAACGTGACCACCACTCATGTAGCGACAGCCCTTGTGGCTGCCATAAGCAAGGCAATACCCTCACATTGCTGGTAGTTGGATAGCCCCCTATAGGTTCAGATCGAGAAATCCGCAACAGGCTTCATCTTAAAAATATCTCCTGACCCGACTGCAATACTCCGAATATGGCTTGCCGTAGTGCCTCTTCAAATAATCTTCTTCACGCAATACTTGACGGTGGAACAGCCCTACGGCCGCGCCCATATACGCTAAAAGTATCCAATTGGGATGCACCAGGAATTGACCAAACAAGATAAGAGCAAACGCCACATAGATGGGATTGCGGCTCAAGGCAAAAACTCCCGTCGTTACGAGCTTGTCAGCATGTTGCGTATCGATGCCAACACGAAAGCTCCGGCCAAAAGAAACCAAACTCCACAACAATAGCAACAGGCCTGCGAGACAAAATAGCGCTCCGGCCCACGAGACTGCCCCAGACTGGAAAAACTCTTGTGTGCTCACACCAGACCAATGGAAAGCAGCGGCAAACACGACATAAAAATAGAAGAAGGCAAATGGCGGAATCAAAAAATCCGTCTTGTCTATTGACCCGAAATGCATTGCCTTTATCCCTTTTCTTCTCATCAACAGGATCCGGGTCCATACCATTCCAAGCATTAGCACAATGGTCAGTGCTGCAAAATATCTTGGCATCAGAATCCTCCGATCAATGTGATTTTTTTGCTCAATGCTTAAATAGACCCCAGAAATTGCGGCGCCGCGACTGAAGTCTCTATGCATGGACTCAAAGACGGGTATCACCGGGCAACGACAATGTCATTAGGACTTCATCGTAGTAGGTGCCATTTACCTTCAGCGCCCCAGGTTCCCGGCCATATTCTTCGAAACCCAACTTCCTGTAGAGTCGAAGCGCCGCAATATTGGAAGCCCCGACCGTTATCAATAACGCTTCCACCTGCTCACTGGCGTGTGCGATAAGCTGCTCCAACAATGCTTGCGCCAGCCCAGTGCCACGAGCCTCGGGGCGCACATACACCCCCACGATGCTGGCCTTGTGCCGCAATTTGGTCGTGTCGGGCACAAATAAGCTCGCGATGCCACATAAAGAAGAGCGCTCATTCAGCCAACCACCAAGAGTCACGTTCTTTTCCAGCCGATCTGAAAACTTTTCCAAGGCGTGTCTATTTTCCTCGTCCCAGGAACTGCTGAAGGCAGCCGGGCAGCTTTGCAAACCTTCCAAGCGAAGGCCTCGATAGGTGGCAGCGTCATCTGTGCCCAGGCGTCGGAAGATGAACGGTTTTCGTACGGGGCGGTCAGGCTTCATGGACGCGATGTATGGAACGAGGGATGTAGATTAACGTAGCTTGACCGTGGGCCGCAATCGATTCAGCCCCAGAACTCGGCCAAAACCGGCCTGTCCTACAATATCTTCAAAGGCCGCAGGGCAATCACGTTTGCATTGCGCCTTCCCCTAGAGATAGGCGCCACGCAATACTCACCGTAGCGTAACGCCTGATAACCTGCGACCCGTCCGTATGCCATCTGCCCAGCCGTCCCTGAAAGAACTAACACTCCGCGGCGTTGTGCTCGGCGCAGTTATCACACTGATTTTTACGGCTTCCAATGTCTACCTGGGATTGAAGGTGGGCCTGACATTCGCGTCGTCCATTCCCGCTGCCGTCATTTCCATGGCGCTGCTCCACTACTTCAAGGACTCCAATATCCTGGAGAACAACATCGTCCAGACGCAGGCCTCGGCCGCCGGGGCGCTCTCAGCGATTATTTTTGTGCTCCCGGCGTTGCTCATGCTGGGATACTGGCAGGGATTCCCGCTGTTTCAAACCGCAATGATCTGCGCCGCAGGAGGAATATTAGGGGTCATTTTTACCGTACCCTTGCGCCATGCCCTGGTGGTAAAAAGCGACCTGCCTTACCCGGAGGGCGTCGCGGCGGCCGAAATCCTGCGGGCGGGCAACCAGCACCCTGACGCAGTAAACGAACACCCTGCCGCCGAACGCATTCGGGCAAGGCCAGGCAACGGGCTGCTTGATATCCTTGCCGGCGCTGCATTTTCAGGCGCCTTCAGTCTGCTGACCAATGGCTTCAAGCTGGCTGCCGACAGTGCCAGCTACTGGCTGGTTGCCGGGCGTGCCATTTTCCAGATCCCCATGGGATTTTCCTTTGCGCTGGTTGGCGCCGGCTATCTCGTGGGCATCGTCAGCGGCATCGCCATGCTAATAGGCGTGTTGCTGTCCTGGGGTATTGCCGTGCCCTGGCTGACTGCCGTGACACCGATGCCCGCCGGCAGTTCAGCCGCCGACTTTGCGATGACGATCTGGGTATCCAAAGTAAGGCTGATCGGAGCCGGCATGATCGCTATCGCGGCCATCTGGACGCTGCTGACGCTACTCAAGCCGATGTACGAGGGCATGAAAATTTCGCTATCGGTGCTGAAAGGCGGTTCAGGCTCAACCAGCCTGGAGCACGCCGACACCGATTTATCCCCCAAGGCATTGGTACGAACCACCCTGCTCATGCTGATATTGCTGGCCGGCACGTTCTATTCATTTATTGCCACCACCCATGTGCCCACGGGCGTGGCATGGACCCTGGTGGCGGTAAGCACCCTGGTCTCCTGTGCTCTGGGTTTCATGGTCGCCGCCGCCTGCGGTTATATGGCGGGCCTGGTCGGTTCGTCGGCCAGTCCCATTTCCGGCATTGCCATTGTTTCCATCATGGCCATTGCCATGATCTTCATCGGAATCGGCGAATCGCAGGGCCTGCTGAATGATCCGGCCAATATCCAGTTCTTTACGGCGCTGACCCTATTCTGCACCTCGGTGGTCGTGGCCATTGCGGCCATTTCAAACGATAACCTGCAGGATCTGAAAACGGGCTGGCTGGTTCACGCCACTCCGTGGCGTCAGCAGGTGGCCCTCATCATTGGCTGCGTGGTGGGCGCTTTGGCCATCCCTCCTGTGCTGGATCTTCTGTACCAAGCCTATGGCTTTATCGGCGCGATGCCGCGCGCGGACATGAACGTTTCGCAAGCGCTGAGCGCGCCACAGGCAACCTTGATGATCACCATCGTCGATGGCCTCTTTGCCCATACGCTGGACTGGACCTACATCCTGATAGGAATTGCTGCGGGTGTGGCTGTCATTATCATCGACGTCATTCTGGCTCGCTGTACGCCGCGTTACCGCCTGCCGTCATTGGCCGTCGCAATGGGTTTATACCTGCCACCTTCCATTGTCCTGGCGCTATTCGTGGGCACGGTTATTTCCTGGTATGTGAAGCGCCGCATTCATCAATATGCAGCGAGGCAGCAGATCGATGTGGAACCGCTGTTTGCGCATGCCGAACGAAAAGGCACGCTGTTCGCGTCGGGGCTGATCGTAGGCGAGAGCCTGATTGGCGTTGTCCTGGCCATGACGATCGTGGTGTCGGTAAGCTCGGGCGGCAGTGACAGGCCGCTGGCCTTGGTTGGGCGTGACTTTGCGGGAACCGCGATGTGGATAGGATTGATCCTTTTTGTCGCCATGTGTCTGGTGTTTGCGCGACGCACGCTTAGGCGCGACTAAAACGACCAAAACGGCCACAGCGACTGAAGAAAGGAACAGGTGATGACTGAGTACAACAAACATGCTGACGCGACGATGCGCCATGGCGAATACAAAATCCCGGACGGAAAACTGGTCGTGGTCGACTTGCAGGTCGTACAGGGCTGCCTGCACGGGGTGAGGCTGTCAGGCGATTTTTTCCTGGAGCCGCCCGAAACCCTGGATGCCATTGACGCCGCGTTGAACGGCCTGCCGCAAGACGCCAGATTGGAACAATTGGAACAGGCCGTGCAATCTGCCGTTGGCGCCGACGTCGAGATGTACGGCATTACTGCGGCTGGCATTGCAACCGTCGTGCAAAGGGCTTTGGCATGAACCGTGAATTGAAGCGCAGCAGCTGGAATGAACATGATTGGCAACTGATCCATACCGCGCCGCAAATGCCGTTGCAGCACATGGCGCTCGATCAGGTATTGCTGGACGAAGTCGCCGCCGGGCGGCGAGCACCGACCTTGCGAGTGTGGGAATGGGCGGGCCCGGCCGTCGTGATCGGTATCTTCCAGTCGTTGAGAAACGAAGTCGATGCCGACGGCGCGCGAAAACACAACATCGAGGTGGTACGCCGCATCAGCGGCGGCGGCGCGATGTTCATCGAGCCCGGCAACACCATTACCTATTCCCTCTACGCGCCGCTATCGCTGATTGCCGGCATGAGTTTTCGCGAGGCCTATGCCTACATGGATGCCTGGGTGCTGGAGGCGCTGGGCGAACTCGGCATCAAGGCCTGGTACCAGCCTTTGAACGACATCACCTCAGCCCACGGAAAAATCGGCGGCGCGGCACAAGCACATCGAGGCGGCGCCGTGCTGCACCACGTCACGATGGCGTACGACATCGACGCCACGAAAATGCTGCAAGTACTGCGCATCGGGCGTGAGAAGCTATCGGACAAAGGCACGACATCAGCCGCCAAGCGGGTCGATCCGCTGCGCAGCCAAACCGGCTTGGCACGTGAAGTGATCATCGAGCGAATGATAGATGTTTTCCGGCGTCGCCACGGCTTGCGCGACGGCACGTTGTCTCCGTCTGAATTCGCGGCATCTGAAGCGTTGATTCAGGAAAAGTTCGGGACCGAAGCATGGCGCGCCAAGGTGCCTTGAGACCATTCGGCTCAATGCTTATCAGCGATAATCACCGCTTTTTCGCGAAATACATGGCCTTGTCGGCATGGTCGAGGAGCTGCTGCTCGCCATCGCCATGCTCGGGATAAAGCGCTATCCCGATGCTCGGCACGATGGTCAGGTTGTGGCCATCTATAGTGAAGGAGCGGCTCAGAGCCTTGTGGATTTTTTCCGCCACCAACGCAGCGTGCTCCGGCAATACAATACATTCGAGCAGGACCACAAACTCATCGCCGCCCACGCGAGCAACCGTATCCGATTCGCGCACGCACCGCTTCAGGCGCTTGGCAACCTCTTGCAGCAACAGGTCTCCGACGCCATGACCCAGGGTATCGTTGACCTGTTTGAATTTGTCCAGATCAAGGTAAAGCAAGGACAATCGTCCCTGCTCGCGCTGTGCCGCCAACAGCGCGACCTTCAGGCGATCGTACAGAAGCCCACGGTTGGGGAGGTCAGTGAGTTGATCGTACTGCGCCATGCGCTGCAGCCGAACTTGCATTTGCTGGCGCTCGATAACGGTGGCGATCTGAGTCGAAACGAACTGCAGCAGATCCTGGTCCTCGTCACTGTAGTACACGCCGCCCGGGTAGCTCTTGACTATCAGCACGCCGATCGTACCTTTGTGCGATTTGAGCGGAACGCCCAGCCAGCAAAATGGCAGATTCGCACCGACGGAAACTTGCAGCTCCGCCAAGCGAGCGGCCGCCGCCTCAGAAGTCAACAAAAGCGGCTGTCCGGTACGGATAATCTCTGCACAGAGCGTCCCGGCAACCGATCGCGAGGGCTTGGACGTCCGTTCGTACTCGTCCACGTGGTACGGAAAGCTCAGTTGATCGGTTTCGTCGTCGTACAGAGCAACGGAAAAATTATCTGCTTGCAGTAGCGTGCCGACGATCTGATGAATGCGTTTGAACAGCGCGAGCAGATCCTCGGCGGCGTAGGCCGCTTCGGAAATGGCATAGAGCGCAGCCTGCATCGATTCGGCTCGTTTGCGTTCGGTAACGTCACGCGCAACCCCGATCCGCAATTGCTCGGCGGGCGACCAGCGCGCCGACCACATGATGTGGACGACTTGCCCATCCTTGCGGATATAGCGGTTCTCGAAATGCAGTTGAGGGCGGCCCGCCATCACGTCGACCACCGACTCTCGGGTCAGATCGCGATCTTCGGGCACCATCATGTCGAACATGTTCTTGCCGATCATTTCCTGCGGCGTGTATCCAAAAATGCGCTCACATGCAGCACTGGCAAAAACGATATGGGCGTCGGCATCGACCGCGAAGACCGCATCGATCAGAAGATCGATGAAGCTGGCCAGCGGCGTGTAAGTTTTTGGTCCCATGGGGAAATTATAATGAACCCTGGTTGATCTGCTCCTTCACGTTGAGGCTGGTTCAATCCGCGAGCCCTGGATCCCACTTGGCTTTGACCTTGGGGAAATTTCCTGCGCTGCTTGCGACATGGCGGCCAAGGCCGCCCTATTATTACGAATACACAGGCTCGCCCAAGTTCATCATAAGCCGGTTGGCCCAGGCAAAGATGGATGTGACATGCAACAGATCCAGAATCTCGGCTGTCGCAAGCCCTGCGTCTTTAAGAGCCTGAATATCGTCCGGCCCAATGTTTTCGGCAGACTCGGTCAGGCGTACGGAAAATTGCACAATGGCTTTTTCGCGATCGTTGGTGCCGGCGGTACGTGGCGCATCGAAAACCTGGGCTACTGTATCGGCGCGCTTGGCCAACTGCTCGAATCGCTGCGCATGAACTGAAGCGCAATATACGCAGCCGTTGATCCGCGATACCGTCAGGGCACTCAACTCGCGCTCTGCCCGCGGCAAACCGCCTGGCGCATACATGATGGCGTTATAGGCTTCAGAGCGTTGCCTTAAAATGGCGGGCTGGTGCGCCAGCAACAGATAGTAATCGGACGTCTTGGCCTTGGGATTGCTAAGCCCCAGCACCTCGAGCTGTTCAGTTGTGGCCCGTGCGCAATCCACAACGTCCAGCCACGCCTTCCAGTCCAGTGTTTCGTTGGTAAAACCGTTGCTTTTGATAAGTGTGGTCATTGCGACTCCAAGGCTTTCATGGCCTGCAAGCCAGCCGTTACGCGTATCTGGTATGACAAAAAGGCAATTAACTGGGCCAGGGTAACAATGTCGGCAGCCGTCATGCCGGCAGCCTGTAGCTGATCGATCTGCGCCTGGTCGCCTTCTACCGGCTTGACTATCAGTTTGCGGGTGAATGCCAGCATCGCCTTCAGGTTTGACGGTTCCAGATCATCAAGCCGGTCGGCAGCGACTGCCGCGTCTATGGCAGGATCGCCATCATGGCGGGCCAGTGCAGCACGATAATGCTGCGCCAACCCAGTGGCCCGGGACAGCACGCAGGCATACCACGCCACCCGTAATCGATCACGGATTGCCAGGCCCTGGCCTGCGGGACTAAAAAAAAGATCATAGCTGTTTTGAGTTGCGTCGGATATTTTCTGGCGCGTGTGGCGTATGGCAAATAACGCATCATCTGGCGCAAGGCCCACCACCGCGTCGATCACGTCGTACCGTGCAACACTTGGCGTGGGAGTGCCGGGGCTGGCCGGGGAACTGTTCATGTCGTCCAAATACGGTCTCCTCAAAAAATAAAACGTACGGTATCCATACAGGTACGGATAATTGCCTTTGCACGGATGTCGCGCTGTTCGGCGCCGCGTCGTTCAGGCCGCCGCAGCCCATTCATCGCCAACGATTTCGGGTTCGTCAAAAGCTTGAAGTTCGTTGAAATGCTGGTCGATGTTTTCTACGAACAACAAACGGACTATGCCTTTGGACACCCGTTCTGCACCATCGCTGATAGCCGGAATATCGCCTGAAACCGTGCCGTGTGTAAGTGTTGCCGGGTAGCAAAAACAATGAACCCGCGACAGGCCAGGTAATGGATCGCTGGACTTCTCCTGGAATTCAAAATTGACTCCCAGGTCGGGCGCACCTTCAAGTTCTTTGTCCTTTTCGCCCGCATTGGGTTGATAGCGGTCTCCCCAGACGCGCACATGACGCGCAATCGTGGCATATTCAGAACGTGCGTGCCAATCGATAAAAAAACCGGTAGCGAGAATCAGGAAGTCCAGTTCGAAATTCTTTTTCGGTGTTTCAACGTGAAGATGTCCGTCTTTCTGGATTACGTTCTGAACGGGCGAGCCAAGATTGAAATACGCGTTGGCATGTCGCGAAACTCGCCGTACGCTGGCTTGTGGCGGTGGCACCTGCTGCTCGTTGATGTAATGCCGTACGCGCCATTTCCATTGGTCCGGTAAACCCAGATAGCCGTTTGTAAAGCCAGCGTTTGATGCACCCTTGCCTTTGTTTACGCGCGGAATATCGGCGCGGCGAATCAGCAAATCGACCCTTGCCGCACCATTTTCCAGAGCGGTGCCTGCGCTGTCCATGGCTGAAGCCCCGGCACCCACCACGCCGACTCGCAGGCCGCGCAAGGCGGAATAATCCGTAGTGTCTGACGAGTGGGCCCAGAACTCGTGTCCAATATTTTTGATGAAATCGGGTACGTAAGCACCACCAAGCCCCGCGCGCCCTGTGGCTAACACCACACGACGCGCATAGACGTGGATTTCGCCGGAAGGCGTCTGGATCTGAAGATCAACGTGGTCGGCATGAGGGATTATATTTTTAACGTGATGCTCGTTTTGAATATCCAGACTCATTACCCGCCGGTACCAGCGCAAATAGGCCATCCATTGCAAGCGCGGGATTTTATCCAGTGCGTCCCATGCCTGCCGGCCGTATTGCGCTTCGAACCAGGCACGAAATGTCAGTGCCGGCAAGCCTAGTGCAGGCCCGGTCAGTTGTTTGGGCGAGCGAAGGGTTTCCATGCGGGCCGTTGTGGCCCAAGGACCTTCGAACCCGCTAACTGCGCCATCGAAAATACGGGCTCGAACGCCCATATGCTGCAGCGCCACAGCGGTTGCCATACCGGCCATGCCACCACCAATAATGGCCACATCCAGTAGGTCCTGACCGTTTACCGAGGCTTGCGGCACCCATGGCTTGGAAGGCAGGTCGAGCCACGCGAGATCCTGCGCCAAGCGTTGCTCCAGAGCGGCTAGACCGGCGTGTTCAGAAAGTAATGGTGTTGTCATCGATCTTGGGCGACGATTTGTATTTGACAAATCGATTAACGTAGCTAATAGTGAAGCCAGTCTTTCATATATTAAAAAGCACAACAAGCGGGCTATCTAGAAAGCAGCTTTCGTCTTAAGCAAAGTGTTATGCGTTACGACCTCATCGATCTGAAACTCTTCATCGCAATAGCCGACGCCGGCAATATCTCGCGCGGCGGGGCCGCGTGCTTTCTGGCGCCCTCGTCGGCCAGCCTGCGCATAAAGCAACTTGAAGAATCGTTGGGCGCACAATTGTTCAAACGGGAGGCGCGTGGTGTAGTGCTTACACGCGCCGGCCAGGTCATGCTCGAGCACAGCCGACAGTGCCTGGCCGAACTGGAACAAATGCATGCCGATCTTGCGCCCTATGCGCTAGGGATCAAAGCCCATGTCACCTTGTTCGCCAGCAGCACAGCGATAGAGTCGTTCTTGCCCAATGATATGCAAGCGTTTTTGCACAACTACCCTGAAGTGCGAATTGTCATGGCCGAGCGCCTTAGCCACGAGACCTTGGCGGCTGTTGCAACGGGGCAGGCCGATATCGGCATCGTCACCTGGGATGGCGAACATCCCGAACTCGAATTCTTGCCCTATCGGCAAAATGAGCTGGTGGCGGTAGTACCTGAAACCGACAGTCTGACTCTGGGCGAGTCGGCGAGCTTTGCGGACTGTCTGGAACGGCCTTTCGTCTGCCTGCAAAGCAGCTCGGCCATATATACGTTTATCGCCAACAAGGCGGCAGCGCTGGGGCGTCATATCGATATTCGCATTCAGGTGGCCAGCTTCGCCTCCATGTTGTCGCTGATTCGGGCCGGAGTCGGCATCGGGCTGATGCCCCGCCCTGTCCTGCAGCTACTTAACTGCGAAGGCGTGCGCATACTGCCGCTGCGTGACGACTGGGCCGTGCGCCCGCTCAGAATTTGCAAGCGGCGCGACGATCAACACATGTCGCGGTATGCCCAGGCCCTATTGGCATGCCTGGATGCGGCCCGCCTGATAGCTTTTAACCCAATGAAAACGGTCGGCCTTTTACCTCCAGCCGCCTAGAAGTCCGCATGGCAAAACGACGCCGCTTTTTATTTAGTGGCTGAGCACCTTGGTGAGGAACTGGCGGGCGCGCTCGGTCGAGGGGTGTGCGAAGAACTGGGCCTTGGGCGAGTCCTCGAGTATTTCGCCACCGTCCATGAAGAGCACCCGTTCGGCCACACGCTGCGCGAACCCCATCTCGTGGGTCACCACCATCATGGTCATGCCCTCGAGCGCCAGAGCTTGCATCACTTCGAGCACCTCATTGACCATCTCGGGGTCGAGCGCCGAGGTGGGCTCATCAAACAGCATCGCTTTCGGGTCCATGGCCAAGGCCCGGGCAATCGATACGCGCTGCTGCTGCCCGCCCGAGAGTTGGCCGGGGCGGCTGGCTAATTTGTTGGCCAGGCCTACGCGCGCGAGGAGCTGTTCGGAGCGCGCATCGGCTTGCGCTCGCGAACGTTTCAGAACATGGATTTGCGCCAGGCTCACGTTTTGCAGCGCGGTCATGTGCGGATAGAGTTCGAAATTCTGGAACACCATGCCGATTTGCGCGCGCAGGGCGGGCAGGTCGGTATGTTTGTCGGCGACCGAGACGCCATCGACCGTAATCGTGCCCCGATCGAAGGGCACGAGGCCGTTGATGCATTTGATCAAAGTGCTTTTGCCCGAGCCCGAGGGACCGCACACGACGACGACCTCGCCCAATTTAATGGTCGCCGAGCAGTCGCGCAGCACCGCCGTAGGCCCATAGCACTTGTGAACTTTGTCGAGCACGATCATCTGGGAGAAGCCCTTTTGTAGCGTTGCACGCCCTTGGAAAGCGAAAAGCAGATCACCAGGTACACCACGATCACCAGGGTGTAGATCTCGGTGGGCCGGCCATCGCGCGAGGCCACCACGCTGGCCGAGGTCATGAAGTCGTGCAGGCCCACCACGTAGACCAGGGACGTGTCCTGGAACACGATAATGATTTGATTGAGCAGCAAGGGGATCATGGCGCGAAAGGCCTGCGGCATGACGATAAGGCGCAGAGCCTGCCATCGACGCATCCCCGTGGCCAGGCCGGCCTCGGTTTGCCCTGGACGCACGCTGTCGATGCCGGCGCGGATGATCTCGCAGTAAAACGCGGCCTCGAAAAGGACGAAAGCGGTCAGCGCCGAGGCCAGCGAACCGACAGGGTGGCCGATGATGAGCGGCACCAGGAAGTAAAACCAGAACAGGACCAGTATTAAAGGAACCGAGCGCATCACCGTCACGTAACTGGTGGCTACCGCCGCGACCGGTGCGCGGCGCGACAGCCGCATCAGGGCCAGCCCGAAACCCAGCAGCAGCCCGCCTGCGGTGGCCACGGCCACGAGCAGCGCGCTAAGCGCCATGCCTTGCGCCAAAAAGGGCCAGGAACGCGCGATCACGCCCCAGTCAAATTGGCCCATTGTCGACCTCGCGCTGAGGGATCCCGTTGACGCGCCGGTTGATGCTGCGCATGAGCGCGGTGACGGTCAGGCCGATCACCAGGTACGCGGCGGTGGCGACGGTGAAGGTCTCCAGGCCGTGAAAGGTGTAATTTTCGATATGCCGGCTTTGGCCGGTGAGTTCGAGCACGCCTATCGTGAGGCTGATCGAGGTCATTTTGACGGTAATCAGGAATTCCGAGGTGAGCGGCCCGATGATGGCGCGCAGGCCCAGCGGCAACAGCACCAGGCGAAACGCCTGCAAAGGCCGCAAGCCCGTGGCCAGGGCGGCCGGCAGAAGATGGATGGCCACCGCGCCGATGCCGGCGCGCACCTGTTCGGCCACGCGCGCCCCCATGAATAGGCCGATCCCCACGGCGGCAGTCATGAATTCGGGATCGGGCAGATCGCGCTTGAGCCAGACGCCCAGCGCGTTGGGCACGATGTCGGGGAACACGAAATACCAGAAGAACAGTTGGGCCAGCGCCGGGATGTTGCGAAACACCTCAACATAGACGCTCCCCAGGGCGTTGAGCGCGCGGCTGGGCACGCTTCGGGCCACGCCCACCGTCAGCCCCACAGTCAGCGCAATGACCCAGCTGATGAGGGTCATCAGGAGCGTCAGGCCCAGCCCGCTCCAGATCCATCCCCAGTAAGGGTCTTGCAGCAGAATGCCCCAGTCCCACCGGTAGTTCATGGCCTGCGCTTATTCGGGGTAGGAGAAGGTTTCCCAGGCGGCGCGCAGTTTGGGGCCGACTTTGGCGCCGTAGGGGCCAAACCATTTGTTGAAAAGCTTGTCAGCTTCGCCCGATTCGAACATCTTGGCCATGGAGTGGTTGACGATCCACAGGAACGTGGGATTGTTCTTCGGGATCATGAACCCCTGCGGCGCGTAGCCGTATTCGGGGCCGACGATGGCCAGGGCCGACGGATTCTTGGACTGCTTGACCATGCTGAAGAAGGCGCTGTTGTCGCAGAAGTAGGCGTCGGCGCGCCCGCTCTCGATGGCAATCAAGGCCGCGGCATGCGTGTCCACGTGCAGGACGCGAACGTTCAGCTTCATCTTTTTCATGAGCTCGTTGAACTCGGGCTCGGTGTTCCCGCCGGTGGGGATGGCCACCACTTTTCCATTAAGATCTTCCAGGCGCTTGATGCCCGATTTCTTCAGGACCAGCAGTTGGTTGGCGGCCACGTAAGAGACGGGCGAGAAATCGACCTGTTTGTTGCGCGAGAAGGTGTTGACCGCGCCCCCACAGGCGATATCGACCGTGCCATTGGCCACCAGCGCCTGGCGGTTCTGGATATTGATGGGCACGTACTTGATGGTGAGCGTGGGCAGCTTCAGCTCTTTTTGCGCGTCCGCGATAATCTGCTTGCACATGTCCACCGCATAGCCGTCGGGCTTTTGCTGTGCGTTCAGAAAAGACGTGGGTTCGATCGTTTCGCGAAAGCCCATGGTGATTTCGTGGGTGCTTTGCAGCTTCTTGACGATGGCGTCCACGTCTTGCGCAGCGGCGGCCGCCGCCGAAAACCCCAACACCAGGCAAGCTGCACCCACCACTTTCATGACACTTCGATTCATCTCTGGCTCCTTTTGTCTTCGCTGAAATTGCGATCTATTGAAAACGAGCTTTACCACTTTTGAACGATCAACAGTGCAGGATGTTTAAGTAACAACCGTTGCCCACTTCGTGCGATAGAGCCGTCTGCGAAGCAGTGTGGCATGCGAGGTCCGCTATGGGCAAGTTGCTTATCCCGGAATCAGCTTTCGTGTCTCGCGAAAGCTGATGGGCCACGCGCATGCTCGATAACGACGGGCTTGTGCGGGTCAGTTTTTCACCCACGACCGGGGCGCTACGGTCAGATCAACATCGGAAACGCTCTGCCGCCAGCAGCGGCGCCCCCTAAATATCAATATTCCCCGCCCGCAGCGCATTCTTTTCAATAAACGCCCGTCTCGGCTCCACATCATCCCCCATCAGCGTCGTAAACACTTCGTCGGCCACAATCGCGTCTTCGATCTGCACACGCAACAAGCGGCGCGCGGTGGGATCCATGGTGGTTTCCCATAGCTGCGACGGGTTCATTTCTCCCAGACCTTTGTAGCGCTGCTTCGTAACGCTACGATCGGCTTCGCTGCGCAGCCACTGCACGACCTCGCGGAAATCGGTAACGGGCTTTTCCTTGCGCTTCTCGCCTTCGCCGCGCACTACCAGCGCCCCCTTGCCGAGGAAGCCATGAAAGGTTTTGGCCGCCTTGGACAAAACAGCGTAATCGGCGCCACGCACAAAGCCCGGCTCGAAGGCGCTGACCCGCACGTTGCCGTGATGCATGCGCTCGACGACCACGCGCCGGATTCCGGCTTCTTCGTCGAATTCTGACCGGACCTTCACCACATGAGGCAGCGCCGGGTTGTATAGCACCTCCTGCAGCCGCTGGGCCGACGCAGCGGCGGCTTCGGCGCTGTCCAGGTTGATCTGCACACCTTCGGCCATGGCCGACAGCGATTCGATATCCACGGTGCGCGACAAGCGGTTGATGACCGAGTCAGCCAGGATGTACTGGCGCGCCAGCTCACCCAGCGCATCACCGCTAATGGGGGCGGCGCCCTCTTCGCGCATAAGCGACGCGTCTTTCAGAGCCAGTTGCAACATGAATTGCGCTTCTTCCTGGTCGTCTTTCAGATAGCGTTCTTCGCGGCCCACCTTGACCTTGTAGAGAGGCGGTTGGGCAATGTACACGTAGCCGCGTTGCACCAGTTCAGGCATCTGACGATACAGCAAGGTCAGCAGCAGGGTACGTATGTGGGCGCCGTCGACGTCGGCATCGGTCATGATGATGATGCGGTGATAGCGCAGCTTGTCGACATTGAAGTCGGGGCCGATGCTGGTGCCCAACGCGGTGATAAGCGTGGTGATCTGCTCGCTGGCGATCAGTCGGTCGAAGCGTGCTTTTTCAACGTTCAACACCTTGCCGCGCAAGGGCAGGATGGCCTGGAACTTGCGGTCGCGGCCCTGTTTGGCAGAGCCGCCGGCGGAATCGCCCTCGACAATATACAGTTCGCACAAGGCGGGGTCTTTTTCCTGGCAGTCGGCCAGCTTGCCGGGGAGGCCCGCGCCTTCGAGCACGCTTTTACGGCGCGTCATTTCGCGTGCGCGGCGCGCGGCATCACGGGCGCGCGCCGCTTCGATAATCTTGTTGCACAGCGCCTTGGCATCGTTGGGGTTTTCAAGCAGCCAGGTTTCCAGCGTACGGCCCACGGCATCTTCAACGGCCGGACGCACTTCGCTCGACACCAACTTGTCTTTGGTCTGGCTGCTGAACTTGGGCTCGGGCACTTTCACCGACAACACGCAGGCCAGGCCTTCGCGCATGTCGTCGCCGGTCGTATCCACTTTGGCTTTTTTCGCCAGCTCGTTATCGGCAATGTATTTGTTGATGACGCGCGTCATGGCCGCGCGCAGGCCCGTCATGTGGGTGCCGCCATCGCGCTGCGGAATGTTATTGGTAAAGCACAGCACGGTTTCGGTGTAGCTATCGTTCCATTGCATGGCAACGTCAACGCCGACAGTGGAACCGCCTATGCTCGATTCGGTGCTGACCGAAAACACATTGCTGTGCAGCACTGTTTTAGTGCGATTGATGTATTCGACAAAACCTTTGACGCCGCCCAGGAAGGCAAAGTTTTCTTCTTTGCCCTGGCGCTCGTCAATCAGCCGGATCTTGACGCCGTTATTCAGGAACGAAAGTTCGCGCAGGCGCTTGGCCAGGATTTCGTAGTGATACTCGATGTTTTCAAAAATGGTGTCGTCGGCCAAAAACCGGACGAGCGTGCCTTTTTTATCGGAGGGCCCGGTCATCGCCAGGGGCGCTACGCGATCACCGCGATGGAATTCCATTTCGTGAGTTTCGCCGTTACGCCAGATGGTCAGACGCAACCATTCGGACAGCGCGTTTACGCAGGAAACGCCCACGCCATGCAAGCCGCCCGAAACCTTGTAGGAGTTGTGATCGAACTTGCCCCCGGCGTGCAGTTCGGTCATGACGATCTCGGCCGCGCTGCGGTGAAATTCGTCGTCTTTATGGATGCCGGTGGGAATCCCGCGGCCATTGTCGCTGACCGAAATGCTGTTGTCGGAATGGATGGTCACCACGATGTCGTCGCAATAACCGGCCAGCGCCTCGTCTATGGCGTTATCGACCACCTCGAAAACCATGTGGTGCAGCCCGGTGCCATCGGAAGTGTCGCCGATGTACATACCGGGACGCTTGCGCACGGCTTCGAGCCCCTTGAGCATTTTGATGGAATCGGCGCTATAGGCTGCACTGGGGGACATCGCGGTTTGTTCTGACATAACGTATTTAAAAAACCTTATAAAAGCCTTGCGGCTACACACCGGTCTGGCCCTGGGCGCCAGACCGGTTCACAACACGGACAAAAGCCACTTAGATGCGCATGGGCATCACGACATACTTGAATTGATCGTCGTCGGGCAGGGTGATCAGCGCTGACGCATTCACATCGGGCTGCACCGACCACTGGATTGCGTCGGCCTTGACGTTGGCCAGCACGTCGAGCAGATAGCTGACGTTAAAGCCCACGTCCAGCGGTTCATGGGCGTAATCGACGTCGATTTCTTCCTGCGCCTCTTCCTGCTCGGCATTGGAAGATGAAATTTTCAATTGATTGTCGGCCAGTTGCACCCGCACGCCTTTGAGCTTGTCGGTGGTGAGGATGGCGGCGCGCTGCAAACTGCCTTGCAGGATTTCCCGGCTGACCGAGAAATGCCGCGTATAGTTGTTGGGAATAACGCGGGTGAAGTCGGGGAACTTGCCCTCGACCAGCTTGGAGACAAGCTCGATGTCGCCAAAGCGGAAACGGATCTGGCCCGGAGCCACATCAACGGTGACCAGATCGTCGGATTCGCTAAGCAAGCGCTGCATTTCAAGCACCGTCTTGCGCGGCACGATGACGTCCTGCTTGGCCTCGATGCCGTCGACCGCCGTGCTGCTATGGGCCAGGCGATGGCCATCGGTGGCGACCGCGCGCACGCAACCGGGCTCGAACACGAACAGCAAGCCGTTCAGGTAATAGCGGATATCTTGCTGGGCCATGGCGAAATGCACCATGTTGAACAAGTGTTTGAGAGTCTTTTGCGGGAGCGAAAACGAGACGTCCCATTTTTCCGGCTGCGACAACGTGGGGAACTCGGCGGCGCTTAATGTTTGCAAGGCAAAACGGCTTTTGCCCGACTGCACCGACAATTTGGCGCTGGCCAGACCCAGTTTTATATCCCCCGACTCGGGCAGGGCACGCAAGATGTCAAGCAGCTTGCGCGCGGCAACGGTGATCGATTCGTTCTCGGGGCCCACGCCGAACTCGGCATGGGTCGTAATCTGAACCTCGAGATCGGTCGCGATAAATGCCACTTTGTTGCCCTCTTTACGCAACAAAATATTGGCTAGAATCGGCATCGTATTCCTGCGTTCGACAATTCCTGCCACCGTTGACAACGGTTTCAACAATGCATCGCGAGTCGTTTGTACGAGTTGCATGGTTATCCTTTTAAGGTTTGTTCTAATACATGTAGAGCGTGGTTAAGTTCAGTCTGCTTGGAGCGTGCATCGGAAATTTTGCGCACCGCGTGGAGCACGGTGGTGTGGTCGCGCCCGCCAAACAGATCACCGATCTCGGGCAGACTTTTCTGGGTTAATTCCTTGGCCAGATACATGGCTACCTGGCGCGGCAGGGCAATATTGGCAGGCCGGCGTTTCGAATACATGTCGGCCACTTTCATTTTATAAAAATCGGCCACGGTTTTCTGTATGTTTTCGACGGTGATCTGGCCGTTGGACACCGACAGCAAATCTTTAAGTGCGTCTTTGCACACTTCTACGGTAAGCACCTCGCGGCCGTGGAACCGCGCATAGGCCGACACCTTGCGCAGCGCCCCCTCAAGCTCGCGTACATTGCTGCGCAGATGCTTGGCAATAAAAAAGGCAACCTCTTCGGGCATGGTAACGCCTTCGGACTCGGCCTTGCGCAGCAAAATGGCCACCCGCATTTCCAGCTCGGGCGGTTCGATGGCCACCGTCAGCCCCGAATCGAAGCGCGAAATCAGGCGACTGTCGATATTGGGCAGTTCTTTGGGATAGGTGTCGGAGGTAATGATGATTTGCTTGCGCTGGGCCACCATCGCCTCGAATGCGTAGAAAAACTCTTCCTGGGTGCGGTTCTTGCCGGCGAAAAACTGGATATCGTCGATCAGCAACAGGTCGAGCGAATGGTAATAGCGCTTGAACTCGTCGAAGGCCTTGCGCTGATACGCCTTGACCACGTCGGACACGTACTGGTCGGCATGCACGTAGCGCACCCGCGCACCGGCATTGCTCAGCAACAGGGCATTGCCTATGGCATGAATAAGATGGGTTTTGCCCAGGCCCACGCCACCATACAAAAACAAAGGGTTATACGACACCCCGGGGTTCTCGGCGACTTGCAAGGCGGCAGCGCGCGCCAGCTGATTGGCCTTGCCCGTTACAAAGTTGTCGAACGTTAAATCGGTATTCAGGCGCGAGCGATCGTGCGCAGCGTCAACCACGGCAGCGGCGGCGGGCGAGGCCGCTGCCACGACCGGCGCGGGGGCCGATTCAGGCGCCTCGGCGGGAAGCTCGGCGCTTGCGGGGGCGGCGCGATATGCCGCATTGGCCGCAGCCAATTCAAAGGCGACCTGCACCGGCCGCTTGTACCATTCGGAGGCCAGCGTTTCGATCTGGCGAGAAAAATTTTTGCGCACCCACTCGAGCTTGAAGCGATTGGGCGCAGAAACCCGCAGCACCGCCTGCGCTTCATCGAAGGCAAGGGGAACCAATGGGCGAATCCAGGCACTAATCTGCTGCGGGGGAAGATCCTGTTCCAGACGATGAACACAGGTTTGCCAAAAATCTTTCATATATGCCGCTTCTGTAAACCTCGATTCTACCCTGTTGGAGGGGTAGTTATCCACAAGGCGGAGGCGTAACAGAACCGCGTATTTATACTAGTGGTTTGACTAATCGCGAAGAATTTGATGAAATGATAGACTTTTCAAGAATTTTCAACACCGGGCCTTGGGTTAAAGCTGGGTTTAAGTACCTGTTAAGTACGTACTGAAGTACCTACGCTACCAACACACTCCGCTTGCGCCAAACGGCGTTTTAACCACCAGTTCTGGCAGCTCTTTTATTTGGATTACCCATGAAACGCACCTACCAACCTTCTGTGACCCGCCGCAAGCGCACCCACGGCTTTCGTATTCGCATGAAAACCCGCGGTGGCCGTGCCGTCATCAACGCACGCCGCGCCAAAGGCCGCAAACGCCTGGCCGTTTAGGGCGACGTCACTTTAGGCTGGCGAGTATCCATTTACCCGCCGGTTCAAACGTCTATTGACCCAAACGCCTATGCGAGCCACGCTACCGCAAGCGTCGCGCTTGCACCGCCCCTCGGAATACGCCAACGCCCTCAAGGGCAAGCGTATCGCCAGAGGGGCGTTGTTTGTTGTAACAACGCCGCGCCAGGTTTTGCCCGATGCCGCCGGCGCACGCCTGGGGCTGATCATTGCCAAGCGCTTCGCGGCGCGGGCGGTCACCCGCAACGCCATTAAGCGAGTCATACGCGAAGCCTTTCGGCACCGCCGCCACGAATTGCCTGGGCACGATCTGGTGTTCCGGCTTTATTCCCGGGTCGAAGCCGCCTCGTTGACCGCGCTGAAAAAAACGGTGCGCCTCGAAGTCGACACCCTCCTGAATCGAGCCATGCAATGATAAAAGCATTGTTGATCGCCCCGATTCGGTTTTATCGTTATTTTCTTAGCCCATGGCTGGGAAGAAGTTGCCGTTTTACGCCAAGCTGTTCGGTCTACGCCATCGAAGCCATCGAAATCCACGGCCCCATTCGCGGCTTATGGCTGGCCGCAAAACGCATCGTTCGCTGTCAACCATGGTGCGCCGGAGGCTACGATCCGGTGCCGAATTCAAAGCACACCTGCCCTTAGGTTTAGCGGCGCCAAGCCGCTCACCGTACGGTGGTTTTTTCAACTATTCACGCTCATCTGCAATTCAGGAGAGCTACGTTAAACTGATGGGCTTTTGCCCAGCTTTAACCTAATACAGGCGCTATGGATATCCGACGCACCGTCCTCTGGATGATTTTTTCTTTCTCGCTCTTGCTGCTGTGGAACAACTGGCAAGTTCATAACGGCAAGCCGTCGCTCTTTGGCGGCAGCCCCGCCACAACGCAAACGGCCGCAGCGCCCAAGGCAGGCACGGCTTCTGTTGCCGACGCCAACACCAGCGTTCCCAGCGCCGCGCCGGCGCCCGCGGCGGCTGGCGCCAAGACACCTGCCAACGTGCCCGGCACCGCGCAGGCAGCGGCCAGCGCATCGGAAAAAGTCACGGTCAAGACCGACGTCTACCAGCTCACCTTCGACACTCTGGGCGCACAGCTGGTCAAGGCCGAACTGCTCAAGTACACATCGCAAGAGCAGCCCGGCCAACCCATGATCCTGCTCGACAATTCCGGCCCGGCTTCGACCTACGTGGCCCAGACCGGAGTAGTGGGCGCTCCGCAAGGCCAGACCTACCCCACCCACCTGACGCCATTTCACGTGGTGTCCGCCCAGCCCACGCTGGTGGGCGACCAGCTCAAGGTGGTGTTCGAGGCCGAGAGCGACGGCGTCAAGGTCGTGAAAACCTACACGATGCATAAAGACCGCTACGACATCGATGTACAAAACGACATCTATAACCTGAGCGGCGCACCTATCGACCCGTCACTCTACCTGCAGTTGACGCGCGACGGCAGTGATCCTCCGAGCACCTCCGGCTTCTATCACACCTTCACCGGCCCTGCGATCTATTCGAGCGAAGACAAATTCCAGAAAGCCACCTTCTCGGACATCGAAAAAGGCAAGGCCAACTACATCAAACAGGCCAACAACGGCTGGGTCGGCATGGTGCAGCACTACTTTGCCACGGCCTGGGTGCCGCCCCAAGGCACCGTGCGCCAAAACGAAATGTTGCGCCTGTCGAATAATCTGTACGCCGTGCGCTCGATCGAACCCGTGGGCACGATCCAGCCCGGTGGGCACAAAGTCGTCAACTCCCATCTATGGGCCGGCCCGCAAGACCAGAAAGCCATGAGCGCCCTGGCGCCCGGCCTGGATCTGGTGGTCGACTACGGCTGGCTCACCATTATCGCCAAGCCCATGTTCAAGTTCATGACCTGGTTGCACTCGCTGTTGGGCAATTGGGGCTGGACCATCGTGGCGCTGACGCTGTTGATCAAGGCGGCGTTCTACCCGCTTTCGGCCGCCAGCTATCGGTCCATGGCCAAAATGAAACTGGTCGCCCCGCGCCTGAAGCTATTGAAGGAGAAATTCGGAGACGACAAGGCCAAGATGAACGCGGCCATGATGGAAATGTATAAAACCGAGAAAATCAACCCTCTCGGGGGGTGCTTTCCCATGGTGATACAGGTTCCGGTCTTCATTTCCCTGTACTGGGTGCTGCTGGGCAGCGTTGAAATGCGCGGCGCGCCCTGGATTCTATGGATACACGACCTTTCGGTGCGCGACCCCTGGTTCATCCTGCCCGCCATCATGACGGCCACCATGTTCCTGCAGATCAAGCTCAATCCGGCTCCCCCTGACCCCATGCAGGCCAAGCTGATGATGATCATGCCTTTGGTCTTTGGCGGCATGATGTTCTTCTTCCCGGCGGGTCTGGCGTTGTACTACTGCGTCAACAACGCCGTATCGATCGCCCAGCAGCGTTACATCATGCACAAGCTCGATAAGGAACGCGCCGCCGTACATCGATAGCGGCCCCTCCCGGTGCGCAACGAGCCCCGCCGTTGCCGCTACGCTCTCCAACGCCCCATGTACCGTGTTGTACATGGGGCGTTTGTATTCTTATTGGTTATATTTGAACACTAAATTTTCATTACTTGGGAATACAAAAATTCCTCTATGCTCGTACGTGGTTTGTTCTCCCGAACCCGCGTAGACGCTACGATTTGGGTTTATCCCGATAGCAAATGTTTTAAGCTTCATGTAATTTATGCGTTTATTCATAACAACGACCAGGAGATACCATGAGCCCAGCACCCTTGCCTGCCAAACGGCGCGGCCTTCTTCTTGCCACACTCGCAACGGCCCTGCTATGCGCCGCCGGTGCTCCCAGCCAAGCCCAGGAACCCCTGAAAATCGGCTTTATCGGTACGCTGTCGGGGCCGGCCGGAGCACTCGGCCAGGACGAATACGACGCCTTCATGCTGGCGATCCAGCAAAAAGGCGGCAAGCTGGGCGGCGTGCCGGTGACCGTCATCCGCGAAGATGATCAGCTCAAGCCCGACCTGGGCGTGCAAGCAGCCACCAAACTGATCAAAAGCGACCATGTCCCCATCATTACCGGAGTCACCTTCTCCAATGTCATGATGGCCATTCACAAGCCCATCACCGACGCCAAGGTGTTCCTCATCGGCTCCAACGCCGGGCCGGCCCCGATTGCGGGCAAATCGTGCTCGCCGTTCTTCTTCTCCACTTCGTGGGACAACGATCAGTTGCACGAAGCGGGCGGCCAGCTTACCTCCGACTTGGGCTACAAAAACGTCTACGTCATGGCGGCCAACTACCAGGCCGGGCGCGACGCCGTATCGGGCTTCAAGCGCGACTTCACCGGCAAGATCGTCAACGAGGTCTACACGCAGGTCAACCAACCCGATTACTCGGCCGAAATCGCTCAATTGCAAGCCTCCAAACCCGACGCGGTCTATGTTTTCTACCCCGGCGGCATGGGCGTGAACTTCGTCAAGCAATACCGCCAGGCGGGTCTCCTGGGCAAGCTGCCGCTGGTATCGGTATCGACGATCGATGGCAGCACCTTGCCGGCGCTTAAATCGCTGGCCGTAGGCGCGATCACCAGCGCGCCTTACGCCCCCAATCTCGACAATCCGCAAAACAAGCAATTTGTCGAGGCTTTCGTCAAAGCCTATAAACGCCAGCCTTCCATGTACGCAGCGCAGTCGTACGATGCAGCCAGCCTGCTCGATTCAGCCATCGCCAAGGTGAAGGGGGATGTGTCCAACGCGTCGGCATTCCGCAGCGCCTTGAAATCGGCCGATTTCAAATCCGTGCGCGGCGCATTCAAGTTTGCCTCCAACCAAATTGCCGATGGCCCGTTTTACCGGGTTGACGTCGTCGAAGGCAAAAACGGCGCCGAACTCAAGGCGGTCAGTCCTATTCACATTCAGAAGCGTGCCAACTTTGCGGCATCGTGCCCTTTGAAGTAAGCGGGCGGTTCCAGTTATAACAATGGCACCCACAAGGGGTGCCGCTACAAAAACCAACCGGAATGTTCTGTAGCGCCACCCCTTGTGGGTGGCACAACCGCCGAAGCGAGGCCTGCGAAAAAATGGCAGCCACAAAAAGGCTGCCATCACGCGAAGTAAACCCAGGAGCCCTTGTTGAGCTTTGCACTTGTCATTATTCAGGCGTTGAACGGTCTGCAGCTTGGCGTGCTGCTGTTTCTCATGGCGGCCGGCCTGACCCTGGTTTTCGGCATCATGAATTTCGTCAACCTCGCCCATGGCTCTTTGTACATGATGGGCGCCTTCTTTGCCGCCTCGATTTATAACTACACCGGCTCATTCCTGCTGGCGACCCTGCTGCTTGTCCCTGCCATGCTGGCGCTGGGGCTGGCGGTGGAATGGGTGGCCCTGAAAAAACTCTACCAGCGCGATCACCTCGATCAGGTGCTGGCCACCTTCGGCCTGATTCTGTTTTTCAACGAACTGACCCGCATGATCTGGGGGCCGTCACCCTACTATATGGAGGTGCCTGAATCGCTGACCGGCACCATTAATTTGCTGGGCATTGCCTACCCCGTCTACCGCTTCGTGATCATCACCGCGGGCCTGCTGGTGGCCCTGGGCTGTTATCTGCTGGTGCACAAAACCCGCATCGGCATGCTGATCCGCGCCGGCGCCACCAACCGGACCATGGTGGGCGTGCTGGGGGTCAATATCGTCTTGCTCAACTCGCTGCTTTTTGCCTTGGGCGCTGTCCTGGCCGGCGTGGCGGGCCTGTTGGCCGGCCCGATCCTGTCGGTCCAATCGGGCATGGGCGAACCCATCCTCATCCTCACGATGGTGGTGATTGTCATCGGCGGCATTGGCTCGATTCGCGGGGCGTTCTACGCCGCGCTGATCGTCGGCGTGGTCGACACGCTGGGACGCACCGTCCTGCCCGGTTTGCTGCGCAGCTTTCTGGAACGTAGCACCGCCGACGTAGCGGGCCCCGCCCTGGCTTCCATGGCCATTTACCTGCTTATGGCTTTTGTGCTGGCCATCAAGCCCCAGGGCTTGTTCCCCGTAAAAAATACCTGATGATGTCTTCCTCTCCCCTCCACCGCAAATGGTCGGCCAGCACCGTGCTGGCGATCGCGTTACTGGCCCTGCTGGCTCTGGTGCCGCTATACGCAGGCATCAGCAACAACGCCTTTCTCATTACCTTGGTCACCCGGATCCTGATATTCGCCGTGGCCGCCGTATCGCTCAATCTGATTCTGGGCTACGGCGGCCTCATCAGCTTCGGGCACGCCCTGTTTCTGGGTCTGGGCGTATACACCGCAAGCATCATGAGCTTTCACGGCGTGGACAATGGCTGGCTGCAAATCCTGGCCACGCTGCTGATCTGCAGTGCCGTCGGCCTTATTACCGGCAGCATCGCCCTGCGCACGACCGGGATTGCGTTCATCATGATCACCCTGGCGTTTGCCCAGATGTTCTTCTTTCTCATCGTCAGCTTAAGCCGCTATGGCGGCGACGATGGCCTGACACTGGCCGGCGGCACGCGTTTTGGCACCGAGCTCCTGACGCAACCCCGCCTGCTGTACTTCGCCGCCTTTGCACTCCTGTGCCTTAGTTTATATGCCAGCCACCGCCTGGTGCACTCGCGCTTCGGCATGGTGGTCTGCGCCGCCAAGTCGAACGAACGGCGCATGAAGGCGCTCGGATACCCCACCTTTCGCTATCGACTGGCCCTGTACGTTATCTCGGCCGCGCTGTGCGGCCTGGCCGGCCTGCTCTACGCCAACCTGACGCAATTCGCTTCGCCCTCCTACATGTCCTGGATAACCTCGGGCGACCTGATCGCCATGGTCGTGGTGGGCGGCATGGGTACGATAGTCGGTCCGCTTTTCGGAGCGCTGGGCATGATTCTGGCCGAAGAGTGGCTCAAGTCCCTCACCGAGCACTGGATGATTATCTTCGGGCCGCTTCTGGTCATCATCGTGATCATCAGCCGGCAAGGCTTGGTTGGATTGCTGCGGCAGCTTGAAGGCCGTTTTTCCCGTGCGCCCGGCGCGGATCGGGGCGCGCCATGAGCCTCTTGTCCGTCCGGCAGCTCGTCAAGCGCTACGGCGGCCTGGTCGCGACCGATCATTTCGATTTCGACGTGCGGGCCGGCGAGCTGCACGCCATCATCGGGCCCAACGGCGCCGGCAAGAGCACCCTGATTACGCAGCTTGCCGGCGAAATCAAACCCGACAGCGGCCAGATCCATTTCCAGGACCAGGACATTACACGCCTGCGCGCCGAGCAGCGCGCCTTGCTGGGGCTGGCTCGGTCCTACCAGATCACCTCGGTCTTTTCCGAATTCACGGCGTTGCAAAATGTGATGCTCACCATACAGGCCCACCAGGGGCATAGCTTCCGGTTCTGGACACCCGCACTGTCCCAGCCGGCGCTGGTGACACCCGCGCAAGAGGCGCTGGAGCGCGTGGGCCTGGGCCAATATCTGCATGTGCGCGCGGCCGATCTGGCGCACGGTGAACAGCGCCAACTGGAACTGGCCATGGTACTCGCCGGCCAACCCAGGCTGCTGCTGCTCGACGAACCCATGGCCGGCATGAGCCAGGCCGAATCCGCGAAAATGACCGCGCTGCTTCTTGATCTAAAAGGCCAATATGGCATCGTCCTGGTCGAACACGATATGGATGCGGTCTTCAAGCTGGCCGATCGCATTACGGTATTGGTGTATGGCCGCAGCATCGCCTGTGGCTCGATTGCCGAAATCCGCGCCAACCCCGAAGTTCGAACCGCTTACCTGGGCGATGAGGCCGACGTATGAGCTCTGTATTGCTTGATGTGGACAGGATCGAATCGTTTTACGGCGCCAGTCAGGTGCTGTTTGGCATGAGCTTTCAGGTCATCGAGGGGCAATTCGTCACGCTGCTCGGGCGCAACGGCATGGGCAAATCCACCACCGTCAAATCCATTGTCGGCCTGATGGCGCCCACGCAAGGCTCCATCCGCTTCGCCGATCAGGAAATTACCGGAGCCCCGTCTTACAAGGTGGCGCGCGCCGGCATCGGCCTGGTTCCCGAGGGACGCCAGATTTTTCCCAACCTCAGCGTCGCCGAGAACCTGATCGCCACCGCCCACAATCGCCAGAAGTCGGCGGCGCCTTGGTCCCTGGACAAAATCTACGCCCTCTTTCCACGGTTGCAAGAACGCGCCGGGAATCTGGGCTCGAACCTGTCGGGCGGCGAACAGCAAATGCTGGCGATCGGCCGCGCGCTCATGACCAATCCGCGAATGCTGATCCTGGACGAAGCGACCGAGGGCCTGGCGCCATTGATACGCGCCGAAATCTGGCACTGCCTGGGCGAGCTCAAAAAAATCGGCCTGTCGATTATCTGCATCGATAAGAATTTGAACTCTCTTTTGCCGCTGGCCGACCGCCACTACATCGTGGAAAAAGGCCAGGTCGTGTGGTCGGGAAGCTCCGACGAACTGCGTGCCCAACGCGAAACGCTGCAAAGCTATATGGGCATTTGAAGCCATTGACCGGGAAACGGCATTATCATTAGACGCATACTGTCCCTCGGAAAATTCCATGCATATATTGATTACGGGCGGCGCCGGCCTACTGGGCTCGCGTCTTGCCAAAGCACTTCTCAAGCGCAACACACTGGCCGATGCGCAGGGCGTTCAACAGACCATTTCACGCATCACCTTGCTCGATGTGGTGGCAGCTCACGGGTTTAACGACCCCCGCATCCAAACCATTACCGGCGACATTTCCGACCCGGAAGTCGTGCGGGCCGCCGTTACTCCAGACACCCAATCCATCTTCCATCTGGCCGCGATCGTCAGCGGCGAGGCCGAAGCCAACTTCGATCTGGGCATGCGCATCAATCTGGACGCCACCCGCCTCATCCTCGAACGCGCGCGCCACAATCGCAACTGTCCGCGTGTCGTGTTCACCAGCTCGGTAGCCGCCTTCGGCGGCATTCTGCCCGCACAAGTGCTCGACAGCACGCCCACCACGCCGCAAAGCTCGTACGGCGCGCAGAAAGTCATGGGCGAACTCCTGATCAGCGACTACAGCCGCAAGCAGTTCATCGATGGCCGCGCCCTGCGCATGCCCACAGTATGTGTGCGCCCCGGCGCCCCCAACAAAGCCGCGTCCAGTTTTGCCAGCGGCATCATACGCGAGCCGCTAAACGGCACCGTATCAGTCTGTCCCGTAGCGCCAGGCACCGCGCTGTGGCTGATCTCGCCCGGCAAAGCCATCGCCAATCTGATACATGGCCACGAAATCGGCAGCCTGCTTGGCGCCAGCCGCGCCCTGAACCTACCCGGCCTGTCTACGACCGTAGGCGAGATGGCACAGTCGCTCGAACGCGTAGGCGGCGCTGCGGCCGCACAACGCATACGCTGGCAAATCGATCCGGCCATCGAACGCATCGTCAATTCATGGCCCGGCGATTTCCTCACTACCCGCGCCAACGCCATGGGATTTACGCGCGACGCCAGTTTCGACGCGATCGTGCAGGAATATATAAGTGAGGAGTTGAAGGCGGGGGGGAAATAGGCGGGAGTGGGTTTGGGCGTAGATGGCACCCACAAGGGGTGCCGCTACAAATACGTATGCGTCCCAATAAAATACGTATCCGTTGCCAATGTAGCGGCAGCCCTTGTGGCTGCCATTTCAACAATGTAGCGACGTGGGCGGTTAAGGCAGGGCGGGCGACTCGGGCACGCCGCGCGAATAATCTGCTTCGGGGATCCAAGGCGTGCGCTGTTTGAGTGGGACGCTTGCGATCAGTCCAGTGGACTGATCGCCCCACGAGTTCGCACGCCGCCCCGAAGCAGATTATTCGCGCGGGAAGTTCTGGCGTAGCCAGAACCGGGCACGTCGGAGCCTGACCTGCCTTAACCGCCCACGGCGCGGGGCTAGGAGGTTTTAAGCGGGATAGGGTGAGCCACTTTCAGCGAATGCCACCCACAAGGGGTGGCGCTACAAACATGGGATACCATCCCACGCATCCATTATTCCTTCACCGCCCCCGTCATCCCCGACACGTAATATTCCACAAAGAACGAATACACAATCGCGACCGGCAAAGACCCCAGCAAGGCGCCGGCCATTAACTCGCCCCAATGGTATACGTCGCCTTCGATCAGTTCCGTAACCATGCCCACCGGCACGGTTTTGACCTCGGTCGAAGAAATGAACGTCAGCGCGTAAATGAACTCGTTCCAGGAAAGTGTGAATGCGAATATGCCGGCCGAAATCAATCCAGGAACGGCCAGGGGCATGATGATCTTCACCAGAATCTGCCAACGCGTCGCGCCGTCGATAAGCGCACACTCTTCCAGCTCGTAGGGAATGGACCGAAAATACCCCATCAGCAGCCAGGTGCAAAACGGAATCAAGAACGTGGGATAGGTAAGAATCAAGGCCCAGCGTGTGTCGAACAGGCCCAGCTGGAACACGATCGACGCAAGCGGAATGAACAGGATCGACGGCGGCACCAGATACGCGAAGAAAATCCCCAGGCCCACTTGCTTGGAACCCTGAAAGCGCAAGCGCTCTATCGCATATGCCCCAAACACGCTCGCGGTGAGCGATATGAAGGTCGCCGCCACCGACACGATCACCGTATTGATCATCCACCCGTTAAAGGGCGTATCGAACAACAACCGTTTGAAGTGATGCAGCGTGGGCGCCACCACCCAGAACGGGTTGCTGGTGTGTAACGCCAGTTCCGCGTCGGACTTGAACGCCGTGATCACCATCCAGTAAAACGGAAACAGCAGTACAAAAACAAATATGGCCAAAGGGATATAGACGGTTACCCAGCGTCGCGGCAGCGACTGCAGAAAGTCCATCCCCTGTTGCTCGGGCTGCGGCTTTTTCATTTATCCCCTCCTTGTTGCCAGGCGCGACGTTGCAGCCCGAAATACGAGAACATGATGGACGCCAGCAGGAACGGAATCATCAGTATCGCCAACGCGGCACCCTCGCCCAGCGATCCGCCCGGAATGGCGCGTTGAAACGACAAGGTCGTCATCAGATGCGTGGCATTGAGCGGGCCACCGCGTGTCAGCACGTAAATCAGCTGAAAGTCGGTGAACGTAAACAGTACCGAGAAAGTCATCACCACCGCAATGATGGGCGTGAGCAGCGGCAAGGTCACATAGCGGAACTGCTGCCAGGGGGTCACCCCGTCGATCGACGCGGCCTCATACAGCGCCGGCGAAATCGTCTGCAGCCCAGCCAGCAGCGTGATCGCCACAAAGGGAATGCCGCGCCATACGTTGGCGACGATCACCGAGGCCCGGGCCATCCATGGGTCGCCCAGGAAATTGATGTAATGATGGATCACGCCCATCTTCACGAGCGTCCAGCTGATAATCGAAAACTGCGGATCGTATATCCACCAGAATGCCAGCGCCGATAGCGCCGTGGGCACGATCCACGGCAGTAGCACCATGGATCGGAAAAAAGATTTGAACGGCAAATTCTTGTTAAGCAACAGAGCCAGCCACAGGCCCAGCATGAACTTCAGGATACTGGCCACAACGGTATAAAGTATCGTGTTGAACAGGGCCAGCTGCGCGATCGAATCGCCGATCAGATAGCGATAGTTGTCCAGGCCTATCCAATGACCCGAACTTCCTATTTTGGCATCGGTAAAACCGAGCCAAACCCCCAGCCCAAGCGGATACGTCAGAAACACCAGCAGCAATATGGCCGAGGGCAGCATAAAACACAGCCCCAGCACATTCTTGTTATTGAACAGTCGAGATAGCATAAGCATCCTAGATGGAAACGTCGCTGACGGCGGCCTGGGCCGCCGTCAGGAGGGAGCGTGCCGCCCGGCCCCCGGGCGTCGCGCTCTTAGGCCTTGTAATAACGCTTGGCGCGTTCAGCCGCCTGCTTGGCCGCTTCTTTGGGTGTCTTCGATCCGCTTGCCGCCGCGGCAAACATATCAACCACCACATAATCGGCCATGACAGCTGCCGAAGCGGTTCCAAGAGGCCCTGCATGGCCGTTGTCGATCATGATCGCCGCGGAATCGCGGAACACGGTCGCTTTCGGATCCGACGTCCAGATCGGGTTGGCCTCGTAGGCTTTCAGCGGTTGACTGACATAGCCAATGGCGGCCTGCATCCACGGGTTGTACTGATCGGCTTCCATCATGAATTGCATGAAAGCCTTGGCGGCCTTGGGATACTTGGAGTACTTGAACAACATCATCTGTGTGATCTGCATCAGCTCGGTATGCTTGCCGGTAGAGCCTACGGGAAGATGTGCATGCTCGATATCCAGCGCGATCGCCTGCATTTTCGGATCGGCGGACTTCTTTGCCGCGTAATACACCGAAATGCCGTTGGCCGTCAGACTGATCTGGCTGTCCAGGAAGGCCTTGTTATTGGACGGATCCTGCCACGCCAGCGTGCCCGGAATAAAGGTTTTGTACAGTTCCCTGGCATATTCCAGCGCCGCAACGGTTTCGGGCGACTCGACCACCACATGGCCCTTTTTATTGACCAGCATGCCGCCGTGCGACCACAGCAGCCAGTGCGCAAAGTTATTGCCGTCGCCCACCGCGTGGCCAAACGCAAAACCCGCCGGCGTGTTCTTGGCCTTGAGCGCCTGGCACAGTTTGAGAAAACCCGCCAAGTCTTTGGGAACGGTATCGAACCCGGCCGCCTTGATCATGCTTTGACGATACACCAGCGCGTTGCCGACAACCCCCAGGGGTATGGCGATCCACTTGCCATCCTTCATGCCGTATTTCTTGCATACGTCGTACCAGCCGCCGTATTTCTTGTCCAGGTAAGTACCCAGGTCGGAAACGTCAACCAGCTTCTCGGGATATTGCTCCGGGTCATCGAACCAGCCGATGATAATGTCGGGACCGCTGCCCACCCGTGCCGCCACCGCCGCCTTGGGCCGCACATCTTCCCAGCCTTCGTTGTCGATGCGTACCGGTATGCCGGTTTGCTCGGTGAATTTTTTGGTGTTTGCCATCCAGAGGTCTTCGTCGCCCTGCACGAAGCGCTTCCACCGCAGCACACGCAAGGTGGCGCCTTTTTCCGGCGTGTAATTCAGCTTGGTGCCGGCTTCGGCGGCAAAAGCGCTGCCGCTCAGGGTTGTTGCTGCAGCCGCTGCGGCCGTAGACACCAGAAAATCGCGTCTTGTAAGTTTTGTCATGTCTTCCACTCCTTTGGTTAAAGGGACTAAGCCCACGGGAAATCAGTCTTGCTGTGTGCCTCCAAAAAATCAGTTTTGCCGCAAAGCCTTGCCGGACTCTGCGTCGAACAAATGGGTGTGATGGTGGTCGGGAACCAGGCGCAGCGTGTCGCCCGCCTTGAAGTTGTGGCGCTCGCGAAAGATCGAAATGAGATCCGCATTGCAAAACCGTGAATAGACCTCGGTGTTGGCGCCGGTGGGCTCAATGACGACAACCCCCGTTTTGATCCCTTCGTCGCCCGAAGCAACATTCAAGTGCTCGGGGCGTACGCCATAAATCACCGGCTGGCCATCGACTCCAGCCGTCTGGCCGGTGGTGATGGGCGCAGGCACGAACGAGCCGTCGGGAAACTCTACCCGCGCGCCGGATCCACTGCGACGCAACACGCCAGGCACGAAATTCATCGCCGGCGAACCGATGAAGCCCGCTACAAACAGGTTATCGGGGTGGTCGTAAAGGTCGAGCGGCTTGCCGCGCTGCTCAACCACGCCATCGTGCATGACAACGATCTGATCGGCCATCGTCATGGCTTCGATCTGATCGTGGGTCACATAGACCGAGGTGGTGTGAAGGCGCTGATGCAGCTCTTTGATTTCCGCACGCATTTGCACACGCAGCTTGGCATCGAGGTTGGACAAGGGCTCGTCGAACAGAAAAACCTGCGGGTCGCGCACAATGGCGCGGCCCATCGCAACACGCTGACGCTGACCGCCTGAAAGCTGACGCGGGAAACGCTCCAGCAATTGCGAAAGGCCCAGAATTTCAGAGGCGCGATCGACCCGCTTCTTGATATCGTCTTTGTCGATTTTGGCCAATAACAAGGAAAACGCCATATTGTCGTACACCGTCATGTGCGGGTACAACGCGTAATTCTGGAACACCATGGCAATGTCGCGTTCCTTGGGCTGCATATTATTGACAACCTTGCCATTGATCAGGATTTCACCTTCGGTGATCTGCTCCAGCCCGGCCAACATCCGCAACAAGGTCGACTTGCCGCAACCCGACGGCCCAACCAGTACGGCAAATTGCCCATCTTCGATGTCGATATCGACACCGCGAATAACCTGTGTGCCGCCGAAATACTTCTGTATTCCTCGAATCTGCACTGAT
This sequence comes from Paralcaligenes ureilyticus, assembly GCF_004346225.1. Classification (GTDB taxonomy): domain Bacteria; phylum Pseudomonadota; class Gammaproteobacteria; order Burkholderiales; family Burkholderiaceae_B; genus Paralcaligenes; species Paralcaligenes ureilyticus. The sequence goes on along the minus strand of NZ_SMAJ01000019.1, from coordinate 51,917 downwards.
GCCATGCCGTGTTCCTTTGTCTCGTTCTACTTATGATTTATGCCACGCCTTCCACTACCACATACGATGGGCGGCCTCGTTGCGCCCAATCGATTAAATTCTGCGCAGCCTTGCGCCGCAATTCTTTTTCCGCCACCACAGAATAAAACGCAGCGTGCGGCGTCAGCAATACACGCGGATGCTGCACAATGCGGGCATCTATGGCGGGCGGCTCGATCGGCAGCACGTCGAGCGCGGCCCCATCGAGACGACCGCTGTCGAGTGCCGCAAGCAAGGCGTCGATATCAACAACGGGGCCGCGCGCCGTATTGACCAGGACGCCGCCCTGCGGCATCAGGCCCAGCGCTCGAGCATTGACCAGGCCGCGCGTCTCATCATTTAGCGGAACATGCACCGAGATCGCATCGGACTGGGAAAACAACTCGTCCATGCTAACGCGTTCTACGTAAGCCGGGAAGTCCCCGTCGATAATATGCGGATCGCAGGCGATCACCCGCTTGAAACTGTTTCGGCTGATGTGCGCCATACGCTTGCCTATACGGCCCAGCCCCAGAATGCCGATGGTCATGTCGCCCACGCGCCGCATCTTGCCCGCCGACGTGAAATGCCATTTCCCGGCCTTCACGTCGCGGTCGTAGAAAGCAATATGACGCAATAAGGATAGCGTCATCGCCAGCGCATGAGTGGCCACCTCGCCCACGCCGTAATCAGGCGAATTGCCCACCCATACGCCATGCTCTTCGGCGTCGGCCAGATTTATCGTATCGAACCCGGCGCCAAACCGGCTGACAATGCGAATCTCCGGCCTTGCGGCAAATACACGGGCGTTCACGGGGGCGTACTGCACCAGCAGCCCCTGGCAACCTTCCGAGGCGGCGATGACATCGGCTTCGCTGCGGCATTGCGCCACGACGACCTCGACGCCCGCGGCACGATACAGATCTTGCTCCAGGTCAAGATCGGGAAAATCATAATCTGTAATCAAAACTTTCATGCACCGCTCTCAGTGATTGTCTTTGGGTATGCCCGCGCCGCTTTTACCTCGCAGAAAATCAAGGTCGGCGCCCAGATTGGCTTGCTGCACATGCTCGACATAAAGCTTGACCCAGCCGCGCGCCATGGGCGCCGGCGGCGCTTGCCATGCCTCGCGGCGGCGTGCGAGCTCTTCATCGGACACATGCAAATGCAGCTTGCGCGCGGCCACATCCAGTTCGATGATGTCGCCGTCCTGCACCAGCGCCAAAGGGCCGCCCGCGGCGGCCTCGGGGGCCACATGCAGAACCACCGTGCCATACGCGGTGCCGCTCATGCGGGCGTCGGACACCCGGACCATATCGGTGATGCCTTTGCGCAGGATTTTCGGCGGCAGCGGCATATTGCCGGCTTCGGCCATACCCGGATAGCCGCGGGGCCCGCAATTCTTCAAAACCAGCACGCAATTCTCGTCGACGTCCAGGTTTTCATCGTCCATGCGCTCGTGCATATGTTCGCTGTTTTCGAACACGACCGCGCGGCCCTTGTGCTTGAGCAGGGCCGGCGTGGCGGCCGAAGGTTTGATGACGGCCCCATCGGGGCATAGGTTGCCACGCAGTACGGCTATCCCCGCCTCGGTCTTGAAAGGCTCGTTAAAGGCATGGATGACCTCGCGATTCCAGTTTGGCGCATCCTTGCAGTTATCCCACAGGGTCTGGCCATTCACCGTCAGGGCATCGCGGGCAATGACATCGCCCAGCTCGCGGATCACGGCGGGCACGCCGCCCGCATAATAAAAGTCTTCCATCAGATGAGTGCCCGAAGGCTGCAGATCAACCAGGCACGGCAATTTGTGGCCGAGCGCATCCCAGTCGGCAAGCGTCAGGTCAACCCCGATACGCCCCGCAATCGCCAACAGATGAATCACCGCGTTGGTCGAGCCACCGATAGCGGCGTTCACGCGGATGGCGTTTTCAAAGGCCTGGCGCGTCAGGATTTTCGACATGACCAGATCATCTTTGACCATCTGCACAATGCGCCGGCCCGAAGCGCGCGCGAGCAGATTGCGGCGCGCATCCACGGCGGGAATCGCCGCGTTGCCAGGCAGGCTCATGCCCAGCGCTTCCACCATGCTGGCCATCGTGGATGCCGTACCCATCGTCATGCAATGCCCATGCGAGCGATGCATGCAGCTTTCCGCTTCGAAAAATTCTTCCTGCGACATTTGCCCGGCGCGAACTTCTTCAGACATCTTCCAGACGTCGGTGCCTGAACCCAGTTCGCGGCCTCGAAACTTGCCGCTAAGCATGGGACCGCCCGACACACCGATAGTGGGCAGGTCGCAGGACGCCGCCCCCATCATGAGCGAAGGCGTCGTTTTGTCGCAGCCCATCAGCAATACGACGCCATCCAACGGATTGCCGCGTATCGATTCCTCGACGTCCATGCTGGCCAGGTTGCGAAACAGCATGGCCGTAGGCCGCAACATCGTCTCGCCCAGCGACATGACCGGAAACTCGAGAGGGAAGCCGCCCGACTCCCAAACCCCGATCTTGACCTGCTCGGCCAAGGTGCGGAAATGCGAATTGCACGGCGTCAGTTCAGAGAAAGTATTGCAAATGCCAATCACCGGGCGACCGTCGAACTGATCGTGCGGGATGCCTCGATTCTTCATCCACGAACGGTAGATGAAACCGTCGCGGTCAAGCCGTCCGAACCAGGCCTGGCTGCGACGCACAGGCTTTTCTTTGTCACTCACTATTGTCTCCTTTACCGCCCGCGATTATTTTTTGTACCGCCGCACCATCACATGGTTGGCCCGAGTATCCAGGGCGCGAACTCGTCTTCGCCAAACCCCTGCAGCTCGCTTTTCGTGCGATCGCCCGATGCCACTTCGATGATGCGCCGGAAAATCTGCTCGCCTACCTGCTGCACGGTATTGGCGCCATCCAGAATCTCGCCGCAGTTGATGTCCATGTCTTCGCTCATGCGCCGATACATGGTTGAATTGGTCGCCAGTTTCAGCGACGGCGAGGGCTTGCAGCCGTAGACCGAGCCGCGGCCAGTCGTAAAACAAATAACATTGGCCCCTCCCGCTACCTGGCCGGTGGCTGAAACCGGGTCGTACCCCGGGGTATCCATAAACACCAAGCCATGGGCCGTCACGGTTTGCGCGTATTCGACGACATCGGACAGATTGCTGGTGCCGGCCTTGGCGACTGCGCCCAAAGACTTTTCCAGAATCGTCGTCAACCCGCCCGCCTTGTTCCCAGGCGATGGATTGTTATTCATTTCGCCGCCCAGACGTTCAGTGTATTTTTCCCACCAATGAATCCGGTCGACCAGTTTTTCACCCACCGCGCGGGAGATCGCCCGGCGCGTCAGAAGATGCTCGGCACCGTATATTTCCGGCGTTTCGCTAAGAATGGCCGTGCCACCGTGTTCGACGAGCAAATCCATCGCCGCGCCTAGCGCCGGATTGGCCGTAATGCCCGAATAACCGTCAGATCCGCCGCACTGCAAACCCACGGTTATATGGCTGATGGGCAGCGGCTGGCGCTCATCTCGGTTGGCAACGGCGAGCATTTCGCGCACGATCTCGATGCCGCGCTCTATGGTTTTACGCGAACCGCCCGTGTCCTGAATGGTTAGAGTGCGCAGCCGGTTGGACTCGGCCAAATGTTCGGCCGCCAGCAAAGACGAAATCTGATTGGATTCGCATCCCAGTCCTACAAACAGAACCCCGGCAAAGTTTGGATGCCGGATATAACCGGCGATCACCCGCCGTAGTAAATCGATGCCTTCGCCTTTGGAAGCCATGCCACAGCCGGTTTTATGCGTAATGGGCACCACGCCATCCACATTCGGGAACGCGCCAAGGGCTTCATCGCGAAACGCGTCGGCAATCTGCCGACAGACCCGGGCCGAACAATTGACGCTGCTGACGACACCGATGTAGTTGCGTGTGGCCACGCGCCCGTCCGGGCGGACAAAGCCGTTGAAGGTCAGGGCCGCTGGCGGTTTGCGCACAGGTTTGACGTCGGCGCAAAAAGCATAATCGCGCGCGAAATTGTGCATGGTCATATTGTGCAGATGGATATGCTGGCCCGCGGCAATATCACAGCTGGCAAAACCAATGATCTGGTCATACCGGCGTATGGCGTCGCCCGCAGAAATCGCATGCGCCGCCATTTTGTGACCGGCCGGAATGGCCTCGGAGGCAGCGATGTTTTCGGCAGCAATGGCCGTACCCGGCTTGATATCGCGGGTCGCAATCAGCACATCGTCGTTTTGATTCAGGCGGATTACGGCTGGCGCCTGATCCAGCCGGCCGATCTCGTCGACCGGTATTGAAATTTCCTGTGCCACACGGCCTCCAGACTATAAACTTTCTGATCCCTGCCGGCGGTCGCCAATGCGTCGCGCCCTGATTTCCAATTCGGCCTTCAGTCTATTACACAAACAAATATGGGTAAAGTGGTATTACCAAATCTCGCTCGTCAGGGTAGGGTAATCCATGGCAGCCCTTTTACCTTGACAAGCCCATTGAGATATGGAAATCTGTAGCTACCGATTGGTAAGGCCAATTTACCCATTGCGACGCGCAGGCGCCGCCAACCTAAGGAAAACCCGTGGCACAAGCGAATCACTACGATTTTTCAGGCCGTCATGCCGTTGTGACGGGCGGCGCGGCGGGGATCGGGCTGGCCATCGTGCAACGTTTGCTTGCGGGTGGCGCAACCGTTGCGCTTTGGGATCGCGACGCCAAGGCGCTAGACCAGGCGCGCGCATTGCTTGATTCGACACAGGTCCACACAGTAGGGCTCGATGTCGCGAGCGAAGACGAGGTAGCGCACGCAACCGCTTCCACCCTGCAGGCGATGGGCAGCATCGACATCCTGGTCACCAGCGCGGGCATTACCGGGCCAAACGCCACGGTATGCGACTACCCGGTCGCCGAATGGGACCGTGTCATGAACATCAACCTGCGCGGCCCATTTTTATGCTGCCGCGCGATCGCGCCGCAAATGCAGGCCAGGGGTTACGGCCGCATTGCCAACATTGCATCGATCGCCGGCAAGGAAGGCAACCCGAACGCCTCCGCCTACAGCGCCTCCAAGGCCGGCGTCATTGCCTTGACAAAATCCTTGGGCAAGGAGCTCGCGCAGGCCGGCATCACCGTCAACTGCGTAACGCCCGCCGCCGTGCGCACGGCCATGTTTTCGCAAATGACCCAACAGCATATCGATTACATGCTCTCCAAAATCCCCATGAACCGTTTCGGCACAACGGCTGAAATCGCGGCGCTCGTATCCTGGCTCTGCTCGGAAGAATGTTCTTTCACCACCGGCGGCGTATTCGACGTTTCGGGCGGCCGGGCCACGTACTGATGGCCGCCCCGCGTTTTTCCGCCGGCTCACTGCGACAATTCGCCACCGATCTGCTGGCGGCGGCCGGCATGGCAGACGCCCCCGCGCAAGCCGTCGCCGATACCCTGGTCGAGGGGGATCTGCTGGGCCACGACACGCACGGGCTGGCGCTCCTCGCACCCTACCTTCAGGAAATCCGCAAAGGCTCAATGGCCAAGTCAGGCCAGCCCGAAGTGCTCTCCGACCGCGGCGCGGCGCTGTGCTGGGATGGCCACCGGTTGCCCGGCCCCTGGCTGGTCAGAGAAGGCATGGACGCTCTTGAACCTCGCGCCCGCCAGTTCGGCAGCGCCACGCTGGTCATCCGCCGCAGCCACCACATCGCCTGTCTGGCGGCCTATCTGCTGCGCGCCACCGAGCGCGGCCTGGTCATGCTGCTGGCCAGTTCCGACCCGGCCGTCGCCAGCGTCGCGCCCTATGGCGGCACGCAAGCCGTTTTTACACCGAACCCCATTGCCGCCGGCATTCCCGCCACGAGCAATCCCTTCCTGATTGATATCTCGTCATCCATTGTGACCAATGGCCTGTGCGCGCGCCTGCAAAAGGCAGGCCAATCGTTCGATCACGACTGCATGCTCGACGCCAACGGCCATCCCAGTCGCGACCCGGGCGTATTGTCGGGCACCCCGCCCGGCACCATCATGCCGCTGGGCGGCGTCGCGTCGGGACACAAAGGCTTTGGCCTGGCATTGCTGATCGAGGCCCTCACGGGCGGGCTGGCGGGCCACGGCCGCGCCGATCCCGCCGAAGGATGGGGCGCCACGGTGTTCCTGACGCTGTACGACCCGGAAGCGTTTGGCGGCAGCGCCAACTTTACGCGCCAAACGGATTGGCTGGCCGAGGCCTGCCGGGCCAATCCCGCAGCACCGGGCTTTGACTCCGTGCGCATGCCTGGCGATCGCGGCGTCGCCCGCAAGCACGAACAACTACGCGACGGCGTGGCACTCCATCCCAGTATCCCGCCCGGGCTGCGCGACTGCGCCAAACTCTACGGTATTGAATTCCCGGCCGCGCTTGGCAGCCCTCTATAATCCGGGATTCCGTTTCCAAATAATTGCGAACACGAAGCGCAGGCAGTACAAACAGTACGACAAGCAAGACGCCCATGCCCATTAAAGCCATCGAAACGCAAAGACTCTACCGCCAGATCAGCGATCAATTGCGATCCCTGATTCTGGCGGGCGAATTTCCAGTCGGGTCGCGCCTTCCGGCCGAGCGCGACCTGTCCGTGCAATTGGGCGTAAGCCGGCCCTCCTTGCGCGAGGCGCTGATAGCGCTTGAAGTGCAGGGCTATATCGAAGTTCATATGGGCTCGGGCATTTACGTCTGCGAGCCGCCGTCCTCCTCAACGCAAGAGCTTGACCTTTCGCGCGAAGAAGGCCCCCTGGAACTGATACGCGCACGGGCCTTGCTCGAAGGAGAGGTCGCGGCCACCGCGGCCCGGGTCGGGCGCAAGCCGCAGTTCGACGCAATTGCCCAGGCGCTCGACACCATGGCGGCAGACGCCAGCGCAGGCGTCACGCCCATCGACGCCGACCGGCTTTTCCACGTACGCATTGCCGAAGCAACCGGCAACAGCGTGCTGGTCAATGTGGTGCAACGGCTGTTCGACTTTCGCCTAGGGCCCTTATTTGACCAATTGCACAGCCATTTCGAAACCGCCGAAGTCTGGTCCCAAGCCATTGCCGAACATCGCGAAATTCTCAAGGCGCTGCGCGCCAAGGATTCGGAGCAGGCCCGCGCCGCCATGCAGGCGCACATGGGCATCGCCTACAAGCGCCTCAGTTCCAGCCTGACACGCGCACGCCCACGGGCGACAGCAGGAAAAGGAAAAAAGAAATGAATACTTCAGCAAAAATCGCACTGGTCACCGGCGCCGGATCCGGAATAGGCAAGTGCATCGCACTGGCCCTGATGCAGGAAGGCTACTCGGTCGTCCTGGCCGGGCGCCGCACGGCCCCCTTGGAGGCGACGGCGCAAGAAGGACAGGCGTCTGGCGCAAAATCCCTGGTCGTCGCCACCGATGTCAGCAGCCCCGACTCGGTCAACGCCCTGTTCGCCAGAACCCGCGAGGCGTTCGGGCGGCTCGACCTGCTCTTTAACAACGCCGGCATTTTTGCACCCGAGGCCTCGCTCGAAGACCTGAGCATCGAGCAATGGAAAGCCGCTGTCGATATCAACCTGACCGGCGCCTTCCTTTGCACGCAGGGAGCCTTCCGCTTAATGAAAAGCCAGCAGCCGCGAGGCGGGCGCATCATCAACAACGGCTCGATCTCGGCCCACTGCCCGCGTCCTCGCGCGGTGTCGTACACCGCAACCAAGCACGCCATCACCGGCCTGACCAAGGCCACCTCGCTCGACGGCCGGCAATACGATATTGCCTGCGGCCAGATCGACATCGGCAACGCCGCCACCGCACTCACTGAAAAAATGGGTAAAGGCGTCCTGCAGGCCGACGGTTCGGTGGCGCCCGAACCCACCATGGACGTGCAAAACGTAGCGCGTGCCGTGGTGTACATGGCCAGCCTGCCGCTTGACGCCAATGTGCAGTTCATGACGGTCATGGCAACCAAAATGCCATTTATCGGGCGTGGCTGATACCTGCGGTAACCAGACAGCGGGATCCGGCCGCCTTTACCGTGACACCTTTACCGGCTAACCTTGTTCCATTCCTACATCAACCGTGCGCTTTGTCAGCTTCGCTGGCCGTATCTGCTATATCGATGGCAGCCACAAGGGCTGCCACTACGTCTACACTTCCCTTTCGCGTTCACGATTTCAAGGAGAGGACTTCATGAAAAAGCTGACCACTGCCGCCGGCGCACCGGTTGCCGATAACCAAAACACCCAGACAGCCGGCCCGCGCGGACCCGCCTTATTGCAAGACGTATGGCTAATCGAAAAACTGGCCCATTTTGACCGCGAGGTCATCCCCGAACGACGCATGCATGCAAAGGGCGCCGGGGCTTTTGGCACGTTCAAGGTGACACACGACATCAGCCAATACACCAAAGCCAGGATTTTTTCGACGATCGGGAAAGAAACGCCCGTGCTGATGCGTTTTTCCACCGTTGCAGGCGAACGTGGAGCCGCTGACGCCGAGCGCGATATCCGCGGTGTCGCCATGAAGTTCTACACCGAAGAAGGCAACTGGGATCTGGTGGGCAACAACACGCCGGTTTTCTTCATGCGCGATCCGCTCAAGTTCCCCGACCTGAACCATGCGGTCAAGCGCGACCCCCGAACCGGCCTGCGCAGCGCCCAGAACAATTGGGAATTCTGGACCGGACTGCCTGAAGCCCTGCACCAAATCACCATCGTCATGAGCGATCGCGGAATCCCTCGGGGGTTTCGCCACATACACCTGTTCGGCAGCCACACCTTCAGCTTCCTCAATGCAAAGAACGAGCGCCACTGGGTCAAGTTTACCTTCAAGACTCAGCAAGGCATCGAAAACCTAAGCGACGCGCAAGCCGCCGAACTGGTGGGACGCGATCGCGAAAGCTCGCAACGAGATCTGTTTGAAAGCATAGAGAAAAAGGATTTCCCTCGCTGGACGCTATACGTTCAGATCATGCCGGAAAAAGAAGCCGGCACTTACCACATCAATCCCTTCGATCTGACCAAAGTCTGGCCGCATAAAGACTATCCACTCATCGAGGTCGGCGTTCTGGAGCTGAACCGCAATCCTGAAAACTTCTTCGCCGACATCGAACAGGCCGCCTTCAACCCGGCCAACGTTGTGCCCGGCATCAGCTTCTCGCCCGACAAAATGCTGCAGGCGCGCCTCTTCTCTTATGGCGACGCGCAGCGCTACCGCCTGGGTGTCAATCATCATCAAATTCCGGTCAACGCACCCAAATGCCCCTTCCACAGCTACCATCGGGACGGAGCCATGCGGGTTGACGGCAATTACGGCCGCATCACCGGCAACGAGCCCAACACCCAGGGCGAATGGCAGGAGCAACCGGATTTCCGGGAGCCGCCGCTGGCGCTCGAGGGGGCGGCCGACCACTGGAACCATCGCGTCGACGAAGACTATTACTCACAACCCGGCGCACTCTTTCGCTTGATGAACGATGCGCAAAAGAAAGCGCTCTTTGAAAACACAGCGCGAGCCATCACCGGCGTTTCGCAAGATGTCCAACGCCGTCACATCGAACACTGTGCCAAGGCCGATCCGGCCTACGGGGCAGGCGTAAAGGCAGCGCTGGGACTCAAGTAGCTCTGCGTATGGCGGCCTATTCCACCGATCCGATCATCGCCATCGCCACCGCCCCCGGGCGGGGCGGGATCGGCGTCGTACGCATTTCCGGCCAGGATCTGAGCGCCCTGGTCGGCCAGCTGTTCGGCGTAGCGCTGACGCCGCGCCATGCCCATTACCTGCCATTCAACGACACCCACGGCCAGGCCATCGATGCCGGTATCGCCCTGTTTTTTAAAGGGCCCCATTCGTACACCGGCGAAGACGTGCTCGAACTGCAAGGCCATGGCGGCCCGGCCGTGTTGCGCCGCTTGCTGGAACACTGCCTGCGCTCGGGTAAAGAACTGGGCCTGCGCCACGCCGAGCCCGGCGAATTCACCCAACGCGCCTTTTTGAATGAACGCATCGACCTGGCCCAGGCCGAAGCGGTTGCCGACCTGATCGACGCTTCGTCCGAGGCCGCTGCGCGCAGCGCCATGGCCTCTCTCGCCGGCGTCTTCTCCACCCATGTCAACGCACTGAGCGACCGCATCGTGCATCTGCGCATGCTGGTCGAAGCCACGCTCGACTTCCCCGAAGAAGAAATCGATTTCCTGGAAAAATACCAGGCGCGCGAAGCGCTGGCCCAAATCCAGAACGATTTGCACGCCCTGACCCGGCAGGCCCAACAAGGAATGATCTTGCGCGAAGGCCTGCACGTGGTCCTGGCCGGACAGCCCAATGTCGGCAAGTCCAGCCTGCTTAACGCCCTCGCGGGCGACGACATCGCCATCGTCACGCCCATTGCCGGCACCACACGCGACAAAGTCACCCAGCAAATCCACATCCAGGGCGTGCCCATTCATATCGTCGACACGGCGGGCCTGCGAGACACCGACGATGCGGTTGAAAGCATCGGTATCGCGCGCACCTGGGCGGAAATTGAAAAGGCCAACGTCATCATCCACCTGCAAGACGCCCGCACCCACGACGACGAGCTCGACTCAGCCATTACAAAACGCTTGCCCGCACGCACACCGGTTCTCAAGGTCTTTAACAAAATCGATTTGCTGGATGCGGCCGATCCCGCTGTTCGCCACACAGGCAGCCGTGCAACCCACGCGCCCGTCGATGGGCGCGACGGTCTGGAGCCCATCGCCATCTCCGCCAAAACCGGCGCGGGCCTGGACGCGCTGCGACAAACCTTGCTCGACCTGGCCGGCTGGAACCCCGGCGCCCAATCGCCGTGGCTGGCCCGAGCGCGCCATTTGCACGCGCTGCAACAAGCTGACGAGCACCTGGCCCAAGCCGCTGAACATGCCAGTCACAATGACCGGGTGCTCGACCTGTTCGCCGAAGAACTGCGCCTGGCGCACGACTCGTTAAGCTCGATCACCGGCCAATTCACCAGCGACGATCTGCTGGGCGAGATTTTTTCCAGCTTCTGCATAGGGAAGTAATTGGACGTCCAAGGATGTCTGAAAAAATCCTTTGCGAGCCGCATAAATAAAGGAACTTTTGATAGAGTCCGATCGTATGCCGCCCCGCCAGAGGATCAAAGAGAACCCGACCGGTCAGCGCAACTCGTACCAAGTCCCACGCCCGCCACCATGCTGTATCAGATGCCTCTGCTCCACCAGCATCCGGAAATGTTGCTTTAGCGTGTTGCGGTTGCCGCCGGTCAGGCGGATCGCCTCGGCCATGGTGATGCGGCCATGCTCGCGCGTAAATTCGACGATCTGCAGTGCCAGGCCCGGCAGCTTGGCCAGCACCAGTTTCTCGCGCTCGATCTTGCGCTCAAGCCGGCGCACTTGCTCGGACAGTACACGCAGGAAGAACGCCAGCCACGGCTGCCAGTCAGGCGCATCCGTGCGGATGCTGCCCTGGGTCTGGCGCAACGCCAGGTAGTAGGCTTCCTTGTTCTGCTCGATCACGCTTTCGAGCGAGCTGTAGGGTACATAGGCGTAGCCTGCCTGCAACAGCAGCAGCGTGGTCAGCACTCGGCTCAGACGGCCATTGCCGTCCTGAAACGGATGAATCTCCATAAACACGACGACCCAGATACCGATCAGCAACAGCGGGTGCAGACGTCCTGTGCCGCGCTCCTCGTTGAACCAGGTCGCCAATTCGGCCATCAGGCGTGGCGTGTCGAAGGGCGCGGCGGTCTCGAACACTACGCCCAGCGGCTTGCCGTGTTCGTCGAACGCGGCCACGCTGTTGGGGGTCGTCTTGTAGTTGCCGCAATGCCAGGCGTCCTTGTCGCTGTGGGTCAGCAGGTCGCGATGCAACTGCCGGATGTGGTTCTCGGTCAGCGCGATGTCCTGCCAGGACGAGAACACCAACTCCATAACTTCAGCATAGCCTGCCACCTCCTGTTCGTCGCGGGTCTCGAAAGACTTGATCTGCAGGTTGGAGAGCAGGCGTTCGACGTCACGATCCAACAGCCTGCTTCCCTCGATCCGGGTCGAAGAGCCAATACTCTCGATGGTGGCGACCCGTCGTAGCGCCGATAGCCGATCAGGCGCCAGCGTGCCCAGCGCACGCCAGGCGCCCTTGAATTCGTCGATACCGGCGATCAGGCCGAGGATCTCCGGGGTGATCTGGAGGGAGTCGGTGAGGATCATGGGAACCAATGATACACCCATTTACACCCAATTTATTGCCTCATACCGTTTTCTCACCCGTTTGCACCCATTTCTTCAAGAAGGAAGCTACGGGGGGCTGGGGGACATTGTGCGGTTGATGCTACGGGCAATGAAATCACGGGACTTTCCGTCCTAATAAATAGGATTAAAATCCTATTTCTCGGTTTACACACGGCCATACCCCATGCTAATCTTGGCAACAGGTCAGTGTTGACGCCCTGATCTTCCCGTGCGCCCCTGCACAACGGGTTTCGGTTAACACAACGTCGAAATGCTCGGAAAATCATTGAAGAAGGACGTCGTATGAACGACGAGTTGTTGATCAATAAAGATGGGCCTTGCTGGACGTTGACGCTGAACCGGCCGAACAAAATGAATGCCTTGTCGGCCTCCGTCGTCGAATCCTTGATTGCCGCGGTAGACGCAGCGCCGCAGCAGCATGCACAGATCCTGGTGATTAGAGGCGCCGGTAAAACGCTAAGTGCAGGATTCGACTTCACCGATGTTCACGCGCAAAGTGAAGGCGATATCGTGTTGCGTTTCTTGCGCATCGAAATGCTGCTGCAAAAAGTTGCAAGCTCGCCGTGCCTGACCGTCGGCCTGGCGCACGGCCGTATTTTCGGCGCCGGGGCCGATCTCTTCGCCGCGTGCCGCAAACGCATCGCGACGCCAGATTCAAGCTTCCGGATGCCGGGGCTGCATTTCGGCGTGGTATTGGGCACGCGTCGATTTGCGGCGATTGTCGGCAACGACGCCGCAAGTGAAATTCTGACTTCGACACGTGTGTTTGACGCGGCGGAAGCGAAGCGGCTGGGCTTCTGCCACGCGTTGTCGGCGATGACAAGCTGGGACTCCATCATCCAGGAAGCAACGGCAACGGCCCAATGCCTACCGGATTCAAGCCGGCGCACATTGTTTGAACTCACCAAGGCGAACAATAACGACAGTGATCTCGCCGACCTCGCGCGCTCGGTGGCCGCACCCGGGCTGATTGCCCGGATACAACAATTCAGAGAAAAGAAATAACGGTGGAGATCCAATTATGCATAGTAAATCTGTCTTGACTGATCTGCGCGATATGGTGGCGGCGCACCGCTCGCACAATACTGCCATTATTTTTGACGACAAGGCTTATTCATATGCTGCGCTGGATGATTTATCCAACCAATTCGGTAATCTGTACCTGAGTCTCGGGCTGCCCCCACAAAGCCGCGTGAGCTTCATGCTAAGCAACGATATTTTATTGATAGCCGCCTATTTCGGGGCGTTCAAGGCCGACAAGGTCGCAAATCCAATGGGTACGCGGCTGACGGCCGAGGAAATCGCGTACATCCTTGACCATGCCGGCAGCGAGCTGCTGCTTACATCTCGGGAATATGCCGCGGTAGTCGCCGACGCGCTAGCTCTACTAAAAAATCCGCCAACCGTTTTAAGCATCGATGCCATTGACGACGACGTCCTACAAGCAAAGCTGCAAGCACTGCCATTCAAGCTACTAAGGCAACAATCCGTCAACCCGCCCAACGTCCCCGCCCCAGCCCCCGACGACGGCGCTCTGCTGCTCTACACGTCTGGCACAACAGGCAAACCCAAGGGCGTGTTACTTACTCATCGCAACGTCGCCACCGCCATTGCGGCGGTAAAAGCCGGCTTTTCCCTGACGCCTGCTGACAGAACCTTGTGCGTCATGCCTCTATCGCACACCAACGCGCTGATGTTCAGCACGCTGTCCTATTTACACGCCGGTGGGTCGACGGTGATCTGCCGCCGCTTCAGTGCTTCCGAACATTGGAAACTCTGCAAAAAATATCACGTCAATAGTTTCAGCGCATCGCCGACAATACTCGCGATTCTGCTCGAGACTCCGCCGTGCATGGCCGATGAGGGCGAGGGGCTGAAGTTTATCAAAGTAGCGTCGGCGCCAACGTCCTTCGATCTGGCCGAGCGCTTCGAAGCCCGCTTCGGCCGCGGCTTGTTATTAGAGACCTATGGGCTGACCGAAACCACCGCGATCAACGTAATGAACCCTCTGGCGGGCCCGCGCAAGCGCGGCTCTATCGGCAAGGCCTTGCCTCCGAGCATCGTCAAAATCGTCGATAGCCAAGGCACGGCCTTGCCCGCTGATGAGGTCGGCGAAATCGCGATACGTGCACCGACCGTAATGAAGGAATATTTCCGCGATCCACAGGCCACCAAGCACGCGGTGCAAGATGGCTGGCTGCATTCGGGAGATCTGGCGAAAATGGATGAAGACGGTTTCATTTTTATCGTCGGCCGCAAAAAAGAAATGATTATTCGCGGTGGCGAAAACATTTCCCCCCTGGAAGTCGAGCGTGTGATTGCCAGACACCCCTCGGTCCGCGAGGCGGCCGCATTCGGCTTGTCCGATCCGCTATGGGGAGAGATTGTTGCCGCATGCGTCACGCCCCAGGACGCGCTCAACAAACCACCGCGCGAAGCGGATATCATCGAATTCTGCAAAGGCTACCTGGCCTCGTTTAAAGTACCTCAGCGAATAGCTTTCGTCGACGAGTTGCCGCGTAATGGTGTCGGCAAGATAAAGCGGCACGAGCTGCACCGATATTTTCAAGAACAACCCGCCAAGTAGGCCTCACCAGAGAATGCAATGAATATGAAATCCGTAGCCGTCGACTTTGGCGACAGGAAATTGGAAGTCGAAGTACCTGAAAGCGCCGTCATCGCCGAATTTGAAAATCCGCCCTTGCTTGAAGATCCCGTCGCTGCGGTGCGTGCGGCGCTTGCCAGGCCCTATGGATGCGCACCTCTTTCTGAACTTGCCAAGCCTGGAATGCGGGTTGCGATCGGTTTTGATGATCCGACACGTCCAAATACTCCGCCACAGACCATCCTGCCCGAAATCGTTGACGTCCTGCTCCTGGCCGGTATACGCGAGCGCGACATCATTTTCGTTAACGCTTGCAGCAATCACAAGAAAAGCACACGCTCGGAACTCGCCAACCACCTTGGCCTGAAAATATTCAATCGTTTCTGGCCGCTCGGGCAAATTCTCAATCACGACTGTG
Organism: Paralcaligenes ureilyticus; assembly: GCF_004346225.1. Lineage (GTDB taxonomy): Bacteria > Pseudomonadota > Gammaproteobacteria > Burkholderiales > Burkholderiaceae_B > Paralcaligenes > Paralcaligenes ureilyticus. The sequence continues at coordinate 36,646 of NZ_SMAJ01000019.1, read as the reverse complement.
CGGATCCGGCGCAGCTTAAATATTTTGGCATTACCGACGGCGGGCGTTATGTAGAAATGAACCGCCACTTCTTCGAAGCTGATCTTATGATCTACCAGGGCAATGTCGCCTCCGCCGCCTGGAAAGGCTACACAGGCACCGGAGCCGTCGTCGGGCTCGCGTCGACGCGAAGCATTGCGTCGCACCACAGTTTTCACAGCATTCCGGACCCTGGGTCGAAGAATGCCGCCAGCACCAAGCGTTATGGCAGTGTGAAAGAAGAGATGACGACCTATCTGGACCAGGCAACCGGTAAGCAGATTTTCTATATCAATTCGGTAAACGGCCTTGGCGGCAAAATGGCCGGCGTATTCGCAGGGACTGCTCAAGAAGTCAAGCCTCCAGCCTGGGAGTTAGCCGAGAGGCTGTTTCGACGGCCCGTTCCACAAGCCGACGTACTCGTGATCGGGCTGCCGCAAGCGTACTCATACGGCAGCGCAAACAATACTTTGATTGCCGCGGTCGGCGCACTGGTTCCACCGCGCTTCAGCCCAGGCAAGCCGATATTGCGCGAAGGTGGCGTGGTCATTGCCGTAAGTCCGAGCAGTGGCGTCATCGACGAACGCACTTTCCCCTCTTATTCCGAAGCCATCCGGCTTTATCGGCAATGCTATTCCTCCCACTCGCTAGTGGACTACGAGGACGAGTTCAGCCATCGGCCAGAATATCTTCACAGATACACACATAATTACGCTTATCCGGCCATTCATGCATTTTGGCTGCTCTACGAGAACGAATACACGCTCAGCCGTGCTTCACGTGTCATCATGGCGGGAACAACTAATCCAGGAGCGTTCAGGGAACTGGGCATTACGCCAACGGCGAATTTCGCAGACGCATGGAAAATCGCCACACGGACCGTAGGACCCGACCCGGTGACGGTCGTCGCCCCAACCTTCTGGAGCAGACCCAGGCTTAAATTCGACGTGCAGTCATAATTTGAGAAACGACATGCCTCTACATTTGCACCTTGATCCGGTCGGTGGCGTGGCGGGCGATATGTTCATCGCCGCCGTACTTGATGCCTTTCCACAATTGGCGGATGGCATGCAGGCTGCGATCCGATCAGCGGGGCTGCCACAGAATATCGCCTGCAAACTGATCGAACATAAAGATCATGCACTGACCGGCCGACGCTTCGTTGTTGGCGAGCCGGATAGCCACACGCATAGCGGGCATCATCCTACGCATGAGCAAGCTGTCGCGCACGAACACGGGCATATTTCTTTTGCGACGGTGCGAAGCAACCTGACAGGCTCCACACTCGCCGAGCCCGTCAAACGACGCGCCATCGCGATTTTTACCTTATTGGCGCAAGCCGAAGCGAAAGTCCATGGCGGGACGGCCGACCAAATTACCTTCCACGAAGTCGGATCCTGGGACTCGATCGCTGATATTGTGGGTGCCGCCTATTTAATCGAAACACTCGACAAGCACGATGACAGTCAGGGTACAAGCTGGTCGACGGCGCCATTGCCGCTCGGATCGGGCCGGGTTAAAAGCGCGCATGGACTGCTGCCCGTGCCTGCTCCGGCTACCACGTTGCTGATGGAGGGAATGCTGGTACGCGGCGACGAACTGGAAGGCGAGCGAGTCACGCCAACCGGCGCCGCCATTTTGCGCCACCTCAATTGCAGCGCCGGCATAGGCGTGCACCCCAAACGTCTTATTGCTTCGGGCACGGGCTTCGGCACGCGCAGCCTCCCTGGCATCAGCAATGTGTTGCGTGTCCTGGTGTTCGAAAAAACCGAACAGACGCACGAGGAGTCCCGCATCGATCACGTGATCGCGTTGAATTTCGAGGTCGACGACCAGTCCGCCGAAGATCTGGCGGTGGGCCTGGCACATTTACGCGAAGTCGAAGGCGTGATGGATGTCTTGCAGATACCCGCCTTCGGGAAAAAGGGTCGGATGGTCTCGCATATTCAAATACTGGTTCAGCCAGCCGACCGAGACAAAGTGATCGAAGCATGTTTTACCCAAACCACGACCATTGGACTGCGCGTGCAGTCGCTGGAACGGCAAATCCTGCCGCGTAAAGAATCCGCCGTAACGGCAGGGCATTACACGCAACGTGTAAAAACGGCGCTCAGGCCTGCGGGGATCGCTACCGCCAAAGCTGAAATGGACGATTTGGCAAGTCACGCAAACAGCCATGCCGAGCGTGAGGCGCTACGTGTAGCTGCGGAAAGTATTGCGCTCGACAAGGAGCAATCAAATGAATAACGCCACCGATATCAAAACGGCAACACTTGAACAAATATTGTCGAGTATTGGTCGCGTCGCCGTCGCCGTTAGCGGCGGAGTCGATAGTCTTACTCTCGGGGTGATCGCCCATCGTTTACTCGGTCCTGACTGCGAGGTATTCCATGCTGTATCGCCGGCCGTTCCACCCGACGCCACTCAGCGGGTGCAAGCGCTTGCCACACAAGAACACTGGCGGCTCACCATTGTCAATGCGGGCGAATTCAACGACGATCGCTATATGGCCAACCCTGTCAACCGTTGCTTTTATTGCAAGACAAATCTGTATTCGTCAATTACCGGCCATACCGACAAACAGATTATCTCGGGAACCAATATCGATGATCTCGGTGAATATCGGCCTGGCCTTGAGGCCGCGAAAGTACACTCGGTTCGGCATCCCTACGTCGAAGCCGGCATCACCAAAGATGACTTACGCCAGCTTGCCCGCCAGCTTGGCCTGGCGGGTATCGCCGAACTTCCCTCGTCACCCTGTCTGGCAAGCCGTGTGGAAACCGGCATCGGCATTCGCGCTGATACGTTGAGCTTGGTTGACGCGGCCGAAAAATGGATTGCGCGCGAAATCAGCCCTCACTCGGTACGCTGCCGTGTGCGCAAGCAAGGCGTCGTCATTGAACTCGACACGGTTAGCTTGTCGGGTCTCACCCCCGCACATAAAGACAGGCTAAGACAGAAAATCGGCGCGATGTTCACGCCCATTGGCATCGCCTCGGAAATAGGTTTCGCCACTTATCGCACAGGAAGTGCTTTTATCGGAATCAAGCATGAGCCGGTCTGAAATCAACCTTGACTTTGATCGAGGTAAGCGGATTGGCTTTGACGAAGCGATTTTTTGCGAAAGCAAAAGCGTTGCTCAACTGAATGCCATTCTGGACCTCGCGCAAGATCGCGGATCGGGGTTCTTGCTCACGCGACTCGGTGCCGACGTCTATGCAAATCTAACCACGCGGCACCAGAGCCACATCGACTACGACCCCGTGTCACGTACCGGATTTTTCGGCGAGCACAAGCCATCGACTCAAAGCTCGATCGCTATCGTCACGGCCGGAACCTCGGATATTCCAGTTAGCCGCGAAGCCGCCCGCACCCTCGAGTACTCCGGCCACACCAGCAATTCCTTTGCCGACGTAGGCGTAGCGGGACTGTGGCGTTTGTTGGAGCGTATTGACGAAATACGCAAATACCCAGTCATCATTGTCGTTGCCGGTATGGACGGTGCGTTGCCTAGCGTCTTGTGCGGGCTGGTCTCTAGTCTTGTTATAGCCGTACCGACCTCGGTCGGCTATGGAGTTGCCGAAGGTGGGCGGACGGCACTAAATGCAATGCTCGCAAGTTGCGCGCCCGGACTGCTGGTCGTCAATATCGATAACGGCTATGGCGCGGCATGCGCAGCCTTGCGGGCACTGGCGGCGCTGCGTATTTTTTAGCGGAGCGTTATCGCAGCGTCCCGTTCGAATTCTTTATTCGGATCCAGAGTCGCAAGGGCTTCTATCTCCTTTTTAACGGGTGGCGCCGTTGGCCGCGCATCGTCATAGCTAAACTTAAAAGACGTCCGCTCTATGACTTCCTGGAGGCTGGACTCAGGATGCCATGACTGCAACGCCAGACGATTATCTTTTTTTACAAAAACAGCGATAGGCGTGACCACTCCGTGAAAGCCTCCCCATGAGGTGCGGAAATCCAGCTTGTCAACGAACGTGCGTTTTGAGTGCTCGGTTCTCCAGGTGCAGGCGCGCCTGGCCGTGGGCAACATTACCGCGCCGCCTCCGCCACCAGGCAAGCGAACTTTGGGATGATGCCATTCACCTATGCAGGAATTGTTCGCATTTCCTTCGCCGTCAATTTGAGCCGCGCCCAGAAACGTAAGGTCCATTTTCCCACGGGTGCAAAGATCATAAAAATCTTCGTTGGCAAAAATAGACGCGGAATTTTCAGCCAGGACCGGATCGGAACTCGAAACAGGAATGTGAGAAGGAACGGGGTCAACACCGCCTGCGACATTAATGTAAATGAAGTTCCAGGCATAGGCGCGCTTGGCCAACAAGCAGGCCAGCATCGGCATTGTGGAATTCACTCCGCTGAATGTAATTTCGTTTGGGCGAATAAAGCGCGCCAAATTGATAACGATATAAGAAAACGGTGACCAGCTTGTGTTCATCACTTAATTCCTTTTATCTCTGGGGCGGCATTCAAATGTTTTTGCAGCGATGCTTCACCGGCCTCCAGATAGCCTTCTACCGCGGGGTAGTCGATTTCATAATCTGGCCAGCAAGAACCTGGCCAAGCGCCACTCTTGACGATTGAAAATGCTTCCACCATAAAATAGGGAATCAAAGTCAATTCCGGTTGTTTGGCAAAAATTTCTGTCTCAACCAGTCGCTCAGCAACGACCAGTACGCTTTTGGCGGCACGACTCATAATACGGTCCCAATGCCATGTACCAAGGACACGCACGTTGCCGAGCCTGTCGACCTCGTTTGCATGAATTACCGCGTAGTCTGGCGTGATGGCGGGAATTACCCAGACTGGGTCACCGTTGCCGTAAGGGTCTTCCAGGCATTTCCAGTTGTTGAGCGCAGGCAGGTCGCTGCCCGATAGCCCACCGCAAGGCTGAAATGGAATTCCAAAAGCGGCTGCTCGCAGCCCCGCAGTAAGGGTGGCACACGCATGCTCTTCAAGCTCGAGCTGGCCGCTTTCGACCGCCTTTCGGTACGCCGGCGCTAACCCAAAATTGCCTTCCATCGCAACAATCCCGGTACGTGCTCTTTTGGCGACCCCGGCGCGGCAAAGCAGGTCAATGTCATACCCTGGCGACTGCTTGATTATTTCGAGATTCGTTTTCTTTTGTCGGATAAGCTCTCGTACAAAAGCGAATGGTCCTCGATGTAAAAAACTTCCTCCGAGCGCCAGAGAAGAGCCGCTAGGCACGCGATCAACGAGTTCGGCTATTGATACGCACTTGTCTGGCTGATTGAATCCGGACGGCATTTGCTTCTCCTGAATTTGGATCTAAAACCTTGTTACCCCGCGACCTTCGCCCCTAACTCAGCGAGAATTTCCGCTGAGTGTTCGCCAAGCGCTGGAGGGCTTTTACCGATGTCCGCTGTCCTCGAGTCGAAGCGGATCGGGGAGACAAACGTTTTGGTACTGACGCCATTAGGCATCTCCAGGTCTTGTACCCATTGCATATGAGCAACCTGAGGATCCGACAATACGTCCGAGTAATTATTGATGGGCGCACAAGGCACGCCGGCATCCCGAAAACGTTCCAGCCAGGTTTGCGCGTCGGCTCGGGCAAATATGAGTTCGAGGATTTCGCGCAGATCATTCTGATGGGTTGCACGATCAGTGGTGGTCAGAAAGCGCTCATCGCCAAGCAGGTCTTCACGCGAGACAACCACGCATACACTCTTCCACAGCGAATCATTACCCGCCGCCATGCCAAAGTATCCGTCCCGACATTTAAATACCTGATAAGGCGCATTTCTCGGATGTGCGGAGCCCAGTTTTTCGGGGTTTATTCCCGTGCCGAAATACTGTGACGTTTGAAGCGCAGCAATGCCTAGCGTAGCGCCTAGCATCGAAATATCGATATGCGTGCCCTGACCCTCGCGCTCCACGCCTCGCAACGCCGATACAATCGAAAAGGCCGCGTACAAACCCGCGGTAAAGTCGCACACAGGCACGCCGCATTTCACCGGAGCCCCTCCCGGTTCGCCCGTGACGCTCATCAGGCCGCTCATTGCCTGAAGGGTCAAATCAAAGCCGCCTTCCTGACTACGCGGTCCCGTTTGCCCGTAAGCGGAAATGGAGCAATACACCAGCCCTGGATTAATCTCGCGCATCGCCCCGTAACCCAGCCCGAGCCGATCCATCACGCCCGGCCTGTTGTTCTCCAACACCACGTCTGCTTCTTTTATGAGCTGCCTCGCCGTTTCAACATCACCTTTATTCTTTAAATTCAGAGTAATCGATCTTTTGCTGCGGTTGAGCGACGCAAAATTTTCGCTGAATCCTTCGGTAAGAGGCGCCCAGCTTCGCAAGGTGTCTCCTCCTTCCGGGTGCTCTATTTTTATGACGTCTGCCCCCATATCCGCAAGCAACATGCCACAAAAAGGACCCGCTGCAACATTGCATATTTCAATGACACGGACGCCTCTCAATGTTGATTCTTGTTTCATGTCGATCCTTGCGTGTTGTTTAGGCAGATATTCCGAAATAACCACCGCGATATCCCATGTTTCGCGATAGCTCCTGTGCCGCTCGCAGCACCAAAGGGGCCAACTCGGCCATTTTTGAAACACTCAACCGTTGAAGAGGCCCGGAAATGCCCAAAGCGGCAATGGGCTTGTCCATGCCATTAAAAATTGGAGCGGCAACGCCCCCGACTCCCTCCCGCCATTCACCACGGTTAATGGCGTAACCAACACGCGATACCTTGGAGAGTTCCAATTTCAACGTTTTAATTGAAATTTGAGTGGCAGGCGTATGTTGCTGCAGCTTGTCGGCATGTCGGTCAATATAGTCAGGCGTCTGGAAAGCCAGGAGAGCCTTTCCCGTCGCAACCGCGTAGGCGGGAGCCCGTCCTCCGATGACGGAGTACGCGCGTATGGGCTTCGGGCTGTCGAGTTTGTCGATGTAAACGACGTCGAATCCGTCCAACACCGAAAGATGTACCGTTTCCCCCGTGCTATCGGCGAGCATATGCATAAAAGGGGGCGCAAACTTTCTGACATCCATGTGCGCCAACTGCGCCGCGCCCAATTCAAACATTTTCAGCGTGCATCGATAGCCGCCCGAATCGGAATCGCGCTCGATGTAACCCGCATGCGTAAGCGTCTGTAGAGTTCTATGTGTATTGCTGCGGGTAAGCTGGACGAGTTCAGCTATCTGTTCGAGATTGCGGGGTTGGCCATCGAATTTGCTGATGGTCTCTAAAACCATGAGGCCTTTCAATAAAGTCTTATCCACTATCGTCCTACAAAATAGGATGTGTATTTCATAAATTAATTATTTCAGTGACAACAACAAAATTATTGACGGGTAGTTTATTGTATGAGATTCTAACTCATACCACATAATAATATATTAATCCTAACATTTAGGACATTTATATTTGCATATAGGAGGCAACATGAAATTATTTTTGTCGCATCTATTAGCGGGAATTTTTATCGGTTTATCGGCCAGCAGCGCTTATGCACAACCATGGCCGACGCACTCGGTGAAGTTGGTCGTGCCCTACCCGCCCGGAGGAGCGAGCGATTTTTCCGGACGGGTTTACGCCGAGCAACTGACGAAAATCTTCGGCGAGTCATTTGTAGTCGAGAACAAGGCCGGGGCTAGCGGTGATATCGGTGCGGGGTATGTAGCCCGCTCCACTCCCGATGGCTATACCCTGTTGATGGCGGCGATAGGCAGCCACGCGATTCACTCCGTACTCCCTTCCTTCAACCCCGGGTACAAATTCCCCGGCGACTTCGAAGGCGTGTCGATGGCCACAACAACACCATTGGCAGTAGTGGTCAGGTCTTCGCTGCCCGTCCATAGCATTCAAGACCTTATCGCGTTAGCAAAAAGCAAACCAGGCGTTCTTAGTTTTGGCTCGGCCGGAATCGGATCTCCCGAACACATGACGGGCGAGAAATTCCAGCTGGAGACCGGGACGAAGCTGCTCCATGTACCTTATAAGGGTAGCGGCCCTGCCATTAGCGGCTTGATGGGGGGGCAGGTCGATGTGGTGTTCGATACCCTGCCCACACTATTGCCGCAAATCAATAACGGCAAGGTACGTTTTCTGGCCGTGACAACCCGGCAGCGCAGTCCGTTGTTGCCCAAGATAAAAACCTTGCAAGAGCTGGGTGTTAAAAACGTCGATATAAGCACACGATATGCTCTGTTGGCGCCCAAAGGAACGCCTAAGGAGGTCATCGACCGGCTTTCGGCAGCCATGAAGAAAATTACGGAAATGCCCGAGGTGCAGAAAAAGATGAAGGCTCAGGGCGCCCAAGCACTTTTCACCACGCCGAAACAAACCGACCAGGCATTGAAACAAGAAGTTGCCATTTGGGCCGATGTGGCAAAACGGGCCGATATCAAGTAAAGCAACCCAGACCCGCATTTGATTAAGGGACTTCGGGGCGGGGCGGACAACATTCCGCCCCGCCTGTGTTTTACTAGCACGAACTCCCGATCGTTCGACTCAACGGTAATCTCTGTGCCCGCACACTTAAACGAATGGCATGCCAGGCTGTCGCTTTCTTTCGCAAAACAGGCCACCGGAAAGACCGTGTTGGCCGAAAGCAAGCACGAAGGCCCTCTGCTGGTTCAAAAAGCGCTCTACCCCGAAGGGCCGGAAATCTGCCACGTCGCCATACTGCATCCACCCTCGGGCATCGCCGGAGGCGATGTACTAACTATCAATATCCATGCAAACGCCGACACGCACGCCCTGCTGACCACACCAGGCGCGACGCGCTGGTACAAGGCCAACGGCAGGCAAGCTTCCCAGACGGTTCATATTGCGCTGGACGCCGACGCCCAGCTGGACTGGCTGCCGCAGGAAAATATTGTCTTCGAGCAGGCGCAAGCCACGCTATCGACCCACCTGCATCTTCAAACCGGGTCGCGCGCCATAGGCTGGGAAATTACTCAACTGGGCAGCATTGCCCTGGCCACGCATTGGTCGGAAGGAGCCATTCGGCTCAATACGCAGCTAACGCTGGACGAACACCCCATCTGGCTGGAGGCCGGTGAAATCCAGGCCGACGGTCTCTTGCGCGGGGCCGATAACGGCCTGGCCGGTTTTCCGGTCGTGGCGACACTGTGGGCATTCGGCCCACGCCTGGGCGCCGAGCCGATCGAAAAGATTGCACAGAGCCTGCCCTGGAACGACTCATTGCGTGCAGGCATAAGCTGTCTGCCGCAAGAAAACGAACAGGATTTGTACCTGCTGCGAGTGTTGGGCCGGCACACCGCCGAGGTCAAGGCGTTGTTGATCGAGAACTGGATGTGGCTGCGCCCTCTTCTCCTGGGCGTACGCGGCGAATATTTGCGTCTCTGGAACACCTGAAAGCCGTTTTATGGAGTCATAATAGGGCGTTATTTGCGCTGACTCGAACGCAGCTCCAAACCGATTCAAGAACAGGATTAAGGCGATGGAACTCACCCCCCGCGAAAAAGACAAGTTGCTGATTTTTACCGCCGCCCTGCTGGCCGAACGACGCAGGGCCCGGGGCGTAAAGCTCAACTATCCGGAATCGATAGCCCTGATTACCGCCGCCCTGCTCGAAGGCGCGCGCGACGGGCGCACGGTGGCCGAACTGATGCACCAGGGCACCCAAATCCTGTCGCGCGAGGACGTGATGGAAGGCGTGCCTGAAATGATTGCCGACGTGCAGGTCGAGGCCACCTTTCCCGACGGCACCAAGCTCGTCACCGTGCATAACCCGATTATCTGATCGCTCGCCAGTCTTCTATGAGGATATTCCCATGATCCCAGGTGAAATTTTCGCCGAGCCCGGTCAAATCGAGCTCAACGTCGGCCGCAAAACGTGCGCCATCGACGTCGTCAATACCGGCGACCGTCCCGTCCAGGTCGGCTCCCATTACCATTTTGCCGAGGCCAATAGCGCGCTGCAATTCGATCGCCGGGCCGCGCGAGGCTTTCGCCTGAACATCGCGGCGGGCACCGCCGTGCGTTTCGAGCCCGGGCAAAGGCGCAGCGTCGAACTGGTGGCCGTGAGCGGCGAACGCAAGATTTACGGCTTTAACGGCGACGTCATGGGAGCGCTCTAATGGTTGCGATGTCACGCAGTGCCTACGCCGAGATGTTCGGGCCGACCACCGTCGCCGGCCGGGGCGATCGCATCCGCCTGGCCGATACCCAGTTGCTGGCCGAAGTCGAAAAAGACTACACCATTTTTGGCGAGGAAGTTAAATTCGGCGGCGGCAAAACATTGCGCGACGGCATGGGGCAAAGCCAGCGCATGAGCGCCGATTGCGTCGATACCGTCATCACCAACGCGCTTATCATCGATGCGGTCAGCGGCATCGTCAAGGCGGATATCGGCATTAAAAACGGGCTGATTTCAGGCATAGGCAAAGCCGGCAACCCCGACATCCAGCCGGGCGTCACCATCGTGGTGGGCCCGGGCACCGAAGCCATCGCCGGCGAAGGCATGATCGTGACAGCCGGCGCCATCGACTCCCACATCCATTTCATCTGCCCGCAGCAAATCGAAGAAGCCCTGGCCTGCGGGACCACTACGCTGATCGGCGGGGGCACGGGTCCAGCGACCGGCACGCTGGCCACCACCTGTACGCCCGGCCCCTGGCATATCCACTCCATGCTATCGGCGCTGGATGCCTTTCCGATCAACATCGGCCTGCTGGGCAAGGGCAACGCCAGTACTCCGGGGCCTTTGCTCGAACAAGTCCGCGCCGGCGCCATAGGCCTGAAGCTGCACGAAGACTGGGGCAGTACGCCGGCGGCTATCGACTGCTGCCTGTCGGTCGCCGAACAAACCGATATCCAGGTCGCCATACATAGCGATACCTTGAACGAATCGGGCTTCGTCGAAGCCACTTTCAAGGCCTTCAAGGGACGCACGATTCATTCATTTCATACCGAAGGCGCAGGCGGCGGCCACGCCCCCGACATTATCCGCGCGGCCGGCATGCCCAATGTCCTGCCAGCCTCTACGAACCCCACCATGCCCTACACGGCCAACACCATCGATGAGCATCTGGATATGCTGATGGTTTGCCACCACCTGAATCCGGCCATCGCCGAAGACCTGGCCTTTGCCGAAAGCCGTATTCGGCGCGAGACCATTGCCGCCGAAGATATCCTGCACGATCTGGGCGCTTTTTCGATCATGAGTTCCGACTCGCAGGCGATGGGACGCGTGGGAGAAGTCGTACTGCGCACCTGGCAAACCGCGGACAAAATGAAACTTCAGCGCGGCGCGCTAGAAGGCGACAGCGCGCGCGCCGATAACCAGCGCATCAAACGATATATTGCCAAATACACCATCAATCCGGCCATCGCCCACGGTGTTTCGCATCTGGTCGGTTCGATCGAGGTGGGCAAACTGGCTGATATTGTCTTTTGGCGTCCGGCCTTTTTCGGCGTCAAGGCCAGCCTGATATTGAAAGGCGGCATGATTGCGCAAGCCACCGTGGGCGACCCCGGCGCATCGATTGCCACACCCCAGCCGGTGCATTCCCGCCCCATGTTCGCCTCGTTTGGCAAGGGCCTGAAAACCTCGCTGACTTTTTTATCGCAAGCGGCCATGGACAACCCCGCCGTCCACGAACTTGGCTTGGTCAAAACCTTGAAAGAGGTCCGTGGCTGCCGCAATCTGTCTAAATTAAACATGGTGCACAACGACTGGCTGCCGCACATTACGGTCGATCCTCAAACCTACCAAGTCATGGCCGACGGCCAGCTGCTTACCTGCGAGCCCGCCAAGGTATTACCCATGGCTCAGCGTTATTTCCTATTCTAACGATGCGTATCATCACAAAAATACTGCACGACACCCGGGTGGCCCAGGCACTGATCCGCCATGCTCCCAAGGCCGTCCTGCCTTTTGCAATGCGGCGCCGCAGCCGGCAAAAAATCACCCTGGACACGGGTGAAGAAGTTGGGCTTGTGCTCGATCGGGGAACCGTCATGCGCAACGGCGACCTGCTCGTGGCTGACGATGGAAAATTCATCGTCGTCCAGGCCGCGGAAGAATCCATTTTGCGGGTCACGGCCAAAACGCCAATCCAGCTTACACGCGCCGCCTACCATCTAGGCAACCGCCATGTTCTGCTTGAAGTGGGTCCGGGCTATTTGCAACTTGAACACGATCCCGTACTGATCGACATGCTGCTGCGCCTGGGCGAGGTCAGCGTGCAAACCATCCAGCATCCGTTCGAGCCCGACGCCGGCGCCTATGGCGGCGGCCACAAGCACGGGCACGATACAACGTTCGACAACGATTACGCACTGGCTCAGGCCGCATATGCCGTCCATGAACACGATACCGGCCACCGTCACGAGCCGGTGCACCACCACGACCATTCCCACGCGAATGAAAGCATGCACGATCATCCGTCCACACACGGACACACGCCTGATCGGGCCGCACACAAGTCCTGAGCCATGGATACGAATCCGCTGCTTGCGCTGCTGCACTTGTCCTCGCCAGCTCTTCCGATCGGGGGGTACAGTTACTCGCAAGGCTTCGAAACAGCCGTCGACCTGGATATCGTTCACGACGAAGCCAGCGCTTGCCGCTGGATCGAAGACCAGCTCGATCTGGTCATGGCGCCATGCGAAGCGCCCGTCTGGAGCCTGCTGTTCAAGGCGTGGTCGGCGGGAGACCTCGCCGGCGTCCGCCACTGGAACGATTGGTTCCGCGCTTCTCGCGAAACACACGAACTGCGCCGGGAAACCGAGCAGATGGGCTGGTCCTTGAGCAAACTCGCCTCGGATCTCGACTGGGGTTGCGACGCGGCACGTTCATCTTTGCGCCAGCTGAAAAATACCACCCTGCCGGCGGCCCACGCTTTTGCCGCTTATGCGCTAGAAGCGGAACACGATTGCGCCCTGTCTGCATACGTGTTTTCCTGGATCGAGAATCAGGTCATGGCGGCGATTAAAACCGTGCCTCTGGGACAAATGGCCGGCCAAAGGATACTGAATCGGTCGCGACAAAAAATCCCTGCCGTAACCGCCCAGGCGGTCGCCCGCGCCAACGACGCTCCCCCTAGCCTTTGCTCCATGGCACCGCAGTTGACGATCATGTCGTCGCGTCACGAAACCCAGTACTCTCGCTTATTTCGTTCGTAAGGATTCTTATGTCCAGGCATTCTTCCTCATCCGCGGCTCGGACCAAGGCGCTTGCGCCTCTGCGCGTGGGCGTAGGCGGTCCGGTCGGCTCGGGCAAAACTACACTGCTGGAAATGCTATGTAAAAGCATGGCCGCCAAATACGACCTGGTCGCCATCACCAACGATATCTACACCAAGGAAGATCAGCGCCTGCTCACCGTTTCAGGCGCCCTGCCGGCCGAACGCATTATGGGCGTCGAAACCGGAGGCTGCCCCCACACGGCCATTCGCGAAGACGCATCGATCAACCTTGAAGCCATCGACCGCATGTTGGGTAAATTTCCCGACGCCGATATCGTCTTTATCGAATCGGGCGGCGACAACCTGGCCGCCACCTTCAGTCCGGAGCTATCCGACCTGACCATTTATGTTATTGATGTGGCGGGCGGCGAGAAAATTCCCCGCAAGGGAGGCCCGGGCATTACCCGTTCCGATTTGCTTATCATCAATAAAATCGATCTGGCTCCCTATGTCAACGCATCCCTGAAGGTTATGGAAGAAGACACCCGGAGAATGCGCGGGGAGCGGCCGTTCGTCATGTGCAACCTTAAAGACGGCACCGGGCTGGCAAACGTTATCGCCTTCATCGAACGCGAGGGGCTGCTGCATCTATAGCCACCACTGCATTGGCTAGCGAGTACACTCAATTATTCTGTCTCCGCCATCCTCTACTTGCCATGTCTTTAGTCCAGAGCCTGCCAGATAACCCCTTGGATATCGTCGGGGATGTCCATGGCGAACTGGATGCCCTGCTGCGGCTTCTGGCTCACTTGGGGTACGACTCCCATGGTATGCACCCTGAACACCGCAAATTGGTGTTTGTAGGCGATCTGTGCGACCGCGGCCCGGATAGTTACGGCGTGATAAACCTTGTGCGCCGCTTAATCGCGCAGGGCAACGCCTGCGCGATTCTGGGCAATCACGAAATAAACCTGCTGATCAATGACGCCAAGGATGGCTCAGGCTGGTTTTTTGACGAACGATACGAACGGGATCAAAAAAACTACGCGCCTTTTGCACGCGTGCCTTCAAATCAGCGCGAAGCCGTCAGAGCTTTTTTAGCTGCGCTGCCGGTTGCGCTGGTTCGAGACGACATCCGTATCGTACATGCGGCATGGATCACGCCGGCCATTGACGCCATTCGTACCCTGCCGCCGGGAAGTACCGCCACGCAATACAAAATATGGGACGGCCTGGCCCAAAGTGCCGCCCGGGATTCAGGCCTGTACCAGCAGTACCTGGCTGAAAAGCGGCAATGGGCGCTTGAGGATGAGCTTTCGGCCCCGCCTTTCCTGCCTGCGATTGCCGACTATGAAGCGATGCAGCAGATGCTTAACCCGCTCAAGGTGCTTACCTCAGGCGTTGAATGCCCGGCGAATACCCCCTTTTTTGCCGGAAACCGCTGGCGCTTTTCGGATCGCGTCAATTGGTGGGACGATTACGACGACGCCATTCCCGTGGTGGTCGGTCACTACTGGCGCCTGTTTCAGACCCAGGAGCAGCCCAGCAGCTCACGCTACAGCCAGCTGTTCAAAGACATTCCCCCCGCCTCCTGGCACGGCAAACGTCACAACGTATTTTGCGTTGACTACTCGATCGGAGCACGATGGCGCGACCGAAAACTACAGCGACCGGACAACAGTTCGCGCTTTAAGCTGGCAGCGTTGCAATGGCCCGAAAACCGTCTGGTGTTCGATTCAGGTGCCATCGTCGCCACCGCCTGAAATTACAATTTGATTCAAATTAAACAGCCTGTGGATAACTACGGGAAGCCGGATATGTGCACAGGCTGTGAATAGAAAAGGGATAAACCCGAATTTTCTTCCCTTATTCAAAGTTGTTCATTTTCGCTCCACCTCGGAAACAGCCTTTATGCTCTCCAAAAAATAGCTCTATCTTGTTGAGAATACAGTTAAATTTTGAGATGTTCCACTTATCCACAGACACCCATTATTAGTTATCTTTTTATATAAAGAAAACAAGGAAAAGGTGAACCACCTCGACCTGGGCCCCACTGCTCCGCTCTTCGGTTTTGGGTTTCATTCGGCCCAATAGATGAAATAGAATGACGACATCGCAGACTTATGCCGAGACCGGATAGAAACTGTTTGGGTCAAGGTCAGCAACTGGAGTGGGCAGCTCCAGCCGTCTGCAGGCTTCTAAATGGCGGCGAGTTTGGCTACAGCGGCATCCAGCGTGTCGTCTTGCTTGGCGAAGCAAAAACGGGCGAGCTGGTGGTTGGAATCGGGATGGTTGGGGTCTCTGTAAAAAGCAGAGACGGGTATCACAGTCACGCCATGCTCCACAGTTAGCCAGCGGGCGAATTCGGCCTCTGGCAGATCGGAAATGCGGCGGTAGTCGGCAAGCAGGAAAAAAGTGCCTTGGCTGGGCAGAGGCCTGAAACGAGTGGTCAGCAGGCCTGCATGCAGCCGGTCGCGTTTTTTCTGGTAAAAGGCGGATAGGCTCAAGTACGGTTCCGGGTCTTGCATGTAGTGGGCCAGAGCGTGTTGCATGGGAGAGCTGACGGTGAAAACCATAAACTGGTGCACCTTGCGAATTTCGGCGGTAATGGCTTTGGGTGCGCAGCAATAGCCTATTTTCCATCCCGTGGTGTGATAGGTTTTGCCAAACGACGAGATAACGATGGAATGGGCCGCCAGCGACTTTCGACGCGCCAGGCTCTGGTGTTTTTTTCCATCGAAAATAATATGTTCGTATGCCTCGTCCGATAGCAACATAATGCCCGTGCCATGAACAATCGTTTCCAGGGTGTCCAGGTCATCGTCGTTCAGAACCAGACCAGTTGGGTTGTGCGGAAAATTCAGCATCAATAGTCGCGTTTTACGGCCGATGGCGTCCCGCACGCGTTGCCAGTCCATGCGGTACGAGGGGTCGTTGATGGTTGGTGGGCGCATGGGCACTATTACCGGCGTGCCCCCCGCCAATTTGATGGCAGGAAGGTACAAGTCGTAGAACGGCGCAATAACGATCACCTCGTCGCCGGGCTTGACAAAGGCCATGATAGTGGCCATAAGGGCTTCGGTGGCGCCACTGGTAATGGTGATTTCGGTTTGCGGAGCATAGGCCATGTCGTACAAGGCTTGAACTTTGGCGGCTACGGCGTTGAGCAAGGGTGCTACCCCAGGCATGGGGGGATACTGGTTGTGGCCGTCTGCCATGGCTTGAGCAACGAACGCTAGTAATTTAGGGTCTGGATTGAAGTCCGGGAAACCCTGCCCCAGATTAATAGCTTTGTGTTCGTTTGCGAGTTGGCTCATGACCGTGAATATGGTCGTGCCCACCTCTGGTAATTTTGACTCGAGTTTCATGGCGGCTTAATTAGCGGGAAAAGAAATATTTTGGACCAATTAACTATTTTGTGTGTGAAACGCAGGCATTAATTGGCCGTGTGTGATGCTTGACGAAAAAATACCACACTGAGGTGGCCAGGTAATTGATTATGAATGGTGGCGTGGGTATGCTCGTTCTTGCGATTTACGTCGGGCCGAACGTTATTGTTTAAGCTTAAACTATTAGCTGCGATAATTTATTGAGTCCGGTTTATTTTGCAGCAGTTGTTTTGATTTATCGTTTTCTGCTTATTTTTAGGATATTACGCATCATGGCTCAGAAGGGGAAAGTTAAGTGGTTCAATGCCGATAAGGGTTTCGGCTTTATTACACCGGACGCTGGCGGTGCGGATGTGTTTGCACATTTCTCCGCTATAGAAGGCCGTGGCTATCGCAGTTTGAACGAAGGCCAGGACGTTGAGTTCGAGGTTAAAGATGGTCCTAAAGGTCCACAAGCAGCGGAGATTCGCCCTTTGTAATCAAAATTTTGCGGCAGGTTTTGTACCGCGGGTTTTGTAGCGGCACCCCTTGTGGGTGCCACCACCCCAATAGACAAGTTATTCCGTTTCTAAATCAATCGTGAATGCGAAAGCGAAGCGCAGACGGTACCTGTTGTACGGCAAGCGAAGCTGACAAAGTGCACGCCTGATTTAGAAATGCAGTTAGTGGCTATATTTAGTAAATGGTGCTCCATCGGGCACCATTTTTATGGGCAAGAATAATAACCCTCACAGCCAGATATCCCCAGATTGTCCACCGAATATACACGGCTTATCCACAAGTTATCTACATGGTTATCCTTTCAACCTAGGTTTTCCTGCGTAATTTATTGTGTTCCACGTGAAACGTTCCGAGTGGGAAATAGATGGCTAGGTTTTTCTTATGAGTTCTACGTGGTTGCGTCAGGTTAGTATTTGCGTCGATTAGCCATTATCGGATTCATGTTTATGATCTCGATAGATCATTCGCATTTCTGTGCTGCTTAAATCTTCTCCCACAGCGTGGGGTTAGCTCGGGGAGCCAACTCACCGTGCACTTTGCTGTCTTTGTATGGTTGCTTTGATGAGGGTCAAAAGGGCTACCACTATATCTGGGTGGCGGGCGACCACAATGGTCGTCTCTAAAGGCATTCAATTGGCCTTGTAGGAGCGTACCCTTGTGCTCATCCTCTGGAGAAATCATTTGGGCCTAAATTAGAGACTAGGACAGCATTCTTGCGTGGATGACAGGCGTAAGGCCTGTCGCTACAAATAGGTACCAGTCTCTCATGTAGTAGCGCCCCACTGTGAGTGTAAAAAGATAGAAGCTCGAAGACGCCTTTTTCTTGTTGCGATGCGTAAGAATAATCGATGGTGATTATTTGCGAACGCCCTTTCATTTTTACCTATAACCATGTTTCACGTGGAACATGGCCAACTCTTACAATCTAGGCTGTGTTTCACGTGAAACAACAACTGGGTCGAAAGGTATAATGGCTATAGTTTCGAATTTAAATTAAGTGAAAAATGATTTACCCAGATGTATTCGACGTAATTGTTATCGGTGGCGGTCATGCCGGCACAGAAGCTGCCTTAGCTGCGGCTCGTACCGGCGCGTCAACATTGCTGCTCACCCATAATATGGAGACGCTGGGCCAGATGTCCTGCAATCCCTCCATAGGCGGTATAGGGAAAGGGCATCTGGTTAAAGAGATTGATGCCCTGGGCGGTGCCATGGCGCTCGCGGCCGATCAGGCCGGTATACAGTTCCGGATTCTTAATCGTTCCAAGGGTCCCGCCGTTCGAGCCACGCGTGCGCAAGCAGACCGATCGCTGTATCGTCGCGCAATCCGAACTTCTCTGCAGAACCAGAAAAATTTAACCATATTCCAGCAGTCTGTCGAAGATCTAATGCTGGATGGCGACCGGGTCTGTGGAGCCATAACCCAGATAGGCCTCAAATTTCAAGCAAAAGCCGTGGTACTGACCGCAGGCACATTTTTGAACGGGCTGATTCATGTCGGGTTGAATCATTATTCCGCTGGCCGTGCGGGTGATCCTCCGGCCATCACCCTGGGCGAACGTCTTAAAGAACTGAAATTACCGCAAGGGCGTCTGAAGACCGGTACGCCGCCTCGTGTCGATGCGAGGTCGATAGATTTTAGCCGGACAGAAGTACAACCTGGCGATGCGGATCCTGTGCCTGTTTTTTCCTATATGGGGCAAGCAGCGATGCATCCCAGGCAGTTGCCTTGCTGGATCACGCACACCAATACGCAGACTCACGACATTATTCGCGCGGGCTTGGACAGATCGCCTTTGTACAGTGGTTTGATAGAAGGGGTCGGTCCCCGATATTGCCCGTCAATTGAAGACAAGATCCATCGCTTTGCCGATAAAGACAGCCACCAGGTCTTTCTGGAGCCCGAAGGCCTGTCAACGAACGAAATTTATCCCAATGGAGTCTCGACCAGCCTGCCGTTCGATGTGCAATTGGCCCTGCTAAGAACCTTGCCCGGCCTGGAAAAGGCCATCATTATGCGCCCCGGCTATGCCATCGAGTACGATTATTTCGATCCGCGTGCGCTTGATGCCAGCCTGGAAACCCGGTCGATCAAGGGCTTGTTTTTCGCCGGGCAAATCAACGGCACGACGGGATATGAGGAGGCCGCGGCGCAGGGGCTGCTGGCAGGCCTGAATGCGGCGCGAAAGGTAAAAGGCGAAGAGGCGTGGGCGCCAAAACGTAATCAAGCGTATCTAGGCGTAATGATTGATGACTTGGTGACTCGAGGAGTTACCGAGCCCTATCGCATGTTTACCTCACGCGCCGAGTACCGTCTGAGCCTGCGTGAAGATAATGCGGATATGCGCCTGGCCGATGATGGCCGGAGCATGGGTCTGGTCGATGATGCACGTTGGGACCATTTCAATCGCAAGCGCGACGCGGTAGCGTCCGAGGTGGAACGATTGAAGTCGGTCTGGGTCAATCCCAAGACGCTCGACGCACAGGTCGCCCAGGCGCTTCTGGGCAAGCAGGTGGAGCGTGAATATTCTCTGGCGGATTTGCTCAAGCGCCCGGAAGTCGGCTACCACGCCTTGATGGCAACGCCTACGGTCGCTGGCGACACGTTCGCTGGCCCGGTGGTTCTCGATGAGGTGGCGGCCGAGCAGGTTGAAATCCAGGTGAAATATGCCGGTTACGTGACCCGTCAGCAGGTCGAAGTGGAAAAGCAGGCGACTCACGAGCAACAGGCCATCCCTTCCAATATGGATTACGACGCGGTGACGAGCCTGTCCATAGAGGTACGCCAGCGGCTCAAGGCCAGCCGCCCGCAAACAGTGGGGCAGGCCAGCCGCGTATCGGGTGTTACCCCGGCGGCCATGTCCCTGTTGCTGGTGCACATCAAGCGCCTGCAGTACGGCAAGAAAGCAGCCTGATGGCGGCGCGGTCGAGCCCGATCGAGCGGCTGGATAAGGCGGCGCGCACAATGGGTCAGGTGCTTGAGGCGGCGCAGCTGCAGGCCTTGCTCGATTACATGGCCCAGATGCAGCGTTGGAATAAAACCTATAACCTGACTGCGCTGCGCGATGGTGAGCAGATCTTGGTGCAGCACCTGTTCGATAGCGTGTCGGTGCTGGGTCCGATACGCGCAGCGCTCGGTGCACGCGCTGGCGCCGATGCTCTGATCGTGGATGTTGGGTCGGGGGCGGGCTTGCCCGGTGTGGTGCTGGCGATAGCCTGTCCGCATTGGGAGGTGCATTGCATTGATGCGGTTGAAAAGAAAACGGCTTTTGTGCGCCAGATGTCGGGCGCGCTGCACTTGCCCAACCTGCGTGCGACTCATGCACGCGTCGAAAAACTCGAGCCGATGCAGGCGGACATCGTAGTGTCGCGCGCCTTTGCTTCCTTGGCCGACTTTGCGACACTGGCGGGCAGGCATGCTGCCGATGGGGCGAGTTTGCTGGCAATGAAAGGCCATGAGCCACAAGATGAAAAGCAGGCGCTTATACAGAACACCGACTGGCGCATCGCGCGAGTCGAACCGTTGACGGTGCCCGAATTGAATGCCCAGCGCTGCCTGGTTTGGTTGACTCGAGCCCAAGGAAACCCATGAATCCCCCCGCTACACGCAAACCCGCTCAGGTATTTTGCATTGCCAATCAAAAGGGCGGAGTGGGTAAAACCACCACGGCCATCAATCTTGCGGCGGCCTTGTCCACACACGGCAAGCGTGTGCTGCTCATTGACCTCGATCCGCAGGGTAATGCCACGATGGGTAGCGGCATCAACAAGAATACGGTCGAGAAAAACCTGTACCAGGTCTTGATAGGGACCGCCACCATTACCGAGGCGCGAGTCCGTTCTGAGGCCGGAGCCTATGATGTATTGCCGGCCAATCGGGAGCTCTCAGGCGCGGAGATCGACCTGGTTCAGATGGAGGACCGCGAGCAGCAGCTCAAGCAGGCCATCAGCCTGATTATTGACGAGTACGACTTCATCCTGATCGATTGTCCGCCAACGCTGTCGTTGCTGACCTTGAATGGCCTGGCCTCGGCTCATGGCGTGATCATTCCCATGCAGTGCGAATATTTTGCGCTCGAAGGTTTGTCGGATCTGGTCAATACGGTCAAGCGCGTACATCGCAATATCAATCCGGAGCTGCATCTGATCGGTTTGCTGCGGGTCATGTTCGATCCGCGTGTAACCCTGCAGCAGCAGGTGTCCGCGCAAATCGAAACGCACTTCGGCGACAAGGTATTCAAGTCTATCGTGCCGCGTAATGTGCGTTTGGCCGAAGCGCCCAGCCACGGCTTGCCAGGCATTGTCTATGACAAGAACTCGCGCGGCGCCAAAGCCTATATTGAATTTGGCAACGAACTGATCAAGCGTATCAAACAAGAGGCCGCACAGGCTGGCGCCTGATCGCCAGACCGGCGCAACGTAAAGGAAGAAACGCAATGGCTACAAAAAAACCTAAAGGACTGGGGCGCGGCCTGGAAGCCCTGCTGGGCGAAGATGCCGGCGCAATCGGCGACCTGGGCAAAGCCGGCGACGACAAGCGTGCCGCACCCTCGACGCTTAGCCTGAAGAAGTTGCGCGCGGGCAAGTACCAGCCGCGCACGCGCATGGATGAAGGCGCCTTGAATGAGTTGGCCGAATCCATCCGGACTCAGGGCATTATGCAGCCCATACTGGTTCGTCCCTTGGACGGCAGCGGGCAGTACGAAATTATCGCCGGCGAACGGCGTTTTCGTGCGGCCCAACTGGCCGGCCTGACCGAGGTGCCTGTGCTGGTGCGCGATGTGCCCGACGAAAGTGCAGCCGTCATGGCCTTGATCGAAAATATCCAGCGAGAGGATTTGAATCCGTTGGAAGAAGCGCATGGCGTGCGCCGCCTGCTCGACGAATTCGGTCTGACCCACGATCAGGCGGCCCAGGCGATTGGGCGCTCGCGGTCGGCCACCAGCAACCTGTTGCGTTTGCTCAATTTGACTGGGCCGGTGCAAACCATGTTGCTGGCCGGAGATATCGATATGGGCCATGCGCGAGCCTTGCTTGCCACGGAAGCCGCCGCGCAGATATTGCTGGCCAATGAGGTTATCGCCAAGCGTTTGTCGGTGCGTGAAACTGAAAAGCTCGTGGGGCGGTCATTGCGCGAGGCCGAGGAGGGCCAGACGCCTAAAGCGCCGCGTAAAACGGTGGGCCAGTCGGGTGACCTCAAGCGGTTGGAGCAAGCTTTGTCGGATCATCTGGGCACCCGGGTGGCGCTGAAAATCGGCGCCAAAAGCCGTGGACAGATTGTCATTGATTTTCATGGCTGGGAACATCTGAATTCTTTGCTCGAACGCCAGGGGCTGTCCGGCGTGGTCGATGCGTGACCGGCAGGCGCAGTCGAGTATGGTTTTGCGCAATATCGATGGCAGCCACAAGGGCTGCCACTACAAAAGCGGTTCCGTCGGTATGTAGTGGAAGTCGTAGCCGTGAATAATGTAGCGCCACCCCTTGTGGGTGGCAAAACCCGGGCGAGCAGAATCGTATCTTGCATCGATGACAGGCACAAGGCCTGTCGCTACAACGGCGTCTTAAATCCCCACCTTTCAACACCTCCCTCTTCCCGTTCACCCCTGCCTTCCAATTTGACAAGCCATTAAAAAGTCAGCATAATTCGCAGTTCTCTTTTGGTGGGGTGCCCGAGTGGTTAAAGGGGGCAGACTGTAAATCTGTTGACCTTGCGTCTACGTTGGTTCGAATCCAACCCCCACCACCAGAAACAACAAGCGGCACAAACAAAAGCGGCAACAAGCGGCACGAAGAGAATCCCCTGCGGGTGTAGCTCAATGGTAGAGCAGAAGCCTTCCAAGCTTACGACGAGGGTTCGATTCCCTTCACCCGCTCCAGTTTTCAAATCTCGCCCAATAGGGCGGGTTGCAACACAACGCTTTGCCCATGTGGCTCAGTGGTAGAGCACTCCCTTGGTAAGGGAGAGGTCACGCGTTCGATCCGCGTCATGGGCACCACACTTTTATTATTGATAGCTCTATTCCACAGTCAGGAGTCAGCCATGGCAAAAGGCAAATTTGAACGGACCAAACCGCACGTCAACGTAGGGACGATCGGTCACGTGGACCACGGCAAGACGACGCTGACGGCGGCGATCACGACGGTGCTGGCGGCGGCGTTTGGGGGCGAGGCGAAGGGGTACGACCAGATTGACGCGGCGCCCGAAGAGAAGGCGCGCGGGATCACGATCAACACCTCGCACGTGGAATACGAGACCAAGGCACGTCACTACGCGCACGTGGACTGCCCGGGGCACGCGGACTATATCAAGAACATGATCACGGGTGCGGCACAGATGGACGGCGCGATTTTGGTGGTGTCGGCCGCTGACGGCCCGATGCCGCAAACGCGCGAACACATCCTGCTGTCGCGCCAGGTGGGCGTACCGTACATCATCGTGTTCCTGAACAAGGCCGACATGGTGGACGACGCCGAGCTGCTGGAGCTGGTCGAGATGGAAGTGCGCGAGCTGCTCTCGAAGTACGACTTTCCGGGCGACGATACGCCGATCATCACGGGTTCGGCCAAGCTGGCGCTCGAGGGCGACAAGGGCCCGATGGGCGAGCAGGCGATCCTGGCGCTGGCCGAGGCGCTGGATACCTACATTCCGTTGCCCGAGCGGGCCGTCGACGGGGCGTTCCTGATGCCGGTCGAAGACGTGTTCTCGATCTCGGGCCGTGGCACGGTGGTGACGGGCCGGGTCGAGCGTGGCGTGGTGAAGGTGGGCGAAGAGCTGGAGATCGTGGGGATCAAAGACACGGTGAAGACGACCTGCACGGGCGTGGAGATGTTCCGCAAGCTGCTCGACCAGGGTCAGGCGGGCGATAACGTGGGGGTGTTGCTGCGCGGCACCAAGCGCGAAGACGTCGAACGCGGCCAGGTGTTGGCCAAGCCGGGCTCGATTCACCCGCACACGGAGTTCACCTCGGAGGTGTACATTTTGTCCAAGGAAGAGGGGGGCCGTCATACGCCGTTCTTTAACGGGTACCGTCCGCAGTTTTACTTCCGCACGACGGATGTGACCGGGACGATCGACCTGCCCAAGGACAAAGAGATGGTGTTGCCGGGCGATAACGTGTCGATGTCGGTGAAGCTGATCGCGCCGATCGCCATGGAAGAGGGGCTGCGCTTTGCCATCCGCGAAGGCGGACGCACCGTCGGCGCCGGCGTCGTTGCCAAAATCATTAAATAAGCGTTATACTTCAGAGTTGTCTTTCGGATAATCGCTTCAGAGCAATCTACTAGGGCGGCGGTCTGGCAGGTAGCGCTGTCGCTCTTTGCGGGTATAGGGGCATAGCTCAATTGGCAGAGCGTCGGTCTCCAAAACCGAAGGTTGAAGGTTCGATTCCTTCTGCCCCTGCCACAATCAGTATCACAAGCTTGCTCACAGCGGGCCATCACGCCGGAATATGTCGAACACCAACGTAGAAACTGTTACAAGCACCGCAGACCGTCTCAAGATTGGTCTGGCTGTGCTTGTTGTTATTGCTGGCATAGTTGCGTTTTCTATGCTCGAGGGCCGGCCGTCGTTATTGCGGGTGGGCGTTTTCATAGGCAGTCTGTTGCTGGCTGCCCTGATTGTCTGGTTCAGCGAGCCCGGCCGCCGCACCATGAGTTTTGGGCGCGACTCGTACAACGAAGTCAAGCGCGTGACCTGGCCGCAACGCAAGGAAACCACCCGGATGACGGGCATCGTGTTTGCCTTTGTCGTGGCTATGGGCATCTTGCTGTGGGTCGTCGACAAACTGCTGGAGTGGATCATCTACGGCGTTTTGCTGGGCTGGAAATAAAAGGGCACACATGAGCAAGCGGTGGTACGTCGTCCATGTCTATTCGGGAATGGAAAAAAGTGTGCACAAGGCTTTGGTCGAACGGATCGAACGGGCGGCGCTGCAAACCTTTTTTGGCCGCATTCTGGTCCCTTCCGAAGAAGTCGTCGAAGTCAAGGGCGGCAAGAAGTCAATTTCCGAACGCCGCATTTTCCCAGGCTATGTCCTGGTCGAGATGGATCTCACCGACGAGACATGGCATTTGGTAAAGAATACCAACCGGGTGACCGGTTTTCTGGGCGGGTCGGGCAATCGCCCGGCGCCGATCTCCGATCGCGAAGTAGAAAAAATACTCTCGCAAATGGAAGAAGGCGTCGAGAAGCCCAAGCCCAAGGTTCTCTTTGAAGTGGGTGAGCTGGTGCGCGTCAAAGACGGCCCGTTTGCCGATTTCAACGGTAATGTAGAAGAAGTGAATTACGAGAAAAGCAAGGTTCGCGTGTCGGTCACCATTTTTGGCCGCGCAACCCCAGTCGAACTCGATTTTGGCCAGGTCGAAAAGGCCTGATTTACAAACCCCGGGGAGCGCGTCTTGCAAGGCAGAACGCGTGTTTGAACCCGCAAGGAGCTAAGCATGGCGAAGAAAATCGTCGGCTTTATCAAGCTGCAAGTCCCAGCTGGTAAGGCTAATCCCTCACCCCCTATCGGTCCGGCGCTGGGTCAGCGCGGTCTAAACATCATGGAATTCTGCAAGGCGTTCAACGCCAAAACCCAAGGCGTCGAGCCGGGTTTGCCGATTCCGGTGGTCATTACCGCCTACGCAGACAAGAGCTTCACCTTCATCATGAAGACGCCGCCCGCGACGGTCCTGATCAAAAAGGCCTCCGGTGTGTCCAAAGGTTCGGCTCGCCCCAATCTTGACAAGGTAGGCACACTGACGCGTGCGCAGGCAGAAGAAATCGCCAAGAGCAAAGCGCCCGACCTGACCGCTGCCGATCTGGACGCCGCTGTGCGCACTATCGCCGGAAGCGCTCGCAGTATGGGCATTACGGTTGAAGGGGTATAAGCATGGCCAAGTCAAGCAAACGCGTTGCCGCCATCGAGGCGAAGATCGACCGCAGTAAATTCTATCCCGTTGCTCAGGCACTGACCCTGGTCAAAGAAACCGCCACGGCCAAATTCGACGAGTCCATCGACATTGCCGTGCAGTTGGGGATTGACCCCAAGAAATCGGATCAATTGGTGCGTGGCTCGGTCGTTTTGCCCGCGGGCACCGGTAAAACGGTGCGTGTCGCCGTTTTTGCGCAAGGTGAAAAGGCCGAGGCCGCCAAAGCGGCGGGAGCCGATATCGTCGGTCTCGAAGACCTGGCCGAAAGCATCAAGGCGGGGCAACTCAACTTTGATGTCGTGATCGCCTCGCCCGACACCATGCGTGTGGTGGGTGCCCTGGGTCAGATTCTCGGCCCTCGCGGCCTGATGCCCAACCCCAAAGTGGGTACGGTAACGCCTGATGTGGCGACGGCGGTTAAAAACGCCAAGGCCGGCCAGGTCCAGTATCGTACCGACAAGGCCGGCATCGTCCATGCAACGATAGGCCGCGCCTCGTTCGGCGTCGAGCAGCTGCAATCCAATCTGGTTGCCCTGGTCGATGCCCTGAACAAGGCCCGCCCAACCGCGGCAAAAGGTATTTACCTGCGCAAGCTCGCCGTATCGTCCACGATGGGCGGCGGTGCTCGTGTAGAAATTACTTCACTGACGGCTTGATTACAAGCCGCAGGCAACAAGAACTTTGGGCCGCGTCCGGAATTCGGACGCTGCTGTCAAAGACCGCTGGAGCAGCGGGTCTGGCGCGACGCAAGTCCTGTCAGCCCAAGCTTAATCCCGGGTTGTTCGCAACCTGAGTCCAGCGCAGACGGCGCCCCCGGAAGAATTCTTTTCTGAAGAACTCGACCAGTGCGCCGCATTCGGTTGACGTGAGGGAACCTCCCTGACGTCGTTTGATGGAGTGTTCAAACCGTGAGTCTCAATCGTCAAGAGAAAGCGGTAGTAATCGAAGAAGTCTCTGTAGAAGTTGCAAAGGCGCAATCGATTGTTATCGCTGAGTACCGTGGTCTGGACGTCGCCTCTGTCACCGTACTGCGCAAAACTGCGCGTGAGTCGGGCGTGTATTTGCGTGTTCTTAAAAACACGCTCGTTCGCCGTGCTGTTGCGGGTACCCCTTTCGAGGGTTTGTCCGCGCAGCTCACTGGTCCGCTAATTTATGGAATTAGCGCCGATCCAGTGTCGGCGGCAAAAGTGCTTGCCGGTTTCGCAAAAAGCAACGAAAACCTGGTTATCAAAGGCGGGGCATTGCCCAATAACGTCTTGAGCCAGGATGGCGTGAAGGCTTTGGCCACCATGCCTTCTCGCGAAGAGTTGCTCTCGAAACTGCTGGGTACCATGCAAGCGCCCATCACACAGTTTGTGCGTACGCTCAACGAAGTTCCAACCAAGTTCGTGCGAGGCCTGGCGGCCGTGCGCGACCAGAAACAAGCTGCGTAAGCAGTGGAGTCGGAATTCGTCGAACGACCGAGCGACACCCAACCCTGGCATTTATTTATATATTTGGAGTTCTAAAAAATGGCATTAAGCAAAGCTGAGATCCTTGACGCTGTCGCTAGCATGACCGTGCTCGAATTGTCCGAGCTGATCAAGGAAATGGAAGAGAAGTTTGGCGTGTCGGCAGCTGCCGCCGCTGTGGCTGTGGCAGCTCCTGCCGCCGGCGGCGCTGCTGCCGCTGAAGAGCAAACCGAATTCACCGTCGTGTTGACGGAATTCGGCGCGAACAAGGTCAGCGTCATCAAGGCCGTGCGCGAATTGACCGGCCTGGGCTTGAAAGAAGCCAAGGACCTGGTCGACGGCGCACCCAAGCCTGTCAAGGAAGGCGTGTCCAAGGCTGATGCAGAAGCAGCGAAGAAGAAGCTGGAAGAAGCGGGCGCAAAAGCCGAGCTTAAATAAGGCTTTTGTTGTTCGCCCGGGAAGGCGGTGTCTTCCCGGGCTTTTGCGTTTCCAGAAAATCCCTGATTTAAGCCCTGGGGCCAACAAGTCGGATTTTCTGGAGTCGTAAACCGGGGCCGTGGTTGACGGCCCATGTAACCCTCGAGTCGGAGTGCTCATGCCTTATTCGTATACCGAAAAAAAGCGCATACGCAAGAGCTTCGCCAAACGTGAAGACGTCCAAGACGTTCCTTACCTTCTGGCGACTCAACTGCAATCGTTCTTAACGTTTCTGCAGGCGGATACTACACCATCCAAACGTAAAGATGAAGGCCTGCAAGCGGCGTTCACTTCCATTTTCCCGATAGTCAGCCACAATCAGATGGCTCGCCTCGAGTTCGTCAGTTACGTGCTCGGCGAACCCGTGTTCGATGTCAAGGAATGCCAGCTGCGCGGCTTGACCTTTGCTTCGCCTTTGCGTGCCAAGGTGCGCCTGGTGCTGATGGATCGCGAAGTCAGCAAGCCCACGGTCAAAGAAGTCAAAGAGCAGGAAGTCTACATGGGCGAAATTCCGCTCATGACCGACACCGGCTCGTTCGTGATCAACGGCACCGAGCGCGTTATCGTGTCGCAGTTGCACCGCTCGCCGGGCGTGTTCTTCGAGCACGATCGCGGCAAGACCCACAGCTCGGGCAAGTTGCTGTTTTCGGCCCGCGTGATTCCTTACCGCGGCTCGTGGCTCGACTTCGAGTTCGACCCCAAGGATGTGCTGTTTTTCCGGGTTGACCGTCGCCGCAAGATGCCTGTGACGATACTGCTCAAGGCCATCGGCATGACGCCCGAGTCGATCCTGGCGCACTTCTTCGATTTCGACAATTTCGAAATCCACAACGAAGGCGGCATGCTCGAATTCGTCTCCGAGCGCTGGAAAGGCGAAGTGGCGCGCTTCAATATCACCGACCGCAAGGGCGTCGTGATTGTCGAGAAAGACAAGCGCATCAACGCCAAGCATTTGCGCGATCTGGCTGCGGCCAAGGTCGAGCACGTTTCGGTGCCGGAAGACTTCCTTCTGGGCCGGGTGCTGGCCAAGACCGTAGTCAATGCGGAAACAGGCGAAATCATTGCAAACGCCAATGATGAACTTACCGAAACCCTGCTGGGGGAATTCCGCGCGGCCAATATTCGCGAAATCCAGACCTTGTACACCAATGATCTGGATCGCGGTCCTTATATCTCGCAAACGCTGCGCGCCGACGAAACGGCGGATCAGATGGCTGCGCGTGTCGCCATTTATCGCATGATGCGTCCTGGCGAGCCGCCTACCGAGGATGCCGTCGAAGCTCTGTTCCAGCGCTTGTTCTACAGCGAAGATGCCTACGATTTGTCGCGTGTCGGCCGTATGAAAGTCAATAGCCGCCTGGGTCGCGGCGACGACATCACGGGCGCCTTGACCCTGACCAACGAAGATATCCTTGAAACCATCAAGGTGCTGGTCGAGTTGCGTAACGGCCGCGGGCAGATCGACGACATCGATCACCTGGGCAATCGTCGCGTACGTTGCGTGGGCGAGCTGGCCGAGAATCAGTTCCGCGCCGGTCTGGTGCGTGTCGAGCGTGCCGTCAAAGAACGCCTGGGGCAGGCCGAAACCGAAAATCTCATGCCCCATGACTTGATCAATTCCAAGCCGATTTCGGCAGCGATCAAGGAATTCTTCGGCTCAAGCCAGCTGTCGCAGTTCATGGATCAGACCAACCCCTTGTCCGAAATCACGCACAAGCGTCGCGTGTCGGCCTTGGGGCCAGGCGGCCTGACGCGCGAACGCGCAGGTTTCGAAGTGCGCGACGTGCACCCCACCCATTATGGCCGGGTGTGCCCGATCGAAACGCCTGAAGGTCCGAACATCGGCCTGATCAATTCGATGGCGCTGTATGCGCGCCTGAACGAATACGGCTTCCTCGAGACGCCGTATCGCAAGATTGTCGAGGGCCGGGTCAGCGAACAGATCGATTACCTGTCGGCTATCGAAGAAAGCCACTATGTGATTGCGCAGGCCAACGCCGAGCTCGACGAAGAAGGCCGTTTCACCGACGACCTGGTGGCGTGCCGCGAAGCGGGCGAAACCATGCTGACCTCGCCCAAGAATGTGCACTACATGGACGTGGCACCCTCGCAGATCGTGTCGGTTGCTGCTTCGTTGATTCCGTTCCTGGAACACGATGACGCCAACCGGGCACTGATGGGCGCCAATATGCAACGCCAGGCCGTGCCTTGCCTGCGTCCTGAAAAACCGCTGGTGGGTACGGGTATTGAACGCACCGTGGCCGTTGACTCTGGGACGACGGTTCAGGCGCTGCGCGGCGGGATAGTCGATCACGTCGATGCCGAGCGTGTCGTTATCCGTGTCAATGACGATGAAAATATCGCCGGTGAAGTAGGCGTCGATATCTATAACCTCATCAAATACACGCGCTCCAACCAGAACACCAATATCAATCAGCGCCCCATCGTCAAACGCGGCGACAAGGTGGCCCGTGCCGACGTATTGGCCGATGGCGCCTCGACCGATATGGGCGAGCTCGCGCTTGGGCAGAACATGCTGATCGCGTTCATGCCCTGGAATGGCTATAACTTCGAGGATTCGATCCTGATTTCCGAGAAGGTTGTGGCCGACGATCGTTACACGTCGATTCATATCGAAGAGCTGACGGTTGTGGCGCGCGACACCAAGCTGGGTGCCGAGGACATCACGCGCGACATCAGCAATTTGGCCGAAACACAATTGAATCGCCTGGATGATTCGGGCATTGTGTATATAGGTGCCGAAGTGCGCGCCGACGACGTGCTGGTCGGCAAGGTGACGCCTAAAGGCGAAACCCAGCTGACTCCGGAAGAAAAGCTGCTGCGCGCCATATTTGGCGAGAAAGCCTCGGACGTTAAAGATACGTCGCTGCGCGTGCCTTCGGGCATGGTGGGGACGGTGATCGACGTCCAGGTGTTTACGCGTGAAGGCATTGAGCGCGATAAGCGCGCCCAGTCCATTATCGACGACGAACTGCGCCGTTATCGTCAAGACCTGAACGATCAGCTGCGCATTGTCGAAGACGATACCTTTGATCGTATCCAGAAGTTCCTGGTGGGTAAAACCGTCAACGGCGGCCCGCGCAAGCTGGCCAAAGGCACGGCGCTGGCCAAAGACTACCTGGCTGACCTGGACCGCTGGCAGTGGTTCGACATCCGCTTGGCTGACGAGGCCCATGCCGTTGTGCTCGAGCAAGGCAAGGAGTCGCTTGAACAAAAACGCCATCAGTTCGATCTGGCGTTCGAAGAAAAGCGTAAAAAGCTGACTCAGGGCGATGAGCTGCCTCCTGGCGTGCTGAAAATGATCAAGGTGTATCTGGCGGTCAAGCGCCGTTTGCAGCCTGGCGACAAGATGGCGGGCCGTCACGGCAATAAAGGCGTGGTTTCGCGGATTACTCCGGTGGAAGACATGCCGCACATGGCCGATGGCACCCCTGCCGACATCGTGCTCAATCCTTTGGGCGTGCCCTCGCGGATGAACATCGGCCAGGTGCTTGAGGTGCACTTGGGCTGGGCCGCCAAGGGCGTTGGGCAGCGTATCGCCGATATGTTCGAGGATGAGAAAACGGTGCAGGTAAAAGCGGTGCGTGCCTATCTGGACAAGGTGTACAACACCACCGGGACGGGTGCGCGCATCTCTGAGCTGACGGATGCCGAAGTCATTGAAATGGCGAACAACCTGAAGAACGGCGTGCCTTTTGCGACCCCGGTCTTTGACGGCGCGACCGAAGAGGAAATCGGCCAGATGCTTGAACTTGCCTATCCCGACGATGTGGCAAAGCAGATGCGGCTTACCGAATCCCGTACGCAAGCCTGGTTGGTCGACGGGCGCACCGGCGAGCAGTTCGAGCGCCCCGTTACCATCGGCTATATGCATTACCTCAAATTGCATCACCTGGTCGACGACAAGATGCATGCCCGTTCCACAGGCCCGTATTCGCTGGTTACCCAGCAGCCTCTGGGCGGCAAGGCGCAGTTCGGGGGTCAGCGGTTCGGTGAAATGGAAGTCTGGGCGCTGGAAGCCTACGGTGCTGCGTATACCTTGCAGGAGATGCTGACGGTCAAGTCCGACGATATCTCCGGCCGCACAAAGGTCTACGAGAACATCGTCAAGGGCGATCACGTCATCGATGCCGGCATGCCTGAGTCGTTTAACGTGTTGGTTAAAGAAATTCGATCCCTGTCTCTCGACATGGATTTGGAGCGTAAATAATGAAGGCGCTACTCGATCTTTTCAAACAAGTCTCGCAAGACGAGCAATTCGACGCAATCAAAATCGGTATTGCGTCTCCCGAAAAGATACGTTCCTGGTCTTACGGCGAAGTCCGCAAGCCCGAAACGATCAACTACCGTACGTTCAAGCCCGAGCGCGATGGCCTGTTCTGCGCCAAGATTTTTGGCCCGATCAAGGACTATGAGTGTTTGTGCGGCAAGTACAAACGCTTGAAGCATCGCGGCGTTATCTGCGAAAAATGCGGCGTCGAGGTCACGGTGGCCAAAGTGCGTCGCGAACGCATGGGCCACATTGAGCTGGCCAGTCCCGTGGCGCACATCTGGTTCTTGAAGAGCCTGCCGTCGCGTCTGGGCATGGTGCTGGATATGACCTTGCGCGACATCGAACGCGTTCTGTATTTCGAAGCATGGTGTGTCATCGAACCGGGAATGACGCCGCTCAAGCGCGGCCAGATCATGTCCGACGATGACTTTCTGGCGAAAACCGAAGAGTACGGCGACGATTTCCACGCCCTCATGGGCGCTGAAGCCGTGCGCGAACTGCTGCGCACGATCAATATCGACCGCGATGTCGAGCATTTGCGCGCCGAACTCAAGGCAACCTCGTCGGATGCCAAGATCAAGAAGATTTCCAAGCGCCTGAAGGTGCTCGAAGGCTTCCAGAAATCGGGCATCAAGCCCGAGTGGATGGTCATGGAAGTCTTGCCGGTCCTGCCGCCCGATCTGCGCCCATTGGTGCCGCTCGATGGCGGGCGCTTCGCGACCTCGGATCTGAACGATCTGTATCGCCGCGTCATCAACCGCAACAATCGTCTCAAGCGCCTGCTCGAGCTGAAGGCGCCCGACATCATCTTGCGCAACGAAAAACGCATGCTGCAAGAGTCCGTCGATTCCTTGCTCGATAACGGCCGCCGCGGTAAAGCCATGACGGGCGCCAACAAGCGCCAGCTCAAGTCGCTGGCCGACATGATCAAAGGCAAGAGCGGCCGCTTCCGCCAGAATCTGCTGGGCAAGCGGGTCGACTATTCGGGCCGTTCGGTCATTGTGGTGGGCCCGCAGCTCAAGCTGCATCAGTGCGGTTTGCCCAAGCTGATGGCGCTTGAACTGTTCAAGCCGTTTATTTTCAACCGCCTGGAAATGATGGGACTGGCCACCACGATCAAGGCGGCCAAGAAGCTGGTGGAAGGTCAGGAGCCGGTGGTCTGGGATATTCTCGAAGAGGTTATTCGCGAGCATCCCATCATGCTCAATCGCGCGCCTACCCTGCACCGTTTGGGCATACAGGCGTTTGAGCCGGTTTTGATCGAAGGCAAGGCCATCCAGCTGCATCCTCTCGTTTGCGCGGCGTTTAACGCCGACTTCGACGGCGATCAGATGGCGGTGCACGTGCCTCTGTCGCTGGAAGCGCAGATGGAAGCGCGTACCCTGATGCTGGCTTCGAACAATATTCTGTTCCCCGCCAACGGCGAACCCTCGATCGTGCCTTCACAGGATATCGTTCTGGGCTTGTATTACACAACACGCGAACGCATCAACGGCAAAGGCGAAGGCCTGTTCTTTATTGATGTGGCCGAAGCGCAGCGCGCCTACGACAGCGGCGAGGTCGAGCTGCAAAGCCGCATCACCGTGCGTCTGAACGAGTACGAAAAAGACGCCGATGGCGAATGGCAGCCTGTATTGCGCCGTTTTGAAACCACGGTCGGCCGCGCTCTGCTCTCCGAGATCCTGCCCAAGGGCCTGCCTTTCTCGGTGCTCAATCGCGCCCTCAAAAAGAAAGAAATTTCGCGCCTTATCAATCAGTCGTTCCGTCGCTGCGGTTTGCGCGCCACCGTTATCTTTGCCGACAAACTGATGCAGTCGGGCTTTCGCCTGGCTACACGCGGCGGTATCTCGATCGCCATGGGCGATATGCTGATTCCGCGCGCCAAGGAAGACATCCTGGCGCAGGCCAGCAAAGAAGTCAAAGAGATCGACAAGCAATATTCGTCGGGTCTGGTGACTTCGCAGGAACGTTATAACAATGTGGTCGATATCTGGGGCAAGGCTGGCGACAAAGTCGGCAAGGCCATGATGGAGCAGCTGGCCACCGAGCCGGTGATCAACCGTCAGGGCGAAGAGGTGCGCCAGGAGTCGTTCAACTCGATCTACATGATGGCCGATTCCGGCGCCCGCGGTTCAGCGGCGCAGATTCGCCAGCTGGCAGGCATGCGCGGCCTGATGGCCAAGCCCGACGGCTCGATTATCGAGACGCCGATTACGGCCAACTTCCGCGAAGGCCTGAATGTATTGCAGTACTTCATCTCGACGCACGGTGCACGTAAGGGCCTGGCCGATACGGCGCTCAAGACGGCCAATTCAGGCTATCTGACGCGCCGTCTGGTCGACGTGACTCAGGATCTGGTGATTACCGAATCCGATTGCGGCACCACGCGTGGCTATGCCATGAAAGCCCTGGTTGAAGGCGGCGAGATCATCGAACCGTTGCGCGATCGTATTCTGGGCCGGGTCGCGGCGATCGATATCGTCAACCCCGAAACTCAGGAAACGGCGATTGTGGCCGGCACCCTGCTTGACGAAGATCTGGTCGAACAGATTGATCAGTTGGGTGTGGACGAAGTCAAAGTGCGCACGCCGCTTACCTGCGAAACGCGGCATGGCCTATGCGCCCACTGCTACGGCCGTGATTTGGGCCGTGGCTATCTGGTCAACAAGGGCGAGGCCATCGGCGTGATTGCCGCCCAGTCGATTGGCGAGCCGGGCACACAGTTGACAATGCGTACCTTCCACATCGGGGGTGCGGCATCGCGCGCCGCCATGGCAAGTTCGATCGAAACCAAGTCCACGGGTAACGTGGGCTTCGCCATTACCATGCGTTATGTCACCAACGCCAAGGGTGAGCGCGTCGCCATTTCCCGTTCGGGCGAGATTGTGATTTTCGACGACAACCGCCGCGAGCGCGAGCGCCATAAGGTACCCTATGGCGCCACCGTTCTGGTGGGCGACGGCGATGCCGTCAAAGCCGGCGTGCGTCTGGCCTCGTGGGATCCTCTGACTCGCCCGATCGTGTCCGAATATGCCGGCCAGGTGCGTTTCGAGAATATCGAAGAAGGCGCCACGGTTGCCAAGCAGCTTGACGAAGTCACCGGTTTGTCGACCCTGGTCGTCATTACACCTAAAACGCGTGGCGGCAAAACCATCATGCGTCCGCAGATCAAGCTGATCAACAGCGCCGGCGAAGAGGTCAAGATTGCCGGCACCGATCACTCGGTCAATATTTCGTTCCCTGTCGGTGCTCTGATTACCGTGCGCGACGGCCAGGACGTGACGGTGGGTGAAGTGCTTGCGCGTATTCCCCAAGAGTCGCAAAAGACGCGTGATATTACCGGCGGTCTGCCGCGCGTGGCCGAACTGTTCGAAGCCCGCTCACCCAAAGATGCCGGCATGCTGGCCGACATCACCGGTACGGTTTCGTTTGGCAAGGACACCAAGGGCAAGCAGCGTCTGGTCATCACCGACCTGGACGGTGTTGGCCACGAGTTCCTGATTCCCAAAGAGAAACAGGTGCTGGTGCACGATGGCCAAGTCGTCAACAAGGGCGAAATGATTGTCGACGGGCCGGCCGATCCGCACGATATCCTGCGTTTGCAGGGGATTGAGCGTTTGGCCAGCTATGTGGTCAACGAAGTGCAGGATGTGTACCGTTTGCAAGGTGTGAAGATCAATGACAAGCATATCGAAGTGATTGTGCGTCAGATGTTGCGTCGCGTGAATATGGTTGATGCGGGCGACACGAAATTCATTCCGGGCGAACAGGTCGAGCGTGCCGAATTGCTCAACGAAAATGATCGCGTCGTGGCCGAAGGCAAGTTGCCGGGGGTCTACGAGAACGTTTTGCTGGGTATTACCAAAGCGTCGTTGTCGACCGACTCCTTCATTTCGGCTGCCTCGTTCCAGGAAACCACTCGTGTGCTGACCGAAGCCGCCATCATGGGCAAGCGCGACGATTTGCGTGGCTTGAAAGAGAACGTGATTGTGGGCCGCTTGATTCCTGCAGGTACAGGCATGGCCTATCACATTGCGCGCAAAGACAAGGAGCTGCTCGAAGCAGCCGAACGTCAAGCCGCACGTGCTCTGGCCAATCCGTTCGAGGATGCGCCTGCCGAAACGGTGGAAACACACGAAGGGCAAGCGCCCGACGAAACGGCCGCGGGTACGACAGAGTAGTTTGTATTCCGGTAGTAATGCGGTAAGAAAAAGGCGCCTTCGGGCGCCTTTTTTGTAGCGGCAGCCCTTGTGGCTGCCATCCTGCGATCTGCGCCTGCGCCACAGCGAATACCGCGAATGGTAAGAAAATAGCAGCCACTAGAGCATTTTCGGTCAACCTGTATACGGCACGGGGTGTTTGGGTATTTGTCGGTTGGGTATCTGAAGACGCCGTCTATGGGGGCCGGGGCGGGGCCGGCACGGCGTGCTTGATCCGGATCTGCCTCGTCCAGGCGGGCGTCGGGCCAA
>NZ_SMAJ01000018.1 GCF_004346225.1 Paralcaligenes ureilyticus | reverse complement strand
CAGCGCCCGCCGACACCCCCCGCCTTCCCTTCGTCAGCACCCGGCGCTGGCCGAATGACCGGACGGTACCCACCCCTCGCCCTGCGGCTGCGCTGATGAAATGCATCGGGGGATGTGTAGGGACGGCAGGCGCTTGGTCGAATGGGACCTACGGGCAATATACATGATGGAGGTAGGTTGCGGACAACGTGATAGAGGCAGGTTGCGGGCAAGTGAATTCTTGGCATACCGTAACGCGAGCCCCCATAGACGGCGTCTTCAAATACCAATACGTCCCGCCACCAAATACCCAAACATCCCGCACCGTATACCGTTTGACCAAAAACGCTCTAGGCGCCGTTAAGCCGTTAAAATGCGGTTTTATACTCTCTGGCCTGCGCTTCCATCGTGAATTTCATTCAGCATTTCCCTGGCTCTTCGGTTTTGTCGTCGTTTCGCCGCGAGCGGTTATTAAAGCGCTTTGCGCGTTTGGGCCTGCCGGTGTCGGATATTCACGGCCAGTATGAGCACTATGTATGGAGCGACACCGCCCTGTTGGAACCCGATCGGGCGCGCGTGGCTGCCTTGCTCGATTATGGCGAGCCGCAACTGCTGCGCAAAAGCGACGTACGCTCCCTGGTATTGCGTGTGTTTCCGCGCCTTGGCACCGTATCGCCCTGGGCCAGCAAGGCCAGCGATATCGCCCATAATTGCGGTTTGCCGGCGGTGCGGCGCATTGAACGCGGCATACTCTACGTGGTGACGCCTAATCACGGGATTCTCGGGACCAAACACATCACTGCCGAACAATTGAGGCAGGTTGCGGCGTGTCTGCATGATCGCATGACCGAAACCGTCGTCGATGCGGCGTTCGATGGCGCTGGCCTGTTTGCGTCGCTGCCCGGCAAACCGGTGCAAACGGTGGATGTCCTGAAGAGTGGCGCGGCGGCCTTGCACGACGCCAATCGAAGCCTGGGCCTGGCCCTGTCTGAAGATGAAGTGGATTACTTGAACACGGCGTTCACGCAGTTGGGGCGCAATCCCACCGATGTGGAATTGATGATGTTTGCACAAGCGAACAGCGAGCATTGCCGCCACAAAATTTTCAATGCGCAGTGGGTCATCGACGGCACGCCGCAAAGCCATACTCTGTTTGGCATGATCCGCGAGACCCATGCCGCGCAGCCCAAAGGTACTGTCGTGGCCTATTCCGATAATGCGGCCGTCATGGAGGGTGGCCCAGCCCAACCGTTTTATGCGGCCGCTCCGGGAACGGACACCAATGCTCCTTTGAGCTATGGCCATGGCAGCGCCATCATGCATACGCTCATGAAGGTCGAGACGCATAACCATCCTACGGCCATCGCCCCGTTTCCTGGCGCGGCCACGGGCGCGGGCGGCGAGATACGCGATGAGGGCGCCACGGGCCGAGGCTCCAAACCCAAAGCGGGTTTGACGGGATTCACGGTGTCGAATCTGTGCTTCGATGATGGGCTCGAGCCCTGGGAGGACGATCCGTACGGCTCTCCCGGCCGGATTGCCAGCGCACTCGATATCATGATTGAAGGCCCCATCGGCGGGGCCGCGTTCAACAATGAGTTCGGACGTCCCAATTTGCTGGGCTATTTTCGTACCTACGAGCAAACGGCAGGCGCGGTTCGCTGGGGCTATCACAAGCCCATCATGATCGCGGGCGGCTTGGGAGTGATCGACAGCCGCCTGACCCACAAAGACCCGATTCCCGCCGGCGCCTTGCTGATTCAGTTGGGCGGGCCGGGGATGCGCATCGGCATGGGCGGCGGCGCGGCTTCGAGCATGAGCGCCGGCGCCAATACCGCCGAACTGGATTTTGATTCCGTGCAGCGCGACAACCCCGAGATCGAACGGCGCGCCCAGGAAGTCATTGATCGTTGCTGGCAGCAAGGGGCCGCCAATCCGGTGCTGGCCATACACGATGTAGGTGCGGGCGGTTTGTCCAATGCCTTTCCTGAACTGGTCAACGACGCGGGCCGTGGCGCAGTATTCGAGCTGCAGCAGGTACACCTGGAAGAATCAGGCCTGTCGGCGGCCGAAATCTGGAGCAATGAGGCGCAGGAACGTTATGTTCTGGCGGTATTGCCCCAGGATCTGGCGCGGTTTGAAGCCATTGCCCGGCGTGAACGCTGCCCGTTTGCCGTAGTGGGCGTTGCAACCGAAGAGCGAACCTTGCGCGTGACGCAAGGCGAAGGCTTGCCTGGGCTAGCGGCAACGACCGACGCTGATTCAAATGGCACCCACGAGGGGTGCCGCTACGAAAACGTACCTGCCTCTCATGTAGCGGCACCCCTTGTGGGTGCCACAAACGACGCCTCGCCAGAACACGCGCCGCCTAAATCCGACATTCGCCCCGTCGATCTGCCTATCGACGTCATTTTGGGCAAACCGCCACGCATGACGCGCGATGTACAGCGTTTGCCGGGCGCCA
Organism: Paralcaligenes ureilyticus; assembly: GCF_004346225.1. Lineage (GTDB taxonomy): Bacteria > Pseudomonadota > Gammaproteobacteria > Burkholderiales > Burkholderiaceae_B > Paralcaligenes > Paralcaligenes ureilyticus. The sequence goes on along the minus strand of NZ_SMAJ01000018.1, from coordinate 84,368 downwards.
GTGCGCCCGTTGATCTGACCGTCATGACGCTTGACGATGCCGTGCAGCGTGTCTTGCGTCATCCGACCGTCGCATCCAAGACTTTCCTGATCACGATCGGCGATCGTACCGTGGGGGGCTTGAGCAGCCGCGATCAGATGGTAGGGCCGTGGCAGGTGCCGGTGTCCGATTGCGCGGTCACTCTGGCCGATTTTGAAGGGGTGCGCGGCGAGGCCATGTCCATGGGCGAACGTACGCCGCTGGCGGTGATTGACGCCGCCGCATCGGGACGCATGGCGGTGACCGAGGCCTTGACCAACCTTGTTGCGAGCGATGTGCGCGACATCAAGGACATCAAGCTCTCGGCCAACTGGATGGCGGCTTGCGGCGTGGATGGGCAGGACGCGGCGCTGTACGACACGGTGTTTGCCGTGAGCGTTTGGTGCCGGCAACTGGGCCTGTCGATTCCGGTGGGGAAGGATTCCCTGTCCATGCGTACATCCTGGGACGAAGGCGGCGAGGCTCGCGAAGTGGTCGCGCCGGTGTCGCTGATTGTCACCGCGTTTGCGCCGGTGGCCGATGTGCGCGCCACACTGACTGCGCAACTGCGCACCGATGCGGGTGAAACGGTTCTGATCCTTATTGATCTGGGGCGAGGCCGGCATCGTTTGGGCGGTTCAATCCTGGCCCAGGTGTTCAATCAGGTGGGCCGTGCCGTGCCCGACATGGACGAGCCCGAATCCTTGCAGGCTTTTTTCAATGTCATCAGACAGTTGGCGGGGGCCGGGCAGATATTGGCCTATCACGACCGTTCCGATGGCGGCTTGTTGGCCACCGTATGCGAAATGGCGTTTGCCGGGCATGTGGGGGTGTCGATCAATCTGGATATGCTGACCATCGATCCGCATGCCTCCGATTGGGGCGATTACAAGATTCGCACCGAACAGGTGGCGGTGCGGCGCGATGAGTTGACGCTGAAGGCCCTGTTTGCCGAGGAAGCCGGTGCAGTGATTCAAGTGCCGCGCGCCGAACGCGACGCGGTGATGCAAGCCTTGCGCGAAGCGGGCCTGTCGGCGCATGCCCATGTGCTGGGCGGCTTGAACGACAAGGACGAAATCCAGATCTTCCGCGATGGCAAATGCATTTATCAACATGCGCGTTTCGATCTTGGACAGCAATGGAGCGAGGTCAGCCGGCAGATCATGTCGCGCCGCGATAATCCCGAGTGCGCGCGGGCGGAGTTCGAAACCTGGCAGAACACCGCGGATCCGGGCCTGACACCCCATGTTGCGTTCGACCCGCAGGAAGATATCGCAGCGCCGTTTATTGCCAAAGGCTTGCGCCCGCGCGTGGCCGTTTTGCGCGAGCAGGGCTGCAATAGCCAGGTGGAAATGGCCTGGGCCTTTGACAAGGCCGGTTTCGAGGCCTGGGACGTGCACATGACGGACTTGTTGTCCGGGCGGGTTCGCCTGGCCGATGTGCACGGCTTGGTGGCCGTGGGTGGATTCAGCTATGGCGATGTGCTGGGTGCGGGCGAAGGGTGGGCGCGCACCGTGCGTTTCAACCAGCAGCTGGCAGACCAGTTTGCCGCGTATTTTGCGCGCAACGACACGTTTGCCCTGGGCGTGTGCAATGGTTGCCAAATGATGGCGGCGTTATCCGACATGATACCGGGCGCGCGTCACTGGCCGCGCTTCACCCGCAACGTGTCGGAAAAATACGAGGCGCGCCTGGCCATGGTGGAAATTGCCGACTCTCCGTCGCTCTTTATGCGGGGCATGGCCGGCACGCGTGTTCCCGTTGCCGTGGCGCACGGTGAAGGCTACGCCAATTTTGCGCAGCAAGGCGACATCGGTAAAGTGCACAGCGTGCTTAATTTTGTTGATAATCACGGCCAGCGCACCGAACAGTATCCCTATAACCCTAACGGCAGCCCGCAGGGCCTGACCGGGGCGACAACGGCCGACGGCCGGTTTACGGTACTCATGCCGCATCCCGAGCGCGTCACCCGCAATGTCATGCTGTCATGGTCGCCCGCGCGCTGGGGCGAGGAGGATACAGGTGGCGAAAACACCAGTCACGGCGGCTATAGCCCATGGATGCGTATGTTCCGCAACGCCCGGGTGTGGCTGGGCTGAGTCGTAACATCAGCGTATAATCTTGCTTTGCTCGGAGCTATTTTCATGCGTCTCATAAAAAAAGCGCTCACCTTCGACGATGTGTTGTTGGTTCCCGCCTATTCCGAGGTCCTGCCTCGCGACACCCACCTTGCCACGCAGCTTACCCGTTCGATCACACTGAATATCCCCCTGGTTTCGGCCGCGATGGATACGGTGACGGAATCGCGCCTGGCCATTGCCATGGCGCAAGAGGGCGGCATAGGCATCATTCACAAGAATATGACGGCGGTCGAACAGGCCCGGGAAGTGGCGCGGGTCAAGCGTCACGAATTCGGCATTGTGATCGACCCGGTAACGGTTACCCCCACCATGAAAGTGCGCGACGCGATAGCCTTGCAGCGCCAGCATGGGATATCCGGCTTGCCTGTTGTAGAGGCCGGCAAATTGGTGGGCATCGTCACCAATCGCGACCTGCGTTTTGAAGACAGGCTGGATGTGCCGCTGCGCGATGTCATGACGCCGCAAGACCGGCTCATCACCATGCACGAAGGCGCCACGCTCGATGAGGCGCAAACGCTGATGCATCAGCATCGGCTTGAACGCGTGCTGATCATCAACGACAAATTCCAGCTGCGCGGTCTGGCCACGGTTAAGGATATCGTCAAAAATACCGAACACCCCAGCGCGTGCAAAGATGCTTTGGGGCAGTTGCGCGTGGGTGCCGCGGTAGGCGTAGGCGAGGGCACCGAAGAGCGTGTCGAAAAATTGGCCAATGCGGGTGTGGATGTGATCGTGGTCGACACCGCGCATGGCCACTCGGCCGGCGTCATCGAGCGCGTGCGCTGGGTCAAAAAGAATTACCCCAAGGTTCAGGTCATAGGCGGCAATATCGCTACGGCAGGTGCTGCCAAAGCGCTGGTTGATGCGGGAGCCGATGCGGTCAAGGTGGGTATAGGCCCAGGCTCCATCTGCACCACGCGGATTGTGGCCGGCGTGGGCGTGCCGCAAATTACCGCCATTTCCGATGTGGCCGAGGCTTTGCATGGGTCGGGAGTTCCGCTGATTGCCGATGGCGGTATCCGCTATTCCGGCGATGTGGCCAAGTCGCTGGCGGCCGGCGCCTCGACCGCGATGATGGGCGGCATGTTTGCCGGCACCGAAGAGGCGCCTGGCGAAGTGGTGCTGTTCCAGGGCCGTTCCTACAAATCCTATCGTGGCATGGGTAGCGTGGGCGCGATGACCGATGGCTCGGCCGACCGTTATTTTCAGGATCCGGCCAATAACGCCGACAAGCTTGTTCCCGAAGGCATTGAAGGCCGCGTGCCTTACAAAGGCAGCGTGATCTCCATTATTTATCAGTTGGTGGGCGGCATACGCGCGTCCATGGGCTATTGCGGCTGCGCGTCGATCGAACAAATGCGCACCAAGGCCGAGTTTGTGGAAATCACCTCGGCCGGCGTGCGCGAATCGCATGTGCACGATGTGCAAATCACCAAAGAGGCGCCCAATTATCGGGCCGATTAGCAAGCGCCTGGCCAGGCCATTTTATAGTTCGAGCAGGTGCTTAACCACCAGTTCCGGGGCCGCCACCATGGCATCGTGGCCGGTAGCCATTTCGGCCCAGCCCCAGTCGGCTTGCGCCTTGACCCACTGCCGCGAGCCCTCGAGCGGAGCGTAAGAGGGCGCCGTGCAGTGCCAGTAAATGCACGGCAGGCGGTTGCCGATCGGGTGGTTCAACTGCAGGGCGGTTTCGTAAGGGGCTAGCGGTTGGGGCGTCAGGCGCTTGGCCACGAAGTCCATATGGGCGTCTTCAGTCAACCCGAAGGCTTTGGGCTTGGGGGCGGGCAGGGCCAGCCCCTGGCCGAATTCGCGCGCCGCTTCGCGCATTTTGGCGACGGTGGCCGAGGGCAGGGAGTCAAACGTGCTCACGCCGCTGCCCAGAATAAAGGCGTCCAGGTACACCAGTTGTTGCAGGCGCTGCGGTACGCGGTCGGCGACTCCGGTAATGGTCAGGCCGCCAAAACTGTGCCCAACTAAAATAACGTCGTGCAGGTTTTCCCAAACCAGCACGTTCTCCACATCTCGCACAAAGGTATCGATCGTGATGTTGGCGCCCAGCAGATGGCTGCGTTCGCCCAGACCAGTCAGGGTGGGCGTGTAGACCCGGTGCCCGAAGGCGCGCAGCGCCTGCGCCACCTGAGCCCAGCACCATCCGCCGTGCCAGGCTCCATGAACCAGTACAAAGGTTTTTATAGTGGGTGGCGGTACAGGCATGGTGTGTCTCGCGGAATGTTGATGCGGATTTGCCGACAGTATCGCAATAAATATCGACAATGTCGCGTGGCATGGACATTTTGCCTGGGCCGATACGTTACATTAACGGTTCATTTCCATTTTTTATTTTAGTGGCGTCTTCTTAATCCATGTCTACGCACCAGCGAATACTCATTCTCGATTACGGCTCACAGGTCACCCAGCTTATTGCCCGCCGCGTGCGCGAAGCCGGCGTGTATTGCGAAATTCATCCCGGCGACGTCGACGATGCTTTTATCGATGACCAGCCGGGCTTGCAGGGCATTATCCTGTCGGGCAGCCATGCGTCGGCTTATTCCGACGACTCCATGAAGGTGCCCGCCGGCGTATTCAAGGCAGGCGTGCCGGTGCTGGGCATATGCTATGGCATGCAATCCATGGCCATGCAGTTGGGCGGCAAGGTGCAGTGGTCGGATCACCGCGAATTCGGCTATGCCGAGGTGCGCGCGCGTGGCCATACGCGCCTGCTCGAAGGCATTGAAGACTTCATCACCACCGAAGGCCATGGCATGCTCAAGGTATGGATGAGCCATGGCGACAAGGTCACCAAACTGCCGCCAGGCTTTAAGCTGATGGCCTCCACCGATTCCTGTCCCATCGCCGGCATGGCCGATGAGGAACGTGGATTCTATGCCGTACAGTTCCACCCCGAAGTCACCCACACCATACAGGGCGAAGCGATGCTGACGCGCTTTGTGCGCAACATCTGCGGCTGCACCGGCGATTGGAACATGCCCGATTACGTTTCTGAAGCGATCGAGCGCATACGCACCCAGGTCGGTCGCGACCAGGTCATTCTGGGCCTGTCGGGTGGGGTTGATTCGTCTGTGGCTGCGGCGCTGATACACAAGGCTATCGGCGATCAGCTTACCTGCGTGTTTGTCGATCACGGCCTGCTGCGCCTGAACGAAGCCCAGCAAGTCATGACGACTTTCGCCGACCACTTTGGCATGAAGGTCATCCATGTCGATGCCAGCGCCCAATTCATGGGCAAGCTGGTAGGCGTGGCCGACCCCGAGGCCAAACGCAAAATCATAGGCAAGGAATTTGTCGAGGTTTTTCAAGTCGAAGCGGGCAAACTCAGCCACGCGCGCTGGCTGGCGCAAGGCACCATTTACCCCGACGTGATTGAATCAGCCGGCGCCAAAACCGGCAAGGCCGCTGCCATCAAATCGCATCACAATGTGGGCGGCCTGCCTGACACCCTGAACTTGAAGCTGCTGGAACCATTGCGCGAGCTGTTCAAGGACGAAGTGCGCAAGCTGGGCGTGGCCCTGGGCCTGCCGCCCGCCATGGTGTATCGCCATCCCTTCCCGGGGCCGGGCCTGGGTGTGCGCATACTGGGCGAGGTCAAACACGAATACGCCGAACTGCTGCGCCGCGCCGACGCGATTTTTATCGAAGAGCTGCGCAAGACCGTGGATCCGGTCAGCGGGAAAAACTGGTACGACCTGACTTCGCAGGCTTTTGCCGTGTTTTTGCCCGTCAAGTCGGTGGGGGTGATGGGCGATGGCCGCACCTACGATTACGTAGTGGCCCTGCGCGCCGTGCAAACCTCGGATTTCATGACCGCCGACTGGGCGGAATTACCCTATTCCTTGCTGAAGAAAGTGTCCGGCCGCATTATCAATGAGGTGCGGGGGATTAATCGAGTGACGTATGACGTGTCGAGCAAGCCGCCGGCTACGATTGAGTGGGAGTGATCCCGCGTCTGGTACGGCCAGGCACCTGATATAGAGGTCGATACCATGAAACCTCAAGCCCAGGGAAAAGCTCTACAAGGTGAATGGTCGGGATGGCCTGCATCTGGTCGTTACGCCTGCCGGTTCCATCTCGTTTGCCCCATTACCCTCTAAGTTCGTGTCTTACTAAAATAGTCCGACACCAGGTTCTTGATCAGCTCGAGTTTGTCGCTATGATCGTCGGCGCGAAAGATGAACGCGACCGTTGTCTTAGGGATTTCCGGTCTGGTTCGCAAGACTGAAACAGTCGAAGCACCGGTACTGCAAATCGAAGACGTGGCTACGCACCCTATGCCAATACCTGCTGCGACCAGATTGATGTGGCTAATGGGGTCGTCAACCTCAACCACCGGCGTTGGCGGAGTCACTCCAGCCAATTGGAAGGCAGTATGTAGCGATTTCCGCAACAGTGACTGATCGGAAGGCATAATCCAACGGTCAGTCACTAGTTCCCTTAGGTCGACTACCGACGTGCGGGCAAACCTGTGTTGATTGGACACAATGGCGACGTAGCGGCATTCAAGCAGCGGTTCATAAACTAACCGACAAGCCGATTCAGGAACCGGTGCACCGACGTAAGGTGTGATCAGTGCATCAAGATCCCCCGAAACCAACCTCTCAAGCAAGTCATGGACTGCTCCCTCCACAACGCGGGCGCTGACAGGAGGGTCGCTCTGTAGAAACACCTTCATCAGCCCAGGGAAATGCCCGTGCGCCACGAAGGGCGGCATGCCTAGCCGCACACTCGTGAAGCGCTGGCGTACATCTGCAATTTCCCTATGAGTCGAGTCCAATGTTTGCAGCATTATGCGTGCGCCGCGGGTTACTACCCGCCCCTGCAGGGTCGGAGTGACTCCACGCTGGCTGCGAGTGAAAAAGGTGGTGTTGAAAGCGCCCTCAATTTCGCGAAGGGCTTTAGTGAGCGCGGGCTGCGTCACATTCAACACCTCGGCTGCGGCTCGCAGGCTACCCGTTTGCTCCAACGCGAGTAGCAATTGAAGGTCCTTTAATCGGAGTCTCGAAGCCACTCGACCTGTGTCGAGCGATATTCCATTCACTCTATTACCCCTGGTAATCACTATGTGAAAAAGTATGATAATACAATATCACTAGTCTCATATAGCATGGACGCAGATCTGATTGATCGAGTCAATGGAGATATAAGTATGCAGTTGCTTTCCGGCCTACGGGTCGTCGATATGTCCCGCGTCGTTGGCGACCCTATGGCATCGCTCCGCTTGGCCGATAGGGGCAGCAACAACCACTGCACCAACAGCCTAGATGTAAGGCAGCAAATCCTTCAGACCATCACAACATGGAAGCTTGTCCATCCACCATCCACAGTTTATTGAAAAAGGAGTTAACTCATGCTTAAGCCGTATCTGACCGTGTGCATGCAACCGCCCGTTTACCAGGCGCAAAACCGCAAGGATGTAAAGGACAATGTCGAGCGTGTTGCCGGTCTCATCGACGAAATGGTGTTTCTGATAGGGCGTCGGCTGATAAATCGCGGGAACGGTGGTGTCCGTCTGGTGGCATTTGCAGAATATGCCTTTACCGATTGTCGCCAAATTGCTCACGGTCGCATCAGAGGCCAGGACGTCGCGATCGAGATTCCAGGACCAGAAATCGAGCCACTGCGCGCAGCAGCTAAGCGAAACAAAATATTCATTGCGGCTCAGGCTCTTGAAAAGCTACCGGAATTTCCCGATCATTGTATGAACACAATGTTCATTTTTGGACCGACCGGTGAACTCGTTTACAAGCGCCATAAGCAACGCAGTGGTGTGCTCACGATTTATACAAGTCCAAACGACGTGTTGGATCGCTACATGGAACTGTTCAGCGACGGCCGCTCGGTCGGCGAGACGCTCTTTCCCGTCGCGAAAACCGAGATCGGCAATCTCGCGATGTCCGCCTGCCACGAAATTACGACACCTGAGATCGCGCGCCAGCTCGCGGCCAATGGCGCGGAAGTCATTATCAGATCGACCAACGAGCCAGAGAGCAATGGTTGGGTGCAGATGGACCGAGCGCGGGCGATGGAGAACATCGTTTATTGTGTGGTTGTAAATACGGGATACGCAGTGAAAGACACGACGATTGGGGATTCCGGCTCGTCGCGCGTGATCGGTTATCGCGGCGAGCTGATTGCGGAGTCGCATCTCCCCGATACGGCTATTTGGGGCTTGGTCGACATCGAGCGCCTCCGCGCTGCGAAAGGGCCGACACCGATCCCAGTCTATGCCAATCAAGTTTTCGACTACCATTTGCGCTCGTCGCTGCCGCCCAACATGTTCGCAAAGGGCCCGCTGAGTCGAGTGGAGCTTGAGGCCGAGCTTCTTCGGCTCAAGCTCATTCCAGAGATTGGCGGGCCGGCAGCGACGGAATCCGCCAAAACCAGCGTTGCTCAGCATCCATGAACCACCTGCCGCGAGATACGTATAGCAAGCCCATTGAGAAAGCATCTTGGAGAAGTATTTTGCACGATCCCAACCTTGGAGTAAATCTGCTCATGAAACGCCTGTTGTCTATCCTGCGTCCATTGTCCGTCCTGCTTTTGTCTGCAGGCGTCCCTCTTGCCGCGACAGCTCAAAGCTATCCGTCAAAAACAGTTGGCGTGATCGTTCCCTACTCGCCGGCGGGTCCGACCGACTTAGTGGGCCGCATCATCGCGCAAGATTTCACGGAGAAATTCGGCAAACCGTTCATAGTTGAGAACAAGACAGGTGCCTCGGGCATCATCGGTGTCGATGCAATAGCCAAGGCGAAGCCCGATGGCCATACCCTCGGGATCGTCCCGGTCGCCTGCGTCTCCGTTTATCCGCCCTTGTACTCCAATCTTCCCTACAAGGCGGCCGACTTTGCACCCGTATCGATGCTGGCAACCGTCGCGAGTGTGTTGGTCGTCAACGCATCGACGCCTGCCAAGTCTCTGAAAGAACTGCTCGCACTTGCTGCTGCGAAACCAGGGGCGCTGAGCTTTGCGTCTTCGGGTGTCGGTAGCCAGGCACATCTGGCCGGCGAATTGATGGCACTGACTGGCAATGTGAGTCTGCTCCACGTACCGTACAAGGGCACGGCACCGGCAGTCAACGATCTACTCGGCAACCAGGTCACGATGATGTTTGGCCAGATCTCTTCGGTGCTGCCGCACATCAAGGCTGGCAAGTTACGCGCCATCGGGGTCGCCAGCCTGAAGCGCTCGGCACTGCTTCCCGAAGTTCCGACGATCGCCGAACAGGGCATACCCGGATTCGAAGCTGTCTCCAGGTATGCACTGATGGCGCCGGCAGGCACACCGGACAACGTTGTTACGCTGTTGAACGAAAAAGCCACGTCCTTGCTTGCAAAGCCCGAAATCAAGGATAAATTCGCAGGTCTTGGCATCGAACCCGGGGGTGGCACACCACAGCAGTTGGCCGCCACCATCGAATCGGAAACGGTACTCTGGGCGGATGTCATCAAGAAGAACAACATCAAGGTTGAGTAACCTGATGATGGCTTCGGCGGGGAAATGCGGCGCGGCGTTCAGGCAAGCATTTTCTCGCGTGTTGGTCCTGGATTTCGGCTTCAAGAAGGAATCAGCTGAAGCCGCCATCTCAGAAGTTCGGTAAGGCGGGCTCGCGGCCGGCTTGCCTCGCTCAGCCCTCGATGAGCGCCTGCGCGAGCCGCCCCAGTCGGCGGACGCCGTCTTCGATGTGGTCGTTCCAGGCATGCCCGGCGCTCAGCCTAAGGAAATTGCGAAAGCGCCGGCTTGCGGAGAATACGTCGCCGGGCGCGAAGCAAATGCCTTGTTCGAGCGCTTCGTCGAAGAGTGCGCGCGAGTCGAGGCGTCTTGGCAGTTCCAGCCAGAGCATAAATCCGCCTGCTGGTCGACTCACTTTCGTGCCGGTCGGGAAGCTTGTCTCGATCGTATGCGTCATGCGCCCGAGGTTTTTTTCGAAGATGCGTCGGATGCTGCGCAAGTGTGTATCGTATGCGCCGCTCTCCAAAAAATCTGCGAGCGCGACCTGAGGCAAGACAGGGCCGCAGAGACTGAACGCCAGCTTGCGTTCCATCACCTGCTGTGTATAGGCGCCCGCTACCATCCAGCCGATCCGATACCCGGGCGCAAGGCTTTTCGAGAACGAACTGCAATAGATTGTGTTGGCGCCGCCGTCGAGCGCGATGAAGGGTTTTGGCCGCTCGCGACTGAAGTGGATGTCACCGTAGACGTCGTCTTCGATCAGCGGCACGGCATGCCGCGCGAGCAGCGCGAGGAGCGCCCGCTTGTCGGCTTCGGCCATTGCGCAGCCTAGCGGGTTGTTGAAATTCGATGACAGTACGCAGGCGGCCACCGGTTCCGTATCGAGCAGGCGGGCGAGCGCGCCAACCTCGATGCCGCGCGTCGGGTCGGTCGGCAGCTCGAATGCCTTCAGGTCAAGTACTTCGAGAGTATGCAGGAGACCAAAGTAAGTGGGCGATTCGATCGCAATCGAATCGCCCCGTTTGGCGACGGCGGTGAGTGCAAGTGTCAATGCTTCGGTACAGCCGTTCGTGATGAGCAGGTCGTCGGGCGATAGTGTGTACCCGAAGCGTATCGCCCGCTTCGCGATTTCGCGGCGCAGCCGCGGGTCGCCTTGCGGCGTGCCATAGACGTTGTAGCGCGTGCCGTGTCGACGTGCGGCGCGCGCGAGCGCGAGGTCGAGCCGCTTCGATTGCAGCAGCGCCGCGTCGGGTACGGCGCAGCCGAGCGGCACCAGCGCCGGGTTCGATGCGTGCTCGAGCAATGCCGCGACGGCTCCGCTGATCGACACGGTCGACGCTTTCGCGCGCGGTCGCGAAACCGAAGGCAGCGCGAGTGCGCCGCGGCGCGAGGCTGCGACGTAAAAGCCTGACTGCGGCCGCGCGACCAGGATGCCGCGATCTTCGAGCAGGCGATACGCCTGTAGGACCGTAGAGATACTGATGCGGTGCTGTTCGCTGACGGCGCGCACGGATGGCAGACGCACGCCCGCTGCGAGCGCGCCATTGTTGATCATGCCTACGATGAGCTCGGCAAACCGCTCGTAGCGGTATGGGGTGGGCGTGTCCATGGAAGCGTACATAACGGTGTAATCCGTGATTATCGATGCGATGTCCCGGTTCGTCAAAGAAAATTGTGATGGTCTGTTTCGCAGAAAATTGTGACTGTTATGGTCGACTGGTTGGTACTACGATGCATGCGTTGCGATCGCGTCTGCAGGAGCCGGGGTGCTGCACACGGCTATAACTGCTGTCAGGGCTATGGCGGAATAGCCGTTTGGCTGCCGGTAACGGATCGTCTGACAAACAATTCACCGCAAATGCAAGGTAAAAGCATGCAGGGCATTCAACCGAATTTCGATGAACGACAACCGTCTGGCCTCAGCGGATCGAATCCTCCGGAATGGCGCGGGAGATTCCCTCGCAACGAGATCATTTCACTTCTCGACGTGAATCGGCCGTTCAACTTGGCGGAGAGCACGTCGCAGGACCTGACGGTCGGCGAACTCATGGACATGGCTGGTCTCGAGCCTATCCGCAATCTGAAGCTCGGCTACGGCACATCCGCTGGTTCGGTCGCGCTTCGCGAGGCAATTGCCGAGGGCTGCAACATTCCAGCCGAGCACATCATCGCGACACAGGGCACCGCGCTCGGTCTTTTTCTTCTCGCTTTCGAAGTTTGCCGGTCCGGCGACGAGGCTGTCTTCGCGACACCCTGTTTTCCGCCGAGCCGCGATTGCCTTCTCGGTGCCGGCGTTAGCGTCCGCGAGATCAAGCTGTCGTTCGAGAATGGCTATCGGTTGGATCTGGACCAGATCGACGCGAGTCTGTCGCCGAAAACGAAGCTGGTCAGTATCGCTTCGCCACAAAATCCAAGTGGTATCCAGACGTCTCGGGCTGACATCGAGAAGCTCCTTGTCTTGCTGGAAAGGCGGTCTCCGGAAGCCATACTCTTCATCGACGAAACCTATCGAGAGGCCGCCTATGGCGACAATGCGGTGGTTGAGAGTTTCGCGGGGCTCGATTCACGTATCGTTACCGGCGCGTCGGTATCGAAGGCGCTCGGTGCGCCGGGCCTGCGGACGGGTTGGCTCACTGTGGCGAACGCGGATCTTCGGGAGCGTCTGGCCGTCGCCAAAATGAACACTGTGATCTCGGGATCGGTTCTTGACGAGACGCTCGCCACAGCGCTTCTGCGCAACAGGGAAGGCGTGCTCGCATCGCGACGCCGGTTGCTCGCCGGTGCTCTCCAGGAACTGGCGCTTTGGTGCGAGAGCGAACACGAGCGTATCGAGTGGGTGCGCCCCGACGCGGGCGCGCTGTGTTGCCTGCGCCTGCGCTCCGACGCATTCGACGAAGTTGCTGTCTCGCGTTTCTGGAACCTGCTGCCAAGTCATGACTTGCAACTGGCATCCGGCACATGGTTTGGCGAAAGCAGCCGTGTATTCCGGCTGGGCTTTGGGTACCTGCCGCCTGCGCGTTTCGGGCCTGCACTGTCCGCTCTTTCAATGGTCATGGACGCCGCTGCGGCATGATTTCGTTTTCAATTTCAGTCGGTCGTGAAGGTGAGCATGCGGTTCCCAGCGCATTTTGCCTGAAACGTCCAACAACATCGCTGCAAACAGTTATTGCCCGATGCCAACGATCATTAGGGAGCGTGATATTGTGCTTCTATGAACGATTTTTCGTCTTTCAATCAAGGTTCAATCCAGTTGCACCAAATCAGCGCTCATGCGGCTGCGGGTATCGCACGCCTCGGCATAGAGCCTGGAAGCCTGGCGGCGGGATCGTGCCATGTCTGGATATTGTCGCTGACCGTCGGTGATGATCTGCTGGCGGCTTTGTGGCCCTTGCTTACCGAGGACGAACGCACGCGAGCCGATGCATTTCGGGTGCCCTGGGCGCGGAACCAATTCGTGCAAGTGCGCGGCGTACTCAGGTTGCTGCTGGGCGAGTATCTGGGTAGGCCGGCGACCGATATCGGATTCGATTATGGTGAGTTCGGCAAGCCCGCGCTGGTGCACGAGGCGGGCTGGCACTTCAACGTTGCGCATTCAGGCGACTATGCACTGCTGGCCGTTGCGAACGGCTACGAGGTGGGGGTGGATATAGAAAAATTTCGCGCTTCGGCTGAATTGGCATCGTTGGCGCGAATGGTGCTGTCGCGATCTGAAGCGGCACTGTGGCAAACCTTGCCCGATGTAGATCGGGCGTCGGCCTTTTTCGCCGCATGGACAGGCAAAGAGGCGGTGGCCAAGGCAGTGGGGCAGGGGTTGCGGCTGGAATTTCCGAGATTGGATATCGGCCTGATGCACCAAGGCCGACATGTGGACGCGCGCGCCGTGACGATGGATCGCTTCGGCACCTGCCGGCTCGTCACGCTGCCGGCTCCGCCCGGCTATGCGGCGGCATTGGCCGTGCGCGAAACGGCCTAGGAGTGTGGGCGGTAGGGGCCTGTTGTTTTAAAATACGCCATGCCTACGACCTACCGCCCCTACGAACCTGATCAACTATTGCTGCTGCCGGTATCGTGGAATGCACGGCCGAAGGCGCTTGGCGTGCCCTTGGCGATCTGGTCGAACGCGGCCGCCAATACGACGCACAGCGCCTGGGCGGCGGTGTAGCGGTGGAGTTGAAATCACACTTGCCAAGCGAGCGGCAGGCTCGCGTGATCGGTGCCACCTGGCTTGATCAGCAGTTGATCGGCGGCAGTACGGGCTTGGGCGATTTGGAATTCGGTGGCGAGGTCAAAGAGGCGCTTCAGGAGCGCGCCGGCTTTCTGGCCGAGCGGTGCCTGTGCCGGCGGTAGCTCAGCAATAAGCCGTTTGGCACGTTCTGCAAGAGCATTGGCGTCTTTTGCTAGTTACGCTGCCCCGCTTTTGAGCCACAATGAAATTGTGATCCGGGTCCTGAGCGATACAGCGACCTTGGTAAAACCGAAACCTCATGAAGGGTGGCACAAATGAAAACACATGAAACCACGATTCCAGTAAGAGCCTTTGATCGCGCCTATATCAACGGCCAGTTCGTCACTCCCCATGGAACCCAGGTCGTCGATCTGGTGAACCCGACCGACAACAAGGTTATCGGCAAGGTCACCATGGCAGACGAAATCGACACCCGAAAAGCCATCGGTGCTGCGAAAGAGGCTTTCAACACCTTTTCGCAAAGTAGCAAGGAATACCGGATGGACTGCCTGCAGCGGTTGCACGACGCCGTGGCCGAGCGAATGGATCAACTCGTTGAGGCGACGATCGTGGAATACGGCGCACCGCAGGACCGCGCAAAGGGCTCCAACAACCTCGCGGCGGAAATTTTCCTGCACTTCAAGAAGGTCCTCGGGGATTTCGACCTGGTCAAAACAGTCGGCACATCTAAAGTCGTGATGGAGCCGGCCGGTGTGGTGGGCATATTTACGCCATGGAATTCGAGCGCCGGCTCGATCGCGATCAAGGTGGCGCCGGCAATCGCTGCCGGATGTACGGTCGTCATCAAGCCCAGCGAGATGAGCGCTATGCAAACGGCAGTGTTGATGGACGCCTTTCATGAAGCCGGGTTACCTCCTGGCGTCATCAATGTCGTGACGGGCCTGGGCGAGGTCGTCGGGACGGAGTTGACGAAAAGCCCCGACATTCAGAAAATCGCTTTCACCGGTTCGACGCAGATCGGAAAACTGATCGCCAAGTACTCCCTGGACACAATGAAGCGCTTGACGCTGGAGCTCGGGGGCAAGTCGCCAAACATCATCCTGGACGACGCCGATCTCTTCACGGCGATCCCGATGGCCATCAACGCCTGCTACCTGAATAACGGGCAGGCCTGCATTGCGGCTTCGCGTCTGATCGTGCCGGAAGACCAACTCGACGAAGTGAAGCGATTGGCCAAGGCGGCCGTCGAAAAAATCAAAATGGGCGATCCGAGGGACAGGGGCGTCACCCTCGGCCCATTGGCCAGCATAAAGCAGTACAAGCGTGTGCAGGAGTGCATCAAGTCTGGGATCGAGGAAGGTGCGGAGCTCGTCATCGGCGGGGAAGGTCATCCCCAGGGACTGGAGGGTGGGAATTTCGTCAAGCCCACCGTGTTCGCCAATGTCACCCGCGACATGCGTATCGCGAAGGAAGAAATCTTCGGGCCGGTCTTGTCGATACTGACGTACAAGACGGAAGCCGAGGCCATTGAAATCGCCAATGACACCGAATTCGGCCTCATCGCCTACGTAAGCTCGGCGGACCCGGAGAGGGCCACCCGTGTGGCGCGTAAACTCGCCGCCGGCCGCGTCCTGATCAACACATTAAGTCACGATCCGTTTGCTCCCTTCGGTGGGTTCAAACAATCGGGGATCGGTCGGGAAGGCGGGATCTTCGGGCTGCAAGAGTATCTGGAACCCAAAGCGATCATCGGCTAACCCGAGGAATGTCCTGACAGCGTGATTGCTTCCAGACGAAATGCCGGTGAGAGAAAAAAATGACCGTCCACGTGCCAGACCGTTTCAAAGCCGCGAACGCCTTTTGGATAGGGCTCGCTAAGATCGGACTTACGCCAGCAGCGGTGCTGAGCCAAGCTCGCTTGCCACTGGCTGTTTACGATGGCAAGAAGAACTTCGTCACAACGGCGCAGTTCTTCGCACTCTGGCGTGCCGTGGGCGAGCTCTCCGCTGATCCGGCCGCGGGCCTGAAAATCGCCACCCAGATCGACGTTGGCAATCGGCCACCGTCAACTATGGCGGCCTATTACGCCCGTGACTACCGGGATGCCCTCGCCCGCCTTGCTCGCTTCAAGCAACTGTGTTCGCCCGAGGAACTGCAAATCAAGGTGACCAAGGATGAGTGCGTGATCGAGCCTGTATGGCTTCACGCGCGGGAAGAAACGCCGCCCCTGCTGACAGACGCTGCCTTCGTCTCGTTCGTTGAACTTGGTCGTCGCGGCACAGGGCATTTGGTGACGGCGAAAAGGGTCGAGCTAAAACGCAGCGCGGAGGCAACCGGCTTTTACGAAGCCTATTTCAAGGGCCCGATCACGTTCGGAGCGCGACGCAATGCGCTCGTCCTGCACGCGACCGATCTCCATCGGCCGTTCCTTACCTACAACGCCGAGTTGCTTGACATGTTGAATCCGCAGCTCGAGCGCGCGCTTGAAGAGCGCCGTGCGCAAAGTTCGATCAGTGAGCAGGTGAAATGGATTTTCAAACGCATGCTCGCGGGAAATCGGCCGGAGATATCGGCCGTGGCACGCGAGCTCGGGTTGAGCGATAGGACCTTGCAGCGTCGAATCATCGATGACGGCGCAACCTTCCGCCAGTTGCTTCTTGAGGCGCGGCGGGAACTGGCGCACGAGTACCTCAACCGGGCGGAGATGGATGTCACGGAAGTGGCATTTCTGCTCGGCTACGAGGATTCGAATTCTTTCTATCGAGCTTTCCGAACGTGGGAGGGGACGACACCCTCCCAGTTGAGGGCAACGCTGCGGCGATCTGAAACCAGGCAATAAGTGCAAGAAGAAAGATACCGTGTCGGCGGCAGTCCGGCGTGGGGTTCGCGCAGTCAGATGCCCGGATGGCCTACCGGTCCCGAAGGAACGGAGGAAAGGGCGTTATCCGCATGTGGTCTATTTGTCGCGCCAGGCGCTCGATACCTTCGTGGCGCTGCATACTTGCGCGGCTGGCTCCAGCATGGTCGATGTCTGGATCGACGGGCAGACCTACGTGCCGACGCTGATGCCGGAGAACGTGGTAGTGCTGATGTTGAGCGCGATGGCGTAAGACGGCAGCCAGGTTGTCATTTGACAACCTGGCCGATCACCCCCATACTGGAGACTATAGATGGCTCGTTCCCTTCATTCGAAGAAAGAGGTCGAGGAAGCTCTCAGGTACGCCGAAGGGCAGGGCTGGCGTGTCGAAGTCGGCGGCGGCCACGCCTGGGGGCGGATTTATTGCCCGTACAACGATGAGGAGTGTCGCTGCGGCGAGTTCTGTATCACCAGCGTATGGAGCACGCCGAAGAACCCAGGCAACCACGCACGCGCCTTGCGGCGCGTCGTGGACAACTGCACTACGCACCGCAAGCAGCGCGAGGCTGATGACGGTGCCAAGGAGTAGCACGATGGAATATACCTTCACTCTGAAGTACCAACTCGACGAGGACGACCGCGACCCGGATGCGCTGGTCGAGCGCCTAGGCGAAGCCGGCTGCGACGATGCCTTGGTCGGCATCGGGCAGCCGGGACGCTTGGCGCTGGAGTTCACGCGCGAAGCGGCCAGTGCGGATGAAGCCGTGCATAGCGCGCTGGCCGACGTGCGCCGCGCCGCGCCGTCGGCTAGGCTCATCGAGGTGATGCCGGATTTGGTTGGTCTGACCGATGTGGCTGAGATCGTGGGCGTGTCGCGGCAGAACATGCGCAAGCTGATGTTGGCCCATCCGAACAGCTTCCCGGCGCCGGTGCATGAGGGTAGCGCGTCGATCTGGCACCTTGCGGACGTGCTGGCCTGGTTGCAGGCCAGGGGCAGCTATTCGCTGGCCACGGACGTCTTGGACGTGGCGCGTGTGGCCTTGCAGGTCAATGTTGCGAAGGAAGGTCGGCGAAGCGCTGCTGTCGGCACTGTTCGATGTTGTCACGCCGGTGCTGGCTGATCTCCTGTAGAACGAGCCGAACCTGCCGAAACTTGATGAGAGGCGGGTGCTGCGCAGTTCACGCTTTCGCAAGCCCAAGCTCGTGAACCAGGCCGATGAGCGCTCGCAATCGCGCGGGCACGAAGCGGTGGCCTGAGTAATAGAGCCTCAGCCCGCCAAACGGTTGGCACCACGGGATCAGTACGGGCACCAGCACGCCGGATGTCAGTTCTTCCTCGATAAGCCATTCGGAGATGAAGCCGATGCCCAGCCCGAGCAGCACGGCCTGCTTGATGGCCGGCAGCTCATTGAGCGCCAGACGCACGGGCAAATCCATCTGCAGCTTCCGGCCGTTGCGCTCCAGTTCCCAGTGATAGACGCCACCGTGGGACATGCGCATACCGATGCTCCGGTGCTTGAGTAGATCGCGCGGATGCTTGGGAGTCCCGTGGCGTTCCAGGTACTCGGGCGTTGCTACGACAAGCATGCGAATGTCGCGGGAGAGCGGCACGGCGATCATGTCCTGCGGAACGGATTCGGCCAGGCGAATGCCGGCATCGAAACCGTCGGCGACGATGTCGATCATGCGCGACTCGCTCACGATGTCGATGCGCACTTGCGGATAGCGCTGTGCGTAGTGGTTAAACAGCGTTTCCATCAGCAGGAACGCCGCTTCCTGCGGTGCGTTGATGCGCAGTGTGCCGCTGGGGGCGTCCGGCCCGGTGCTGGCTTCTTCGCCAGCGCTGCGGATCTCTGCGAGCGCCGGTGCGATGCGCTCCACATAGCGGTGTCCGATATCCGTAAGCGCTACGCTGCGCGTTGAGCGATTGAACAGGCGCACTTTCAAGCGCGCCTCCAGCCCAGCGACCGCGCTGCTCACTGCCGTGGTCGACATTCCCAATTCTTGTGCCGCGCCACGAAAGCTATTGCGGCGCGCTACGGCCAGAACTACTTCAAGCTCGGTTATTCCAGTGCGGTGCATGGATTGTCCTGAATTTCGGGATGTACCATACGCTATTAGACGGCTTATCAGAATATAAATCCACTTCTAAACTTCGTTGCATAACGGCTCGGAAGGAGAACTCTCCACGCCCTCCCGGGTCCGCGAATCCCAATCTCAAAGGAATCGATATGCGACGCATAGAGCACATCTACATCAACGGCGAATTCGTCACGCCGCACGGCCAGGAATGGTTCGATCTTCACAACCCGAGCACCGAAGAAGTCATTGGCCGGGTGCGCCTGGGCAATCGGCAGGATGCACAGCGCGCCATCGCGGCGGCCAAAGCGGCGTTCCCCGCCTGGTCACGCACCACGCGCGAAGAACGCAGGGCCGCGCTTGGGCGCATGCAGCGGGCCATCGTGGCGCGGGAGGACGCGCTGATGGAGGCCGTCGTGACCGAGTACGGAGCGCCTCGCGTTCGCTCGCACTGGATGGCGACCTATCCGGCCGAAGCCATCGCGCAGGCCATCGATGCGCTGGAATCCTTCTCGTTCGAGGAGACGGCCGGCAATGCGCGCGTCATCCTGACGCCCGTCGGCGTCGCCGGCCTGATCACGCCGTGGAACAGCAATGCGGGCTTTATCTGCAACAAGCTCGCCACCGCGCTGGCGGCGGGCTGCACCGCCGTCATCAAGCCCAGCGAGATGAGCGCGATGCAGACGCAGATCGTGGCCGAGGCGCTGCACGAAGCGGGACTGCCCCCAGGGGTGTTCAACATCGTCAATGGCCGCGGCGATGTGGTTGGTGAAGAAATCACGCGCCACCCCGACATCGCCAAGATCTCGTTCACCGGCTCATCCGCTGTGGGCGAGCATCTGGTGAGCGCCGGCGCCGCCACGATGAAGCGCGTGACGCTGGAGCTGGGCGGCAAGTCGCCCACCGTGGTGCTGGAGGACGCGGACTTCGCCGGCATCATTTCCCTCGTGCTTCAAGCCGGCTTTGCCAACAGCGGCCAGGCCTGCATCGCGGGCACGCGCATTCTTGTGCCGCGCAAGCGGCTGGCCGAGTTTGAGCAGATCGCGAAAGGAGCGGTGTCGCGCATCAAGTCCGGTGACCCGCGTGAGGCCGAGACCGACATCGGCCCCATGGTGAGCGCGAAACAATGGGAGCGCGTGCAAAGCTACATCCGGCTCGGCCAGGCCGAAGGCGCGACGCTGCTGTCCGGCGGTGAAGGGCGGCCGGAAGGATTGAACACAGGCTGGTTCGTGAAGCCCACGATCTTCACCCGCGCGACCAACCAGATGCGCATTGCGCGCGAGGAAATCTTCGGCCCCGTGCTCACCCTCATTGCCTACGACGGCGAGGCCGATGCGATCGCCATCGCCAACGACACGCCTTATGGCCTGAGCGCCGTCGTGCTCGGCGCGGACCCGGCACGCTGCGAGCGCGTGGCACGCCAGATCGACGCGGGCCGCGTGCTGGTCAACACGCTGGCACATGAGCCGCGCGCGCCATTTGGTGGCTTCAAGCATTCGGGGCTGGGACGGGAGATGGGCAAATGGGGCATCAGCGCCTATCTGGAGCCCAAGACCTTGCTCATGGCGGCGGGCTCGTCCGGAGATTGACGCCATTCCAAATCGGCCCCTCAGTGTGAGCTAAGTCTTCGTCCGTAACATCTCCGGTACGCAAATTCTTGCGCATTTCAGGGGATTCATCATGAACGAATTTCGTGCAGATAAATCAGCCAACTGGCTGATCAAGGTTCCGGAAATCACCCTTTCATTCTGGATCATCAAGATCATGTGCACGACCGTGGGCGAAACGGGTGCCGATTTTCTGGCCGTCAACGCGGGCCAGGGGGTGACCCGTAGCGTCATGGCCGTCCTGCTGCTGGCTGCTTTGATTACTCAATTGCGCAAACACCGCTACACGCCCTGGATTTATTGGCTGACTGTCGTTCTGGTCAGTATTGTCGGTACGCAGATCACCGATCTGCTGACCGATGGGTTCGGCGTCAGCCTGGCCATCAGCACTTCGGTCTTTGCTGTCCTGCTGATGGCGATTTTCGCCGTCTGGCACCGGGTGGAACACACCTTGTCGATCCATGACATTACGTCGCGACGCCGGGAACTGTTCTACTGGGCCGCGATTCTCTGCACCTTTGCCCTGGGCACTGCGGCGGGGGATCTGGCGACTGAAGCGCTGAGTCTGGGCTTTACCTGGGGAGCCATCGCTTTTGGTGTACTGATTGCGCTGTCCTATGGCGCCTGGCGCCTGGGCGGAAACGCGGTGCTGACTTTCTGGATTGCCTACATTCTTACACGCCCCTTTGGCGCCGCGTTGGGCGATCTGCTGACTCAGGCCAAAGGCGGTTTCGGAATGGGCGCCATGTGGACCAGCGCCTTGTTCCTCGCTGTGATTGTCATGCTGGTTGCCATCGAGCAGTTCGGCATGGATGGCAAATCCGCGTACCCAGCCCGTCAATGAATATTGCACGTCGTTTCAAGAAGAATCGTGCGCACTCAGGTTTCTGCTGGAGTACTGGAACATGATGAAACCATTATCGCATCTTAGTGTGTGGGCTTGTCTTTTACTGATTGGGGGCTGTGCGGCGTACCATCCGCTACCGCTTCCCGATCGGGCAAGGCTTGCGGAACACATCGCCGATATAAGACATGTGCTGCCGGAGCCTATGCCGGGCACGAACTCCAAAGTCATCGACGTTGGCAAACCGTTGACGGCGGGGCAGATTGGCATGCTTGCCGTAATCAATGCACCCGAGCTCCGGTCTGAACGCGGCGAGTTCGATCTGGCGCAGGCGGCGGCGATACAGAGCGCGGTGCTTCCCAACCCCTCGATCAGCCTGGGCTATGCCACCGTGCTCAGTGGCCCGGGTGCGGTCGCCGCCTATACCGCATCTCTGGCCCAGGACATTGCATCGCTTGTAACGTACCGCAGCCGTGTCGCTGCCGCCCAGGCGCATGTCTCCCAAGTCAATGCGGATCTGCTTTGGAAGGAATGGCAGGTCGCGCAAAAGGCTCGCCTTCTGGCGGTAGGAATCTACTGGAATAACCAGGCTCTTTCACACAACAAGGCCAAGCTTGCCCCGATATCGCGTGCAGCCTTGCAGGTCAGGCGCGCCGTTGATGCCGGAAACGCAAGCCGCGCAGATCTCACGCCATTTCTTGCGTCCAAATCGTCGCTCGATCAAGCCATTACGGCTCTTGAATTGCAGCAGATCAAGAACTGGAGCGACCTCGACACCCTGCTCGGGATGAAGCCTGGCGCCCGGTTTGCCATTGCAAAGCCACAGACGGCAAAGCAGCCCCCAAACCTCGACGCCTTGATTGCCAGCGTACCAGAGAGGCGTCCTGACCTTGTCGCGTTGCAGCTCGGCTACCGTTCGGCGGATGAGAGCATGCGTACTGCGATCCTCGGCCAATTCCCGGCATTCGCGCTGGGCGGCTCTTGGGGTTCGGATACCTCCCAGGTCAAGTCGGGCGGGCCCACGGTGACGTTCGACTTGCCGATTTTCAAGCGAAATCAGGGCCAAGTTGCGCAAGCCAAAGCCACAAGACTTCTGCTTCACGAGCAATACCAGAGCCGCCTCGACAGCATGGTTGCTACCATTCTCGCACTCCATGCGCGTAGTGAATATTTCAACTCGCACCTGGAAGCGGCAGAGCGGAACGCTGCGTCAGCCGAAGGGCAGGCAACGACCGCGTACAAGGCTTACGAACAAGGCAACCTCGATGGGCGCGCCTTGATGGATTACGAGACAACCGCTTTGAGCCGGCGCCTGGCAGTGTTTGATCTGGAGCGCGGCCTTGATGAAACTCGCATCGCCCTTGACCTGGAGTTGGGTCTGGGGCTGCCTCGAACGCGAATCGCTCCCCTGGACACTCTAGGACAATCATGAAATATCAATCAATCTTCAGCATTGCTTTGCTTGCCGTCTGGTCGGGCTGCGGATTTGCCGCACAACCCGGCGCGGAACAACCCAGCGTTCTGGTTACGGTCACGGCAATACGACAGGGAAACCTGCCACATACAATTACCGCATATGGCGCTGTCCTGTCCTTGCCTTCCGCCAGGCACGTCATCACGGCGCAAACATCGGAAACCGTG
This sequence comes from Paralcaligenes ureilyticus, assembly GCF_004346225.1. Taxonomy (GTDB): domain Bacteria; phylum Pseudomonadota; class Gammaproteobacteria; order Burkholderiales; family Burkholderiaceae_B; genus Paralcaligenes; species Paralcaligenes ureilyticus. The sequence goes on along the minus strand of NZ_SMAJ01000018.1, from coordinate 61,531 downwards.
GGCGATGTTTACGCGCATGAAGGCGACGAGGTCGCGCCGGGCGCGCCGTTGCTGCAACTCATACCGGGAGCGCAGACGGCCGCCGCCTACACCCAGGCTCAATCGGCGCTGCGTGATGCCGAACAACTGGTCGCGCGAACCCGCGATATGCTCGGTCAGCATCTCGCGACTGCACAGCAGCTTGCCAATGCCCTGAAAACACGGTCCGATGCCCGGGCGGCTCTGGGCGCTCTCAAGGCACAGGGAGCCGCGGGGACAATGACTTTGCGTGCCCCTTTTCGCGCCATTGTTTCGCGCCTGCTCGTTTCGCCCGGCATGTTTGCGTCGAACGGGACTCCCCTCATCGATCTTATCAAGGCCGACGATCTCACGCTGCGGGTTGGCGTTACACCGCCCGAGGCGATGTTGGTCAACGCAGGTAATGCGGCGCAAGTGACGGCACTCGTTGGCCGCCAGGATGTGACAGGGGTCGTGTCGCACCGAAGTTCAATTATCGATCCGTCGACAGGTCTCGTCTCCGTGGACATTTCGTTGCCTGCCGACAAATTGATTCCCGGTGAGGCCGCGAAAGCCGTGATCACCGTTGGCCAGACGCGTGGGTACGTGGTGCCTCATGCCGCCATATTGGTGGACCCGCATGGCAAATCCTACGTCGTCCAGGTCGACGGAAAAAAAGCACGCAAAGTTCCCGTGCTCGTTGCGGGTACTCACGATGATAAGGATGCAATACGGGGTTCCGGACTGAGGGCCGATCAACTCCTCGTGCTCAATGGCAATTACCAGCTCGATGATGGTGCAAATATCCGGCTCGGAGTCCAGCACGACGGGAGCGGAAAGTAATGCTGACGTCCTGGCTGCATCATCATCGCTTGCCGATTCTATTTGTCTCGTTTGTCCTCACCCTGGCGGGCCTTTATGCGGTAAACAGTATGCCGATCGGGCTGTTTCCGCTGACCGATTTTCCGCGCGTCCGTATCGAAGTAAGCGCCACAAGCATGCCTGCCAAGCAGATGTTGGTGGAAGTGACCCAGCCGCTTGAAGCGGCAGCCAGGGCTGTCCCGGGCGCCCTGGGTGTTTCGTCCACGACATCGCGCGGCTCTGCCCAGATCTTTGTGGATTTCCCGTGGGGATCCAATATGAACCAGGCGCTGATGAGTATCGATACGGCGTTTGCGCAAAAGCTGCCGAATTTGCCGCCTGGGACCTCGTATGATGCCATCCAGATGAGTCCGAATGCCATCATGCCGTTTGTGTCTTATGCACTGATCTCGGACAAGGTATCGCCGGCCGACTTGCGCCGAATTGCACAGCGTCAAATGCTGCCCTTGCTTACAGGCATACCGGGTATAAAACGCGTCGGCATTCTCGGTGGCAAGACGCCGGAAGTGCAGGTATCGGTCTCACCCCTCGTCTTGCAGCACTATGGCATAACCCTGCCCGATATCGCGAAAGCAGTGTCCGCGACCAATACCCTGCAATCGGTCGGCCACGTCGAAGACAATGGCCTGCTCTACCTGGCCGTTGGCAATACGGCGTTTACCTCTGCAGATTCGGTAGGCAAAGTTTCCGTGCGAACAAGAAAGGGCGGCGTCGTCCCGTTATCGCAAATCGCGACGGTCAAGATGGGAACCACTCCGCAATGGCTGCTGGTCAATGACAACGGCAAGCCGGCCGTGACGCTCGACGTCTTTCAGCAGGATCGCGCCGACTCCCTGGCGCTTGCCAAACAGGTCGACGAACGGCTGAATACATTCATGAAGACTCAGCCCAAGTCCATTCATCTGTATAAGTGGTACGACCAAACGCAACTCGTGCGCTCTTCGATTGCGGCGCTGGAAGAAGCCATTGCCATCGGGTTGCTGTTTGCGGCTGGGGTACTGTTCTGGTTTCTGAGAAACTGGCGCGTGACTGCAGTGGCCATGATCGTAGTGCCAATGTCGGTGCTATGCAGTGTGCTGGTCCTCTGGCTCCTCGGCATGACGATAAACATCATGACGCTAGGCGGTATCGCCGCGGCGATCGGCTTGCTGATCGACGACGTGATTGTCATGGTGGAACACATTGCACGGCGGGTGGGCCGCCCGGAGCAGGCAGATCCCAAAGCCGGGGTGCTGCACGCATCGAGGGAGTTCTTATCGCCATTGCTGGGTTCTTCGCTGGCAACCGTTGTCATTTTCATCCCGTTGGCGTTCCTTTCGGGTGTGACAGGCTCATTCTTCAAATACCTGTCATTGACCATGGCCTCGTCGCTAATTATTTCTTTTTTGCTTACGGCGTTCACCGTGCCGTTGCTCGCCCGCAGCATGGTCGATTTTGCAAAGTGGACGGATCCCGGCCACAACAGGGAAGGTGTGGTGCGACGCACCCATGCGCGGTTGCTCGATAGTCTGTTTCGCAGACCATGGCTCATCGCCGTGGGGCTAGCCGTTCTCTGCGGCGTCGGTTATATCGGCTACAGCCATGTGGGCACGGGGTTTCTGCCTCGCATGGACGAGGGCGGGTTTGTGCTCGACTACAAGACGGCACCCAGTACCTCACTGCACGAAACCGACCGTGAGTTGCAGCAAGTCGAGGCCATCCTGAAAAGCAATCCCTACGTCCAAACCTATTCGCGGCGCACCGGTGCAGGGCTGGGCGGCGACCTGGCTGAGACCTATCAGGGGGATTTCTTCGTACGCCTCGTCGATTCTTCCAAGCGCCCCGATATCTGGAACGTCATGGACGATATTTCGGGCAAGGTGACGCGGCTCGTGCCCGGCGTAAGTTTCGACACCCACCAGTTGATGAGCGACATGATCGGCGATATGGTGGGTCGCCGGCAGCCTGTCGTCATTGAGTTGAGCGCGAGCAATCCGGACATACTGGACGGTGTTGCCCAAAGGGTAGCTGACGCACTGGGTAAGGTGCCTGGCGTGGAGCAGGCCTCCATCGACAGTGGCGTGACACCTGCCGGCGACGCAATAGAGATCCATGTCGATTCGGCAGCCGCCGCTCTCAAGGGCACAACGCCGGCCGAGGTCGAGGGGCAAATCTACCACTACCTCAATGGGGCTGTAGTCACCCGCTATCTGGGCGCGAACCAGGACGTGGGGGTCAGGCTGCGGCTGGAGGCGCCGCAATACCCAATCTACCGTGATCGGCTCGGCAACCTGCCGATCCAGGGGCAAAACGGCGCGATATTCCCGCTTAGTTCCGTTGCGACAACACAGTTTGTTTCCGGCCAACCCCAACTCACACGCAAAAATTTGCGGCAGATTGTGGCGGTCACTGCGCAAACCACTGGTGCTTACGACCTTGGTTCCACCATCGCCGCCGTCAAGCGCATGCTGGCCAAACCCGACCTGATCCCGTTCGGGGTGACTTACTCCCTGGGAGGTGCTTACAAGCAGCAGCAAATGGCCGCGCGCGGCATGACGAAAGTGTTCGCAGCAGCCGTCGTTGCAGAAATCATCCTCTTGATGTTCCTTTATCGAAGCCTGCTTATCCCCGTCATCATCATGGCTACCTCGCTCGTCTCCACCGGAGCCGTCTTCGTAGGCCTTTGGCTCGCGGGGGTCGAGCTCAACATCACGGCGATGATGGGCATGGTAATGATCATAGGAATCGCCACCGAAATGGCGATCTTCCTGGTTTCCGAATACCAGGCCTTGCGGGAAACCCTGGCGCCGCGCGACGCTATCAAAGGGGCGGCGCTCAATCGGCTGAGGCCCATACTGATGAGCACGCTTGCGATGATTCTTGCGCTCGTGCCTCTGGGTGCCGCAATCAGTGGATCCGGAGACCAGATGCTGCAGCCGCTCGCCATCGCGATCATTGCAGGCGCACTCGTCCAGCTACCGCTCGTGCTGCTGGCGATGCCGGTACTGATCGGGCTCACCGTGCGTCGCGCTGCCGGCGAGGGGGAGAACCGTTCCTGACGGCGCTCGCCGCTCGATGCCTGGCACCTATCAGCCGTGCGCCATCGGCAAGCACGCTTGATCGGAGGGCCGGTGGCCGGATTGCCGCGAAGATTGGCGGGCGAGCACGGATTGGCCGGATTCCCCTACCAATGTCTGGTAGATGCTCGGAGCCGTGTCGCCCTCCGTATTGATGACTAAAACGTGCGAGTGTTCATTGAGTCCGAACATGGCGCGCAGCGGTTGGTTCCCGCACGCGACCTGAAGCCCCGCAAGCCCAGCCGCACCCGACGCGCCGGCGACGATCGGGACGTCCTGTCCGTTGCCGGCGGCCAACTGGCGCATTGCGGTGGTCGCGTCGGAATCCTCGACGGTCATGAAGTAATCGGCGCTGACTCGCAGGACTTGCCACGCCAGGGGAGAGGCTTCTCCACAAGCCAGGCCCGCCATGATCGAGTCAATGGCGCCCGATGCATGCGCGGCGCGGTCTAGGTGCGCACTCTGGTACAGGCAGTCGGCCTGGCGGGGTTCGACGATGACGCTTGTTGGACGGCGTGGACCATAGAACTTCCAAAGATAATCCAGGACGCCGGCGGGCAGGGCGCCCACGCCGCCCTGCAGGAATATATGGGTGAACGTGAACGGCTGGCCGGCGGGATCGGAGATTTGCTCGATGATTTCCTGGGAAATAATGCCGTAGCCGCGCATGATGTCGCCTGGAACGTCTTCGTATCCGCTGTACGAAGTGTCGGAAACCACGTGCCATCCGTTCGTGGCGGCCAGGCGGGCGGCCTCCTTGACGGACGCATCGTAGTTGCCCGCAACGCGCACGATTTCCGCGCCGAAAGCGGCGATGGCTTGTTCGCGTTCGGTGCTCACGCGCGCATGCAAGACGATGACGCAGCGGCAACCGCTCGATTGCGCCGCCGCCGCCAGGGCTCGGCCGTGGTTGCCGTCGGTGGCGGTGATAACGGTAAGTGCACGCAAGTCGTCTTGATAGCGGCCGGCAAGTATCGCGGCGGGCTCGAAGCTTCGTTCCGGGTAAAGGCGCAGGATGAGGCGTATCAGGGCGATCGGCGCGCCCAATGCCTTGAAGCTTGCGAGCGGCGAGCGCTTGGACTCGTCCTTGACGCGTAGTTGTGCAATGCCGAGCGTAGCGGCCAGTTTTGGCAAGGACCACAGCGGCGTCGCTGAATGGTTGAGTAGCCGCCAGCTTGACAGCCATTTGCGTTCTTCCTCCGTCCGTTCAATATCTTTGATTTTCTTTTGTTCGTCGGGGTAGGGGATGCGGCTCGCGCGGCGGTTGGAGATCGCCGGTGGCGTTTCACCATCGCGGCCATATTCCATCGCAGGGGTTTTGATGGATGATTGCTTGGCCATAATTCATTCTCCGGGTTTTCATGAAAGGATCGGGTGCGCTTGCGGTGTCGTTGATATTGAAATAATATTTCCAACAACCCCTATTTTTTATTCTATTAATTGTTGTGAATTGCAAATTTATTGCAATGATTGCTTGTTTTACTTAATAATCTCCCGCTGAGCTTACCGATGCTGGACGCTTACGACCGCAAGATTCTGATAGAAATGCAAAACGACGCTCGCATTGCGCAAAGCGAATTGGGGGAGCGCGTGCATTTATCGACGGCCGCCGTGAACAGGCGCCTGAAGAGGCTGACCGATGAAGGGATCATCAAGAAATACACGGCCGTGGTGTCGCCCGAGGCGGTCGGTTACCCTTTGACGATCGTGGCCGAGGTCGAGGCCGAAAGCGAGCAGCTTGATTTATTCGACGCCATGAAGCGCAGCTTCGAGGCCTGTCCCCTAGTTCAGCAGTGCTATTACGTGACCGGCCAGTGCGACTTCATATTGATTATCACCGTGCAGGATATGGAGCAGTACCGCGATCTGACCCGAAGGCTTTTTTTTCAGAACAATAATGTCAAGCGATTCAGGACATTCGTGGCAATGGGCCGGGAAAAGGTGAGCCTGGATTTGCCGATTGATGACCAACCCCTGGATGCACCGTAAGCGAACACCATTCTTTATTCGGTGCAGCAGGTAAGTTGCTTTACGTCTTTACGTTGTTAAGGGGTCGAGTCAAGGTACGAGAACAGAAAAATGTCGCGCACCCCTCGGTCAGTTCCAAAGCGAAAAGGTACGCGATCTGAGTGCGCGTTCAGTTCCGTAAACACCTCAATCGAAAATGCCTTAGGGCACGATCAGTGGAGCTTCAGGCGCCGCCGTCAACCTGCAACAGGCTTGCGATGGCGGCGGCCACGTTCGGGGCGGTGTCGGGTCCCAGCATCGTCACATGATCGCCGGTGACATGAAGCACGGGTATGGATGCCTCGGTGAACAGTTGCCAGCCCATATCGGGAATCGCAAGCTGACGGTTCTCGAGATCGCCCAGATCGGACTGGCGCGGTGCCGCCGCCCGAATAATGGCCAGTGGCAGTTTCTGTCCGGGCGAGGGAGCAGGCGAGTAGCTCAGATACGCGCCGTATTGGACAAGGCTGGTGCGGTGCGCCCGTTCCAGCCATTGGGGAGTGGCTGCCGGCGGCAGCAGCCGGGCCGCATGAAGCCGCTCGATCGCCAGGGCGAACCTTTCGGCTATCGGCAGCGCCAGCAGCTCGTCTTGCGTCAGCACGGGTTCCAGGCCCTGGAAGCGGGCGCGCACATCGGCCATGCGGACAAGCCATTGGGCATGGGCTCGATCCGGGTCGGCTTCAAGAACGGATGTGCGTTCCAGTGGCGCAGGCGTGTCGATAATGACAACATGCTGGGGCGGCGTTCCTCGTTGCGCCAACTGCCGCGCCATTTCGAAGGCTATGATCCCGCCGAACGAGTAACCGCCAATCCAGCGCGGATGCGGCAGGCCCCGTGCCGTCAGGGCTTCCAGATTGGCCTGCGCCAGGGCTTGGACGCTATCGAGCGGCTCCTGTCCTTCTTCCAGGCCGGCGGCCTGGATGGCCCAGAAGGGAATTGATGCGGGCATGGCGCGGGCCAGATCCAGGAAGACACTGACGTCGCCGGCAACGGGATGGACGCATACGAACGGATCGCTCGCCTGCCCGCGTGCCGCGCCCGTGCCTGCGCTGGTCATGGGAACGACCGGCGTCCACGTCTGGCCGGATTCGATGGCTCGCGCAAGCGCCGATACCGAGCGGTGTTCCAGAAGCAGTGAAATGGGCACCGCGCGATCCAAACGCTGCTCCAGGCGCGCGGCAAGCTGGATCAGCTTCAGGGAGTTGACGCCCATGAACCAGAAATCCGTGTCCAGGTCCAGGGCGGCCATCGGTTCGCCGCCTTGGGGCACGGCGGAAAGATCGGCCACCACGTCGGCGATCTGGGCTTCCAGCGTGCTGCGAGGCCGGGTGGCGAAGCGAACGGGCTGTGCCGAAGGTGTACCGGCGAGGACAACAGGCGGGCGCGCTTCGGGGCGAGGCAGGCTGTCAAGACGGTTGTCTACCGCATCGGGCAATGCGGTCAGGATAGCCGCCACGGCGTCCAGCACGGCGCTTGCGTCTTCGAGCGTTCGCCCGTCGTCGGGCTGCACCAGAGACAGGGCGATCGAATCGCCCGGTATGGCTATGAATGTCAGGTCGTAAGCCGTTTTCATGCGAGAGTGCACCGCTTCGACGGTCAGGCCTTCGGCGCCGCTCCAGGCGCTGGTTCCAGAGGCCAGGTTCTCGACCACGACCAGGGTGTCGAACAGGGGCCCCGATTGGCCGCCGGCGGCCTCGGCGACGGCCATGGGTGAAAGGTGGGCGTGGCTTTGCAATTGTCCCAGCAGCGACTGAATGGCCTGGAGGCGTTCGGCGGGACGCGCATCACTACCCAGTTGCAGGCGGATCGGCAGGTTGTTGATGAACAGGCCGACAATTCTTTCGACACCTGGTACGCCCGAAGGGCGCCCCGATACCGTGGTTCCGAACACGACGTCCTCGGAGCCCAGGCGGGCTCCCAACCAGACGGCCCAGGCGAAATGAAGGGTCGTGGCCAGCGTCAGCCCGCGCCGTCGCGCGAAAGCCATCAGTGCCCGGCTGGCCGGGCGATCCAGCGTCCGGTGCGTCGTGGTAAAGGCATGGGCCGGGCCTTTTGCTGCGGGAAACAGCCGGCGCCGATCCGGCAAGTTGTTCAAAAGGTCGATGAAAAACCGCTGGCTGTCGGCGCAGTCCGCCTGCGCCAACCAGGCGATGTAGGACTGATAGGGAACCGGCGTGTCGAACAACGGCGGGCGGCGGCTGCGATAGGTTTCGTAGGCGGCCCGGACCTCGCGTTCCAACCGGCCCAGGCACCAGCCGTCGACCAGCAGATGATGGAAACTGGAAACGACATATGCATCGTCGGCCGCCACCTGGATGATGCTTAGCCGCACCAGCGGCGCCTGCTCCAGATCAAACCCCTGCTCCCGGTCGCGAGCGAGGAGTGCATCCAGCCTGACGGCGTCGAATGCCGGCCATGTCTGGGTGGTTAGCGGCAAGGGCACGGTGCGGTGGACGACTTGCAGCGGGCGCGCCAGCCCGCGCCAGTGAAAAGCGGTGCGCAGCACATCGTGCCGCTCGAATACCGTTGCCCAGGCATGGCGGAATGCTTCATGATCGAGCGGGCCGCGAATACGCATGCAGCTTTGCTCGAAGTTGATTTCGGAGCGTACGGCGGCAAGCGTGTGGACCAGCATGGCTTCCTGCATCGGCGACAGGGGGTAGATGGCTTCGATATCCGTTGCGGCGTCGACGATGCCGGCCAGTTCTGGCGTGGACAGCCCGGCGAGCGGAAAATCGGCCGGCGTGTACAGAGGGCGTGCGTTCGGTGTGGCCAAATCCGCGATTAAACCAAGTGTGTGCGCTACCCGTTCGAGCAGCTCGGCAGCGCCGCCGGCCGGCTCCGCGCCGGCCCAGGCCAGGCGCAGCCGGGGGCCGATTGCGCTTGCCACCAGCATGCCTTTTACTGAGGCGCTGAACGTAGGCAGCGAATGGAATCGTATCGCGGCGCGTGCGGCGGATGGGCTCGACCAGGCAATGCCAAGTGCGGCGCCGGGCAGATCGAAGGTCTGGCCCAGCACCCGATAGACCGGAGCGGTTGCCGACACGGCTTGGCGTGCGGCCTTGACTGCGTGCAGCCGTGCGGCGACCGGCATGTGTCCCGTGGGTGCGAGAATGGTCAAAACGCTGTCCAGATTGCCCAGAAGCCCTTCGACGTTCGGTGCGTTGCGGGGCAGGTTGCGCTGCTCGTCGATGGCCTCGATCAGCACCGCATCGCTGTTTGGCGGCGGCAGAGCCGCCGCCAGGGCGGTCGCTAGTATGTCGAGCGGCGTGGTGATGAGCCGTGCCGGCGCGTGGTCGGTCAGGGTCGCGGCAACTGCGGGATCAAGCCAATATTCCGCGGCGATGCTCGGCCCGTCTGCGGGCGCGTCAACCAGCAAAGGAGGCATGGATGTTCGCATTGCGGCGCTTTCCAGAGTGGTCAGCCCGCGGCCCGCGGCTTGCTCGTCGGCGTAGCCCTCCAGCCAGTCCAGCCAGTCGCCGTAGGCCGTATCCAGGATCGGCAATGCCGCATGCCCTGCTTTGATCGCCGTTTCCAGCTCGGCGACGATCAGCGCCAGGGTGCGCTCGTCTGCTATGGCCCGGTGCAGCGCCAGGACGACAACCGGCCCGGCTGTCGGGCCGCGATCGATTAATGTGGTGGCGACCATGACGCCGGATTGTGTGTCGAGCCCGCGGCCGATGCGCGCCGCATGCTCTGCTATCCAGTTGTCCAGTTGCGCGTCGGCCAGGCTGGGCTCTTCCACCGTGCGAAAAGGCAATTGAGCCACATAAGCCATGATTTCCAGCCGGCGTGCCTCGCCGTCGCGGATCCATCGCAAACGCAAGGCCTCGTGACGTTCGGCCAGATGCTGGATGACCAATGCGAGTTCCACGACGCCGATGGGCCGGTCCAGAGCCAGGCTGGCCAGCAGGAAGGGCTGATTTGCCTCGTTGTATTGAACGATGGGAACCAGCTCCGCGGAGAAGGCGCGATCGGCCGCGGCGCGCTTTTGACGGGGGCGCGCCAGAGAGGCCGCATCCGCCAGCCGCTCGATGGTCTGGAGCTGGAAGACGTCGGTGGGCGTCAGCGGTAAGCCTGCGTCGGCGGCGCGGGCGGCCATGCGGATAGCCAGGATGGAATCGCCGCCGACATGGAAAAAATTATCGGTGACACCAACGGTGTCGATTCCCAGAAGTTCCTGCCAAATGGCATGCAACGCGCATTCCTCTTCGGTTCGCGGTGCGACGGTCTGCGCCGATCGGTCGTAATGATGGTCTTGCACCGCAGGCAACGCCTTGCGGTCGACTTTGCCGTTGAGGTTAAGCGCCAGCGATTCCGTCGCGACGTAGGCGTTGGGCAGCATGTGCGACGGCAGCAGCGGTTCCAGGAACAGGCGCAGGTCGGCCGCGCTTGGCGCGGGCTGCGTGTGCGCCACCACGTAGGCGACGATTTGACGCCCTCCCTTCGAATCCTTTGGGGCGGCGACATGAACGGTGCGTAGTGCCGGATGGCGCCCCAATGCGGCAGCGATTTCGTTGAGCTCGATGCGAAATCCTCGTACTTTGACCTGATCGTCCGAACGGCCTGCAAACAGGATGGCGCCGTCCTGGCGCCAGCGGCCGTGATCGCCGGTCCGATACATGCGCGCTTTGCCGCGCTCGTCGAACGGGTCGGGCAGAAATGCCGCTGCCGTGCGTTCCGGGTCGCCGACGTATCCGTTGGCGACTCCGTCGCCCCCGACATAGATTTCGCCGTTCACGCCGATCGGCAGTGGTTGTCCGCGCCGATCCAGTACGTAGATCGCGCTGTTGGCGATGGGCAGGCCTATGGGTACGGAAAGACTGTTCGCATCCAGGCCGGCAATGTCGAAGGTGGTGCTGAAGGTGGTGTTCTCGGTCGGGCCGTAGCCGTTCATCAGCCGCAATCCCGATCCCGCCCCCGCGGCCAGCACAGCGCGGGCCGCTTCCGGGCTGACGGTGTCGCCGCCGGTGAGCACCAGCCGATTGCCGGCGAAGGCCGATGGGTCGATGCCGGCAATTTCCTGAAACAGCCCCGCGGTGACCCACAAGAGCGTGATGTTGGATTCCGCCAATAGGCGTCGCAGCTTGGCGATATCGAGCATGGCCTTGCGTTCGATCACGATGGCCGTGCCTGCGTTCAGGAGGGGAGCCCAGATTTCGAGTGTGGACGCATCAAAGGACGGATTGGAGTAGACGGCCGCGCGGGTGTCTGGGCCAAAGGACGCAAAGTTGGTGTTGCAGACCAGGCGTGCGATGGCCCGATGTGGAACCGCCACGCCCTTGGGCTCGCCCGTGGAGCCCGATGTAAACATGATGTAAGCCGTGCCCGACGAGCCGTGCGGCACCGTGAAATCGGCTGCCAGTTGCGCCGCACGCGCGTCCAGCGTCTGCGCGTCCAGGACCTGGATTCCTTCGTATTCTTCCTGGTCCTCGGCGGTCGACAGGATAACGGCGCGGGCGCCAATCGACTTCGAAAGCCGGGCGCGATGCGCATGGGGATGTGCCGGATCGAGCGGAACATAGATGGCGCCGATCTGCAAAATGGCCAGCATCAGGGCAAGAAATCGGTCCGATAGGGGAAGGACAAGCATGACTGCGTCATCGGGCCCCAGGCCGGCTTGCGCAAGGATAGCGGCGAGGCGGGCCGACCGGTCAGCCAGTTCGGCGTAGCGGGTAAGCCGCCCGCCATCGTCGATGGCGATGCGTTGGGGATGTTGACGGGCCACGTCGTTGAACAGGGCGGCGACGGATTGATTGTCCGGGTACGGCCGGCGGGTTCGGTTGAATCGGGCGATAAGGTCGCGTCCGGCCGCTTCGTCCATCAGGGGAAGATCGCCGATCGCCTGGTTGGGCGCGCGTGCCGCTGCGGCGGCGATGGCGCCGAAGCACGAAAGCAGATTCTCGATGCTTGCGTGCTCGAACAGCGCCTGATCGTAGCGGCACCATAGCTCGACCTGTTCGGCGGACTGGCGGTAAACGAAGGATATGTCGGCCTTGGCTGTCTGGTCCGCCTGATCGTCGGTGGCGGCAAAGCAGGTGCCGTCAGCTGCGATGACGGGATCGTCGGCCGGCTCCAGGCCGCCGAACAAAATTTGCATCAGGGGAACAACGTCGGTGCGCCGTTCGATTTCGATGGACTGGACAATGCGCTGGAACGGAACGTCGCGATGGCGGATGCCGTCTCGAAATACTTTATGCACGTCTCCAAGCAAGGAGTCGAAGCTCGTATCCGGACTACAGGACACGCGCAACGGCAGCGTGTCGACCAGCAGCCCGATCAGCCTGGTCAGTTCGGGCCGCGTGCGCTTGGATACGGGCACGGTCACGACCAGATCGTCCAGGCCGCTCCAGCGGTGCAGCACGGTGAAGAACACAGCCAGAAAAGCCATGAAAGGCGTGCAGCCTTTAAGACGGGCCAAATCGGCCAAGGCGTTGCCGATCGGGGCCGGCAGGTTCAGGCGCGCCGTGGCTCCGACACCGGGGGACTGCATTGCGCTGCGTGGCCGGTCCAGCGGCAGGTCCAGGAGTGACGGGACCCCGCGCAGCGTTTCGCGCCAGTAGCGCAGGGCTTCGGTCATGGCCGGGGCATCGGCTGCCCCGAAACGCTCCTGTTCCCAGTCGGCGTAGTCCGGGTATTGCAGCGCCAGTTCCTGCCATGCGGGCGCGGCCCCGGTGACGGCCGCGTTGTAGGCGACGATCAGGTCGTCCAGAAAAATCGGCAATGACGCGCCGTCGGCTACGGCGTGATGAAAGACCACCGCCAGGCCCGCCGAACAGCCGGCCGCTTCGGGGTAGGCAGGCCGGAAAAGTGCCGCTGCCAGTACTGGGCCTTTTTCGAGGTTGAAGGGTCGCGCCACCATATCCGTTACGGCGCCTGCCAGTTGCCTGCGCCAGTCGGCGCGGGTTCCGGCGGAAAGCTCGATGGCAGGCATGGCGATCACACGTTGATCGAGCACGGCCAGGGCCGGGATGTCATTGATCAGGGGGAACGAAGCTCGCAGCACGTCGTGCCGATCAATGACCGCGTCGAACGCTCGCCGCAGCGCCGTTTCGTCGAAGGCGCCTGTTATTTCCAGCACAAACGGAAGCGCGTATTCCGAGCCTCCCGGTTGCAGCAGGTCCAGATAGCGAAGCTGCCGTTGCGCGAACGATGCGGCGGCGATGTAACCGCTGTTCACGATGCTTGCTCCGGCGAGGTCGCGGCCAGGTCAATGCGGGTTCTTTGCCGCTTGCGGATGGCGGCGCCTTCGCCGGCGTTACGGCCGGCCGCCCGGCGCGCCAGATCGTTGAGTCGCGGAGATTCGAACAGATCGATAAGATCGACCGCAAGCTTCAGGTCGCGCCGCAGGCGTGAAACCACTTGCATGGCGTCGAGCGACCGGCCGCCGATGGCGAAGAAGTCGTCAAAGCGGCCAATGGCCTGGCAGCCCAGAACGGCCTGCCAGACTTGTGCAATCGCTTCTTCGGTTTCGCCTTCGGGCGCCACGGAGGCGGTTTCCTGAGGCAGGGGCGCAGGAAGATTGTGGCGATCTATCTTGCCTGTGCTGGTGCGCGGCAGACGATCGTGCAGCACGATGCTGTGCGGCACCATGTATGCGGGCAGAAGGCGTTGCGCGTGGCGCAGGATGGCTTCCTGGCTTGGCGGATTGGCGCCTGCGACGTGAGCGATGAGCAGGCTTCGGGCTTGCGCCCCGGCACGGTGAACGACAGTTACCGCGTCCTCGACGCCGGGAAGTTCCAGGAGGCAGGCGCTGATTTCGGCCAGCTCGATACGATAGCCGCTGATCTTGACCTGATCATCGGCCCGGCCGTGAAACCGCAGCTTGCCGTCGAAGCCCAGAACGACGCGGTCTCCGGTGCGATAGGCGGTGCGCAATCCCGGGCTGCTGTGGAATGGGTTGGCGATGAAGCGTTCGGCCGTCAGGTCGGGGCGGCCCACATAGCCGCGCGCGATTCCCGGCCCCGCGATCAGAAGCTCGCCGGTAGACCCCGGTGGGCAGCGCCGGTTTTTCCGGTCCGCCACGTAAACGCGTGTTCCGGGGATGGGGTGGCCGATCGCGACCGGCCCTGTTTCTCCGGCGGCGCATCGTTCCAGCGTGGCCCAGACGGTCGTTTCTGTTGGCCCGTATTCGTTGGCCAGCAGGGTTTTCGGCAACCGTGCGTAGTGGCGCTCGACCAGATCGCGTGGACACGCTTCGCCTGCGACCACGGCCACTTCCAGGCTGTTCAGGTCGGCGGGCGCTCCCGCCGACAGCAGCAGGCTCCATTGCGATGGAATCATGATGGTTTGGGTAACGCGCTGATCGCGGATCAGCGCTGCCAGGCGATCAGGATCGGTGGCTTCTATGGGGCGCGGCAGGACGAGTGTTCCGCCTATGGACAGCGTGCCGAATATGCCGGTGACGGATCCATCGAAATTAAGGGGAAAGGTCAGCAGAAGAACGCGATTGGGTTGACCCGGGTAGGCGGCGTTTCGTGCCGCTACATGGTAGCCAAGGTTGTCGTGGCCGATTGAAACGCCCTTTGGGCGCCCGGTGGATCCCGAGGTGAAGATGACGTAAGCCTCGTCCGAGTCCGTGGGTGGCAGGAAAGCGCTTGCGTCGACGGGCGCGATGGCGTCGAGCGTTTCAGGCGCCAAATCGCCTACGGCGATGGCCGGCAGACCCGCCACGTCGTCGGACGTCATCGAGAGCACACCGGCAAGATTTGCTTCCGCCGTAATGAATGCCTTGCGTTCATCGGGCGCGCTAAGGTCGATGGGCACGTACGCCGCGCCGCGCAGCATGATGCCCACGATAGACGCTATGGCCAGTGGGGTGCGTTCCAGGTGCAGGCCCACGCGGGCGCCGCGGCCGATTCCGTTCGCGGCCAGTCTGGCAGCCACGGTTGAGGCGATGGCGATCAGTCCGGCATAGGTCAGGCTCTGTTCGCCCAGAGTGACGGCTGCAGCCTGAGGCCGATTGTTCACGTGTTCGAGAATTGCCTGGATTACGGTCTGCCCGGAGCCGGGCAGCGGCGTGTCGATGGGCGCATCGCCGAACAACGGTGCCATGATTGCTTCGGGCAGCACGTCGATGGCGTCAACGGAAACCGCCGCCGAATCGGGCAGGGCCGCCAGTGTTGCGGCCAGCATATCCAGACGTAGCGTAGCGTCGGGCAGGCCATAGCGATTCCGGTCAAACATCAACTGCAGGCACAGGCCGCCGGCCTGCCGTTCCACCATCAGGTTCAGCGGCATGTCGGGCAGTGTGACATCGCCGCTTTCGGCCAGAGTCAATCCGCTGCCGGCAAGGGCAGAGGCTTCGTCCAGGGGGTAGTTCTGAAAACCGACCAGGCTATCGAATGGCAGGCTGTCGCGTGGCAGGCCGAGCAGATCGCGAAACTCGTCCATGCCTATGGAGCCGGCACTGCGTGCGGCAACCGCTTTCGCCTGCAGGTCTTCGAGCCAGTCGCGCAGCGGCGTCTGGTCGATACGGGCCAGAACGGGTTGTATCTGAATCTGAATTCCGACGAGGTCGGTTGTTTCGCCCTGCGCGAGATGGGGGGGGCGCACTGTTTCCACTGCGCCGAAAAGAGCCGTATCGCGGCCGGTCAGCCGGCTATCGACCATGGACCAGGCGGCCTGAATGACGGTATTGACGGTGACGCGGCAAGACCGGGCCAGCGCGTTCAGGCGTTCTGAAATGGATTCCGGCAGATGGCGGACGATGGCCTGGATTTCCGGTCCGGAGGTTTCCGTTGTCGCGATGTGGCGGCGTTCGGCGGGGTCGCGTTCGTCCGGCGCGCCGGTGGCCAGGACGTTGCGCCAATGGCTTAACGCCGCCGACCGGTCGCTGGATTGTTCCCAGTTCACGTAGGCTCGAAACGCGGGGGCGGGCGGCAACGCGTGCGGCTGCCCGGCGCATAGCGCCTTATATAAGGAAAATACTTCGCCCAGGACGACACCCAGAGACCAGCCGTCGACCGTAAGATGATGGCGCGTCCAGACGACAAGGTGGCGCGTTGGCGCCAGCCGGATGAGCGCGATGCGCATCAGTGGCGGCTTCTTGATATCGAACGGCCGGGCGCGATCGTCGGCCAGGAACGAGTCAAGACGTTTGCGCCAATCGACATGGCCGAGCCAGTCTTTCACGTTGACCGTCAAAGCGGCCTGGCGGTGAACCACCTGGAACGGGTGATCTTTCAGATCCCAATGAAAGCCGCTGCGCAAGGCTGTGTGGCGGTCGACCACGCCCTGCCAGGCGGCGGTGAATGCTTGCTGGTTCAGGTCTCCGTCCAGAACGGCCCACCATTGCCCCATGTAAAGTGGCTGATCGGGATAGGAAAGGCAACGCACCAGCAGCGCCTGCTGCATTCGGGTCAGCGGATAGGCGTCTTCGATGGGACGCAGGGCGGGGTTTCCGGTGTTAGGCGTGCGAACGGGTGATGTCGAGCCAGGGGAAGGAGGAGAAACGGTCATGCGCGCGCCTGGACAGAAAGCCAACCCGACCCGTTATTCGGACAATTGATGCGGGGATTGGGGGAGGCCGGGCCTGGTTGGCATTGCTCGGAAAGAACAGTCAGGCCAACCTCCTTTGCTGCGTGTTACAGGCTTTCGATATAGAAGCCTTCGCCTTTTACGTCGCCTTTAGTAAAGGCCATGAATTTTTGAACCCAGTGGCCGCCAACTTTGGCATTGGGGTTTTT
Organism: Paralcaligenes ureilyticus; assembly: GCF_004346225.1. Taxonomy (GTDB): domain Bacteria; phylum Pseudomonadota; class Gammaproteobacteria; order Burkholderiales; family Burkholderiaceae_B; genus Paralcaligenes; species Paralcaligenes ureilyticus. Next base: position 44,901 of record NZ_SMAJ01000018.1, on the reverse strand, counting down.
GTGCAGGGCGTCGAACGAAGCTTCATTTTTCCATACCGTGGCCAGGCCGAACATCGAGGCGTCTTTTTTGGAGCGCATCAGTCCGAAACCGATCAGGCCCGGAATGTGGTCACCTGGCTTGGAGCCGTCGCTGGGCATGAGCGATTTTTTCAAAAGAGCTCGTGCATCCTTTTCGCTACCTGCTTTGATATTAGCGCGTGTGATGGTCAAGAACATATCAGCCATAATAGTGAATCCCTAGTGGTTGGTAAATGTTATCCGCATGTGACAACAACAGTGCCGGGTAAGATCGTGATACTTACTCAGGTATGCCTTAAGAAGAAGGACGATATCGACACCAGGCACCCGGGCAGTGTAGGGGGTATATGTAAAAAATGTCAATAAGAGTAAAGAATATTTAATCATCCCCGACGCGTATTTCCGGGAACAGTTTTCCTCGAACCGGTCCGCCCACTTGAAGGTCGATTTCGAGCCCCGCGCCGACAAGGGCGTCGATCATTTCCTGCCCGTGCATGGCCACTGTGGATTCGTCGGTTACCCAGCGCGTGACGAAGCGGCGAATCGTGCGTTTCAGATGATTGCCTGGCGCTCCGTGGATCGTGCGCGCGTTGAACAGCACGCAGTCGCCGGGTTCCATGTCCCAACCGATAATGTCGTAGGCATCCCGGTTGGCCTCGATATCGGGAATTTCGCCGAATTCGTGCGCGTCTGCACGGGACTTGTCGCCGTGGAAATCGGCGTAGAACTGATCGACCGCGTTGCGCTTTGCCGATTCGTCAAAAAAGGATTTCGGCATCAAGGCCTTGCCCCAGGCGTGCGAGCCGCGGATGAATTCCAGTGTGGCTGCACGCGGCGTTGGATCCAGGGCTACCCACACTGAACAAAAGGGTCCGGAAATTACGGTGTCGTGGTGCCAGGGCGTACGTTCCGAACTGCCGGGGCGTTTGGCGAACCACGTGTCCTGGGCCAGCCGGACGCGATCGGATTGCAGCGCGTGTGCCGCCAGCCTGGCCACAGGCGATTCCATGCAGAAACGTTCGAATTCCGGGATATACCGGCGCGACCACATGTCCGAGAGGAAGCCACCGCCGTTTTCGCCCAGATTGCGAAAGAAAGGGCTTGGATCGGCGATGTTTCGTTCGATTCCTTCCCGGGCGAGTTGGACCCAGCCGGCGTCGAAGGCCTTGCGTAGGCATATGGCTCCATCCGTGTCGAGGTGGGCAATGAATTCCGGTTGCTCATTCATGTTTTTATCCGTGGTTCCAGACCGTGGCCCAGTGTGAATATGTCTCTGAATGCTAATGAAATATACAGCAATGATACAGTAGCTGGTAATATGTTACCCGTCCATTTCCATCCCTTAAAAATTTTTTAATTCTTCAACGGATGCGTATGCCTGATGCGGTAGATCACAGGGTTGACCCCGGCGCTTCACCGCGCTGGATGCTGCGGTTGCGTTGTGCAGTGCGTGGGCAACCGACCTTCATTTTTTTTCCCCACGCGGGGGGCTCGCCATTGTCGGTACGCCGGCTAATGGCCGCACTGCCGCTATCGGCCGGAGTGCTTGTCGTCAATCTTCCTCGCGGCGGCGACATCGACGGCATTGCGCCGCCGCGCCGGGTTGCCCAGGCCGTGGACGGAGCCACAAAAGGATGGCTGGCTCTTGATCAAACCGGCGATCCGCTTCGGCTGATTCTGGTCGGCAATAGCTATGGCGCTCTTCTGGCGTACGAAATGGCCTGGAGCTTGATGCGAGCTGGTGCGCCCATAGAACGCCTTGTCGTCTCAGGTTTCCGATCCCCGGTTCTGGCTCCCGTCGAAGCACCGCTATACCGGTTGCCGTCGCCGCGACTGCGAGCCGAGCTCGCGGCCCGCTTCGGGATGGCGCCGGGGGAAGGCGACTGGGAGGGCACAGTGGCTGAAGAGGCGTTGCGCGCCGATCTGGAAGCGTGTGACACCTATCGTCACACGCATGCCGGACGCTTGGCGATTCCCATCGATGTTCTGCATATGCTTGACGACCCGTCGGTTTCGGCCGACGACCTATTGACGTGGAAGGCGGTCACCACTGCCAGGACGCGAGTTACGCGCCACGAGATCGGACATTTCCCCTGGGCCACGGATCCCGATGCCGTGGCTCGCATTATTCTTCAGCTTGCCCAGGATGACGGTCGCGACGATGCGCTGCCTGTCTTGCCGCAAACAGAGGTAACCCACGACGAGCGAGGCTGGGCGTGAAAGAACAAGCACAAAGCGTTATGCAGGGCCGATTTAAGTTTCCCACCCGGCGGTTTCAACGGGTGGAACAGCGTGTATATGAGTTGCTCAAGCTCAATATCCCCGATGAAGGCGGCCTGGCTGCCAGCGTTCTGGTCAGTGCGCGTAAAAATTCCGGCACTGACGCCGAACTCGATCTGGTGGAACGCATCTTGACCGAGCGCCTTGGCTGCCCTGAAGCTGCCTTGGGGTTGATAGGCGTGGGCATCCTGAATCTTGTCCGTGTCAAACCGGGCGATGATGTGGTGATGGTCAATGCGGACGACGTCAACGATCTCGACGGATTGGCCAGCCGTCTGGCCTCGCATGCGGCGCAAGCACGCGACGCGATACGGGCCGGTTCGTTCGTCAGATTTCTGCTCGATGTATACGACGCCCGCGTCTTGCTGGATTTTGCGCGTGCCATGAAGCCGGGCGTTTCGATCGACGAGGTATGCCGCAGCGTCACAGGAAAACCGGCCGTCATGTTGCAGCTGCAATGGGGCGAATCCTTGTCGCGCGAACGGCCGCTGAAAGGCATTTTGCCGTTCATGCGTTGGGCGGCGGGGCTGTTGCGCCCCTATCACTTTTTCTGCTGGCTGCTGGCTATCGGGATTCTGATTCAAACCATCTACGCCATGTTGATGCCGCTGTGGCTCAACCAATTGTTCGATCACGGCATCACTCCCCACAATGCGCACGTCATCTGGCTTACGCTGGCTTACCTGATCGGCGGCTTCCTGGTCACTGCCGTCGCCGGCCTGGGTATCGATTTCAGTGTTTCGACGCTTGGGCCCAAAGCGCTGAATGATGTGCGGCGACGGGTGTTCGACAAGTTGCTTGCCCTGTCCTCGCGCTCGCTCAACCGTTTTAAAAGCGGCGATGTCGTCACGATTTTCGCCGCCGATGTATTTATTGTCGAAAACGCCGTTATCCGGGCCATCTCGGGCATCGTTTCCAAGTCTTTTCTGATGATTGGTTCCTTGATCACGGCGTTCGCTTTGGATTGGCGGATGGCTTTGACGACCATCATCCTTCTGGCTATTGCCTTCTGGGCACCGCGTCAGGTAAGCCGCTTTGCCGTCAAGGCGTCTTATGCCCGCAAGGTTGAAGACGGCAAGATCGCGGGCTTTGTCAAAGAAACCGTCCAGTTGCTGCCGATGATCCGCACGCTCCATATTGGCGGCCATCGGCGGGATCAGTTCAATGGTTATACGAGTGATATTTACGACGCAAGCTACAAACAGTACCTATTGGGCGAACTCACCACTCGCGCCACCGTTTTTGCTGTTAGCGCCGCGCAGTTGGGGATTATCGGTTTGGGGGCGGTTCTGTCACTGAGCGGCACGGTTTCCGGAGGCGTCGTGGTCGCCTACATCGGCCTGTTGCTGGCGATCGGCGGCGCGGCGGGCGGTATTGCCGCCCTGATACCGACAGCCATTCAGGCCGTTGGCAGTTGGCAGCGCATCGAGTCGTTATTGTCGTATCCGGACGATCAGCCTGTTGTGCAAAACGCCATGCCTATGAACGAGCCTTTATCCAGGGTGGCGTTGCGCGATGTGTCGTTCAGCTATGTGGGCGACCGGCTTAATCTTGACGACGTCACGCTCGAGACACCGGTGCCCAGACGTATCGCGCTGGTAGGGCCGTCCGGTTCGGGCAAGAGTACGGTCATCAACCTTCTGTCCCGCAACTACGATGCAACCAGCGGCAGCGTCGTCTTGAACGACACGGATATTCGCGAGATCGATGACCGGTCGCTTTTTTCGCTTATAGCCGTGGTCAATCAGGACACCACTCTATTCGACGGATCGATCCGCTACAACATCAGGATTGGTCGCATGGATGCCACCGACGCCGAGATAGAGCAGGCCGCGCGCGCCGCCGAGATCCACAGCTTCATCGTCACGTTGCCCAACGGCTATGAAACCGATGTGGGCGAGGGCGGCAAGTTGCTGTCGGGCGGCCAACGTCAGCGTATCGTGATCGCCCGCGCCCTTTTGCGCGATCCCAAAATTTTGCTGCTCGACGAGGCCACCTCTGCGCTCGATGCGGAAGCCGAGGCGGCCATCAACGACACCCTGGCCAGGGTCACTGCCAACCGCATGCTGTTTTCGGTTACCCATCGCCTGTCTTCGTGCCCGGACATGGATCTGATCTGCGCGTTTCGCGACGGCAAGCTGGTGGAAACCGGCACGCACGATGAATTGTTGGCGCGCAATGGGCTTTATGCCGGAATGTGGGAGAAGCAGTCGGATATTTCCATCGCCAATGCCGGCCAGGATGTCGCCATCAGTGTGGAACGGCTGCGCAAGATTCCTTTGTTTGCCAGTGTTCCCCAGGACGATCTGGAACGTGTGCGCGCCATGCTGCGTGTCGAAGAGGTTCAGGCCGATACTGTCCTGACGGTCGAGGGAACGGCTACCGGACGGTTCTACATCATCGCCCGCGGATCGGTCGAAAGCACGGTCCGTTTGGGCGATGGCGCCACCCTGACCATGGAAATTCTGGAGGTCGGCGATTTCTTCGGAGAATTTGCGCTGCTCGAAGACGTCCCCAATCCGACCACTTGCCGTACGCGCTTTCCATGCCTGCTGCTGTCGCTGAGTCGGCAGGATCTGCGCCATGTGGCCGATCTGCACCGGACCAGCGGCGAGCAGTCGCAAATGGAAAAGGAAATTGCCGCCACACTTGATCGTCGCCTGGACGCGAAGCTCGACGAGCTCGTCGGGCGCCGTCTGGAAGCCCGGCGTTCCGCCGCCGGTACCGCTCCCGCTAATGCAAAGGATAGGGCGTAATGTCTGTGGGCCAACAACGCGATCCGGTTTTTCTGCCGCAAATTTTGCGGAATCGCGCCAAGGCGCCGGACGACACCTGGTCATTTACCTTTCTGGACAGTCAGGGGCACGAGCAATGCCGCTGGATGGCCCCCGATCTGGCAGCGAAAGCGCGCGCGGTTGCGGCCCGGCTCGCGCGGGCGACCCAGCCCGGAGAGCCCGTGCTGCTGGTGTTTCAGCCCGGTGTGGAGTTTTTCGCCGCCTTCCTGGGTTGTCTGTGGAGCGGGCGTCTGGCCACGCCCATCAATCCGCCGCGCCGCAATCGCCTGATCGAACGTTTGGTGGCGGTGGCGACTGACTCGAATGCACGGGTTGCGTTGACCAGCGCCGATTTGCTGGGATCCATCGACGAATGGCGCCGTTCCAGCGAGCGCTTGGGTGCGCTTGACTGGATTTCAACCGATGAACTGGCCGATGATCCCGATCTGGCCCCGGCCGCAACGGCCGCCGACGATATCGCTTTTCTTCAGTACACATCCGGATCCACGGCTTTGCCCAAGGGCGTGAGGGTCAGTCACGGCAACCTGATCCAGGATATGTCCCGCATGGAAGCGGTCTGGGCGCTGAATGCCGATTCCACCATGATCAGCTGGTTGCCGGCGTTTCACGATCTTGGCTTGATTTTCGGCTTGTTGCAGCCTTTGTTCTCCGGCTGCGCGTCGGTTCAGATGGCGCCCAACGCCTTCTTGCAGAAGCCCGCGCTGTGGTTGCAGGCCATGACGCGCTACCGCGGCACGCACTCGGCGGCCCCCAGTTTTGCCTACGATCTTTGCTGTCGCCGGATTGCGCCTGAAGACCGGGCCGGCCTGGATCTTGGCAACATGGTCATGACCATGAATGCCGCTGAACCGATCAACCCGGCGGTAATGGAGCAGTTCACCGAGCAGTTTCAACCTTTCGGTTTCCGGCGTGAAGCGTTTGCCCCGGCCTATGGACTGGCCGAAAGCACGCTGGCGGTGACGGCCAGCCCCGTTGGTGCGCCGCCCGTGCTGCGGCACTTCGATGTAGACGCATTGGCCGCCGGGCGTGTATCCGTTGTGGCCGACGGCGCTCCCGCAAGCCGGACGATGCCCGGTAGCGGCCGGCCGCTGCCAGATGTCCCCATCGCCATCGTCGATCCCGATACCCGGCGGCGGTGCCCGCCGGATCGGGTGGGGGAAATCTGGGTGGGCGGCCCGACGATTGCGCGCGGATATTGGCAGCGCCCGGACGACACCGAGGCCGCCTTCGGCGCCGTTATCGAAGGAGAAGCCGCGGCCGGATCTTTCCTGCGTACCGGAGACCTGGGCGTTCTGGTCGATAACGAACTATTCGTGACGGGCCGGATCAAGGATCTGATCATTCTCGGCGGAGCGAATTTCTACCCGCACGATATCGAACGGACTGCGCAAAACGCGCACGATGCGCTGCGTCGCGACAATGGCGCCGCCTTTTCTGTTTCCTCTGAAGGCGTCGAACGCGAACAGGTCATTCTTGTGCAAGAGCTTGAACGATCCCGCCGCACGGACGCCCCGGAACCCATTTTTCACGCCATTGTTGAAGCGGTGTGGCAAAACCTGGAACTGGCGCTGTCGCGAATTGTGCTGGTCGCTCCTGGTTCGGTGTTGCGAACGTCCAGCGGGAAGATTCAACGGCTGGCCAATCGCAAGGCGTATCAGGACGGGACGCTTGCGGTGATTGCCCAGTGGGAAGGGCACTTGGCGGCCGGGCCGTCCGCAAGCGCAGGGCCGATCGAGGCCACGGCGCTTGTTGTTTGGCTGACCGGATGGTTGGCCGACCGGTTGAACCTGCCGGCCCGAACCATCGGGTCCGATCAGGGCTTCGCCGAGATGGGGCTGGATTCTCTTGGCTCGACCGAGCTGGCCTTCGCGCTTGGCGAGAAGGTTGGCGCTGAATTGCCCGAAACGATCGCCTTTGACTACCCGACTATTGCGAGGCTCGTGGCCCATGTTGCGCCGCCTAAAAAGGCGGCGCAGAGTGGGGCGGCGACTTCTTCGGCGGCGGCGTCATCGTCCGCGCTACCGCTGCCCGGAGCCGATCTGGATGATCTGCTTGCGTCCATCGAGCGGGGCGACGCATGACCGCGAATTCATCCTCGGCTCTGCGCGATCGCCTTGCACGTCTCAACACTGATCAGATACTGAAGCTTGTCACCGGGCTTCAGGAACGCATCGATACGCTTCGGTCCGATGCGTCGGCGCAGGCGGTGCCGATTGCGGTGATTGGAGTCGCTTGCCGATTTCCCGGGGCGCCCGATCTGGCGGCGTTTCGCCGTCTGTTGAACGAAGGCCGCAATGCCATTTCGGATCCGCCGCTCGACAGGCCCGAACGCGCCGGGCTGCCGATGGGCGGCTATATCGATGCCATCGATCGGTTCGACGCCCAGTTTTTCGGCATACGCGAAAGCGAAGCGGCGCACATGGATCCGCAGCATCGCCTTGCGCTGGAAGTGGCCTGGCATGCGCTGGAAGACGCCGGCGCGGCCGATCCGCATCGGCGGCCTTCGGCGACAGGGGTTTTTCTGGGTATCAGCACCCACGATTATGAGGCCAGGTTTCATGGTGCCGACGCGGGCTTCACGCCGCAGGCCACGACAGGCAACGCCGCCAGCGCCGCGGCCGGCCGGATCGCCCACATTCTGAACATAACGGGCCCTGCGCTTGCCATCGATACGGCTTGCTCGTCTTCGCTGGTCGCGGTTCTTGCCGCCTGCCGCAGCTTGCGCCTGGGCGAATGCGACATGGCGATCGCCGGCGGCGTCAACCTGTTGATCAACGATGCCTGGACGCGCGGTTTCGCCGCCGCCGGCATGTTAAGCCCAAGTCATGCCTGCCGCACTTTCGATGCCCAGGCCGACGGCTACGTGCGCGGCGAAGGCGCTGGATTCATCGTGTTGAAACGGTTGCCCGATGCACGAGGCGACCGCGTGCGCGCGATTGTGCGCGGTGGCGCCATCAACCACGATGGCCGTGCCAGTTCGCTGACCGCTCCGAACGCCGCTGCCCAGAGGTCCCTGATCGGGGCGGCCCTGGCCGACGCGGGGCTTCGCGCCGCCGACGTCCAGGTGGTGGAATGCCATGGCACGGGCACGCCGCTGGGAGATCCCATCGAAGTCCAGGCGCTGGCCGAGGCCTACGCGCCAGGGCGCAGTGCACCGCTGCTGCTGGGCGCGGCCAAGACAAATATCGGACATCTGGAGGCGGCCGCCGGCATTGCCGGCTTGATCAAGACCGTCCTGGCGCTCGAATCCGCAGACCTGGCGCCTACGCTGCACCAGACGGCGCCCAACCCACGCATGGCCTGGGACCGCATGGCGGTGAAGGTCATCGATCATGCGCAGAGGTGGCCCGAGGCTACCGTGCGCCGTGCCGGCGTCAGCAGTTTCGGCTTCAGCGGCACCAATGCGCATGTCATTCTGGAAGCCGCCGCGCCGGCACCGCCTTGGCGCGAAGCCGGGATGGTGGTATTGCCGCTGTCCGCGCCCGATGAGATGGGGCTGAACCGGCTGGCTGCCACGCTTGCCGACTGGATCGAGGGCGGCGATGTCAATCCTTATCGCGTTGCGGCCAGCCTTGCCATTGGCCGTAATGGTTTCGCCGCCCGAGCGGCGGTCGTCGCCGGCGACGGTGCTTCCGCAGTGGCCGGCCTGCGCGAAGCGGCCGCAGGCGAAGTGCCGACGGCAGGCGCTCGCGGCATGGCTTTGCAGGGCGCGCCGAAAATCGCCTTTTTGTTTACCGGGCAGGGAAGCCAGTGGGTCGGGATGGGCCGCGACCTGTATGACGGCGATCCGATATTTCAGGCGGTCGTCGACCGTTGCGCCCAAGTCGTCGATCCCTTGATTGGCCGTTCATTGACCGCCGTTATGTTCCAGGACGACGCGGCAAGCGGGCTGTCCGATACACGCCTGACTCAACCCGCCTTGTTCGTGCTCGAGTATGCGCTGGCCGAGCGGCTTGCCGCCTGGGGCATTACGCCCGATGTCATGATCGGACACAGTCTTGGCGAGTGGGTCGCCGCATGCCGCGCCGGAGTCTTCTCTTTGGACGATGCGTTGCGATTGGTCGTGGAGCGTGGCCGGGTGATGGCTTCGGCTTCGGACGACGGCGCGATGGCAGCGGTGTTCGCGTCGCCGCAAGCGCTGCTGGAATTGCCGATGACCTTGCGCGAAAGCGTCGACCTTGCCGCCATTAATGCGCCCGACGAGTGCGTGATTTCGGGCCCGGCGACGGCCGTAGCCGCCGTCTGCGATGCACTGGACGCGCAAGGCGTTGGTACCCAGCGCCTGCGCACATCCCACGGTTTTCATTCCCGCCTTATGGATCCGGCACTGGCCGCATTCGAAACGGCGCTGGCCGGCGTGACGCTGCATAAACCCGGAGTTGCGCTGATATCCAATCTTACAGGTACCACGGACGCGCCATTCGACACGGCCGGCTATTGGGTGCGCCATATTCGCGAATCGGTGCGCTTCGCGGATGGCATATCGGCAGTGGCCGAAGCCGGCGCCAGTCTGTTGATCGAAATCGGCGCATCGCCGGCCCTGATGGGCACGGCTAGCCGCTCTCCCGCGTTTGAAGGGCAGTCGCCCGTTTTCGTTCCATCCCTCAGGCGCAATCAGCCCGCCGGGCGCACGCTGGGTAGCTTGCTGGCGCAACTGTTCGTGGGCGGCGCCCCGGTTCGCTGGGAGGCGGTGCTCGATCCCGCTGCGCGGATCGAGGCGCCTGGCTATCCGTTTGCCGATAGTCGTTATTGGTTGAGTCTTGTTTCTGAAGAGGGGGGTAGTGCGACGATGGCACCCACAAGGGGTGCCGCTACGCTTGCTACGACAGGTGGTGCGTTGGAAATGGCAGCCACAAGGGCTGCCGCTACTCTGGCTCCCGTGGACGTGGCAGGGAGCCAACAGCCTCCCGCCGATCTGCGTCAACAAGCGGCTTTACTGTTGGCCCGGTCGTTGCAGATCTCGGCGGACGATGCGCTGTCGGATCGGGGGTTTCTGGAGCTTGGCGTCGATTCTCTTGCCCTGACCGAAGCCGTGGCGGCTCTGGAGCGTCGCTGGTCTATTGCGATCCCGCGCCTCGCATTATTCGAGACATTGGCAACGCCTGCCCGGCTGATCGATCATGTGGTTGTCAACGCGAAGTCCGCCGCGCCGACGGCATCTCCGCAGGTCTTTGCGCAAGCTCCGGTAGCGAGTGGGCCGTCCGTGGTTTCGCAAGCGGTCGCCGCCGCCGGCGTTCAGACGCACGAGCCCCAGCCGGCGGCGATTTCGGAACAAGCGGCGGCGGGCGTGACTGCGTTTTCCAAAGTCTATACGCAACGCACCCGAGCTTCGGGCGACCAGCGCCGGCTATATGGCCGCTACCTGGCCGATAGCCGAGCCGTGGCGGGGTTCCGGCCGGAAACCAAGTCCATGCTTTATCCCATCATAGGGGCTAAAGGGTCGGGCAGTCACATCACAGATGTAGACGGCAATCACTACGTCGATATCGCGATGGGGTTCGGCGTCCAGCTGTTTGGCCATACGCCGGCGTTTCTGGTCGATGCCCTCGTTGGGCACCTGACCGAACGCGGGTTGTTCATAGGCCCACAAGCCCATCTGGCGGGCGACGTGGCGCAGCGGATTTGCCGGCTGACCGGCAATGCCCGGGTCACGTTCTGCAATAGTGGGACGGAGGCGGTCATGACGGCCTTGCGACTGGCTCGCCATGCAACCCGGCGCAATCGCATCGCCATGTTCCAGGGGTCGTACCACGGCCATTTCGATGGCACGCTGACTCAAGCCGGACCGGGCGGAATCACGGTTCCGCTGGCGGGCGGCACACCGCCCGGCATGGTGGGCGATGTGCTGTTGCTCGATTACGGCGACGAAGAAGGTTCTCTCGAAATGCTGGCCCGTGAAGGGGCAACGCTTGCTGCGGTCATTGTCGAGCCGGTGCAGGGCCGCCGGCCCGACCGCCAGCCCCGGGCCTTTCTCCAGCGCCTGCGCGAGCTCACCCGATCGACCGGCACGGCGCTGATTTTCGACGAGGTTCTGCTGGGTTTTCGCGTCGCGCTGGGTGGGGCTCAGGCCTGGGCCGGTGTTCGTGCCGACCTGGTTACCTACGGCAAGATAGTCGGAGGCGGCTTGCCGATCGGCGTGGTGGCCGGCGATGCGCGTTTTCTGGATGCTCTGGATGGCGGCGCCTGGTCGACGGACGATGCCAGCGTCCCAAGGGGCGACCGAACCTTCTTTGCCGGGACCTTCAACAAAAACCCTTTGGCGATGGCCAATGCGCAGGCGGTGCTGACGTATCTGGAAGCACAGGGGCCTGGTCTTCAGGACTCGTTGAACACACGTACGGAAAATTTCGCGGTACGCCTGAACAAGGTGCTGGCCGAGGAAGAATCCGGTATTTCGGTTCATCACTTTGCGTCGCTGTTTCGCTTTGTCGGAGCCAGCGATCTGTTCTACAACCACATGATCCAGAACGGCGTGTATGTTTGGGAAGGGCGCACCTGCTTCCTGTCCACCGCCCACGACGATCAGGACCTGGACCAGGTGGAACAGGCGGTTCGGGCGTCGCTGCGGGCGATGCGTGCCCACGGCATGCTGGCGCCTGCGCGTAAATCGGCGGCGCCAACGGACATTGCGCAGAGCCTGCCGACGACGCCGGGCCAACAGGCGCTGCGGCTGCTGGCGGCGTTCAGCCCGCAAACCTCGGCGGCCTACAATCAATCGCTGGTGTTCGATTTTACGGGCGCGCCCGACATTGATGTGTTGAAAGCGGCGTTGTGCGGCGTGGTCGGCCGGCATGAGGCGCTGCGCACGACATTTCCCGAGGATGGCGCCAGCCAGGTTGTTCACCCCAGGCTCGATCCGGATATCCGCAGCGTTGAGGTTGATCACAGCGCCGACGATCCGGCGTGGTTCCAGGCCTGGGTGGATGCCACCGTCCTGACTCCCCTGGATCTGGAGCACGGGCCCATCGTGCTCGCCTGGATATTGCGGTTCGCCGCGGACCGTTATCGCCTGGTTCTGGTCATGCCGCATCTGGTCACCGACGGCTGGTCAATGCAATTGATGGCCCTGGAACTGGCGCAGCTCTACAACGCCGGGCTGAGCCGTACGCTGTCCGACTTGCCGCCTCCGGTTCCTTACCGTTCGTACGTCGAGCATACTCGCGCGCGTGCCGATGCTCCGGAACTTGCAGCTTACTGGCGGTCGGTTTACGCGACGGTTCCCGCGCCTCTGAATCTACCTGTCGACCGGCCCCGTCCGGCGCTTCAAAGCTATGCAGGCAAGCGGGCAAGCCGGCGCCTGCCGCGACCGTTGCGCGAAGCGCTGGAGCGGTCCGCGCGACAGACCGGCAGCTCGCTTTTCTCTTTGTGCCTTGCCGCCTATGGGCGGCTTCTGGCGCGCCTGTCAGGGCAGGACGAATCGGTCATCGCTATATTTTCGGCGGGGCAGCCCGAACTGGGCGCTTCCGCCCTGGCAGGCTATTGCGTGGGCGTGCTGCCTTTGCGAATCGCCGCAGGCCAGGCGGTCTCCGATCAGGATTTGCGCAAGGCGGTGCAGCATGCCGTGGCGCTGGGAATGGCGCATCGCGATTACCCTTACTCCAGATTGCTCAAGGATCTAAGACTGCGACGCGACCCGTCGCGCCCACCCCTGGCCGCCGCCTCGTTCAACCTGGATCGTCTCGATGCGGTTGCGGCATTCGACGGCCTGACAACCCGGATCGACGCCAATGTCCATAGCGCTGTACGTTGGGAACTGAACTGGAACATCCAGTCCGATTCCGATGGCCTGCAAATCGATGCGCATTACAACCGCGACCTGTTCGATGCCGGGCGGGTCGAAAGCTGGATCGATGCCTACGTCGGCATTCTGGAAGCTATGGTCCGGGCGCCTGAAGCCGATGCCGTGGCTGCTTCCGAGATACCGCCCAGGGCCACTGCCGATGGCCGGGCCGCAGGGACAATTGAAACGCTGGCGGACAAGGTGGCTCGGGCGGCCTTGCTCAATCCCGCATCGCCGGCGGTGCGCGATCGGGACGGTGTGGTCGATTATGCCCGTCTGGACGCCCAGGTCAACGCCCTGGCCGGGCGGCTGGCGCACGCAGGCGTTCGAGCGGGTGATCGCGTTGCGTTCAGGTTGCCGCGCGGTTTGGGGCCTGTGGTGGCTATATTGGCGTCGGCTCGCCTGGGGGCCGCCTTTGTACCCCTGGATCATGAGCACCCCGATAGTCATCACGCCTACGTCATGGAAGATAGCGATGCCAAAGTGCTGATCCTGGAAACGGGTTCTTCACCGCCGTTGACGCAGGCGAAAGTGGTTGAATGGTCACGCAGCGGCGAAGTCGGTGACGGCGCCGTGCCACCCGTTGCCGTCGCGGCAGGCGATATTGCCTATATTCTGTATACCTCCGGTTCCACTGGGCGGCCAAAAGGCGTACGCGTGCCTTACGGCGCGGTCGCCGCCTACGCAACGGCCTTGCTCGAACGGCTTGCTATCCCGGGGCCGGTTTCCTTCGCCATTATTTCTTCGTTTGCCGCCGACCTTGGCTATACGTCGGTTCTGGGTGCGCTGTGGTCGGGAGGGGTTCTGCACGCGATAGATGCGCAAACCGCAAGGGATCCGGCCGCGCTGCAAAAATGGATGACCGAAACGCCGGTCGATGTGCTCAAGATTGTGCCCGCCCATATTGGCGCGTTGCTCGATGCGCCGGACGCTGTGGCGATGCTGCCCCGCCGGGCATTGATTCTCGGAGGCGACATCCTGACTTGGAGGCTGGTCGATCGCATTCGGGAACTGGGCGGCGCCTGCCGCGTTTTCAATCACTATGGTCCCACGGAAACGACTGTGGGCGCCTGCATGACCGAAGCGCTCGCGTCGCTGCGCGATGACGGTGCGATGGCCGTTCCCGTGGGGCGTCCGCTGTCGGGCTACCGGGTCGCCATCCTGGATTCCGCCGGACAACCCGTGCCGGACGGCCAGGAAGGAGAGATCGTCATTGCCGGCGCGGCGGTTGCCGCCGGCTATACCCGGCCCGAGGCGCCAGGCAGTGAGCGTTTTGGGCGCAGTGCTGCTGGCGAGCGGTTCTATCGCACGGGCGACATGGGGCGCCGGCGGGTCGATGGCGCCGTGGCTTTTTCCGGCCGGTGCGACGACATGGTCAAGATTCGCGGCCACCGCATCGAGCCGGCGGGGTTGGCCGAACTGTTGCGTTCTTGTCCCGATGTACGCGATGCCGTTGTGCTGGTCCAGCGCCAGGAAGGGCGCGAGCCGGCCTTGCTGGCGGCGGTTGCCGGCAATGCCGCTGTAGATGTGATTGCGTCGTGGCTGGCGCAACGGGTTCCAGCGGCGATGGTGCCGGGACGAATCGTCGTCTGCGCGGCCTTGCCGCTGACCACCAATGGCAAGATCGACCGCCAGGCGCTGCTCGCGGCTGCCGCTGCAGAGCCGGCCGTTCCGGCCGCCCCGGCGACCTCTGCACCGCAGACGGCCGATGGGCGTCTGAAGGTCATGCGCGATCTGTGGTGCGGTGTGCTGCAACGCGCGGATGTAGGCCCCGATGACGATTTCTTCGCACTGGGGGGCGATTCGATCATGGCGATCCAGATCGTCGGCCGGGCGCGCGCCGCCGGCTTGGGGTTGACGCCGACTCAGGTGTTCGAAGCGCCCACTCCGCGCGGACTGGCGCGGCTTGCGGTGCCGGTCGCGGCCCGCATGGCCGGTGTCGTCGCGCTGACCGATCCAGTGCCGTTGACACCGATACAGCGGTGGTTTCTGGAAACCCCGATGCCCGATCGCAATCGTTGGTGTCTGAGCGCCGTGTTCGCCGCACCGTTCGCCATTACGGTTGAACGTCTGCGGGAAACAGTGCAAACCATTATTGGCCGTCACGACGCCTTGCGGATATTTCTGGACGCGAGCGCCGATCGTCCTTGCCAACGCGTCGGCGCTCCGGTTGCCCCCGCCATTTTCGTTGCCGACCACGACGGCCTGGAGGGTGACGCGTTGCGCCAGGCCGAAGACCGGATGGCCGATCAGTTGATGGATACCCTGGATCTGGCCGCCGGGCGTGTTCTTGCCGCAGGGGCGATTCCGCTTGACGGCCAGGCTGGCACGCATGTCGTTGTCGTGGTGCATCACGCCGTGTCGGATATGGTGTCCTGGTCGATCCTGGCCGATGACCTTGAAACGGGTCTTGGCGGCGATGCCTGCACCGTTGGGCCCGCGTCGACTTCGTGGTCGTGGTGGGCGCGCGCCCTGTCAAAGCACGCCGAGGCTGTGGTCGACAGACTGCCGTACTGGGCCGAGGCGGCGCGGCATGTTGACGCGGCCGCCACGCTACCGGTCGATCATCCGGACATGCCCAATCGCGAAGGCGACGTGCAGGAACGCCGGCTTGTTCTCGATCGGGAACGGGCTGATCGTTTCCTGACCGGAATAGCCGCTGTGTTCGGCCTGCGTCCGCACGAGGCGGTTCTGGCCGCCGTGGGCCGCGGGGTGGCCGGTTGGGCTGGGTCGCCGCTTGCCGTCGATCTCGAGGGGCACGGGCGTCAGCCTTTTGACGCATCTATCGATTTGTCCAGAACCGTTGGCTGGTTCACGACTCGCTATCCTGTGGTTTTGCCTGTCGTGGATAATACCCGCGACACCGCAGGTTGGATGGTGGCGGCAAAGGAGGCGATCCGGTCCATTCCCGACGATGGCATGACGTATGGCTTGTTGCGATATGGCGGGGATGTTTCACTGCGTGCGGAACCCGCCGTGTCGTTCAACTATGTTGGGGACATTGGTCAGTTCGGCGGCCGCACTGTGTCTCTGGTCCGCCTCGGGGCGGGGCGGGAGCGGGCGGCCGACGCGGATCGACGACACCTTCTTTCCTTCGACAGCTGGCAGCAAAATGGCGGCCTGTCGCTGTCTTGCCGCTTTGCCGCACGGCATGCGGCGTCGACCATCGACGCGTTGCTGGTGGAGATCGAAAACCAGATCGACCGATTCATTCAGACATGCGAGGCGTCTTCGACGGCGGTCTATACACCTTCGGATTTCACCGGCATCGATTTTTCCCAGGACGAGCTTGATCAACTGATGGGGGAAATCGACGAACCTCCGAGCTCCACGGGTTCATAGCGTCATGGACTCGACAACGCAATTTCGCTGGGTTGTGGATGATCTTCGGATCAGTGTCGGGCCTTCGTCGCTGGGCCAGCCGTGGTCTCTGGATGTGGATGTGACGCGCCCGTCGACCGGGCAGATCGAGTCCATGCTTTGGGATGCCAACGCTCCTCATGGCCTGAGCCGCCGCGACGCCCAACCGTCGGCTTTTCAAGAAACAACGCCTGCTTTTAGCGAGCGCAATCTGTTGATTCTTGCCGATCAGGGGGTCGGCGACATCGTTCAGCAATGGCGGTATGTGTCGTCTGTTGCAAAGCAGTTCCGTCGGGTGCGTGTCCAATGCCGCCCCGAGTTGCAGCGTTTGCTGCGTCGGCAATCGACCGAAATCGAAACGATTGCATTTGGTGAAAGCCGTGACGATCCCGATGACGTTCATGTGTCGATCATGCGTTTGGGATCCTTGACCCACGACTCGAAGGGGGGCGACGCCTATCTGACCGCACACGGCCGCAAACCTGCGCCCGCCAATGGCCGGTTGCGGGTGGGTCTGAACTGGATAACCAGCAACACAGGTGTTGCCGCCAACATCAAATCGCTGCCTCCGGCTCTGCTCGAACCCGTATTGCGCGATTATCCCGGGATAGACTGGGTCAGTGTGCAATGGGGCGATGACGAACGTCGGCTGTCTTGTCAGCCTTGGGCCGCCGCCGTAGAACTGCTTGGCTGCACGTTTACCGATGTGGCCGACCTGGCCGACGCGATCGTCGGACTGGATCTGCTGATCACCACCGATAGCGCGCCGGCTCACCTGGCCGGCGCCCTTGGCGTGCCTGTCTGGACCTTGCTGAGCCGTCCATGCAGTTGGCGCTGGGGGCTCGATAGCCCCACTACGCCGCTGTATTCCGGCATGCGTCTGGTTCGCCAGACAGGGCAGGGCGACTGGTCGGGAGTGGTGGCACAGATTCATCGAATGCTGGGCGGGATTCTCAGGCTATCGGGCGCGGCCGACTTTCTGCTCGCCCGACCCTGGGAAGACATGCCTTTGGGCCTTTTCGACGAGCGGGCCATGTCGACGCCCGGGGCTTCGGGGGGCGGCACGGTCCGTTCGGCCTCTTTGGACGAGGCGTTACGGATGTGCCGGGAAAATGCCGACTGGCGCGCGGCGTTCGTGTTTTACCCCATGGCGCTGCTGGAAGCGCTGGGCGTGCGCGTCTGGGGCCGGGATTATCCGGGTTTAGCCAAAGTGTTCAAGACCATGGTTGATTGTCATGAAGGCTTTTCCTGGTGCACGCCGTTACGTAATTGATTCGGAGACAAATTGGATAATGGGCTTAAGGAAGCGTATTGCCCCAGGATCGGACTGGAAATGGAAATGGTTGTGGCGCACGCCGAAACCGGTGCGAGCCTGCCTGTGGAAGCCTATTTCGACGCATTGCGCTCGATCAAGGAAAAAAAGGGGATAGCGTGCCGGCCCAGCACTCTTTCGGGCCGTTGTGTCGGCTTGCACACGCCGGTCGCCGAGTGCGGTCTGGATAACGGCTTCAATCTGCTGGAAACATCCCTCGCACCCGTGGACGGCGGATCGGGAGGGCTGCAACGCCTGGCGGTGCTCGCGCATCAGGAGCTGGCCGATACGCTTGACGCCTTGAAAAGCGACCATGCCTGCGTCCTGAACGCATCGCAACATCCGGCTTGTCCACGCGATGCCGATTGGTATGAGCGGGTCTGTGTTCCGCGTCCCATCTACCGGGAACTGCGGGGCTACCGGGGTTGGCATCACTGGGAAGGCATTGACGCCAAAGCGCAAAATGGCGCCAACACATCGGTGCCTATCGATCATGCCATAGACGCGCTGAATGTGGCGGTGGCCCTGGCGCCGGCCAGTATCGCCCTGTTTGCCAATAGCCCACTTGAGTCTGGTCGGGTGACGGGTTTCAAGGAAAATCGCATGACGCTCTGGCAGCGCGTCTTCGGCCCCGCCAAGTTTCCCGGCGATCTGCAATTGTGCAGCTATCCGGAGCGTCCTTTTCGCGACATGGGCGATTTTTTCCTGTGGATGTTCGGGCCGGGCACGGTGACGCGTGGCCTGCCGCTCGCACCGTCCTACGATTACAAGGCTGTCCCGACGGCTCTTCTGGACGGCGATCCCTGCCTGTTGAGTTTTCTGCAATCGTCGCAATGGCCGGGCCATCGAGCCGATAACGATTGTGCAGTCCGGCTTGCGCCCGATACGCACCATTTCGAGTATTCCCAAATAGGGCAGTTTCTGGACGCGCGCTTGCGATATCGATTCGGCGCTTTGCCGCCGCTACCCGATCTAATGGCGGCATGGCGGCGCGAGGGCGGGCTCGAGACTTTGTTTACGGCGTGCGACGCCCAGGTTTATATCGAGGCCCGCGCGCCGGGCGCGGGATTTGCCGATGCCTGCCTGTTGAGCGAGGCCGGCGCAAAGGTGGCGCAAAGCGTGCTGCTTGCGCCGTCGGCATTGCAGGCGGGCCTGCTGGCCAATCTTGCCGATGCCCGCTTGCTGGTCGAGGAATGGGGCTGGAAGCGCCTTGGCGCGTTGCGACAGCCCGCCCTGCGAGCGGGACTGGGCGATGCCCAAATCAAGGCGCTCTGCGCCGACGTGCTGGCGGTGGCGCGCGCCGGCTTGCCACAGTGCGACCGGCATTGGCTGGCCTACGCGGAATTCATAGGGGAGTCGGGTCGCACGGCCGCAGACCGTCTTCTGGATACGTGGGAGAGCGCAGGCGGCACGCAAGGTAGCCGCCTGGCCGCTTTGTTGCCGCGGCACGCCGCCTTGCATCCCGACCGGTTTGGCGCTTTGCCGAAAAAATAGGCGCTGGCCGGCTGGACGACGCGTGGCCGGCACGGATGATCAGGGATCCGTCTGATACACCTCGTCGGCCGCCAGGAGGATATCGACCGGCGGGTTGAATCCTATAACCCGGGCGGTAGCCAGGTTCAGCGCGATCTTTGGCGGATCTATCCATATCTGGCTAAGCTGGCGCGGTTTGGCTCCGTGGAAGATACGGGCGATGGCCTCGGCCTGAAAAAGCCCTACGTAAGATAGATCGGCTTGCGCCAGGCTAAGCAGGATTCCCTGCTTGACTTCTTTGGAGCCGTTCATCGAAAAACTGGGTATCTTGGCCTGTTCCAGTATTTTTGAGATGGCCACTATTGAATCGGGGGTGACGCCGCGGTGCGTGGTGACGTATACCGCGTCGACGCGCTCGTCGGCCAGTTTGCTGTAACAGCCGACAGCATTGGCAACGGCCTGTTCGGTAGGAATACTGCTGGATGCGGCGTAGCAGGGCTGGACAGAAAAGCCGAGCTCCCGGCTGACTTGTTCCACCGCATCCACGGCGGCATAGGTGCGGCCCGCAGCGCTGTTTTCGTAGACGATGCCCAGCTTCTTGAAGGGAACGATTTCGTGGAACAGCCGCACCTGGCGCTGGAAGCGCTCGGGTTCGACGCGAGTGTGCAGGTTTTCCCGGCCGCTGTCCTTGGCGCTATCCGATATGCCGGCGCCAACCGCATCGCTCGCTGAGGCCACGATGGTGGGAATCGGCGGGCCGATGGCGCGCATGTCCTGCCCCGCCCACGTGCCCATGGCGATCATCAGGTCGATATCGCCCTTGTCATGGATACGCTTGACGATGGCTTCGCGCATGGGTGCCCGCTTTTCGGCATCGAAGTCTCCGGGCTGCCAGTATGCGTCCTGGACGAATTCCAGGTATTTGCTTTGTGCGTTGGCCGCAAGCCACGTCCACAGATCGTGCCCGCTGATCCCCTTTGGAATGTCGGTATTCAGATGCAGCCACTCCAGGTGCTGCAGGCCTTTGATTATTTGTGTCAGGGTGAGTGGATATTGATCGTAGTTGCCGCTTTCCACGTAGCCTATGCGCCAGCGCTTGCCGTCGGGTTTGGCCGTGGGCGTCGTGGCAAAGACGCTGGCCTGGCCCGCAGGCGTCGATGCCGCCGTTTGCGCTTGCGAAGACGGGACGGCGAGCAGGCTGATGGCCGTGACGATGCAAAAAAGAAAACGTGAAATCATGGCATGGCCCTTTTTGCGACGATCAAGGTAATGTCATCCGATTGCTCCGTGCCTTGGGCAAATTCATGCACATCGTGCAGCAGCGCCGCCATCAGGCTTTGCGCATTGTCGGGCTTTTGCTCGGCGATCAGGGCAAAGAGCCGGGGCTCTCCGTAAAGATTGCCGTTCGGATTCAGTGCTTCGGTTACCCCATCGGTATAGCCTATCAGGATTTCCCCGGGCTCGAGTCGGGTGCTGAATTGTTTGTAGGGCAAATCTTCCTGGACGCCGCAAGCTGGGCCGCTGCGATCTTCAAGCAGGCGAAGTTTGCCATTGACACTGAGTATGCACGGCGGCAGGTGCCCGCCGTTGGACCAGGTCAACTCGCCCGTTTTCATATCCAGCACAGCGATGACCAGGGTAACGAACATCAGGTTGGGGTTGTTCTCGGACAGTCGATTGTTGACGCGTTCCATCAGCCGGGCCGGGTCTGCTTCGTCCTCGGCCGACGCCCGTATCAGCGTGCGGGTGACCGCCATGAACAGGGCGGCCGGTATGCCTTTGTCGGAAACGTCGCCAATGGCCAGGCACAGCCGCCCGTCGGGCAGCAGGAAGTAATCGTATAGATCGCCGCCCACTTCCTTGGCGGGAATCATGGTGGCGTTCAGGTCCACTTTCGCGAGCGTGCCGGCGGCGAGTGGGGTGGGCAGCAAACCCCTCTGGATGCTGCGCGCAATATTCAGTTCGCTTTCGAAGCGCTCGCGGCTGGACGTCTCTTGAAGCAGGCTGGCGATTTTTTCGCGCAATTGCTGATCCATGAACATGAACGTGGCGGCCAGGCGGCCTACTTCATCGGGTTGTTTTTGCGGCAGTTGGGCAATATGCGGCGGTGTGGGGCTGGCGATGCTCAGGTCCTGTTCGGGTAGTTTACGGACGAAATCGGTCAAGTCTCGCAAAGGCCTGGCGATGCGTGTAGACAATATCCATGCAATGGCCAGCGACAGCAGCAATGCCAGCAGGAATACCCAGGCCAGCCGGTTGCGCAACTGGATCGCCGCGCGGGTCAGATCCTTGTTCGGGACGGCGGCGACGATGGTCCACCCCAGTGGTTTGAAATAGGCCGCGCTGATTTCCCAGGGGCCGTCGGAATCGTTGCTGTTGAACTGGAAGTTCGATATCTGGCCATTGGGCGGTATGGCGCCGAGCAATGTGCGCAAGCTTTTTTGGCTGGTGGCGTCTTGCTGGTCGAGCAGGCCCGATTGCTTGGGCGGCGGCGGTGAGACCAAACGGCCGTCGTCGGCGGCAATGAACACGAACCCCGATTGGGCCAGCCGAAGCGATTTCATGGCTTCGCCGATGGAGCGATCCATTTCTTTGCGCCGCAGGTCGAATTGTTTTACAACCTCGCGCGCGTCTCCGCTAACCGCCAAGATCCAGTCCCAAGGCTGAAAATAGGCAAAATAGGCATAACGCAGTTCGCCCTGTTTCTGCTGGCCCGTTGAAGGCAGGTGATAAATGGCGAAACTGTGGCCGCTGACGCGGGCTTCCTGATAGGCCGAGGCGGCCATGTCATGGCCTTTGAAGTCTTTTACCTTGGCCAGACTTACACCCAGAAGCGATTTCTCGCCGCTGGCGATGGTGATCAGATCGTGACTGAAGATGAAACTGAAGCGCTCGTTGCCTATGGACAGATTATTTATCCATTGTTTGGCGAGATCTTGGGCTTCCCCGGTGCTGATTTTATGGTGCGCGGCCTGATCCGCATACATCGCAAGAACCGACTGTATCGTATTGCCCAATTGCACCAGTTGCTTGCGGTCGTCGCGCACAGTGGTGATTTTGTTGTTAAGCAGATCGCCCCAGTGCGCGTCGCTATCGCGCACCAGCAGATTCAACACGTTGTCGACGGCCAGTTTTTCGCCCGCGATGACGGTGCGGGTAACGTTGCGCTCGGTGACGAACAGAACGGCCACGGCGCTCAGGAAGAGCGTTAGGCCGACGAGGAGAAAAATTTTGCTGCGCAGCGAGGTTAATCGCATAAATGACTGCCCAACAGGGGGGTTGCAGCGCCGGGCGCCGTGGGAATGTAAGTGGGAAGTGTGCTTTTGCATGCGATTGTAATTTATTATTGCGCCTGCGGCTTATTTATTAAAGAGGGAATGGCGTGGGCGACCTGCGCCGACGAGACTATGAACGCTGATGCAACAACACGACCGGCGCGCCGGCGCCATCCGCTGCGCGACGTGCTGCTGGCGTGCATGCTGGTGCTTTTGCTCTCGCAGGCGTTGATCGGCGCGCTTAGCCTGTCGGCACTGGATCGTCTGGCCATCGACAATACCGCCGAGCGAGTCGAGCTGCTGGCCGGACAGACATCGGCCCAGATCCAGACCGGCATGAGGCTGGGCAAGCCTCTGGCGCAGTATTTTGGCTTGTCGGAAATGCTGGCCAGCTTGCGGCAGCGCATTCCCGATTTGCTGGGTGCCAGCGTGGTGCTGTCGGGCGGGCAAGTCGTCGCCTCGGTGGGCGATGGGCTTCAGACTGCATCGTTGCTGAAGGCTTTGAGAACTCGGGGGGATGCGGGCATGGGGGTCGTGCGCAGCCCTTCGGGCGCTGTGTACCAGACTGACGCACAAGGAATCATGGTGGCCGTTCCGTTGATGCTGGCGGACGCCGACATGAAGGGGGCGGTCGTTTTGCAGGTCCGACAGCAGAACATGAAAAATAGCGCGCTGATGACCCATAACCTGGGTGTATTGGCCATTTCCACCTTGGGTGCCGCGATTCTTCTGACGCTGTTCTTCCGTTTTGTCATCCCCCTGTATGAGTTGGCCTCCGCCAGCCGCGCCAGGCTATTTGCGCCGCTATTGATTCTGCTTCTGGCGCAGGGCTTGTACGCGGCCTACACGATACACACGTTTCGTGTCGTATGGGTTCAGGTCACGCGCGAAAACACCGAGGTTCTGGGACGGGGCCTGCAGCATGATCTTGATCGGGTTCTTGGTTTCGGAATTGCGCCCGACCACCTGCGTGGCGTCGAACAACCTATGGCGCGGCTGGCCGCGTCCTTTCCGGTCATCAGTGAATTGCGGCTGCTCGGCGCCGACGGCAAAATTTTAAACCGCGCCAATGCGCATGGCGCCATGCCGGCGCAGGTTTCCTCCGTGGTGGGCGACGACTCCCTGGTTTTTCCGCTGAAAGCCAGGCCGGATGGCCCCGAGATTGCTTCCTTGCAGATACTGCCCGATAAGACGCTTATCGCGCAGGGCGTCCATGCCCGGATTCTGGATGCGGCAACCGTGGTCGCCGTTGCGCTGGTGGCCGCCATAGAGTTGCTGTTGCTGCTGACCTTGCTGATGGACAGGGCGTTTGCGGTGCCTGTCCGGACGTCCTCGGGCGAACCTGTCGGGCTGGACGATTCGTCGAGCGTCGGCTCGCTCGTGCGTCCGGTCATGTTCGGGTTTCTGTTCGCCCTGGCGCTGCCGCTCAGTTTTTTGCCGATATATGCGCGTTCTTTGCTGCCCGACGGCGGGTCGGGGCAAGGCGCCGCCCTGTTGGTGGCGCTGCCTATCGCGGCAGAGATGGCTTGTGGCCTGTTGACGGCCTTGCTTGCGGGACGGTTGATTGACCGGCGTGGCTGGCAGTTTCCGGTGCTGACAGGCCTGTTGATCGCGGTGGCCGGCAATCTGGCCTGCGCGGCGGCGGGGTCTCTAATTACGTTTATTCTTGCGCGGGGTTTGGTGGGCCTGGGTTACGGGCTGGCCTGGATGGGCCTGCAGGGTTTTGTCGTTATCCGCAGCCCCGCCGCGTACCGGGGGCGCAATATGGCTTCGGTCGTTGCCGGCCTGTTCGCGGGCCATTTGTCGGGCGCCGCGGTAGGCGCCATGATCATGCAGCAGTTGGGTTTCAGTGCGGTGTTCGTCATAGGCGCGGTTTTACTGGCGCTGCCGGCGGTGGGTGTGTTGACCCTGATGTGGCCCTATCGTCATTTGCCGGGGCAGCATGAAGCCCGCAGTGCCGCGGCGCCCGCCGTCCGGTCCTGGGTGACGCTGCGCAAGCTGCTTGCCACGCGTGATTTCGGCATGCTGCTGGTGGGCTGCATTATTCCCTTTTCGATTGCCCAGGTCGGCCTGCTGACGTATGCGCTGCCTTTATACATGGATGCGCAGGGCTCGTCAGTGGCCAGCGTTGGCCGCATCCTGATGCTGTATGGCTTTTGCGTCATTTACGTCGGGCCTTATATGGGCAGGATGGCCGATCGCAGCGCCTACAAGAAATACTGGATAGCGGCCGGTGGGCTGGTGGGCAGCATAGGGTTGCTGAGCCTGCATTTTGCCAGCGGTATTCTTGCGGCCGCCATAGCCGTTGTTTTGTTGGCGCTGGCCAGTTGCCTGGCCGGAGGGGCGCAAACGGCTTATATGCTGTCTTTGGATCACGTCCAGAATTATGGCGCCGGCGCGGCCACCAGCGTTATGCGCGCGGCGGACAAGTTCGGTCAGATGCTGGGCCCGCTGTTGGTGGGCGGGCTGTTCGCCTCTGTAGGTATTTCTGGCGGCCTGGCTGTGACCGGCATGCTGTATCTGGTGGCTACGCTGGCGTTTATGGCTTTCGCACCCCGCCTGGGGCGTCGATAGCCAGTCTCGGTACTCGCGCGGTGAGGCCGGTGCAAAGCTGCGCCGGTATGGTTCCCGCCGAACGGGCGATCATTTCTACCGGCAAGTCGTCGGCGCCCCAGAGCGTAACGATCGTGCCTGGGCCCGCTGTTGGATGGGCGCTCAGGTCCACTGTTATGGTGTCCATCGATACCCGGCCAAGAATCCGGCTTTTGCGGCCGTCGATCAGCACGGGGCAGTTTTCGGAAATGCCGCGCGGATACCCGTCGGCATAGCCGCAGGCCACAAGCCCAATGCGCATGTCGTAGCTGGTCCGAAATGTTGCGCCGTATCCCAGCGGCTGACCCGCCGGCAGTTTTTGCACGCGATGAATGGCAGCCCGCAGCGTCATGGCGGGCATCAGCCCAAGGCCTGACCCGGTGACATCGTGCAATGGGCTTATCCCATAGAGCGCGATGCCGCTACGTACCCAATCGGCGCCGGCGGCATAGCCCGGATCGGACAGCAGGGCCGCGGAATTTTCGGTGCAGCGCGGGCCGGGGAGGGCCGCAAACAGGGCTTCGAATATTTTCCGTTCCGCGCGCAACTGCTCGGCGTCTTCCGCCTGGGCATAGTGTTGCATGTGCCCAAATCCCGAGAGCACATCGGTGCGCAGCAATTTTTGCAGTCGGCCGCAGGCGGGGCCATAGCCTTGGCCGTCGAAGCCCGCGTGATGCAAAATGCCGCTATAGCGTAGCCATGCAAAAGGCCGGTCCGCCTGCCGCAACCTTTCCAGCTCGACGATCTGCCTTTCGTTATCGATAACCAGATGAAGCGGAAACAATTTCGGGTCTCGCAGATCGACAGCGGAAAATTGCGCACTCATGACAAGAATTGGCTTGTGCCAGCCCAGGGATCTAAGCGCATAGGCCTCGGGTATGGAAAGCACGGCGATGCCGTCGGCACCATGCAGGCCGGGCAGGACATGCATTACGCCGTGGCCGTAGGCGTCGGCTTTGACGACCGCCCAGATTGAAGGAGTGTTTTTTTTGCCGGCCGAATTCAGTGTGTGACGCAAGGACTGAAGGTTATGTGCAATGGCGGCCTGGTTTACGTAGGCCAGGGCTGTTTCGGGGAAAGCATTGTGCAGGCTTGTCGCCGGCGCGACCGATGGTGCGGTGGCGCTCATGGCTCGGTCTTGTCGGAATCGGCAATAGCCGTCAGACGCAAATGATTTTTATCATCTGCCCGCCGATAGTGAATATCCTGTAGATAATGCCGCATCAGGCGCAGCCCGTGGCCTCCGATAGCTGCTTCGTCCACAGATTCCGCCAGGCCTCGTGTAACCGCCTGGGTAGGATCGAAGGGTCTGCCATTGTCGATGATATCGAGCGCGATTTCCTGTTCGCTGGCAAGGACTGCAAGGGCGATGCATGCCGTGCCTGTGTCATGAGCTCCACCATGGAAGCCATACATGACAACATTGCTCAGCGCCTCGTCAAGGCACAGGATGAGCTTGGATGTTGTCCGCTTGTGCCAGTGTTCCCGTTTGGCGATCGATTCCAGCCAGGCCAGAGCCTTGGGGACGGCATCGGGCCCGGGAGCGAGAGATAGCGAAGCAAGTGTCTGCATGGTGTGGATTGATAGAGGAGGTTTAGGAGTTCAAATGCAGTGGAAGACGGGGTACTTGCCGAATTTCATGCGGCTGAAATGGTTAAACAGCCGCATGCCGAAAATTACGCCGAACGCGGGAATTGTCGCGTATCATACTAGCCAGAACTTGTTGCACGCCATTACAATTCAATGAATAAAATTACTTTTTTTAATATAACGGTTTACCTATGAGTCTTTCAAGCGAAAAAATCGGCGAAGTTTTGGTGATTTCCGCAAGTGGCCAGATCAATAGCGCCAATGCGTCCGAGGTCGAAGCAGGTCTTATGGTATGGGTCGAGCAGGGCGAACATATTTGCGTTCTGGACCTGACCTCTCTCGACTACATTTCCAGCGCCGGTTTGCGCGTCGTGCTCATGCTGGCCAAACGCCTGAAGCAAAATTCGGGTCGCCTGATCCTGTGCTGCCTGCAACCTCAGGTCAAGGACGTATTCGATATCAGCGGATTCCTGACCATTCTTACCGTTGTCGACGATCGCGCCGCTGCGCTTGCGCAATTGGCCGCATAACGCCGCCGGGTAACGCGGTGTACAGCATTTTTGGTCAAACGGTATACGGCGCGGGGTGTTTGGGCATTTGTCGGTTGGGTATCTGAAGACGCCGTCTATGGGGGCCGGGACGGGGCCGGCAGTATGCCTGATCAGGTTGTCCGCAGCCTGCCTCTGTCACGTTACTCGTAGACTTCACTCGGCCCAATCCTCGCCCTGCGGCGTCTTAACAGAATGACCCCTCACCCAAAACAGCTCAAAAAAACGCGGCACAAAACACGTTCAATTCCATAAACACTCCCATCGAAAATGCCCAGTACTGCTAATTCTGGATGGCTGACCAAGCCGTGGAGGGTGGGGCGGACGTTGCAGGCTTACGCCGCATCGTGAAAAATGATCCCCAGTGTATGTCGATGGCCCGAACGCACCTTGCTGACGCCATGCCGCAGTTTGACGCGGTAGGCGCCGCGCGATCCCGTCATCGGCCGATCGTTGACCGCAAACACAATGGCATCGCCCTTTTGCAGCGGCGCCACCATCGCTCGTGACTGCATGCGCGGGCGCTGCTCGGTCAGTACGAATTCGCCGCCTTCGAAGTCCTCACCCGGTTCGCTAAGAAGAATCGCCACCTGTAGGGGAAAAACATGTTCGCCATAAAGATCCTGATGCAGGCAGTTGTAATCGCCTTCGCCGTATTGAAGCAGCAGTGGTGTCGGGCGTGTCTGTCCGCCGGCATGGCAGCGCTCGATGAACGCCGCGTGTTCGGCAGGAAAATGAATAGTGCTTTTCATCGCTTCGTGCCAACGGTTTGCGATGGGCGCAAGGTGTGGGTAAAGCTGCGTTCGCAGGCTTTCGACGCATTGGGGTAGGGGATAGTCGAAATATTGATATTCGCCGCGTCCGAAGCCATGCTGGGCCATGACGACCCGGCTGCGGAAGAGGTCTGGCTGGTCATAAAGACCTGCGATCGCATCGCACTCGTTCGCTGACAGCAGTTTGGGAAAAATCGTCCAACCTTGGGTGTCGAGGTCGCCCCAAGCCGCCGGCCAGTCGATTGCCTCTATGCCCGGTGCCACATGGCAGGCGACCGCAGAGGCTTTCCTGGCGATGCTCATGCCGCATGCTCGCGGTCGATCAAAGCACGTTTGCGTTCGATCCCCCAGCGGTAGCCCGAAAGCGCGCCATCGCTTCTGATGACGCGGTGGCAGGGGATGGCCACAGCCAGAGCGTTGGCGGCACAAGCGCCGGCCACGGCCCGTACAGCTTTGGGTGCGCCGATTCTTTGGGCAATATCGGTGTAGGTAGCCGTAGCGCCTGCCGGGATCTCCTGCAGCGCGCGCCAGACTCGTTGCTGAAAGGCGGTGCCGCGGATATCGAGAGGCAGGTCCAGGCCGATTCCCGGGGCTTCGATAAAACCCACCACGCGTGCAACCAGTCCCTCGAAATCCGCATCGCCTCCAATCAGTTCGGCGTGAGGAAAGCGATCCTGCAGATCGCGAATCAGCGTCTGCGGATTGTCGTCCATGGATATTGCGCAAATTCCCTTGGCGCTTGCCGCGACAAGGATTGCGCCCAGCGAACATTGGCCGATAGCAAAGCGGATGGCCGTATTGGCGCCGCCGCGGCGATAGGTGGTGGGGGTCATCCCCAGCATCTTGTCCGAGGTTTCGTAGAACCGGCTGCTCGAATTGAACCCGGCATCGTAAATGGCTTCGGTTACGGTACCGCTGCGGCGGAGCTGGTCGCGCATTCTGTCGGCGTGATGAGCCGCGGCATATTCTTTGGGCGTTACGCCGGTGTGAGCCTTGAAAATACGATGGAAATAGTGGATGCTCAGGCCTGCCGCCTGGGCCAATTCGGCCAGCGGCGGGCTTTCTTCCGCCTGCTCGATGAGCCGGCAGGCGTGGGCTATCTTGTCGGCATTTTGTGCATCGGCCGAGGGCTGATCGGGCTTGCATCGCTGGCAGGGGCGAAAACCGGCGGCCTGGGCGTCTGCGGCGCTGTTGTGGAAACGCACATTCTTTGGATTGGCCCTGCGCGATGGGCAGGAGGGGCGGCAGTAGACGCCGGTGGTGGCCACGGAATAGTAAAACTGGCCGTCCGCAGTCCGGTCCCTGGCTAAAACGCGAGGCCAGCGTGGGTCCAGTTCGGTAGCCGTGGCTTCGTCTTCCGATTTTTTTGCAGTATGTGCACGCATGATCGTTCCTTTTCCGTAACCCTAATACGTACCATCAATATATCGTGCTTGAGTGTTGCGGATACTCCGGTTTTTGCTTTCGAATTGAAATTTTTGCAGGACAGTACGGCGGGATGGTGCGTGCGGGCTGAAGGTCAGGATTGCGCTGCGCTGCGGCGTTCAATGAACAGGCTGTTGCCGTGTATTTTTTTAGCCTGTTTTTTTGCTTCCGCCGCGGCGCCGGCTATTTGATGGTGCGACTGGCACTGCGCCGACTCAATCTTGACGACTCCCAGCGACAGGCTGATCAGCGGATGAAGCTCTTTTTCTCCTTGACGGTTCTCGGCCCAATACCCTCTGCGTTCGAAATCATCCGGGTTGTAGAAACCTCGGCTGGCCTCGTCAAAGGCGTCCAGAATGGCACGGCAGCGCGGTTCCCAGTCTTCACTTTGAAACAATACGATGAAGTCGTCGCCGCCGATGTGGCCGATGAAGTCCCGATTCTGGTTGCAGTGTCTGGCCAGGATTTTGCCGGTTAATTGAATGACGTCATCGCCACGCAGATAGCCGTACGCATCGTTATAGGGTTTGAAATGATCGAGATCGCCATAACAGACGAAGAACTGTTCGCTGTTGTGCAGCAGGCCCGTGATGCGTTCGTTGATCGGTGCGTTGCCAGGCAGCAAGGTTAGCGGATTGGCATGGCGCGCGGCATGGATCTGCATCTGCGTGATTTCCCGTATCAAATCATGTCCGGTGCCCATGCCCAGGTATCGCCCCTGATCGGTGATGACAAATCCGTTATAGAGATGGTGTGGATCGGATTCGACGATAAGATGGCTAAGGTCCTGCAAGCTGGTGTCTTTGTCCGTTACCAATGGGTTGAGTTCGATGAACTCCATACAGGATTTTCTACCGTACAGCTCGCGTTGATAGGGGCGCGCCAGGCGATCGATCATGTTGAAACGGTTGATCAGGCCGATCGGCGCATCGTTTTCCACCACCGGAATCACATGCAGCTCGGGGTTGTTGACGAACAGTTCGTACACATAGTCGTTTTGTACGCTGGGCGATATGGCTGGAACGGCACGCAGTAGTTTTAGCGCGGTAGGAGCCTGTTGATCAGCCTGGTTTTTGCCCGGGACGTGCGAAAGGCCGGCACCGCAAAGCGCTGTGGCGATATCGGCCGATAGTGTGACGGCCGGGTTATCGTTAGGGCGCGCGATGTGGTAGCCCTGGCCGTGGGTAATTCCGAGCTCGCGGATCAGCAAGAGGTCGGCCCGGGTTTCAATGCCTTCGGCGATCACGATCGTGCCGGATTTTTCCGCGATCTCCTGGATCGAGCGGGCAAATTGGCGTTTGACCGGATCGAGATGAATGCCCTCGGCGAAGTACTTGTCTATCTTGACGTACTCTGGTCTTAGCTCGGACCATAACCGCAGGCTGGAAAAGCCCTCCCCAAGATCATCGATGGCAATTTCGAAGCCGATTTCCTGATAATGCATTATTGCCTGGCGCAGCAACTCATAGTCGTGGCCGGATTTTTGCTCGGTCAATTCGATGATCACGCGCTGTGGATCGGTGCCGATTTCACGCATTTGGCCAAGGGTATCGTCGTGTCTGGTCTGTGATTGCAGCAGGCATTCCGGGCTGACATTCAGGCAGAGCTTGCCGGGAAGCTTCAGGTGGGCAAATTGTTTTAGCACGATGCCGCGGCACAGATGCTCGACCTCGACGGTCAGGTTGTTGGCGCGCGCGTGTTTGAACAGGCTCGACGGCAAATGCAGCGGGCTGTCCGACGGACCTCGAATCAAGCCTTCATAAGCGAAAATCTCGCCGGTTTGAATATTGACGATGGGCTGGAATACGGCATGCAGCAGGCGCCGTTCGACGATGTCATGCAGACGCGACAAGATTAATGGGTCGTCGTTGGCCGGTCCCGACGCCGGGTCCGGGCTGGATTCCATCGTCGCTGCGTCGCGCAAGGCCATTATTGTTTATCGGGTAAGCATTCGTTTTAAGTGCAGTGCGTCGTTGTCAAATGAGCGCAGGCTATAGTAAACGCGGCCTATGACTGAAATATGAAACCTGGGCGGCAATAGGCTGCTTTGGGTCAGGAGTTTACCCTGCCAGCCGATTTATTTTCTGTTTTCATTTCCGCCAGGATAACTAGAAGCAGGCCGGACAGCAGCAGCCCCAGACCCGCAAAGGCCGCAGCGCCTGGATGTTCGTGAACGACAACAATGGCCAGGGTGAAGGCGGTAGCCGGTTCGGCCAATGCCAGCGTCACGCCGCTGGGGCCGGAAACATGCCGCAAGCCGTAGGTGAACAGCAAGTATGAAACGCCCGTTGCCACAACGCCCAGATAGCCCACTGTTGCCCAGCCTGCGGCCGTCGTGGCAAAGAGCCCCGATAATGCCAGGGCGGCAGGAATGGCTATCACCGCTGCAGATGAAAATGTGCACAAAGTAATGATGGCGGGCGACGTTTGGCTGACCAGACGCTTGCTGATCAATATATACACCGCGTAGACCAGGCCGGCCGTCAGGCACAGTCCGACGCCGGCGGGCGTCGTATGTAGACGGCCATTCGCGCTCAATACCATCAGGCTGCCTCCGGTGACGGCGAACGATGTCCCGGCCCACCACGCGAATCGGGGTGCTTTGCCCGAGACCAGCGTTTGCAACAGGCCGGCCCAGATGGGGCCGCTGCCTATGGCGATGGCGGTTCCAACAGCGACGCCGCTGGCCTTGACGCCCGCAAAAAACGTGAGGTTGTAGGCCGCAATGCAAGCCCCGGCAAGCCATACCCAGCGCCACGGAAGGTTCCGCAGTTGCTTGACCAATTGCCTGTCGGCTCGGCACAGAATGACGGCGGCAAAGAACAGGCTGGCAATCAGTACCCGCAAGGCGCCGACCCAGTAGGGCGAAAGGTTGGCGGGCCCCAGGCTCTGCGCCGTGCCGGTGGTGCCCCAAAGCATGGCGGCTGCCAGAACCATGCCGATGCCGCTGATCGATGCGTTTCTCATCCCTTTATATTAGGACCGGATGTTGCCCTTGATTGTCGAGAAACGCTTGACCTTTAATTCGGTCTGGGGTGGCGCAGGCCCTTCGCGCCCACTTGATGTTCTCGCTTGAGGGCGAAAGCCAGGGCGCTGGCTGAGCAATAACCCACCTGAAGCGCCGCCGCCTCCAGCAACTGACCTTGCGAGACAAGGCGCATGGCCCGTTCCAGGCGACGCCTGCGCAGATAGGACTGGGGTGTGTGGCCGGTCAGCTCCAGCAGCCTTGCGTGAAAACGCTGTGGGCTCAGAAAGAACAAGGCGGCCATGCGCGAAGTGGGCCAGTCCTCATGCAAGGCCTGGCTGACGGCGGCGTTCAAACGCGCCAGGTCTATGCTCCGACGCGCCAGAATCCGGGGCGCCTGCAAAATGGCCGCCAGCTCGGCTGTGGCATCTTCGATACCCAGGCGCCTGCCAATTTGCGGGGTTACCGCGAAGCGTTTAATTCGATCGACGCCTTTTTGTGCCGGAGCATCGATGACGAACATGCGGGTGTCTTGTGGCGCCATATATCCGTGCGTGACACCCGCGGGAATGATCAGCCCGCACGAAGTATCGGCAAAGGCGGATTGCCCGGCTATCTCCAGTTCCATCCGCCCCTGCAAGGCATACAGGATTTGCGCATGGCCGTGGGCATGCGCTGCATGCTCGCCGCTGTAGCGGCGCACTGCGCAACTGATCTGGATGTTTCGTGGGCTAAGCAAGTGTGTTCCTTGTATAAGGATCGCTACCGGGTATTTCGTATTATATTGTCGCAGCGTCGCGGCGTTATGCCTCGCGAAGGTGGCGCGCTCATTCGGTTTGCGCCGACCCTTGTTTTATCAAGAGCTTATCGGATCCTACATTATGAAACCAATACGCCGGATTGTGCTCAGGACGTTGTTTGCCGCTCTGTTTCTGATCTTTGGTGTGCTGCCCGGGGCTCAGGCCGCGCCGCGGTTCGATCAGACGCCGCGTATTGCCGTGATGTCGGCGTTTGAGCCTGAATTGGCTTTGCTGTTGGGCAAGGTTAAGCAACCCAGGAAATTTTCCGTCAATGGGGTGGAGTTCACGACGGGCAAGCTGCAGGGCAAACCCGTGGTGCTGTTTTTAAGCGGCATCAGCATGACCAATGCGGCCATGAATACACAACTGGCGCTGGATCGGTTCAAAATCAGCCATATTGTCTTTAGCGGTATTGCCGGGGGTGCGAATCCCGGTTTGCATATTGGCGATGTGACGGTGGTGGCGCACTGGGGCCAGTATCTTGAGGTATTAATGGCGCGCGAGACCGCTTCCGGTGTATTTGCCCCTCCGCCGGGCAAGCTGCTGGCGGGGATGTCCAACTTCGGCATGATGTTTCCGCGTCCTGTACGGGTGCGTTCGGCCAGGCATCCGCAGATCAGCGAGAAATTCTGGTTTGATGTCGACCCGAAAATGCTGGCTGTTGCCCAAAAGATTCGGCACGTAAAGCTTGCCGCTTGCGACACCGGTAAAAAATGTCTGAGCCGCGCGCCTGAATTGGTGGTCGGCGGCAATGGGGTCTCGGGCTCGGCGTTCGTCGATAACGCCGCTTTTCGCGAATATGTGTTCAAAACGTTTCATGCCAATGTGATCGACATGGAAAGCGCGGCCTGCGCCATGGTGGCTTA
This sequence comes from Paralcaligenes ureilyticus, assembly GCF_004346225.1. GTDB lineage: Bacteria > Pseudomonadota > Gammaproteobacteria > Burkholderiales > Burkholderiaceae_B > Paralcaligenes > Paralcaligenes ureilyticus. Next base: position 11,049 of record NZ_SMAJ01000018.1, on the reverse strand, counting down.
TAGCAATGGCGTGCCCTTTATCGCCTTCCGCTCTTTGAGCGATCTGGCAGGCGGTGGCGAAGGCGCCAATGAAATGCATACCTTCATGAGTATTGCGGCGGATAACTCGGCCAGGGTCTTGTTGGCCTTTCTGGCGGCCTGGAGGTAATTCGGCGGCACTACAATGGTTTCATTGCTCTTGCTCAGTCAAGCATCTGCTAAAACCAGGAGAAAGATTCATGGCTATTCATCCTTCAACGTCCGCCTCGGGGCAATTTCAGATAGGCGGCGATCTAACGGTTAACCGATTGGGCTTTGGCGCCATGCGGGTTACCGGAAAAGGCATCTGGGGAGAGCCGGCCGACCGGGCCGAAGCCCTTCGCACGCTCAGACGCTTGCCCGAACTGGGTGTGAATTTTATCGATACGGCCGATAGTTATGGCCCCAATGTCAGCGAAGACTTGATTCACGAGGCCTTGCATCCCTACCGCGGAGTCAGCGTTGCCACCAAGGGAGGCCTTACGCGCCACGGGCCGGACGTGTGGGAGCCGCTGGGCCGCCCGGAATACCTGCGCCAATGCGTGCTGATGAGCCTGCGCCGGCTTGGGCTTGAGCGGATAGACCTCTGGCAATTGCACCGGATCGATTCGAAGGTTCCGCGCGACGAACAATTTGATTGCATTGGCCAGATGCAGAAAGAAGGCCTGATCCGCCACGCGGGCTTGAGCGAAGTTCAAGTCGAGGACATTGAGGCGGCTGGCGCGTACTTCAAGGTTGCAACCGTTCAGAACCGCTACAACCTGGTCGATCGTACCAGTGAAGCGGTGCTTGATTACTGCGCGCAACACCATATTGGTTTCATTCCCTGGTACCCCTTGGCCGCGGGAGATCTTGCCAAGCCCGGCGCGCTGCTCGACACGATGGCCAAGGCTCATCATGCCGCACCCAGTCAGATTGCGCTGGCCTGGGTGCTTAAGCGCAGCCCTGTCATGCTGCCGATTCCGGGTACGTCGAAGGTTTTGCATCTCGAGGAGAACGTGGCGGCGGTAAATATCAAGCTATCAGATGACGAGTTTGCCGCCCTGGATCGTGAAGGGCAGCGTGCATACCGGACAACGCAGGGCCATTAGGCCTGCGGCGACGTTGAAATCGCGGCACGCACGGGCCTTGCAGATGGGCCTTTGTGCGGCCCATTGGATTCAGGGCGATTTCCTGGGCGTGCTTTTGACTTTGACATACGTTGTCCGTCCGGCGCCCCAACCGCTTATGGCGGCGCCTGCACTGAGTACGATAAATAGCCATGCGGTAGCGCTGTAGCCTCCTGTCCAGCTATGCAGAAGGCCGACGAACAGAGGGCCCGTGGCCGCCAGGATGTAGCCCACGCATTGGGCCATGCTTGAGAGGTGGGCGGCGACGTGCGAATCGGGCGAACGCAAGACGATGACTGTCAGGGCGATGGCAAATAGCCCGCCTTGCCCTACACCCTGCAAAATACCCCAGACCCAAACGGTAGAAAGAGGGGCAAACAACAAGCCCAGTAGCGCCACGCCGGCGATCGCTGCCAGCGCGGCGTTGAAAAATCGTTGGTCTTTGCAGCGAACCGCCAGCGGGGGTACCAGGACGCTGGTGAAAACCTGCACCATAATCGACACCGATACAACCAGCCCGGCAGTTACGCCGTCCAAACCCCGTTCCCGTAGAATGGGCGCGAGCCAGCCCATTACGCAGTACGCCAGAGCGGATTGCAAGCCCATGAAAAACGTGACTTGCCAGGCCAGCCGGTCGCGCCAAAGACCGCTTACGGTATACGTAGCGTGACGCGCGCGTGAATTTTGCCGCAGCGATTGCGGGGCCCAGACCAGAGCTACGATCACCACCGGTATGACCCAGACGCCAAGACCGATGGCCCAGGAATTGCCAAGTGCGTGTGTAATAGGCAAGGTGAACGCGGCCGCGGCCGCGGCGCCTCCGCACAGGGCCATGGTGTAGAGGCCGGTCATCGTGGCAGCGTGGTTGGCGAAGTCCCGTTTTACCAGGCTGGGCAGGAGTACGTTCCCCACGGCGATGGCGGCGCCAGCCAAGGCGGAGCCGGCAAACAAGGCGCCGATGCCGCCATATCCGCGCAATGCCGTGCCCAGGCCAAGAATGATGACGACGCCAAGTAAAGTGCGTTCGACACCGTACCGCTGGGCCAGTCGTGGTGCGAGCGGCGCGAACAGACCCAGGCAGAGGACAGGCAACGTGGTCAGATAGCCGGCGCTGGCCGATGACAGGCCTGTTTGCCGGATAATTTCAGGCAGCAGAACGGACAGGCTGGAAAATATGGGGCGCAGATTGAATGCGATCAGCATCACGCTTAGGCCCAGCAAAAGCAAGGCTGCCCGGCGCAAGCCCGGGGCAGGAGGGGTGATCCGGCCGTCGTTGGCGGCGATTCCGGGATTTTCTTGAGTCAGATTCATGGATAGGGTGGCGAGGGTGGCGCTGCGTCGCAGCCCGTTTGGGCTTAGGAAATCAGCGCCTGATTCAGTTCGGACAGAATGGGTGCCATGAATTGGCGCACCGTCGCAGCGGCGCGTTCGGGGTCGCCGGTTTCTATGGCTCGCACGATTTCGCGGTGAGCGTCCAGATCGGGTTCAGGCAATTCCCGGCTAATGGTGGCTTTGATAATTTCCTGCACGGAGGTTGAGAAAAACAAATAAGTTTCGGCCAACGCCCGATTGCGGGAGATGTGGACGATTTCGGTGTGAAATGCCAGATCGCGTTCCACAAAACCTGGGCGGGATTGCGGGTCGTGTGAATGGCCGCGCAATTCCAGCAGATTCAACAGGGTTTGTATGTCTTGCGGCGTGTGCCGTATGGCGGCCAGGCGCGCGGCCTCGACTTCCAGCGCGCAGCGTGTTTCGACCTGATCGCGTAAATTGGCACGTCGCATTCGCAGCAGACTGCCCGAGGGATCGAAATTGGCGCGAACATAGGTGCCCGAGCCTTGGCGGGTTTCCAGAAAATCCTGGGAAACCAGCATCTTGACGGCTTCGCGTACTGTGCCGCGACTGACGCCCAGCAGCGCGGCCAGGGTAGGTTCGTTGGGAATGCGTTCGCCTATGGCCCACCGTTTTCCAAGGATTTCCTGCCGGATTTTATCGGCGGCGCTATCGGTCAAACTGGTTTTGGTCGCCTGTTCAAGCATAAATCAAATCATTAAGTCATCATATGATTTGATTTATAGCATAAGGTGAGGGATGGATCAAATTTGGTGGCAAGCGGATCAAGGGTCCATGCGCGCCGAGGTAAAAAATCACGGTACACTCGTCCTTGTTCAGAATGGCAGCCACAAGGGCTACCGCTACAAAAACGTATGCGCGAATTATGTAGCGACAGGCCTCGTGCCTGTCATTGATGCAAGCATCACCCGCCAAAATTATAGGACCCACGTCATGCCCTCTTTCGACGTCGTCTCTGAAGTCGACACCCATGAACTCACCAATGCCGTCGACCAAGCCAATCGTGAGCTGGTCACTCGCTTCGATTTCAAAGGAACGAATGCCAAGTTTGAACTGGAAGGTTTCGTTGTAAACCAGTCTGCGCCCAGTGTGTTTCAGTTAAATCAGATGCTGGATATTTTGCGTGGCCGGCTTTCGGCGCGTGGGATCGATGTGCGCTGCATGGATTTGGCCGATCCGCTCGAAAACCTGGGCGGCGCCCGGCAAAAAATTACGATTCGGCAAGGCATAGAACAGGCCGTTTCAAAGAAGCTGGTTGCGGCCTTGAAGGGTGCCAAGCTTAAGGTGGAGGCGCAAATCAATGGCGACAAGTTGCGCGTCAGCGGCAAGAAGCGCGACGATCTGCAAACGGCCATGGCGCTATTGCGCAAGACGGATGTGGAACTGCCTTTGCAGTTCAATAATTTCCGGGATTGATTGGGGTCGGGGCGTTGGAGGTGGCACCCACAAGGGGTGCCGCTACAAGCGGCGGGTATGTATTTGTAGTGGCAGCCCTTGTGGCTGCCAGATTCCCAAGCAAACAGCGCCTACGCCTTCAACCGGTAGCCGCTTTTGAATATCCATGCGGCAATGACCAGGCACAGGCCCAAAAACGCCAGGGTCATGGTCAAACTGACGGCCACGCTTACGTCGGCGATGCCATAAAAGCTCCAGCGAAAGCCGCTGATCAGGTAGACCACGGGATTGAGCAGCGTAACCGTTTGCCAGAAGGGCGGCAGCATCTTGACGGCGTAAAAACTGCCTCCCAGAAAGGCCAGAGGCGTGATGATCAACATCGGCACAAGTTGCAACTTTTCAAAGTTATCCGCCCATATGCCGATGATGAAGCCGAATAGGCTAAAGGTGAAGGCTGTCAGCACCAGGAAAAGCAGCATCCAGAGTGGATGGTCAATGCGCAAGGGGACGAAAAACACGGCCGTCGCCAGGATGATGAGGCCCAGGATAATCGATTTAGTGGCCGCCGCGCCTACGTAGCTGAAGGTGATCTCGAAATACGAAATAGGAGCGGACATCACCTCGTAAATGGTACCGGTGAATTTCGGGAAATAAATCCCGAAAGACGCATTGGCGACGCTTTGCGTCAATAGCGACAGCATGATCAGCCCGGGTACGATGAAGGCGCCGTAGCTGACTCCGTCGATTTCGGTGATGCGCCCGCCAATGGCCGAGCCGAACACCACGAAGTATAAAGAGGTTGAAATAACAGGCGCAATAATGCTTTGCATCAAGGTGCGTCCGGTCCGGGCCATCTCGAACAGATAGATGGCGCGTATTGCAGGCCAGTTCATGATTGCTCCTTCAACAGTTTGACAAAGATGTCTTCCAGCGAACTCTGTGTCGTTTGCAGATCCTTGAAGACGATGCTGTTGTCGTGCAGATCGCGCAGCAGGGCCGGGATGCTGGAGTGTTCACGTCGGGTATCGTAGGTGTACGTCAATTGATCGCCGTCTGCGGAAAGTTCTAACGCGTAAGCGGCCAGCGCTTCGGGTACGTTGGGCAGCGCGTTTTGCAGTTGCAATATCAGTTGCTTTTTACCAAGCTTGCGCATGAGCTCGGTTTTCTCTTCCACCAGGATCAGTTCGCCGTTATTGATCACGCCGACCCGGTCGGCCATTTCTTCGGCTTCCTCGATGTAGTGGGTGGTGAGGATGACGGTTACGCCGGTGGCGCGCAGCGACCGCACCATGGCCCACATTTCCTTTCTGAGCTCCACGTCGACGCCCGCGGTAGGTTCGTCCAGAAACAGAATCTGCGGTTCGTGCGAGAGCGCTTTGGCAATCAGGACACGGCGCTTCATGCCGCCTGAAAGAGTCATGAGCCGGTTGTCCTTTTTGCTCCATAAAGACAGGTCCTTCAGTACCTTTTCTATATGAGCGGGATGGGCGCGTTTGCCAAACAGGCCGCGGCTGAAGCTGACCGTATTCCAGACGGTCTCGAAGGCGTCATTGGTAAGCTCCTGCGGCACCAGGCCTATCTTCGATCGGGCGGCGCGATAGTCCGTAATAATGTTATGTCCGTCGGCCAGCACAGTGCCTTCGGTGGGGTTGACCAGGCCGCAAATGATACTGATCAGGGTGGTCTTGCCGGCTCCGTTGGGGCCGAGCAGGGCGAAAATTTCACCTCGCTGGATTTCCAGATTGATGTGCTTGAGGGCCTGGAAACCCGAGGCATAGGTTTTGGAAAGTCCCGATATTGAAATAATGGGCGTCATGGTGGGCATCAATAAACGGTGAAGCTCAGTAGTGTACCCGGCGTATTCCCAGCACGATCAGCGCCGCGATCAGACATGCACCTCCCGCAACATAGAGCGCGGGCGTGTAGCTCAGCAGCAGGGTGCGGGCTGCGCCGGCCCCATAGGCGGCGGTGGCTGCTCCTAACTGATGCCCGGCGAAGATCCAGCCAAACACCATCCCGGCGCGTTCCTTGCCAAAGGCATTGCCCGCCAGTCTGACGGTTGGCGGCACGGTAGCCACCCAGTCCAGGCCGTAGAACATGGCGAAGATCGACAGCCCGTAGAACGTGAATTCGGAGTGCGGCAGCCATAATAACGAGAGTCCGCGCAGACTGTAATACCAGAACAGCAATTTGCGGTTGTCATAGCGATCTGAAAGCCAGCCCGACAGAATCGTGCCAAAGAAGTCGAAGGCGCCCATCATGGCCAGCACCGAGGCGGCCGGCACGGCCGACAGGCCGAAGTCGCCGCACAGGGACACGAAGTGCGTCTGAATCAGCCCGTTGGTGCTCAAGCCGCAGATGAAGAAAGTGGCAAACAATATCCAGAAGGTCTGGTTGCCGCGCACGTGGCCCAACATCCTGAAGGGATCGCCGATAGATAAACGCGTGCGGGGCGCAGGTGTTGTAGCGACAGGCCTTGTGCCTGTCATCGTGGATGGACGCATACCTGACCCAGGCGCGGCGGCAGCGGCACTGGGAATGGCCCCATAGGCGGTCAAGCCCAGGTCTTCGGGGTGATCGCGCATAAAGCAAACAGCCAGGATGATGACCAGCAGGGCGCAAAGGCACACCGGAAATATGGCGGCGCGCCAGCCGAAATTTTCGATGAGCCAGGCGGCCCCGGGTAAAAACACCAATTGGCCGGTAGCAGTGCTGGCCGTGAGCATTCCTATGACCAGGCCCCGGCGCGCCTCGAACCACCGGTTGGCCACCACGGCGCCCAGGACCAGTGCGGTCAGGCCCGAGCCGAATCCCAGCACGACGCCCCATAAAACCACTAATTGCCAGAGGGCCGTCATCCGGGTAGCCAGCGCCATTCCCGCGGTAACCAGTACAAGGGCGGCACATATGACTTTGCGCAGGCCATAGCGGTCCATCAGAATGGCGGCAAACGGCCCCATCAGGCCGTAGAGAGCAAAACGCAGTGCTAGGGCCGATGAAATTTGTTCAGTGTCCCAGCCATATTCCTTGCCCAGCGGCTGCAATAACACGCCTGGCAAGCCCAGGGCGGCCGACGAGGTGAGCATGGTAAGAAAGCAGATAAATGCAATGACCCAGGCGAAATGGATGCCATGTCGACGTAGCCAGTTGGACAAAGGTTGAGCGAACATGACGGTTCCGAGGGGTTGTCGATATTAGGAGGAGCGTTGTGGTGGGCTTCGGCCCGGGCTGCGATGCGTTTCTGCTTAATTGTCGGGTACACCTGGGTCGAGCAGGAGGTCGCGCGCGGCCGCCAGGATATCCTCGGAGATGGGGGCTTCCCGAGTGGCTCGGGCCAAGACTAGCGCGCCCACCATGGTGGCTAGCGTTGTCAGGGCTGTTCTGCGCGGCTTCGGAGAGCCGCATTTTTCCAGCAAAGTGGCCAGGGAAGAGGCCATCTGCTCGATTCCCGCCGTGTAGGCATGATGCACCGGCTTGTCGGGTGTTTCGCGGATGACGTCGCCCGCCAGCGCCACGGCGGGGCAACCCGTGCCGATCTGGTCCCGGTGCGGATCGCGCAGGTAGTGACTGACAATGGCCTGGAGCGTTTGATGCGCGTCGGGATATTTATTGCCCTGAGCCGCCCAGCGTTCGGCCGATTGCCCGAATGCCGCCGCGCAGGCCACGGCCGCCAGTTCGTCCTTGGAGGAGAAGTGGCCGTAGAAGCCTCCGTGCGTCAATCCGGCAGCGGCCATCAACTGAGCAACACTAACGCCGTTCAAGCCCTGCTCGCGGAAAAGGCGGGCCGAGGCGTTTTCGATAGCGGTGCGATTTTTGTGTGCCTGTTCGCGCGATGCTCGTGGCATGACCGATTCCTGAGAGTACTGGATTGGCAAGAATAATAAATGATAATCATCATCTATTCAAGCTATTAATGAGAAAGTACAAGGGAAGAAAGTAATGGTTATCGGGTTGTTTGGCTACTATCGAGAGCCGAGCTTGTGCTTTACTATAGTGAAATGAATCTATCTCGGCGGCACCAGGCCGGCACGGGCATGGCTATGAATTCGATAGACAGAGCGCTTCTTACCCCGTTGGAAATGAAGGCGGCCGATGTGGCTGCCCTGAAGTCTGGAATCAGCGGTGTCACGTTGATGGAGGCGGCGGGTCAGGCGGTAGCCGAGGCGGTAAGCGCGCGCTGGCCGATGCAGCCGGTCGTGGTGTTGTGCGGCCTGGGCAATAATGGCGGAGATGGTTTTGTTGCGGCCCGGCGTCTTGCCCAGATGGGCTGGCCGGTCAGGCTTGGCCTTCTGGGGGCACGCGAAAGGCTGGCTGGCGACGCGGCGTATTGCGCTGCGCTGTGGCCGGGTGCGGTCGAGCCGTTGTCGCTTGAGCTGCTCGATGGCGCGGTCGTGGTCATCGATGCGCTTTTCGGCTCCGGCCTGTCGCGGCCCGTCGAGGGCCAGGCTCGCGCGGTGATTGAAACCCTGATCAGGCGCCGGTTGCCGGTCTGTGCGGTCGATGTGCCCAGCGGCCTCGATGGCGAAAGCGGTGGGGTGCGCGGGGTCGCGGCGCCGGCCAATGTCACGGTGACTTTCTTTCGCAAGAAGCCCGGTCATTTGTTGATGCCGGGAAAACAATTGTGCGGCGAACTGGTCGTGGCCGATATCGGCCTCCCCGCGGCCGTGTTGCAAAAAATTGCGCCGCACGCATACGAAAACGGGCCTGAAATATGGCTTGAAGATTACCCTTGGCCGCAAATGGATAGCCACAAATATCAACGCGGACATGCCGTGGTCGTGGGCGGGGCCGAGATGACAGGCGCGAGTCGCTTGTCGGCCATGGCAGCGGCTCGGGTGGGCGCGGGCCTGGTCACCTTGGCCGCACCCGATTCGGCCTGGGCAATTTACGCGGCCGCACTGACCAGCGTTATGGTCCGGTCGTTGAAAGACCCCGATAGCCTGGCGGAAATGCTTGCCGACACACGCAAGAATGCCATTTTGATAGGCCCGGGCGCCGGCGTCAGCGGCCAGACGCGGCAAAATGTACTCGAGATCCTTGCCACGCAGCGCGGCGTGGTGCTCGATGCCGATGCCTTAACGTCGTTTGGCCGGGATTCGCATCGACTGTTTGCAGCCATCGCCGGGCCTTGTGTACTGACGCCGCACGAAGGCGAATTTGAACGGCTTTTCCCTTGCGAAGGAAATAAACTCGCCCGTACGCGCTACGCGGCTCGGGAGAGCGGCGCCGTGGTGTTGCTCAAGGGGCCCGATACGGTTATAGCGGCGCCCGATGGCCGAGCCATTATCAATTCCAATGCGCCTGCCGATTTGGCCACCGGAGGCAGCGGCGACGTCCTCTCCGGTTTGATAGTCGGCTTGATGGCTCAGGGCATGGAGGCGTTCCTGGCCGCGGCGGCTGCGGCGTGGTTGCACGGCGAGGCCGCCAGCGCATTCGGGCCGGGCCTGATAGCCGAAGATCTGCCAGACGCTTTGCCCTCGGTACTGCGGCGTCTCAAAGCTCGGAAGACCTGATGGCTGCACGCGTTACACTGGCCCTTTATGCTCGAATCGGCCTTGCCGGCCGCGATTCAAAAGGTTGGCCATGTCTGATGTAATCGCCCTGATTTTCGACTTTGACGATACGCTTGCCCCCGACAGCACTTCGGGGTTCCTGGCCGATATCGGGGTTGACGTGGGCGATTTCTGGTCGCATCAGGTAGACCCTTTATTGTCCCAGCACGATTGGGATCCGGTGCCGGCGTATCTGTACCGCATGATCGAGCTGTCCCGATCGGGCGGCTATGGCCTGATTACGCAAGAACGCCTGGCGCAGTGGGGTGGCCGCCTGCCCCTGCACGACGGCGTTGAGTCCTTGTTTGGCCGCTTGCGGGCGTTGGTAAAGGCGCAGCATCCGCAAGTGCAGATTGAGTTTTATCTGATCTCCAGCGGCATAGGCGATGTGGTTCGGCATACCCCGATCGCGGGTGAATTTACCGATATATGGGCATCCGAGTTCATCTATGACGAGCAGGGCGGGATTCAATTTCCGCGGCGTGTGGTGAGTTTCACCGATAAAACGCGCTATCTGTTCCATATCCAGAAGGGGATTGTTGGGGCCGCTTCGCGCAACAAGCCTTTCGAGGTGAATAAAAAAGTGGCCGAAGACAAGCTGCGCGTGCCTTTCGACCAAATGATTTTTGTGGGCGACGGTTATACCGACATACCGTGTTTTTCGCTGATACGCCGTTCGGGCGGTGTCGCCTTCGGGGTGTGGGATCCCAAGCACCGCGAGAAACGCAGCCGCGCCTGGGGCTTTATTCAAGAAGGGCGCGTGTCGAATTTGAATCAGGCGCGTTATGGCGAAGATGCCGAACTCTATCAGTGGCTTGAAGAGGCCGTCGAAAGCCTGGCTGGCCGAATTTCCCTCAAGGCCCGCATTTATGGGGGATGACCAAGCGGCCATGCGGCTGGCGCTCGACCAGGCGCGGCTGGCCTATGCCGGTGGCGAAGTTCCGGTGGGCGCTGTGGTGCTCGATGGCGACGGGCGGATTGCAGGGGTGGGCTTTAACCGCACCGTTGGCGATCACGATCCTACGGCGCATGCCGAAATCGTGGCGCTAAGGGCGGCGGCCCAGGCCGCGGGCAATTATCGCTTGCCCGGCATGAGCCTGTTCGTGACCCTGGAGCCATGTGCCATGTGCATGGGCGCCATGCTGCACGCCCGATTGGCTCGGGTGGTGTATGGAGCGAACGATCCGAAAACAGGAGCCTGCGGCAGCGTGCTGAGCGTGCACGAGTACCCTGAGCTTAATCATCAGACGCAGGTTTACGGCGGCGTGCTGGGCGACGAGTGTGGCGATCTGCTGCGACAGTTTTTTCGCGAACGGCGTGCCAAAGGTACCATGACGGACACGCCCGACCTGTAGCGCCCGTGTAGCGGCAGCCCTTGTGGCTGCCATTTTTGCTGACCGGGGTGCAGGTTATTGCGCCGATGGCAGCCACAGGGGCTGCCGCTACATGAGCAACGAATACTCCAATACCAACTGCATGGAGCGTCGTGGGCGCTTGAGCTGGGGCGGGCGATTCGGGCACGCGTGTGCAGGGCCTGGTTCGGGGAGGCAAGGCGTGCGCTGTTTGAGCGCCACGGGTGCGCACAGCATGCTGTGCGCGGCGCGAGTTCGCACGCCGCCCCG
>NZ_SMAJ01000017.1 GCF_004346225.1 Paralcaligenes ureilyticus | reverse complement strand
AGTTTGGCCCGACGCCCGCCTGGACGAGGCAGATCCGGATCAAGCACGCCGTGCCGGCCCCGCCCCGGCCCCCATAGACGGCGTCTTCAGATACCCAAACATCCCATGCCGTATACCGTGTGACCAAAAATACTCCAGCCAAACAGCACACTCGTTTTTCAAGTTAGCACGGCCTTGTGCGTTTGGCTGGCGTGCCTGTTCTGAAGGATGACCAGTCGCTCCATATAGGCAAGATCCTTTTCTTCGAGCAAAAAGGCGGAGGCTGCCCAGTCTTCGGTAATTTCCATCAGCTCGGCACGGTTGATGGGCAGCACTCGTTCGCGAGCGCGGAGCATGGCGCGAATGCCGTTGAGTTTGGGCCGGATGACATCGATAAATGTGCGTACTGAAATATACGCGTTGTCTTTGTCGAACAAGCCGTCGACCAGGCCTTTGTCGAAATACCATTCCGCGGTGTGCGATTCACCGGTGCTGATGAGCTCTTCAGCCAGCCGCATATGCGATTTGCGCGCGACCAGAGAGTAGGCTCCCATGCCCGGGAAGAGGTTGAAGGCGATCTCGGGGAAACCCATTTTTACGTCCTTCTGAGCCAGCACGTAATGGTGCGCCAGCGCAGCTTCGAAGCCTCCGCCCAGTGCCGTTCCTTCGACCATGGCGATCGAAATGGCACCCGTTCCGAAGCCGGTCATGGCCTCATAGACGGCATCGATGCATGCCCGCGCATAGGCGAGTAAAAGCTCTCTTTCGCCAGCGCGGATATGTGACGCAAAAAGTTGTAGATCGCCGCCTATGTTATAGACTTGCGGAACCAGTGAGCCGGTTATCCAGAAATCGATGGGTAACCCGGAGTTGCGCGCAGCCCGGCCCAGGCGCGCGATATCTTGCAGGAGCACGGGATTGAAGCATGGACGAGGCTGGGCGTGCAGCATCATCCATAAAATATTGCGGCCTTCTTCGTAGAAGGGCGTGATTTGAGTCAGGTTTTCGGCTTCGTTAAAAGGTCGGCAGGCCGGGTGGTCTACTAACTTCATGGCTTGGCCCGAAGATTGTTGTTTTTTTCATTCAAGGCTGCGATCGCGATTGATTTGAAGCGCAAGCGTGAAATGAGCGGCATCATTATATTTATAAATGGCGACTGAATTTACAAATATGAGCTGGATCGCGAAACGTCCAGATAACGATTCGCGGAAGGAGGAGGGGGGGTGTATTTGCCGTCGCCGGAGTGGTCGGACGGGCTTGATGCGTGTTTTCTGTGTGCTTTCGGAATGTACGCGGCATATTGAGCGGCAGTCATGGTTTCCTGTACTGAAAACATCCGTGCGGAGATGGGTTTATCCTTCATGCGCCGCGTATTGGTTTGTCTGTTGGTGGCAATTAATTACGATTGCTGACGGCTACCGGTATGTTAACAGAGAAGCTTTGCTCCGGAGGCCCACTTTTTCGCCATCGCCGGTATCGCATCGCGACTGCATTGATGATACTAGTGACGGAGCCTCGGTCTTATCAGGGTTGCCCTAATATCGTAACTACGGATGTGATATATTTGATTCGGGAGTTACCCTGTGAGCAATAGGAGTTGTTGTATCTGGCACAGAAGTATCAAGTGTCTACAATGCATCACGAGTACGTAATTGATAAGTCTCAAATAATAAATGGCACTTATACAAGAACAAGAACAAAAAGATGTCTTTGAGCGAGAATCCGATTCGCGCGCAATGGTTTTGCTGACTCTGCAACTGGATCTCCTGCAGCTGTTCTTGCCCATGGATTGCTGGATTATCGGGCTGTTTGATGATCTTAATATGCGGGTTGTAGCCTGTTTGGGTGGGGTGGGTGGTGTGTCCCCGGGCAAGCTTGACCATTTATTGAATTACCCATGGGCTGTCGCGTCGGAAGTCAATAGCTTTGATTGCCGCCCTCTTGCCAAGAGCGAGCGAGCCGGGATAGGCTCGATCCTGGGGAAAAATTCTTTGCCGGGTTTCGTTCGCATCATTGATTTATGCCGTCCTGATGGAAAAAAAATCGGCCGCGTGCTGGGTCTGAACAGCACGGCGCCGCCCTTGATGAACGTCGAGTCCGGCGTTGTGCGTGCCGGCGAAATCGGCTTGTGCCTGGAAGTGATCAAGGTGACGCTCGGGCTTCAGGTTGAACTGCTTGCAGCCGAAAGGCTGGTCGTCGAAGCCCGGCAGGGTGCGCAGCTTGATGCGTTGACCGGCTTGCTTAACCGATCCGGCTGGAACCAGCGATTGGTAGCGGCGGTTAACGGCAAAGGCGAGATCGCGATTGGTATCGCCGACCTGGACTTTCTAAAGCGTATTAACGATAGCAAAGGGCATTTGGCCGGTGACGAGCTGTTGAAATTGGCGGCCAAGACCCTCTTGTCCGCTTTGCGAAGCAACGATTGCGTTGCTCGAGTGGGCGGCGACGAATTCGCGATCATGGTTCAGGATATTACCAAGGATGAGGCGCATGCCATGCAGGAGCGCCTGAAACTGGCTCTCAGTCGAGCCAACATTAAAATGTCCATTGGCCTGGCCTTTCTGTCCGAGTGTGGTTCCTTGGAAGAAGCTATCGCCATAGCCGACGCGCGCATGTATGAAGACAAGAATAATAGGCAGCATCCCGGTGTGGACGCTCGAACGGCTTGATCGCCGGAATGGGTTCGTTTGAGTAATAAGGGCCTGCGTCAACGTGTCTTGCGTAGAATCGGAAGGCGCTTTTTATATGGGGGCTGTAGCGTTTTGTGCTATTGAAATGACCTCGGGGTCGGCAATCAGGTCGATCAGGCCTGTCGCATTGAGAATGCGCGATGGCAGCATGGATCGTGCAATGACATGGCCTTGTACGTAATCGACGTTCATGGCCCACAACGCTTTGAGTGTAGTGCTGTCTTCTACCCATTCCGCGATGCATTTCATACCGAGGCTATGCGTCAATTCGACGATGGAACGAATGATCGCGATGTTGGCAGGCGTGGACATCATGTCTTTGATCAGGATGCCGTCAATTTTGATGACGTCGGCCGGCAAGCTTTTCAGGTATGAGAAAGACGTGTAGCCGGCGCCGAAATCATCCAGTGCTATGCGTACGCCTTTGCGTTGCAGGCGTTTCATGAACTGCCGGGTATTGTCCAGGCTGTTGAGTGCCACGCCTTCGGTGATTTCGATACATATCCGTTTGGTCAGATGCTCGTACCGAGCCAGTATCGTAAAAAAAGCGTCAACGAATTTTTCGTCGTTCAGCGAGTCGCCATTCAGGTTGATATAGACCGACCGGGTGTTTGCCAGACTGCTTTGATGCTTGTCCAGCCATTCAAGGGTGGCTGAGAATACCCATTTGTCAATAATCGGTATCGTGCCGCTTTCCTCCGCGGCGGAAATGACGTTTTCAGTGGGGATGAGAACTCCGCGAGAGTTGTGGACGCGCAGCAATACTTCGAAATCCAGCGTCTTGAAAGGTCGGTGCAGGCTCATGACGGGCTGCATCTCGAGAAACAGGCCTTTAGGCGCCGCACCGCTTTCAAGGTCGTTAAACAAACGTAACTCGTCGTTGTGCTCGCGCAGCTCTTTGGCGTTCTGGCTGTACACGACAATTTCCTGAAAATTCTTTTTGGCGTCACGGCAGGCGCGATTCGCAGCCGATACGGCGTCCTTGACGTCCATCTCCGGGGTGACGTCCACGATCCCCACGGATGCTTTTATCTGGATTTTGTGCTCCCCGACCTGGAATGGCGCCGCTTGCAGGCTGTCGAGCAGTTTTCGTGAGATATCGGTTGCGGCCTGGATGCTCTCACCCGGGAACAGAATGACGAATTCACTGCCTCCCACCCGGCCTAACTGTTTGTCTTCGGAGAGCACCGTTTTGACCCGCAGGCAGATCTGTTGCAGCACTTCATCACCTGTGATGTGGCCAAACAGCCCGCTGACGCGTTTGAAGTGATCCAGCTCCAGATACGCCAACGCACAGGGCTTGCCCTTCTTCGCTTCTTGCTGGGCGTTGGCGAACGCATTTTCGATGCCGCGCTGATTTAACGAATCGGTAAGCGGATCGATGTTGGCCAGGACTTGTAATCGGTGAATGGTTTCGGTTTGTTCGGAAATGTCTTGCAGCGAGCCCTCCACCTTGCCGCCGGTCTGGGTGACTTTGACCGAGAAATGCCGTGGCGCGGCCGACACCTCGCCCGGGCCGCGCATTTTTATCTGAGCTCCCTGGCCCGCCAGCGTCATTTCTGCAAGCTTGTTCCAATCCTGAGGTGGGAAAAAATCGGTCCATCGGTTCAAGCTGTCCGGCTCTAATGAAAAGCCCAGCATTTTTTCGAATGCGGGATTGGCGCGTTCGATAATGCCGGCTGCGTTGAGCGTGAACATGCCGATGGGGACTACGGCGTAGTTGCTGAGCAGCTCGGTTTGTGCGCGCACTTTGTCTCTACGCTCGCCCTGTATGCGTTTGGCGACCGTAAGCGCAACGATAACGCTTGAAAACAACAGGGCCAGAGTGCCGGTAAACCCATTGGCAAAAGACGATTTGCCAAAGGTGATATGCAAGATGCCAACGAACATGGTGCTCGCCACCAGACCGAGGGCGATGATTTGCCAGAAGGCAGTCCTTGAGCGAACCCGGTAAAGAATGTGGCTGGTGAGGAAAATGGTGGCACCCCCGCCTAAGGCTACGGCGGCTTGCATGACGGGTTTGAACAGTTCACGTGGTAGGAAGAGGGCCGCGGCCAGCAAGACGATGCCGGACCATTGCACCACGCACTGCATGCCCGGCTGGTTGACTTGCTTTAGCTGCGTTTGGAACAGCCGGGTAAACAGCGTGTAGGACAGCAGATAGTAGACGGCAATCGTCACTTGCCGTATGAACGGCATCCATTCAAAGGGGATGTCGTACCTCAGCCAGTGGGTATCCCACCCTACAGCCAGGGCTCCCATGCGCAGGTTGCCCACCAGCCATGTTGCCAGCAACACGTGTGTCCATTCGCGATTGACCAAGGCAACGATCAGGATGAACATGGACAGCGTGAGCAGGCCGCCTTCCAGCACGCCGTTATTGCGCTGGAAACGGTCGGCCGATTTCCTGAGGTCGGTGGCCGGCCAGAGCTGTGCTCTTATGGTCGTCGAGTTAAAGAAAGTTGCGGTGCATAGTATTGAAGCCGGCAGCGTCAGGCTGCTCAGGTTAATTGAAAAACCCGTTTTTATAGTGTCCAGCAGGCCGGCGTGGGCACTGCGATTGGCTGTGCCCATGGGTGTCAGCGTTGCGGCGTTCCAGCAGGCGAGCGATTGGGTCTGGGTCGAGGGAATTTCGATGATGGGGTTGTTGCGCTGCGCCGACGGCACGTCGATAAGCAGCCACGAGGGTGACTCAACGGAATCAACGCGTTGCGACTGCTCCGAAGGCTGCTTTCGTAGCGCCTGTAGCGCTTGGACAGGTTGCCCGATGGGTGCGTTGGGTGTGATGGACCTTACGGCGAGATTCGTTTCGCCCTGAGTTGCGTAGGGGTTGTAAAGGTATGTGATCGTCAGCACGGAAAGAATGGCGATGGCGGTCGGTACGGCATACAGCGAAAAAAAATAGAGGAGCCGATCCAGCACTGGAACAGTTTTGAAGTGGTTGGGATCAGACGCCTCTGTGAGTGCCATACATATAGCTTACTTAAACCGGCTCTATATAGAGTAATGGGAGATCATATCTCATTAGTTCGTAAAGGACGATAGCTTATTTTTGTCTCGCCAGGCCGAGTAATCGGTGCGTTTCAAAAACCGGTAAACCCATGACGCCCGAGTAACTTCCCGAGATATGTTCGATGAAGACAGCCGCCGCGCCTTGTATGCCGTAGCTGCCCGCTTTACCCAGCGGCTCGCCGGTATCGCAATAGGCTTGAATTTCCTCTTCCGACAAAGGTTTGATTCGTACCCGCGTGATCGATACATCCTCATGAATGTGATTGTGATGCGCAACAACAACAGCCGTATGCACTTCGTGGGTGCTTCCCGAGAGGTGTTTGAGCATTTTTTTGGCCTCGTTCAGGTCGGTCGGTTTGCCTAGTATGGTCTGACCGAGAATGACGCAGGTATCGGCCGTCAGTACGGGTTGTGGTGGCAGGGATTGTGCGCGTATCCACTCCAGTGCCCGCAGCGCCTTGTCGCGTGCGGTGCGGCGCACATACAGGGCAGGAGCCTCGCCGGCCAGAATGGGTTCGTCCGCGCCGGGAGGCGGCGGGACATGCAGCACCTGATGCGGTACGCCGATCTGCAACAGAAGCTCATGGCGGCGGGGGCTGGCCGAGGCCAGGTAAATCATTGGAAAATTCATGGTTGTCTACAGAGGTTTTCGCGGGTGTTTCTTTATCGGTGATCTGGTAGCCATAAGGGTTGCCACTACATGATTCACGGGTATGTATTTGTAGCGGCACCCCTTGTGGGTGCCATCGTACGATTCACGAGTATGGGTTCGTAGCGGCAGCCCTTGTGGCTGCCATCGAGTCGTATATCGGTATTTCAATTTGGCGGAACCCGCCTTGATTATCACGGCTTTGCCACCCACAAGAGGTGGCGCTACATACCGGGGGTGGCGCTGCATGGCAGTCCGGCCGGCCTATTTAACTTTCAGGATCTTCAAGCCATTGGTTCCGCCGCTATTGCTGTAATAATCGCCTTTGGTGAGGATGATCCAATCGCCTTTTTGCAAGAGCGCCTGCTTTTTCAGCTCGTGGATGGCGTCGTCGCTGACCTTGGCCGGGTCGTGCGTGGCGGCGTCGAAGGCCACCGTATAGACGCCGCGAAACAGAGCGGCCCGGGTTTGGGTGGCGGGATGGCGTGTATAGCAGTAAATCGGTACGCCCGATCGGATGCGCGACATAATAAGCGGCGTATGACCACTTTCCGTCAGGCTGATAATGGCCTTGACGCCTGGGAAATGATTGGCGGCATACATGGCCGAGAGCGCGATTGTCTCGTCGCAGCGTTCAAAGGTTTCACCCAACCGGTGTTTTGATTGGGTGGTCATGGGTTCTTGCTCGGCGCCCAGGCAGATGCGGGCCATGGCGGCGACCGCTTCGACCGGATATTGGCCCGAGGCGCTTTCGGCTGAGAGCATGACCGCATCGGTATAGTCCAGCACAGCGTTGGCGACGTCGGATACCTCGGCACGGGTGGGTAGCGGGCTGTTGATCATGGACTCCATCATTTGCGTGGCGGTGATGACCAGCTTGTCATGACTGCGTGCGTGCTGAATGATGCGTTTTTGTATGCCAACCAAACGGGCATCGCCAATTTCAACTCCCAAGTCTCCGCGTGCGACCATGACTCCGTCGCTGGCCTTGATGATTGCGTCAAGCGCTCGGTCGTCTGCCACCGCCTCGGCACGTTCGATTTTGGCGATAAGCCAGGCACGGCTGCCGGCGGCCCGAACCAGCTTGCGTGCCTGGTCGATGTCGCGGCCATGGCGTGGGAACGAAACGGCGACATAATCCATTTCCAGCTCGGCGGCCAGCTTGATATCGGCTTTGTCTTTTTCGGTCAGACTGGGGGCTGAAATTCCGCCGCCGCGCCGGTTGATGCCTTTGTTGTTGGAGAGCGGGCCGCCCACCGTAACGTGAGTATAGACGGCCTGTTCGTCGACCCTTTCAACCGCCAGCACTACGCGCCCGTCGTCGAGCAGCAGCTCGTCGCCCGCGCGGCAGTCGCTCACCAGGCTGGGGTAGTCGATGCCCACGATCGTTTCGTCGCCGGCGTCGCCGGGATGCTGATTGGATAAGGTAAACGCCTGTCCCGCCTTGAGTGTGACTTTCCCGTCCTTGAAACGGGCGATGCGGATTTTGGGTCCCTGCAAATCGCCCATCAGCGCCACGTAACGGCCGTGCTTGGCGGCCATGCTGCGGACCAGCTCGGCGCGCAGGCGATGGTCTTGTGGGTCGCCATGCGAGAAATTCAGCCGCGCCACATCCATGCCCGCCAGGATCAATTGTTCTATTTTCTCTGGGCTGGAACTGGCAGGCCCCAGTGTAGCGACGATTTTGGTACGGCGTTTGGTCATGGTTTGATCGCCTGCAAGCACGCGCTCATGCGCGGTGGTAAGGATGGTTGTTAATGATAGTCCAGGCGCGATAGAGCTGTTCGGCCAATACCACGCGCGCCATGGGGTGGGGCAGGGTGAGCGACGATAGGCGCAGACGGTCGCTGCAGCTTTTTTTCAGGTCGGCGTCCAGGCCGTCGGGGCCGCCCACCAGGAACGCGACGTCTTGTCCGCCGGCGCGCCATTTTTCAAGCTCGCGTGCGAGATCTACGGTGCCCAAATCCCGGCCGTGTTCGTCCAGCGCAATGCGCCGAGCGTGGGGAGGCAACGCGGCCTCGATGCGTTTGGCCTCGGCCTGCATCATTTGGGCAGCGGTTTTACCCGCAGTGCGCGATTCGGGCTTGATTTCTTTAAGCTCCAGCGCGCAGTCGGCAGGCAAACGCTTGGCGTAATCGCGCCATGCGGCGTCCACCCATTGCGGCATACGCATGCCCACGGCCAGCACATAGAGCTTCATGAGGCCAGTCCTGGCTTATCGGGAGGCCTGGATGTACACATGATTGACAATATATGGTGGGCCGCTTATGCGGCGTCGGGGTTGTACGCGGCGATCGCGCCGGTTTCGGTAGACTGGGGTAGAAGTTTGGCGCGCACTGGCTTGCCACCCCATATTTCTTCCAGGTTGTAATAGTGGCGTATGGAGGGCTGCATGCAATGAATGACGATATCGCCCAGGTCGACCAGCACCCATTCGCCCGTGTCCTGGCCCTCGTAGGCAATGATGGGAATATTGACTTCGCGCGCCCGGTCGGCAACGCTTGCGGCCAGAGCCCGGGTTTGCCGGTTTGAGGTGCCGCTGGCAATCACCACGCGGTCAAACAGACTGGTGATGTGAGTGGTATTGAAGATTTTGATATCTTGCGCTTTGACATCTTCGAGGGCGTCGATGACGATGCGTTGTAATTTTTGAATGTCCATGAACAGAACTATACCGTGAGATGCTAGGGAGCGGATTGATAAAGTCTGCACTGGGCAATAAATTGTGCAACTGCAGCATTCAGCATCCCCTGTACGGGCTGACCGTCCGCCAGCCGCTGGCGTATGGTCGTAGCCGATACGGGCATGGGTTCGAAAGGGAGCTCGAGCAGCTTGCGGCCCAGGGCATCGAGGCGTTGGGCTAATGCGGCAGGCGCCATGGCGGGTGTTCCGGGGCGTTGGGCGACTGCCAGATGGACCCGTTGCGCGATTTCCTCCCATGAGCGCCATGAGCAGAAGTTGTCGAGCTGATCGGTGCCCAATATCCAGTAATACTCGGCGCCGGGGGGAAGCTGCCTGAGTGTATCGATGGTATAGGTGGATCCGCCGCGCTCGATTTCTATCGGGTTGACGCTCAAGCCGCGCAGGCCCTTAATGGCCAGTGTCAGCATGGCCAGCCGCTGCGGCCCCGTCGCTTGCAAGGGGGTGCGTTGCCAGGGGTTGGCGGCAGGTATCAGTTGCAGCTCGTCCAACTGCAAAACGTTGAGTGCGGTTTCGGCCAAGGCCGTGTGGGCCAAGTGAACCGGATCGAAGCTGCCGCCCAGCAGGCCGATTTTTTTTACAGCCATTGTCGTGGTTTAAGAAAATCGTGCAAGGCCGCCTCAGGGGTATTTTGTTCAGGAGCCCAGTTATAGCGCCAGGTGGCGGCAGGCGGCATGGAAAGCAGAATGGATTCGGTGCGGCCTCCCGACTGCAGGCCGAAAAGCGTACCGCGGTCAAAGACCAGATTGAATTCCACATAGCGGCCGCGCCGATACGCCTGAAATTCGCGTTGATGCTCATCGTAGGCGGTGCCGCGTCGCCGCCCGACAATCGGCATATAGGCGGGTAGAAGGCTGTTGCCCACCGAACGGGTCAGTGCGAAGCACGTTTTGAAATCGGGGGTATTGAGGTCGTCAAAGAACAAGCCTCCGATACCGCGGGTTTCGTTGCGGTGCTTGAGGTAAAAGTATTCGTCGCACCACTTCTTGTAGGCGGGGTATTTGTCCGGCCCGAAGGGAGCCACGGCGTCGTGGCAGACTTGATGGAAATGCCGGGCGTCTTCTTCAAATGCGTAGTAGGGGGTGAGGTCCAGCCCCCCGCCGAACCAGAATACGTCGTGGCCCGCATGGTCTGCGGGAGCGTGGGCCACGAATAGGCGTACATTCATGTGGACGGTGGGTACATAGGGGTTCTGCGGATGCAGGACCATGGACACCCCCAGCGCTTCCCACGAGCGGCCCGCCAGTTCGCCGCGATGCGCGCTCGCCGATGGGGGCAGGGACTGGCCCTTGACGTGGCTGAAAAGGACGCCGGCCCGTTCAAAAAGAGGACCGCCTTCAAGAAACCGGGAGATGCCGCCGCCACCCTCGGCCCGGGTCCAGCTATCTGTGTGAAATGAACTGCCGTCTGCGCCTTCCAGCTCCGTCACGATAGTTGTCTGGAGTTTGCGAAAAAAGTCGTATACAGATGGAATTGACACAACCATGACGGGCTTCCTGGGAAATTTTTGCTCTTCGCGTGCGAGTGATTATGTTGGAGTATCGCCGTGGGGGAGCCCGCGCCAGCCTATGTCGTTACGATATTGCTGGCCGTCGAAGTACGTTTTTTGCACGGCGCTGTAGGCGGCGGCTTGCGCACGTTTGATCGAGTCGGCAAGCGCCGTAACACACAAGACCCGGCCGCCGGAAGTTTTAATGATGCCGTCCTCGAGCCGGGTGCCGGCGTGGAACACCATGCAGTCCTCGCTGTCGTCGGCCAACTGCGTAACGACGTCGCCTGTGCGCGGTGCGTCCGGGTAGTTGTGCGCGGCCATCACCACCCCCAGGGCCGTGCGCCGATCCCATTCGATATCGGCCTGGTCCAATTTGCCTGCCACGGCCTTTTCGAAGACATCGAGCAGCTCGTTTTTGACCCGCATCATGATAGGTTGGGTTTCCGGATCGCCCATGCGGCAGTTGAATTCCAGCACCTTGACGGGCCGGCTTGAATCGGGGCCTTGTGCAATCATCAGGCCGGCATAGAGGAATCCGGTATAGGGTATGCCGTCTTTGGCCATGCCGTGGACAGTGGGCAGAATAATTTCGCGCATGATGCGGTTATGCAAGGCCGGCGTGACAATGGGAGCGGGCGAATAGGCGCCCATTCCACCGGTGTTCGGACCCTGATCGTTATCCAGCAGACGCTTGTGGTCCTGACTGGTGGCCAGTGCCAGGACATGATTGCCGTCGCACATGACAATAAAGCTGGCTTCTTCGCCTTCCAGGCATTCTTCGATCACCACGCGTGCGCCCGCAAGGCTTCCTGCTCCTTGGCCCAGCATCGTGTCGACGGCACGATGCGCCTGGTCGACGGTAGCGGCTACGACGACTCCCTTGCCGGCGGCCAGGCCGTCGGCCTTGACCACAATCGGTGCGCCCTGGGCACTGATATACGCTTTGGCAGGCTCGGATTCGGTAAATGTCTGGTAAGCCGCCGTCGGAATGTGGTGGCGCACCATAAAGGCCTTGGCGAAGTCTTTGGAACTTTCCAATTGCGCCGCCGCCTGCGTGGGGCCGAAAATTTTCAGGCCGGCCGCGCGAAAGGTATCGACGATGCCCGCCGCCAGAGGGGCTTCCGGGCCCACTATGGTCAGGGACACGCCTTCCTTTTTGGCGAATGCGACGAGTTCATCTATGTGCGTCAATGCGACATTTTGCAGGCGTTCGTTGCGGGCCGTTCCTGCATTGCCGGGCGCCACAAACACTTTTTGAACGCGCGACGATTGCGCCAGCCGCCAAGCCAGGGCATGTTCACGACCACCACTGCCAATTACAAGAAGTTTCATGGTTTCCGGGTTTGGGATGAGGTTGCTTTTGTAGCAGGATTGAAACGGCGGCCTTGGCCACACCCAGGGGTGCGCGAGCCTCTCATTCGGATTCGTCGAGAATGGCCGACGTATAGACGTCCTGGACATCGTCGAGCCCTTCGAGGGCATCGAGCAGTTTTTGCATTTTTACCGAGTCATCGCCGGTCAGTTCCGTTTCACTAAGTGGCTTCATGACGATGCCTTGGACTTCGGGACTAAGGTGTGCCGCGTCGAAGGCTGCCTTGACGGCAGCGTAGCTGGCGGTGGGACAAATGACTTCGATAACGCCTTCGCCGTCGGTCTGTATATCTTCGGCGCCCGCATCGAGCGCCGCCTCCATGACCTGCTCTTCAGAGGTGCCGGGGGCAAACAGAAACTGGCCGCAGTGGTTGAAGAGAAATCCCACCGAGCCTTCCTGCCCCAGATTGCCGCCGTTTTTAGAGAAAACGTGGCGCACATCGGCGACCGTACGTATGCGATTATCCGTCATGCAATCGACAATGACGGCTGCCCCGCCAGGTCCGTACCCTTCATAGCGTATTTCTTCGTAGTTGGCGCCATCGACGCCGCCCGCGCCACGTTGAATGGCGCGCTGAATGTTGTCCTTGGGCATGTTGACCGCGGTAGCCTTGTCCCAGGCCAGGCGCAGGCGCGGGTTGATGTCGGGATCAGCGCCGCCGGCGCGTGCCGCTACCGTGATTTCACGGATTACTTTTGTCCAGAGTTTGCCTCGTTTGGCATCTTGGCGACCCTTGCGGTGCTGGATATTCGCCCATTTACTGTGTCCGGCCATGAATTGTCATCAGTTCGATAAAGGAAGCAATTTTACCGCGTGCCGGATTTTACGGTGTTAACCGATAATCGTGTGCGTCGGCGAGCGGCTGCCATTACACTTGATGCGTTTCCGTTCTTGGAGCGAGAGGCCTTGGGGTGTCTGATTCAACGTTATTGAGGGTAAATGGTATGGGTGCGGGTACAAAAATCATTGTGGCGACGAATTCCAGGCCTGGCTCCGCCAAGTGGTGCAATGCGTTCGAAGGCTCTTTGCCCGACACGCAGTTTATCCCCTGGGACGAAGCGGGTGAGCCCGTTGGCGCCGACTATGCGATTGTCTGGCAACCTGCGCCGGCCTTGTTTGTGCGTGAGACGCGGCTGCAGGCCGTATTCAATCTGGGAGCCGGAATCGATAGCTTGCTGGGGTTGCCCGAGCTGCCTGGGAATTTGCCCATTGTGCGTCTTGAAGATGCGGGCATGGCAGAGCAGATGGTCGAGTATGTCGTATATGGGCTTTTGCGGGCGGCCCGCGAATTCGGCGTCTACGAGGCTCAGCAGCAGGCGAGCGAGTGGTCGGGTTTGCCCCCCATAGATCGCTTGCGCTGGCCCGTCGGTGTGATGGGGCTCGGGGCGATCGGAGAACGTGTGGCGCGGGCTGTGGCGCAGTTGGGCTATCCGGTGGCGGGATGGGCCCGGCGCTCCAGGGAGATCGATGGCGTCCAGGTATACGGTGGCGCGGAGCGGCTGCCTGCGTTTCTGGCGCGGACGCGGGTGCTGGTTAACCTGTTGCCCCTGACGCCCGAAACAGAAAACATTCTGAACCGGGAAAATCTTGAACAGCTTTTGCCGCGCGCTTATTTGATCAATGTGGCTCGAGGGCGGCATCTGGTGGAACAGGACTTGCTCGACCTGTTGGCCTGCGGGCGGCTTGCCGGAGCCTTGCTCGATGTCTTCAGGTCCGAACCCTTGCCAAAGAACCATCCATTCTGGAGTCATGCGTCAATAACCGTGACGCCGCATATCGCCGCTATAACCTTGCGTGAAGATACGGTCCATCAAATCGTTAATAAAATAGGTAATCTGAAGAAGGGGTTACCCATTTCCGGGCGGGTGTCTCGCGAACAAGGCTATTGAACGGCGCCATTTGCCGTTTAATCATGTCGCGGCACCCCTTGTGGGTGCCACATTTACGCAAAAATTGAATCGCGCTCGGCCATCTGGAACTAAACTGCACGAAATTCATCATCTGTTCATAGCGTCTTGAATAAGGAGTCTGTCTTGGAAAACCAAACGAAAGCGATACGTATCGAACAACATGGGGGGGTGGAGGTGCTGAAATTCGTCACCGTCCCCTTGCCCGCGCCGCAAGGAAATGAGGTGACGATACGACACAAAGCGATAGGGCTGAATTTTATCGATATTTACTTCAGGACAGGGCTATATCCGCACCCGTTGCCGCATGGTCTGGGGGCTGAGGGGGCGGGGGTCGTCGAAGCGGTGGGCGCCGAGGTCAAACATCTTAAAGTGGGCGATCGCGTGGCCTATGGTCAAAGCCCGTTAGGCGCATACGCCGAAGCGCGTAATGTACCGGCGCACCAAGTGGTGCGGATTCCCGCCTCCGTCAGTTTCGAGGACGCGGCGGCTGTGATGCTCAAAGGGCTGACGGTGCAATATCTGTTTCGGCAAACCTATCGGTTGCAGGGGAATGAGACCATTTTGTTTCACGCCGCCGCCGGCGGCGTAGGCTTGATTGCGTGCCAATGGGCCAAAGCATTGGGGGTCAAGCTGATCGGGACTGCGTCCAACCCCGAAAAGACCGCGCTGGCCTTGGCCAATGGCGCCTGGAAAATGATCGATTATTCGCGCGAGAATGTGGTCGAGCGTGTTCTCGAACTGACCAATGGGAAAAAAGTTCCGGTGGTTTACGACGGTGTGGGCAAGGATACATGGCTCGCCTCGCTCGATTGCCTGCAGCCGCGTGGACTGATGGTGAGCTTTGGCAATGCATCCGGCTCGGTCGAGGGCGTCAATCTGGGGATTCTATCGTCCAAAGGGTCTTTGTTCGTTACACGTCCCACCCTGGGGACGCATGTGGCGACACACGAAAAACTCAAGGCCGCCGCCGATGAGCTTTTTGGCCTGGTCACCAAAAAGAAGATCAAGGTGCGTATTGGCCAGCGTTTCGCTTTGCGCGATGCAGGCGCAGCCCACGAGGCGCTGGCCGGGCGCAAAACTACCGGTGCGACAATTCTGACGGTAGATTAAGCCGCCTGACTGTCAAAGTTTTGCCACCCACAAGGGGTGGCGCTACATGATTCACGGGCATGTTTTTGTAGCGGCATCCCTTTTGTAGCGGCACCCCTTGTGGGTGCCACCGATCACTACACGCCGCGTCCTTCGCGCCGCCGCCAATTGTCTGCACCAGACGCCCATCTGCGCCCGCACGTCCTTACTCGTAGCCGTGCCATTTGGCGTTTGTCCTGCGCTCGGTCATACCTATAAAGCGCAGAATCAGGATCAGCATGGGATTGGGCAAATTAACGAATTGGCAGCCGAGGACACGTCGTTTCTTGTCGTCGGCCAAGGATTCCTCGATGATCCGAACGACTTGCAATGTCGTGGAAATGGCGCCGACGCCGGGAAATTCCGCATGGCAGTCCTTGTAGAAGACGCCGGCGGCATCGCCCAGCACATGCTGGTTGTCGATCAGCGCCATCCCACCCGAACTGAGATCTTTAATGTCCAGCGCCACACTGCGGATTTTTGCAGCAGCGGTGGCCGGGAGCGTGATCGTGCACTTGATCGGGTCGCTGGAAGGGAGGTCGATTCGATATGCGTCGCGCCGCTGGACGCGTGTTAAAGACTGGGGAAATGCAATGCGTAGCGCCGGTTGATTGTCCATAATGCAGGGACTGGCTTGCGCGCTTGAAAACGCAATGCGGATTTTGTTCAGCGTGGCTTCGAACCGGATATGCTCCGCCTTGGCGGCATGCTGGTTGAAGGAATCCTGGGCTGAATTGTCGATAACCATCGAGTTGTTTTCCGCATCGATGTTCAGGATGGTGGTGACAATAGCCTCAGCGCCGTTGTGAAGACGCATCAGGATCAAGCCCCTTTGTTCTTTCAGCGAACTCAACAGGGCCAGAATTTCGAGCTTTGAAGTAACCAGGTATCGTTCTTCATCCCTGATCGGCAGAGTAACGGCGACGTTTTGCATGGGATTGCAGCTCGCGTAAACGGGACGTTACATTATGCGATGTATGGCGGGTTTTCACAAATTATTTCGAGCCGGGTTCCCCCCCGGCCGTGGGGTTGGCGTCTGCGGGAGGCATGTGGAAGTCTAGGCCTGAAATCCGTACAGATTTGCGGGGTTATCGACCAGTACCTTCCTGCGGCCGGGCTCGTCGGGAATCCAGCGCTGCAAGGTATTGAGCAGTACACCGTCGTCGGGAACCTCGGCTTGGTTGAAATAATTGATATGGGGCCAGTCTGAGCCCCATATGACATGATCCGGATTGGCTTCCAGTATTTTTTTTGCAAAAACGTCAATGTCGCCATAATGGCCATTTTTATTACTGTTCCGGTCCGCGCCGGATATCTTCGTCCAGGCCGAACCACTGGCCAGCATGGCGCACAACTTGCCGAAACCGGGATTGTCAGTGCCCAAGGCAGCGTTCATGCGTCCCATATGGTCCACAACCAGTGGCACCTTCAGCTTCGCGAGACGCGGCGCCAGTTCGGGCAAGTCGGGGGCATGGACCCAGATCTGGGCGTGCATGCCCAGATCCCGCAGCAAAGGCGCCAGAGCCTCCAGGGCCTGCAGCCCCACCCCGTTCTTGTATACCGCCTGGCCATTGAGTTTGTACAGGTTGAATCTCAAGCCCCTGATGCCCGCCTCGCGCCAGGCTTTCAGCGCCGGCAAGCCGACGCCTTGATCGCATACGGCAACGCCCCTTAATCTGTCGGGATATTTCCCGAGGGCATCCAGGACCGGCCGGTTATCGGTGCCGCAAGCGCTCGCCGTCACAAGAACGCCCCGTTGCAAACCCAGACGGTTCAGGTGCCATATAAACCGCTCTACGCCATTTTCAGCGGGGGTGTAACTGCGCTCCCCGGCCAGCGGATATTGTTGATACGGGCCGAATATATGCGCATGGGAATCGCACGCGTTTGCGGGAAGGCTAAAACCGACCTTCTGAAAGGCGTGGAGAGGAGGGCAACAAGGGGTCGACATTTTCGTGGTGCTCGCCAACATTATTTCTGTAATTTGCCTTCGGCACTCAGCTTGCCCGCGATTTTGTTTTCGTCATCGATCATGCTCATGAATTTCTCGGGTGTGGACGATATGGCCGTGCTCCCCACTTTTCCCAGAATGTTCTGTACGGACTTGTCCTGGGCAACCTTTTGCAAGGCCTTGTTCAGCACGTCCACAACTGCGGAGGGCGTATCCTTGGGAACAAGCAGGCCCGTGTCGGTAGACGCATCCAGGCCTTTCACGCCAGACTCTTCGAGAGTGGGAACATTGGGCAGCGAAGGCACTTTGCGGGCCGTCATGACGGCCAGCGCTTTCAGGTTGCCCGACTTCAATTGCCCGGCGGAACTGCTGAGCTGGTCAACGACCACGTCGATCTGATTGCCCAGCAAGTCCACCAGGGCCGGACCCGATCCCTTGTAGGGAATGGCTGAAAATTTGCAATGCGAAGCGTCTTCCAGGCTGATCAGGCCTATGTAGTTGGTCGTGCCGATACCCGAGTGGCCGACAGTGACCTTGCCGGGATTGGCGCATGCATATTTCAGGAGCGACTGGATGGTCTGGAATTTGCTTTTTCCATTGACATCGATGATCAGCGGGGTGGTGGCAACCAGCCCTAGGGACCGGAAATTCGCCAGTGTATAAGGTGTCTTGGTCATATACGGCGTTACGGCTATGGCGTTGGGCGTTGTCACAAGCACGGTATAACCGTCAGGATGGGAACGCGACACGAACCCCGCGCCAATCGATCCTCCTGCACCCGGTTTGTTTTCCACGATAACCGTGGCGCCCAGAGTCTTCTGCAAAGCCGGAGCGATGGCTCGCGCCGTAATGTCGAGATTGCCGCCTGGCGCAAAAGGCACGATCAAGGTTATGTTTCTATCCGGATAAGCGGCATAGGCCGAACTGCAGGCGGCTACCGCGCAAAAAAGAATGGATTGTTTTATTGCTTTATTGTTAAACATTGTTGTCTCCAGAGGTGCATTGATTTGAACAAGACCTATTAGCCGACAGCCGGGCTTAGTTCTTGTAAGAGGGGTCCAGCCTATCCAGCTTTCTGAGCAAAGCCGGCCATTCCATCAAGCCGTAGGGGCGCCGGGTCCCCGGCTGATAGTTGCTCCATGTTTCTTCCAGCGTTTTTTGATCCACCTGCCGCAGCGGTGTGTTGCACGCCATCGCCGCCAACTGCGCGCGGCACGACAGCTCGAGCCTGTGCAGCCAGTTGAATGCTTCGCCTATGCTTTTGCCTACCGTCAAAGCCCCATGGTTTCTCAGGATCAGAGCTTCGTTTTGTCCCAGGTCCTTCACCAGGGATTCCTTTTCGGCCTCATTCAAAACCACACCCATATAGTTGTGGTAGCCGATCTTTAAAAATCGCATTGCCGTCTGGCTGATGGGTAAAAGGCCGCACTCCAGCGCTGAAACGGCCATGGTCGGCCAGCTGTGAATATGAATCACGCACGCGACGTCATGCCGCGCCTCGTGAACGGCGCTATGAATGACATAGCCGGCCTTGTTGATGCCGTAGTCCAGCTCGCCGAAATCGGGCTTGGCCAGTATGGCGCCGCTGAGATCGACCTTGATCAGGCTGGAGGCCGTGATTTCCTCATACATCATGCCGTAGGCGTTGATCAGAAATGCGTTCTTTTCGCCCGGGACGCTTGCGGATATATGATTTGCCGCCATGTCCGACATGCCATACAGCTGGACCAGGCGATAGCATGCCGCCAGGTCCACACGCATTTGCCATTCCTGGGAAGAGCATTTGTCTTTCATGGAAGATATTTTCAACTCGTTGCTTTTCATAAAACCCTCCGGACGTTTGCCCGGCCTTGCGAAATGAAAATGGGAAGCAGGCCTGGTAACGCTAAAACAAATATTGGCTTGACCATGACTCTATGCGGGTATTGGAAACTCCGCTAGACAGCAAAACGCAAGGGGTGTTTAATAAAATTAAACGCTGGTGCCGATCCCTTGTGAACAACCCTGAGACTCAAATTGCCCACCGGGCCGCTTTCGTATGGAATTAAAACAGCTGCGTTATTTTGTTCGAGTGGTAGAACTGGGCAGCATGGGCCGGGCGGCCATTGAGTTCAATGTCACGACCTCGACATTGAGTCAGCAGATCAGCCGCCTCGAAAGCGAGCTTTCCACCCGCCTGCTTCAACGGCTGTCGACAGGCGTTGTACCTACCGGGGCCGGGATCGAATTCCGGGAGCACGCCCAAATCGTGCTGCGTCAGGTAAAAATCGCCTCCAGCGCAGCTCAGGAAGGGCGCCTGTCCGGAAAAGTCAGCGTAGGGATGGCTCCCACCACTGCATTGATGCTGGCTCTTCCGCTCCTGAAGGCCATGCGCGAACGCTACCCCAAAATACAGCTGCATATCGTCGAAGGATTATCGGCGCATCTGACAGCTTTGCTGGATTCCAGAAGGCTGGACTTGACCATGCGATTCGACATGGGCGAGGATCACCGGATGAGCGTCACTCCGCTATTGAAGGAATATCTCTTTGTCATCGGCATGAATACTCTGCCCGGCATGCCCAAGGGTAAAAGCACCCGCCTTGAGCATCTGGGCAAGCTGCCCCTCATATTGCCCAGCGGCAGGCATACCCTGGTGAGCATCATCATGAATGCCTTCAAGCGAAAAAACATCATTCCCAATGTGGTGGCGGAAATTGACGGGCTCAATACGCTTATAGGTGCCGTGCAGGCCGGCATGGGGGCCACCATACATCCCAGTTCGGCGACTTCGTTCATTCATAACGAAAATATCGTATTGATTCCCATCGCCGATAAATCGTTGCACCGATGCAGTATCTTGACCAGCCGGCCGGACGAAGAGCTGTCTCCCGCCGCCTTGGCAACGCGCGTCGTGCTCAAAGACGTGGCGCGTGGGCTGATTAACGACGGCTTATGGGAAGGTGCGTCGCTATTAGGCTCTGAAAAATAAGGGCTGGGGCATTACAACAAACACGTGCCCGCCGCCAATGAAACGTACCCGCCGTTCATGTAGCGGCACCCCTTGTGGGTGCCACAATTGCCAGCAGGCAGACAGCATCTACACGCTACCAGACGCTTCCTGGTGATAGCGCTGTACGCGCTCGACTTCGGCCTTGGAACCCAGGATAACGCCTATGCGCTGGTGCAAGGCACCGGGTTGGGTATCCAGGATGCGGTGCGCGCCGTCAACGGCGGCGCCGCCCGCCTGTTCGACGATAAAACTCATGGGGTTGGCTTCGTACATCAGTCTTAACTTGCCGTTTTTGCCCGATGAGCGTTTGTCGCGCGGGTACATGAAGATGCCGCCGCGGGTCAGGATACGGTGCACGTCAGACACCATCGAGGCGATCCAGCGCATGTTGTAATCCTTGCCCAGCGGGCCTTCCTTGCCGGCGAGGCATTCGTCTATGTAGCGTTTCACGGGCGCTTCCCAATGGCGCATATTGGACATGTTGATGGCAAATTCGGCCGTCTGCTCCGGTATGGTGATGCTTTCGCTGGTCAGTATCCAGGAGCCCATTTCACGGTCCAGCGTGAAACCCACCACGCCGGTGCCCACCGTGAGCACGAGCGTGCTTTGCGGTCCGTAGACGGCGTAACCGGCCGCTACCTGTTGGGCGCCGGCCTGCAAGAAGTCCTGTTCGTCCACCTCGCGTCCGGACGCATGATGTGGCGCGTGCAGTACCGAAAAAATCGTGCCTATGGACACATTGACGTCGATGTTGGACGAGCCGTCCAGCGGATCGAACAACAGTAGGTACTCGCCCTTGGGATAGCGATTGGGGATGCGATGGATGGTCTCCATTTCTTCGGACGCCATGGCGGCCAGGTGCCCACCCCATTCATTGGCTTCGAGCAGGATTTCGTTGGACAGCACATCGAGTTTTTTCTGGATCTCGCCCTGCACGTTTTCGGTGCCCAGGCTGCCCAGCACGCCACCCAGCGCGCCTTTGCCGACGGTGTGGCCTATGGCCTTGCAGGCTCGGGCAACGGTTTCGATCAAGAGTCTCACTTCGGCGGAGACGGCCTGTTTTTTCCGCTGTTGCTCAACCAGATACTGCGTCAGGGTTATACGTTTCAAAATGGGCTCCTGCAATTAAATTTTTAAGGCTTTGGACACGATTTCAGCCACATTGCGCGACAGCGGGTTCTGAGCCTGTATGCGTTCGAGCTCGTGCTTTATGGTTTGGCGGCTGGATGGAATATAACGCGTCCAGTTATCGAACGCGCGGGCCAGGCGCGCCGCTATTTCCGGATTGATCCGGTCCAGGGCTATCACTTGATCGGCCCAGTACTCATAGCCTTGGGTAGTGTGCACGCCTTGCATGTTGTTCATGCAGAATTGGAAAATCAACGATCTGGCCCGGTTGGGATTGCGTAGCGTGAAGGCCGGGTGCTGCATCAGCGTGCGTATCGTGTCGATATGCGTGGTGGGCGCCGTTGCCTGCAGGGTGAACCAGCGGTCTATGACCAGCGGCTCGTGTTGCCACTGTTCATAAAAATGGCTCAGGGCTTGAGAGCCTGCGGGCGTGTCGGAAAAATTGACCAGTGCCGACAAGCCACCCATGCGGTCAGTCATGTTTTGGGCGTCGTAGTATTGCTTTAGCGCAAGCGTTGGCGCTTCGCGGTGTTCGCCCGCCATCAGGTAAGCCAGCGCCAGATTTTTCAAGGCGCGGCGGCCGGCCGACCGTGCATCGGGCTGATATTTGCCCGTATGGTCGTCGGCGTTATGGTACGCGGCCAGCCATAGCGGCCCCAGTGCCAGGCCCAATACGCGGCGCAGCTCGGCGCGTGCGCGGGCGACGGCGATCGGGTCCATGGGCGACGTTTTTTCCAGCAGCACCTTTTCGGCTGGCAAGGTCAAAGCCCGCGCCTGATAGGCGGGTGTCAGGTGGGTGTCTTGAAGCAGGGCGCGCCATGTTTCGATGAAATCGGGTTCGACCGCGAGCTCCCGCCCGTCCTGAACGGCCTTGACCAGCGCCAGCAGTTGGCGGTTTGCCAGCTCCTGGCCAGCCTCCCAGCGGGCAAACGGATCGGTATCGCATTGGGCCAGCAAGGCCAGTTCGGCATTGGTGCCGGCATACTCGACAATGACAGGAGCCGAGAAATTGCGCAATAGCGACGGGATGGGTGCCTCGGGGATTTGATCGAAAACCCAGGTCTGGCGCTCGTCGCACAATTCGAGCACCAGCGTATCGTAAGCCTGGCCTTGGTAATGGATAACAAGAGGGCGCCCGGCCTGGTCCAGCAAGCCCACGGCAAAGGGGATATGCAGTGGCAGCTTGGTTTGCGGGGGCGTGAGGAATTTTTCGATGCCGGCCGGCTCGTTGTGCTGGCTGAGCGTAAGCGTGCAGCGTTGTTGCCGGGCGTCAAAGTCAAGTTCTACCTTGACGTGCGGCGTACCGGCCTGCTCGTACCAGCGGCGAAAGGTATCGAGCGTCTTGCCGGGGTTTTGCCGTGTGTAGACCGACTCCATGGCATTGACGAAGTCGTCGCAGGTGACCGCGCTGCCATCGTGGCGGCGGAAGTATTCGTCCAGCCCGGCCCGAAAGCCCGCTTCGCCCAGCAGCGTGTGCTGCATTCGTATGACTTCGGCGCCTTTTTCGTAAACGGTGGCCGTGTAGAAGTTGCCGATTTCCTGATAACTTTCCGGACGTATGGGATGCGCCATCGGGCCCGAGTCTTCGGGAAATTGTGCCATTCGCAGTGTACTGACATCGTCGATGCGTTTTACCGCGCGGGCGCTTTTGGCTTCTTGCGCCGGCAAGCCTTGCGCCAGCATGTCGGCCGAGAATTCCTGGTCGCGGAACACCGTCAGGCCTTCTTTCAGGGAAAGCTGAAACCAGTCGCGGCAGGTGACGCGGTTGCCGGTCCAGTTATGGAAGTATTCATGGCCGATAACGGCTTCAATGGCGCGATAGGTGACGTCGGTGGCCGTTTGCGGATCGGCCAGCACATAGGCGGAATTGAAAATGTTCAGGCCTTTGTTTTCCATGGCGCCCATATTGAAGTCGCGCGCCGCCACGACCATGAAACGATCCAAATCCAGTTCCAGGCCAAATCGTTGTTCGTCCCATTTGACCGCGTGGACCAGGGACGCGAGCGCCCATTCGGTTTTCGACTCGGAACCCGGGTCGCTATAAACCTGCAGCAAGGCTTGCCGGCCGCTACGGGTCTGGATCGTTTGTTCGTGGCAACTGAAGTGGCCGGCAACCAGGGCAAAGAGGTAGCAGGGCTTTGGGTGAGGGTCTTCCCATGTTGCCGAGTGTCTGCCGTCGGCAAGCTCCTCGGCGTTTTGCCGATTTCCATTCGAGAGTAAAAAGGGGTACCGGGCCTTATCGGCCAGCAGCGTGACTCGATAACGCGACATGACATCGGGGCGGTCCGGGAACCAGGTAATGCGGCGAAATCCTTCGGCCTCGCATTGGGTAAACAGACTTTCGCCGGAAACGTACAGACCCATTAGCGTTGAGTTCTCGGCCGGCCGGCATCGGCTGACTATCTCAACGATGAAGGTCTCCGTGACGGGGAATAGCGTAAGGGCGTGGTCGTCCAGGCGATATTGATCGGGGCGCAGCACTTGGCCGTCGAGCGCAATCGATTCCAGCGGCAGATCTTCGCCGTTGAGTACCAGTGGCTGGTTGCGTGGTGTGGTGCGTTCGAAGTGCAACCGGCTGCTGACCCGGGTCAGCGTGGCGTCCAGATCAAAGGTCAGTTCTACCTGAGGGAGACGATAGGGGTAGGGGAGGTAATCGAGACGGGCAATTGTCTGGGGAGTATCCGTGCGCATGGGCTAAACCTGGAATCAGCTGTAGTGGTTTGTATTGTAGTGTTTGTGCGATGGGGTTGTTTTGCTCGCGTCTGTAAACTTTATGGCGTATCGGCGGTCTTATAGGAGTTGGTTTAAAGCTATAGTATTGGTTGGAAGCTCAAGATTTGGGGCGGGATTGGATATGGCCGCGCGGGGGTAGGATTATGTGGCACGCTAAAATGATTGAAATGGCACAAAGCGGTTTTTGGCGGCGTTGCGTGTTAATGGCCAGCGTGTCGTTGCTGGCCGGATGCGCAGCCACTCTTTCGACGCGTGTAACCTCATATCAGCAGTGGCCGGCGGGGGTTCAGGGCCAGACGTATGAATTTGTGCCCAGCACGGCCCGTGCAAACAACCTTGAGTACGATAGCTTTGCCGATATGTTGCGCGCGGCAATCGGTCCTACAGGGCTGGTTGAAGCCACTTCCGGCAAGCGTGCGCGGTTCGACGTGTCGTTTACCTACGAGAACCCGTTGGTGCAAAGCTGGACGCAGCAATATGTCGACCCGCCTTTTTATAATGGTTTTGGGCCTTACAACCGGGGCTGGGCAGGTGGAATGTATTTTGGACCGTCGGTTGCTTACGTGCCGGTTCAGTATTATAAAAACACCTTATCGGTTTCCATTAAGGATCGCGACCGCCACGGGGCCGAAGTATACCGTTCCAGCGCGGTCAATATGAGTGGCAGCGATAATCTGCCTGCCATAATGCCTTATCTGGCCAGAGCTGTTTTTGAGGGCTTCCCCGGTAATAATGGGCAGGTTCGGGTAATAAGGTATGAAATAAATCCGCGCTAGGCATGCGCGGGAGGGCATTGTAGCGGCACTCCTTGTGGGTGCCATTGTCCCACGCCAGGCATGTGCGGGGGTGTTGGTCAGGCAAGCCGAAAGCTTTCGCGGTTTTCGCCTGCTGCTTCGGCTGCGGTTATCCAGCGGGGAGCCTTGCCGCGGCCCGTCCAGCACTCGCCTGTTTTGGGGTGGCGATATTTGACGGGCACGGTACGTTTGGTTGCGGGTTTGGATGCTGTTTTAGCCGCCGTTTTGGGTGTGGAGGCTTTGCCGCCGCGTTTATGATATGCGGCCGCGATTTCTTCGGGCGTAATATCGTAGTCGGCCATGGAGCGGATAATGGATGTAATAATCGGATTGCGCCGTTTTGCCTGAAGATCGTGAGCCTTTTTTTGCAGTTTTACAATTTCTTTTTCGATTTTCAGTTTAAGTGCAGAATAGGTGTCGCGGGTCATTGTGTGTTCCTGTTTGTGTATTCCCGTTAATTTGGCGAAGGAATAATAACATCGATTTTTTAATGGTTAGCGATTGCTCTTTATTATATTCGATTATGTTTAATATTTTGTGATTTATAACATTACTATGACAGCACTAAAACAAATCTTTAAAGTCGCGGCTATTCAAACGGTATCGACCACAGATCTGACGGTGAATCTGGAGCAGGCTGCGGTACTGATAAAAAAAGCGGCCCAGGCAGGTGCGGAATTAATAGCGTTGCCGGAATATTTCTGCATAATGGGCCGGCACGATCGCGACAAGCTTGCCTTGCGTGAATCGTTGGGCCAAGGCCCCATTCAGGAATTCCTGGCCGAACAAGCCCGGCAATATGGCGTTTGGCTGGTGGGAGGAACGATTCCGCTGGAAAGCCCGGATGATAATCGTATCTATAATTCCAGCCTGGTTTTCGATCCATCCGGCACTCGAGTGGCGCGTTACGACAAAATTCATTTATTTGGGTTTAAAAAAGGCACCGAATCCTATGACGAAACCATTTCAATCCGTCCGGGTGAAAATACGCCTCAATTATTCGATGCTCCGTGCGGAAAAACGGGCTTGTCGATTTGCTATGATTTGCGCTTTCCCGAGTTTTACCGGGCGCTGGGCGAGCTTAGCCTGATAATCGTACCGGCGGCATTTACCTATACAACCGGATCCGCCCATTGGGAAATCCTGCTCCGCGCCCGGGCTATTGAAAATCAATGCTATGTACTGGCACCGGCGCAGGGCGGAAAACATGAAAATGGCCGTCGTACCTGGGGGCATTCCATTTTGATCGACCCCTGGGGCGATATTATGGATGTCTGCCCGGAAGGCCCCGGTTTTGTCATCGGCGCGGTCGATCAACAACGATTGCAAGACGTTCGGTTATCGTTGCCCGCCTTGAAACACCGCACGATGTAAACCTGTTACTGTTAATCCTGTCGACTCATTACGCGAAGCGCATAACCATGAAACTGTCTGATCCTGCCATTAATGCCCTGGCCACCGCCAAATCTGTGTTGCTGGACCCGTGGGGCTTGAGCGAATCGGATATGGCGCGGGCCCTGGGCGAAATTTTCACCCATAAGGTCGATTATGCCGATCTGTATTTTCAATATACTCGCAGCGAAGGCTGGAGCCTGGAAGAAGGGATAGTAAAAACCGGCAGTTTTTCAATTGGACAAGGGGTGGGGGTGCGCGCCATTAGCGGCGAAAAAACCGCGTTTGCCTACTCCGATGCCCTGTCGCCCGAGGCCTTGCTGTCGTCGGCTCGCACTGTGCGCACCATTGGCCGCCAAGGGGGAGGGCGTCAAAAGGTTGTCACCGGGCAGGCGCGCAAGGCGCATGATCTGTATCCGGCGATCGATCCGCTCAACACGCTGTCTGCGCCTGACAAGGTGGCATTGCTTGGGCGTGTAGAGACCATGGCGCGTGCGGCCGACCCGCATATCATCCAGGTCATGGCCAGCCTGGGTGCCGAATATGACGTTATCCTGGTAGCCGGCAGCGATGGCCGCCTGGCGGCCGACGTGCGGCCCTTGGTGCGGTTATCGCTGACCGTCATCGCCGAGCGCGATGGCCGCCGTGAAATGGGCCATGGCGGCGGGGGTGGCCGCACTGGCCTGGCTTACTTCACCGACTCCATTTTGAAGTCCTACGTTGATCGGGCGGCCCATGAAGCGTTGACCAATCTGCGGGCCAAGCCGGCGCCGGCAGGCGAAATGACGGTCGTGCTGGGCTCTGGGTGGCCCGGCATTCTATTGCACGAAGCCGTTGGGCACGGGCTGG
The DNA here is from genome assembly GCF_004346225.1 of Paralcaligenes ureilyticus. Classification (GTDB taxonomy): domain Bacteria; phylum Pseudomonadota; class Gammaproteobacteria; order Burkholderiales; family Burkholderiaceae_B; genus Paralcaligenes; species Paralcaligenes ureilyticus. Next base: position 69,718 of record NZ_SMAJ01000017.1, on the reverse strand, counting down.
AAGGCGACTTCAACCGCAAGGGGTCGAGCGTTTTTGCGGGCCGCATGGGTAAGCGCGTGGCCTCCAAAGGGGTAACCGTGGTCGACGATGGCACGCTGGCCGATAGACGCGGCTCCTTGAACATTGACGATGAAGGCAACCCGAGCCAGCATAATGTCCTGATCGAGGACGGCATATTGCGTGGCTATATGCAGGATTCGATGAACGCCCGCCTCATGAAAACGGCTGTCACGGGCAATGGCAGGCGTGAATCGTTTGCGCATTTGCCCATGCCGCGCATGACCAACACTTACATGATGGCGGGCAAGGAAGACCCGGCCGAAATTATCGCTTCGGTCAAGAAAGGACTTTACGCCGTCAACTTTGGCGGTGGGCAGGTCGACATTACCAGCGGTAAATTTGTTTTTTCCGCGTCCGAAGCCTACATGATTGAAAACGGCAAGGTCACTTATCCGGTCAAGGGGGCCACTTTGATTGGAAACGGGCCCGACGCGATGAACCGGGTCAGCCTCATCGGCAACGACCTGCAACTGGATTCAGGCGTCGGCACTTGCGGCAAAGAGGGGCAAAGCGTGCCGGTCGGAGTGGGGATGCCGACCTTGCGCATGGATGGCCTGACGGTGGGCGGCACGGCCTGAACCGCGCGTAACCACTAGCTTGACAGGCCTTATCAATCTGACTGTAATGTAAAGTTGCAAGTAGACCGCGCCGGATATCCAGACCCAGACCCAGGCCCGGCGTATTGGCTGTGTGATGAAGGTCAACAATCCCAAGGAGAAACCATGACTGATCAGAACTCTAGTTCCACAAGTCGCCGTAAATTCCTTTTGTCTGTCAGTGCCGCCGGAGGCGCCGTCGTGCTAAGCACCACGTTTCCGTCCCGCCGCGCCTATGCGGCCGCGCCGCCCACCATCAATCTGGGCCAGATCACGCCCATGACAGGCTCTGCGGCCGAGTTCGGTCCTTATTACCGCGACGCGGCGCAGATGGCTGTCGATCAAATCAACAAGGCCGCGACCCAGGTGTTCGGCGGGCCCATCATTGCCAAGCTGGTCACGGCAGACACCGCGACCTTGCCTACCGTGGGCGTTCAGGCCGCGCGCAAAATGGTCGATGTCGACAAGGTGCCGGCAATTGTGGGCGGGTGGTCCAGCGGCGTTACGGTGGCAGTCGCCACTTCGGTCTCGATTCCGGCGGGTGTTTTACAAATCGCCAACGGTGCCACCTCTCCCATCATCACCGTGCTTCCGGCCGACGCCACGGCCGATTTGCTCTATCGCACTACAGCCTCTGACGCTTTGCAAGGGATCGTCGCGGCCCAGCTTGTCAACGGCGAGATCATCAAGGATTACAAGTTTAAAAAAGTATCCACGATATACATCAATAACCCGTATGGACAGGGTTTGTCGAATTCGTTTGCAAAAGCGTTCGAGCAGCGCGGCGGCAAAGTGCTTGCCCAGGTGCCGCACCCCGAACAGGTGCAGCCTACCTACAAATCAGAGCTTGCAACCGCCTTTAAAGACAAGCCCGACCTGTTGTTGGCCATTACTTATCCCGCGCACACCGCGGTAGCCCTTAAAGAGTCGCGCGATATCTTCAACTTCACCAGTTGGCAGTTCACTGATGCCAATGCCTCATTGGATGTGGTCAAGGCTGTGGGCGCAAAAGACCTGGAAGGCAAGCTGGGCACCGCGACCGGCGAGGACACGACGACCGCTTCGTACAAAAGCTTTGCCAAGCAATTCATGGCCGACTTCCATCACGACACAATCCCGCCCTTCACCGCGTCTGCCTATGACGCCGCCATGGTCATCGGCCTGGCGCTTGCCAAGGTTATCGCCAACGGCGCGACGGATGCAGCAAAAATTACCGGAACGGCCTTGCGCGATCAACTACGGGTGGTTTCCAATCCTCCGGGCGAAGCCATTGAGGGTGGCGATCAAGGGCGCATCACCGAGATGATGAAAATGATCAAAGCCGGCAAGAAAATCAACTATACCGGCGCCGCCGGCCCGTGCGATTTCGATAAGACGGGCGACGTCATCACGCCGATCAACATATGGAAATTCGCCGGCGGCAAGGTCGAGACGGTTCGAACTATGCCGGCTGCAGGTATTCCGAAGGCGTAGCCCCGGATTGGCGCCTTTTGGTAGTGGCACCCCTTGTGGGTGCCATTTTTAATCATGTAGCGCCACCCCTTGTGGGTGGCATTCAATCCTAGTTTTTCTTCAAAAACCCGGAAACCATTTTCTTTTCTTTAAGAATGCCCTGGGGCCGATAGACGACGATCGCCACCAGCAAAAGCCCTACGAACGTCCAGCGCAGAAAGGCGGTGCGCGAGGCTATCTCGGGTGCGATGGTGCTCAGTGTGCTTTGCAGCGCATCGGTCACAAACGCTGTGCCGCTCCACACGCCCCAGATGGCGAAAGCTCCGAGGATGGCGCCCTTGTTGTTGCCGCTGCCTCCCAGCATGAGCATCATCCATACGATAAAGGTAGCGAACAGCGGCTCGAAGTGGCTGTAGTCGATGGTGACCATGTACGAGGCATAGAATGCGCCTCCGATGCCTATTACGACGGCGCCCAGTACGAATGACTGCACCCGCAAGGCCGCCACGTGCTTACCGTTCATGGCCGCCGACGATTCTTCGTCGCGCACGGCGCGCAGAGCGCGTCCCCATGGCGAGCGCACGGCTGTTTCCAGCACAATATAAACGGCGGCCAGCATGAGGACGGTGATGACCAGATAAAGATAGACATAGTCGCGCGGTTGCATGGGGGCGAGCGCCGCGACGACCGATTGCGGAAGCCAGCCGCATATGGGGTGGTCGAACAGGCACGCAAGCGGCCGCGGAATGCCGCTCAAAGGCTGCGGGCCATTAACGAGCCAGCGCTCGTTCTGAAAAACGAGCCGGATGATTTCAGCAATGCCCAGCGTTGCGATGGCAAGAAAATCGGTGCGCAAGCGCAGTACGGGCAGGGCGACCAGGTAGCCCACCACGCCCGAGACGACGCCGGCCGCAATGACTCCCAATAGAAAGGGCGCGTCCAATCCGAAGGCTTGATGCGCATACTGGGCCATCAGCCCGCTGGGCGGGGCGGTGATGAAGAGCGCGGACGTAAATGCGCCCACCGCGAAAAAACCCGCCACGCCGAAATCCAGGTGGCCGTTATAGCCCCACTGCGAGTTCAGACCCAGGCTGAGGATCGCGTAGATGGAAGCCATGATCGAGAACGACACCAGATAGTCGAGCCAGTTGGGCATAAATGCGCTGAGGGCGAACGCGGCGGCCGTGCCCAGCACGATGCCCGCCGGAATTCGCCAGAGCCAGCGCCAGGGGAGCACCATGAACGCGAGCAGCACGAGCGGTATGATGAGAAATATAGCCTTCAGTACAGCGAGCTGACTCATAGAACTTTCCTGCTCTTATTTATCGGCAAACAAGCCTTGGGGGCGCACTATCAGTGCAAGAACCATCAGGGCGAATGCGACGGCGGGCCCATAGGCGGGGCTCATGAACGAGGATGTCACCTGCATGGCTATGCCTATCACAATGGCTCCGGCAAGCGCCCCGAAGGCGCTGCCGATGCTGCCCAGGATCACGGCCGCGAACATGGGCAGCAGCAAGGTGAATCCCATATCCGGGCGCAGTTGCGAAGCCAGTCCGTACATGACGCCGCCGGCCGCCGCCAGACCGCCGCCGATCATCCATGTCCAGGCATTGATGCGTTCGGTGTTGATGCCTCGCACTTGCGCCAGGTCCGGGTTATCGGCCGTGGCGCGCATGGCCTTGCCTACTTTGGTTTTGGCGAGCAACAGGTAGAGCAGAACGACCAGCACCACCACCAGACCGAACACGAACAACTGGTCCGCCTGTACACGCACGCCCAGCGGAAGATGCAGGGCCGGATTGGCGCGGCCTACGTAGAAAAAGTGGAAATCGGATCCCCACAGCAGGTAGATGACGCTGCGCAAGAAGAATGCCATGCCAAGCGAGGCCATGGCAAACAGCACGAGCGCGGACTTTGCCACCCTCAACCGGCGATATAAAAGGCGGTCGATGACCACTGCAACCAGTCCGGTAACCGGCATGGCGATGACCATGCCCAACAGTAATTCCCAGCCAAAGGAAAAATGCCAGATCGGTGCGCTTTTCGGCAGCATCTGGATGATGGCGAAGGTGATGTAGGCCCCCAGCGTGACCAGCTCGCCATGCGCGAAATTGGGAAATTTGAGCACACCGTAGCACAGTGTCAGACCCACGCCGCCCAGTGCGATGATCCCACCCAGCATGATGCCCCAGATGGTCAGGGACAGCAGTTGCTGCAGTCCCGCGCCCAGCCCCAGTCCCATCAGCCACATGACGATCAGGATAAGCAACAGGCCTGCGCCCATGCCGGCGCGGCCCCCAAGCTTTTCTCTGAGGCGTGTGCGCTGTTGCGCCGCAAGGGTCTTATCCATAAGCCGTTTATCCTCCAAGGTATAGGCGTCCGACATTCGGATCCTCCAACAGTGCCCGGCCCGTGCCTTCGTGACGGTTCTCGCCGCTGGCCAGAACGTATCCGCGGTGCGCCATCTGCAGCGACTGGCGGGCATTTTGTTCCACCATCATGATGCCTACGCCGGTTTCATTGATATGGGCGATACGCTCGAAAATTTCCGAAACCAGCTTGGGCGAGAGCGCCGCCGTGGGCTCGTCGAGCAGCAGCAGCTTCGGGTTAAGCATCAGGGCGCTACCCATCGCCACCATCTGGCGCTCGCCGCCCGACATTTTGCCGGCGAGTTGCCGGCGCCGGGGCTTGAGCTGCGGAAACATGTCGTACACGCGTTGCTTGCATGCCTCCAGGTCGCCGTTTTTCAAAGCGTAAGCGCCCATTTCCAGGTTTTCCTCCACTGTAAGGGAGGTGAACACGTTGGCCACTTGAGGCACATAGCACATGCCAAGCTTGACGATCTGGTGGGCCGCCAGCTGCGAAATATCGTGATCGGCGAAGGTGATGCTGCCTTCGCGCGGATGGAGCAGGCCGAAGACGGTCTTCATCAGTGTTGATTTTCCAGCGCCGTTGGGGCCGACGATGGAGACGATTTCGTGCTGTTCGACTGTAATGGAGACATGCCGCAGAACTTCCGTGTCTCCGTAGCCGCCGGTGATGGCGTCAACTTTCAGCAGCGGCATATTGCCCTCCAAGATAGGCTTCGAGCACGCTCTGATTGCTGCGGACTTCTTCGGGCGGCCCTTCAACGAGCTTGCGCCCCTCGCTCATCACGATAACCGGATCGCACAGGTTCATGACAGTGTTCATGTCGTGTTCGATAAGCAGAAATGTGATGCCCCGTTCGCTGGAAAGGTGGCGGATATTGGTGACGATTCTTTTAAGCAGGCTGCGGTTCACGCCCGCGGCCGGTTCGTCCAGAAGTACCAGTTCGGGGTCGACCATCAGGGTACGCCCGAGCTCCAGCAATTTTTTCTGGCCGCCCGACAGATTGGCCGCGTATTCGTCCTGAACGTGGGTGAGTTCCAGGTATTCGAGCACCTCCAGCGCCTTGTCGCGGTTTTGCTCTTCCTGCCGGCGCACCGCGCCGCGGCGAAACCATGCGTTCCAGATATGCTCGCCGATCTGTTGCGTGGGAACCAGCATCAGATTCTCAAGCACGCTCATGCTGCCATGCTCTCGCGGAATCTGAAAGGTGCGGCAAAGCTTGTGGGCGAAAATCTGGTCCGGACGCAGGCCTGTAATGTCGATGCCCTGGAACAGGATGCGACCCGAATCGGGCGCGATAAAACCGGTAATGTTATTGAATACGGTGGTCTTGCCTGCGCCGTTGGGGCCGATCAGGCCGGTAATAGTGCCTCGGCGTACGGTTAGCGAGCAGTGATCGACGGCGCGCAGACCGCCAAAATTTTTGGCGATATCCTGAACATCGAGAAGCACTTCACCCCGATCGGGTGGACTGCCCGTAGCCTCTTTCGGGTTTGTTTGTTCTGCCGTAGTCAACGAAAACCTCCTTCGCGCACCTTGCTTCTGCCCGGTTGCGATTGTCTGATGAGCCGCACGAGCCGTAAGCGTACTGCAAACGTGTAGGGGAATGCTACAGCTAGTAAACCCTGCCCCGGCCGCCTTGGGCGTTCGCATCGAATTTTTTGCACGATTCTCATTTTCCATTTGGCAGACGGCCAACTCTATGCTAGGATTTACTACTATGCAACGCGCAAGCAACGTTTTTTTCTTTTATTTTTTTACTTTTCCAAAGCCGCTGGCGGAGGAAGGGGGACGTTGCTCGTAGTCGCAAAAAGCCAAATTCCCAAAAAGCCGCCAGCTTTGCTAGGCGGCTTTTTTTGTACCGCTATGCCAAGATGGCCATCACCCTGGAGCTGATCCGTGTTACACAATACTGACGATTTACGTATTCGAGAGATTAAAGAGTTAAGCCCGCCATCGCACGTCATGCGCGAATTGGTGTGCACGACGAACGTGTCGAATACGGTCTACCAGGCTCGCCGCGCCTTGCATACCGTTTTGCATGGTGCCGATGATCGCCTGGTCGTGGTCATCGGGCCATGCTCGATCCATTATCCGGAAGCAGCGCTTGACTATGCCCGGCGCCTGTGTGCCGAGCGCGACAGGTTTGCCGCAGAGCTTCAGATCATCATGCGTGTGTATTTCGAAAAACCGCGCACCACCGTGGGCTGGAAGGGTTTGATCAATGACCCGTTGCTCGATGGCAGCTTCAACATTAATCAGGGTTTGCGCACGGCACGCGAGGTGTTGTTGGGTATCAACGAGCTGGGCCTGCCGGCGGGCTGCGAATTTCTGGACATGATTACCCCCCAATATATTGCCGATCTCGTGTCGTGGGGGGCCATCGGGGCGCGCACCACCGAAAGCCAGGTGCATCGGGAACTGGCCTCGGGCCTGTCGTGCCCGGTGGGTTTCAAGAACGGTACCGATGGCAATGTCCGGATTGCTGTGGATGCCATCAAGGCCGCCTCTCAGCCGCACCATTTCCTGTCGGTGACCAAGGGAGGTCATTCAGCGATCGTGACCACGGTGGGCAACGACGACTGTCATGTCATATTGCGCGGTGGCAAGGTGCCTAACTACGATGCCGACAATGTTGAACAGGTGTGCCAGACCTTAGTTAAATCGGGTTTGCCGGCGCGCCTCATGATCGATGCAAGCCATGCCAACAGTCACAAAGACTACCGCAATCAGCCTGCTGTGCTGGAAAATATTTCGCAACAGATGGAAGCCGGCGATGAACGCATTTTTGGCGTGATGATAGAAAGCCATCTGGTCGATGGCCGCCAGGATCTGGTGGCAGGGCGGCCTCTGGTTTACGGGCAGAGCATTACCGACGGTTGTATTGGTTGGGATACTTCGGTACAGGTGCTTGAACGCCTGGCGCAAGCCGTCAGGAATCGGCGCAAGGCGGTAGCCGGGCGAGCCGCGGCCGGCAGCCACTGAATTGCAGTATCGTAGAGGCTAGCCTTAAGGAGTAGGACGATGAATGCCCCGGTTTTTCCTGAAAGTGCCCGTCGCGTCATTCCGGCGGGGTTTCTGGATGCGTTGAGGGAACAGTTCAAGGACCGGTGTTCCACCGGACATTCGGTGCGTGAACATCACGGTCGTGATGAGTCGCCCTATCCGCCCATGTTGCCCGATGCGGTGGTCTTTGCGACAAGTACCGAGGAAGTGGCGTGGGTGGCCAAGTTGTGTCATCGGCACAGCGTGCCTTTGATCCCCTTCGGGGTCGGGTCCTCGCTCGAGGGACATTTGCTGGCGATACAGGGTGGGATCAGTCTGGATTTATCGGGCATGAACCAACTGGTGTCGATCAATCCCGAAGACCTGACGGCGACGGTGCAGGCGGGCGTCACGCGCAAGCAGCTAAACGAAGAAATACGCGATACGGGCCTCTTCTTTCCTATTGATCCGGGGGCTGACGCCAGCTTGGGCGGCATGGCGGCGACGCGCGCTTCGGGCACCAATGCGGTGCGCTACGGCACGATGCGCGAGAACGTGATGAATCTTAAAGTCGTGACGGCCGACGGACGCATTCTCGAGACGGCGAATCGGGCCAGGAAATCATCGGCGGGCTACGATCTGACGCATATTTTCGTGGGCAGCGAGGGCACGCTGGGTATTATTACCGAGGTCACCGTGCGGCTGTATCCGCAGCCTGAGGCCATTTCGGCGGCCATATGCAATTTCCCCACGCTGGACGCCGCCGTGCAAAGCGTGATTGAAATCATCCAGATGGGCGTGCCTGTGGCGCGGGTCGAGTTCATGGATAGCGGTGCGGTCAAAGCCACCAACGCCTATAGCAAGCTAACCCTGCGCGAGTCGCCGCTGCTGTTGTTCGAGTTTCACGGCAGCCCCGCCGGCGTCAAAGAGCAGGCGCAAACCGTGCAGGACATTACGCACGACAATGGCGGCATGGATTTCGAGTGGGCCGAACATCCCGAAGATCGCAACCGGCTGTGGACGGCGCGGCACAATGCGTATTTTGCCGGGCTGCAGCTGCGAGCCGGCGCGCGGTCGAGCACCACCGATGTGTGCGTACCCATTTCACGCCTGGCCGAATGTGTATCCGAAACGGCCAAGGAGCTGGATCAGGCCAGTTTCCCCTACACGATTGTGGGTCATGTCGGCGACGGCAATTTTCACGTACTGATGTTGCTCGACCCCGACAATCAGGCCGAATGGGAAGAGTCCGAACGCCTGAATCATCGCCTGGTTGCGCGCGCCATCGAGATGGACGGGACCTGCACGGGCGAGCATGGCATTGGACTGCACAAGATGGAATTCATGTTGGCCGAACACGGCCCCGACGCGCTGGAACTCATGCGCAGCCTCAAGCATGCTTTTGATCCGCGCAATATTCTGAACCCTGGAAAAATTATTCCCGCAGCGTGACTGGCTTAGGGAAGTCCCGACGATGCCTTTTTGATCCGATCGCGTTACATTCATAGCTTGAAGGAAGACTTTATATGAACGATAACGCGATGCCATCGACGCAATCGCCTGTGTCCGATTTTGCCGGCTTGATGGCCAGGCTGAAATCCAGTATTCCAGCGCACTGCATTCTGTCAAAAACCGAAGATACCCGACCGTACGAGTGCGATGGCCTGTCTCTGTATCGCACCTTACCGCCTGTCGTTGTACTGCCCGAAAACGAAGAGCAGATCATCGCCGTTTTGCAGGGCTGCAAGGCCTTTAATGTTCCTATCGTTGCGCGCGGCGCGGGCACCGGCCTGTCGGGTGGCGCCATGCCCCATGCACAGGGCATTTTATTGGGTGTGGCCAAGTTGAACCGGATCAAGAGCATTGATTTGCAGTCCGCGACGGCGGTGGTTCAGCCGGGAGTGCGCAATCTGGCCATTTCCGAAGCAGCCGCGGCGTATGGCCTGTATTACGCGCCCGATCCGTCCAGCCAGATTGCCTGCTCCATAGGCGGCAATGTGGCCGAGAATTCGGGGGGAGTGCATTGTCTGAAATATGGCCTGACCATCCATAACGTCATCCGCGCGCGGGTTGTGACGATTGATGGCGCGGTGGTTGAACTGGGGTCGGACGCGCCCGATAGCCCGGGCCTGGACCTTTTGGCGGTTTTTATCGGCTCCGAGGGCATGCTGGGCATCGTCACCGAAGTGACGGTAAGGCTCATTCCGAAGCCCGCGCGTGCCCGGGTCATCATGGCCAGCTTTGCCAGTGTCGAGACAGCCGGCCAGGCCGTCACCGATGTCATCGCCGCCGGAATCATTCCGGCCGGCCTCGAAATGATGGACAAGCGCGCCGTACACATGGTCGAGCCCTTTGTAAAGGCCGGTTACGATCTTGATGCCGCCGCCATATTGCTGTGTGAGTCGGACGGCACGGGCGAAGAAGTGGACGATGAAATCACCCGGATGGAAGCCGTTTTTCGAAAGGCGGGGGCCACGCGCCTGCAGGTGTCGCGCTCCGAGCAGGAGCGGCTGATTTTCTGGGCGGGGCGAAAAAATGCGTTTCCCGCCGCCGGCCGGGTTTCCCCCGACTATTACTGCATGGATGGCACGATTCCGCGGCGCCATTTAAGCCGGGTGCTAAGCGCCATCGAACAGATGGAAGATGAATATGGCTTGCGCTGCGCCAATGTATTTCATGCCGGCGACGGGAATTTGCATCCTCTCATTATGTTTGATTCCAACCTTCCGGCCGAAGTCGAGCGCGCCGAGAAATTCGGCGCCGCCATACTGGAGTTGTGTGTGCAGGTTGGCGGCACGGTGACCGGCGAGCATGGTGTGGGCATTGAAAAGATTAATCAAATGTGCGTGCAATTTACACGCGAAGAGCTCGACGCGTTCGCCGCGGTCAAGACGGCCTTTGATCCCTACGGGCTGCTCAATCCTGAAAAAGTCATCCCCACACTGGCGCGCTGCGCCGAGTATGGAAAGATGCATGTTCATGAAGGCGATATCCGTTTCCCCGAATTACCTCGTTTTTGAGAGTCCCTGATGGAGTTTGTATTATCGGAACTGAGCGCGCAGGTCATGACCGCGCGCGCCGCCCAGCGTCCCTTGTTGATACGCGGGGGCGCGAGCAAACGGTTTTACGGCGAGGCCACTGACCTTGAAGATTTGCGCAGCCATGCGGTGCTGGATATGTCCGGCTATCGCGGCATTGTGAATTATCAGCCTTCCGAGCTTGTCATTACGGCCCGAGCCGGCACCTTGCTGTCCGAGGTCGAGGCGGCGTTGGCTGAAAAAAATCAGATGCTGGCGTTTGAGCCGCCCCGGTTTGCCGCCAGTTCTACCTTGGGAGGTTGCGTTGCGTCGGGTTTGTCGGGTCCGCGGCGCATGGCCGCAGGCAGCCTGCGCGATTTTTTACTGGGGGCCAAGTTGCTCGATTCATCGGGCGTTGTGCTGGAGTTCGGTGGAGAGGTCATGAAGAACGTCGCCGGCTATGACGTCTCCCGTCTGCTGGCCGGGTCGATGGGGATATTCGGGCCGCTGGTCGAGATGTCGCTCAAAGTAGCGCCTAAGCCCTTTGAAGAGGCCACGGTGGTGCTGGAGGCCAGCGAAGCCGATGCGCTGACTTTACTTAATCGGTGGCGCGGCCAGCCTTTGCCGATTTCGGCCACTTGCTGGCAGGAGGTAGGCAATGGCGGTCAGCTATGGGTGCGTGTGTCGGGCAGTCAATCCGCAGTGACGAGCGGTTTGCAGAAAATTGAAGGGTCCACGGTCGATGAGACGCAAGCCCGTGCGTTCTGGAACAGCCTGCGCGATCAGACACATGCGTTCTTTCAGTCGCGCCCCTTGTGGCGGATAGCGGTCCCGCCCAAAACGCCGCCCTTGAATCTTGGATCTACGCTGATCGAGTGGAATGGCGGGCAGCGCTGGCTGGGGGCGACCCTGCCTGCCGCCGAATTGAGGGCGCGGGTCGCACAGTGCGGCGGGCATGCCAGCCTGTTTCGTTACGATTCCAAGCCTTCGGGCATTCCGGTATTTCATCCGCTGGCCGACGGTTTGATGGATATCTCCCGCCGCTTGAAGCAAGCCCTTGACCCGGTTGGCATCTTCAACCCTAAACGTCTGTTTTCCGAATTCTGAGGTAAGCGCTGTGCAAACAAATTTAGCCCAGTGGGCTCGTGATGGCGACCTGGGAAAAGAGGCCGAAGAGATTCTGCGCCGTTGCGTGCATTGCGGGTTTTGCCTGGCCACCTGTCCCACCTATCAGGTACTGGGCGATGAACTCGATAGCCCACGCGGGCGCATCTATTTGATCAAGCAAGTGTTGGAAGGCGTGGAACCCACTACGGCGACCCAACAGCATCTGGATCGGTGCCTCACTTGCCGGAACTGCGAAACGACCTGTCCGTCCGGAGTCGAGTACGGCGCTTTGATCGATATTGGGCGCAAGCTGGTCGACCAGAGGGTCGAGCGCCCGTTTGCGCAGGAAATCAAACGCTCGGTGCTGCGGCACACGCTCAATTCGCCGCTCTTTGCGCCCGCCTATAAATTGGGCCGGATGGTTCGCGGCATTTTGCCCCAGACGCTTAAAAACAAGATTCCGCAAGCGCGTCCGGCTGGCGTCTTGCCCGATGGGACACGGCATGCACGTCAGGTTCTGATGCTGGCGGGCTGCGTCCAGCCGGCCATGATGCCCAGCATCAATGCGGCCACCATACGCGTGCTCGATGCCCTGGGCATAGGCACCCAAATCGCGGCGCAGGCCGGTTGCTGCGGCGCCATCAATTTTCATCTTGATGCGCAAGAGGCGGCATTGACGCAAATGCGCACCAATATCGATGCCTGGTTGCCTTTATTGGATAGTGGCACGGTCGAGGCGGTAGTCATGAATGCCTCGGGCTGCGGGGGGATGGTCAAAGACTATGCTCATCATTTGCGCTTCGATCCGGACTACGCACCGCGCGCTTTGCGTCTGGTGGACAAAGTGCGCGATATCGCCGAGCTCGTGGCGCCGCATGCGGCGCAGTTAAAGCCCATGGTTGCAAAATTGCCCGAACGCGTCACTTTCCATCCGCCATGCACGCTGCAGCATTGGCAGAATTTGCGGGGCCTGACCGAACAATTGTTGACCGACCTCGGTTTCGATTTGCAGCCGTTTGCCGACTCGCATTTATGCTGCGGATCGGCTGGAACTTATTCGGTTACCCAGCCTGAATTATCCTTGGCGTTGCGAGATCGCAAACTGGACGCGCTGCAGGCAGCAAGCCCTGATTGCATTGTTTCGTCCAACATCGGCTGCATTACACATCTGCAAAGCGGTACGCCCACCCCCGTGCGGCATTGGGTCGAGGTGCTGGATGAGGCTATTGGTCGAGCCCGGGCGTAGATGCCGTGTCGATGGTCAGGGTTTGAGCAGGCCAAAATTGTGAACGTAGGGGTTGTGGCACCCACAAGGGGTGCCGCTACAAAAACGTGCCGGTCGCTCATGTAGCGGCACCCCTTGTGGGTGCCATGTGACAAAACAGCCCGCCAGGCGCGTTTTACCTCGATCAGATTAAAATACCTTCATGGCTAAATTATCGGCATCGAAAGGGCGCGTGGTGGTGGGGATGTCGGGGGGCGTGGACTCCTCGGTGACGGCGTGGCTGCTCAAGCAGCAAGGTTATGAAGTGCTTGGGCTCTTCATGAAAAACTGGGAAGACGATGACGATTCCGAGTATTGCTCCAGCCGCCAGGATTGGCTCGATGCGGCCAGTGTGGCCGATCTGATTGGCGTCGACATCGAAGCGGTGAATTTTGCCGCTGAATACAAGGACCGGGTATTTGCCGATTTTTTACGCGAATATGCGGCAGGGCGCACTCCCAACCCGGATGTGCTTTGCAACGCTGAAATCAAGTTCAAGGCCTTCCTTGATCATGCGATGTCTTTAGGCGCCGACCTGATCGCCACCGGCCATTATGCGCGGGTTCGTGCGGTAGAAACGGGCCAGGGCACACGCTACGAACTGCTCAAGGCGCTGGATCTGACCAAAGACCAAAGTTATTTTTTGCATCGGCTGGATCAGGCCCAACTGTCTCGCACGCTATTTCCATTGGGTGAGATTTTAAAGACCGAAGTTCGTCGCATAGCTCATTCTCTAAAGCTGCCCAATGCCGCCAAGAAAGATTCGACCGGAATCTGTTTTATTGGCGAACGGCCGTTTCGCGAGTTTTTGAACCGCTATCTGCCGACTCGGCCCGGCCCGATCAAGACGCCCGATTCGGTGTTGGTGGGCGAGCACCACGGCCTGTCTTTTTATACCCTGGGCCAGCGCAAAGGGCTGGGCATTGGGGGGGTAAAAGGGCGGCAGCGCGACGACGGCACGGCCGACGCCTGGTATACCGCCCGCAAAGATCTCGAAAGCAATACCTTGTATGTCGTCCAGGGCCACGACCACCCTTGGTTATTGGCCCGGCAGTTGCAGGCTCAGGAAGCGAGCTGGGTGTCGGGAGCCGCGCCCCAGCCCGGCGCATACGCGGCCAAGACGCGCTATCGCCAGGCCGACGCGGCCTGCCTGTTGCATGAACCGGGGGCCGACGAATTTCGCCTTGGTTTTGATCAGGCACAATGGGCGGTCACGCCGGGGCAGTCTGCCGTGCTCTATGCCGGCGATGTTTGCTTAGGGGGCGGCTTTATTCGATCTGCGTAGGCCATGGGCCGGCAGGCCGCAATGCCCGACGCGACTATTTTTTGGGTGGCAGGGTGCTGATGAACGAGGGGCGGCTTGCCAGCTTTTCTTCCAGACGCGCCAGGTGCCCGCATTGATTGCGCCAGTTCAACTGATTGAAGCGCAGGTCGAGGTAGCCTAGTGCACAGCCGACGGCAATATCGGCCAGGCCAAAATTGATGCCCATGCAGAAAGCCTGCGTATTGACGCCTTCGTCCATAAAATCGAGCGCTGCGGATATCTTCTTGTGCTGACGCTCGACCCAGTCGTCGCTGCGCAAATTGGCGGGCCGCTTATTGACCTCTATGTTGATGGCCACGGCGGCGTCAAGCACGCCATCGGCAATCGCTTCCCAGCACTTGGTTGCTGTGCGGTCTCTGCCTGGTTGAGGGATGAGGCGGCCGACAGGCGAAAGCGTATCGAGATATTCGACGATGACACGTGAATCGAACAGGCTGCCGCCATCGTCCATGATCAGGCAGGGAACTTTGCCTAAAGGATTGGATTCCTGGATCTTTGTGTCGTGAGCCCACACGTCCTCGAGTACGAATTCGTACTCGAGTTTTTTTTCGGCCAAAACGATGCGCACCTTGCGTACATATGGGCTAGTCAGCGAACCGATCAGTTTCATGGGATGTGTGGGAGGGTTACAGGCAAAAAAGTATAACAGGATAACGACCCCGATTTGTGGCTGGGCGAGGGCAAAATCGCCGTGTATAGGTTAGAAAACGTCAATATGTGGTTTATATGAGTGTTTGCCGCCCAATGCGCGGGGGAAGCCCTCCCATAGCGCAATGTTAAACTTTCCGATTGCCTTTTCTCTCACGCGAGTCTTTGATGCAGATAGACGAACAACTCAGCCATTTGAATGCCCTGTCTCCCTTGGACGGGCGCTACGCCTCTCGCGGGAGGGCGCTGCGCGGGGTGTTGTCGGAAGCCGCGTTCATGGCTCACCGCGTTGAGGTCGAGATTGCGTGGCTGGTCGGGTTGTCAGAGGCGGGCTTGCCCGAGCTGGCGCCTTTTTCACAGGCGTCGCGTGCCGAATTGCGCGAGCTGATCGCTCATTTTTCCGAGCGCGATGCGGCCCTGATCAAGGAAATCGAAAAAACCACTAATCATGATGTCAAGGCTGTAGAGTACTGGCTGAAAGAGCGCGTGGCCGATAACGATGAACTGGCCCGCGCGAGCGAGTTCATCCATTTCGCGTGCACCTCGGAAGACATCAACAATACCTCGCATGCGCTTATGTTGACCCGGGCGCGTTCCGGGTTTATCGTGCCGCGCTTAAACGAAGTGTGTGTGCAATTGCAGGCCCTGGCTCGCCAGTTTGCCGACCAACCCATGCTTTCGCGCACTCACGGACAACCCGCCAGCCCGACGACCGTGGGCAAGGAATTCGCCAATGTCGCGGCCCGGCTCGCACGTGCGATCGCCGCCATAGAGGCTGTCGAGCCGCTGGCCAAGCTTAATGGGGCGACCGGCAATTACAATGCGCACCTGGCCGCTTACCCCGAGGTGGATTGGCCGGCGTTCAGCGCCAAGGTGTTGACCGGCCTGGGCCTGACGCAGAACCCGCATACCATACAGATTGAGCCGCATGACTGGATGGCGGCACTGTTCGATGCCGTGGCGCGCGCCAACACGATTGTGCTGGATATGGATCGCGACCTGTGGGGCTATATATCACTGGGCTATTTCAAGCAACGCTTGAAGGATGGCGAAGTGGGCTCGTCCACCATGCCGCACAAAGTCAACCCCATCGATTTCGAGAACTCCGAGGGCAATCTGGGGCTGGCCAATGCCGTCTTGCGCCATTTGTCGGAAAAACTGCCGATCTCGCGCTGGCAGCGAGACTTGACCGATTCCACCGTATTGCGCAATCTGGGCGTAGCGTTTGGCTATTGCGCGGTGGCCTGGGATGCCTGCCTGCGCGGCATAGGAAAGCTTGAATTGAACGCAGCAGCCATCAATGCCGACATCGATGGCTGCTGGGAAGTATTGGCCGAACCGGTGCAAACCGTCATGCGCCGTTACGGGTTGCCTCAACCCTACGAGCAGCTCAAAGCGCTGACGCGCGGCAAAGGCATCGATCAGGAACGGTTGCGGGAATTTATTTTGGGGTTGGACTTGCCCGCCGAACCCAAGGCCCGCCTGCTGGCCATGACCCCACGCTCGTATGTGGGGCTGGCCGCCGAACTGGCCAGGCAGCTTTAGACATCGCCGCCGCACGGCGGCGATGTCTAAAGCGATGGCTCAGACTACCGAGCAGGCTTCATCAAAAGCTAGCCTGGGCAATCGAGGGTGCAGACGTTCGGGCAGGCCATAGCCCAGATTGCATATGAAGTTCACTTCATAAGGTTTTGTAGGGAAAAAAGCCTGGGCGACTGCGGCGGCGTCAAACCCTCCCATAGGCCCGCAGTCCAGTCCCAGCGACCGCGCAGCCATAATGAAATAGCCGCCTTGCAGGCTGCCGTTGCGCAGGGCCGCTTCGCGTGCCGCCGCCGGTGTCGAGTTGAACCACGAACGCGCGTCCGGCTGATGGGGGTACAGCTTGGGCATTTGCTCGTAGAATTCCAGATCGTAGGCAATGATGGCTGTAACCGGAGCCAGCCGCGTCTGCTCGCGGTTGCCCTCGTTCATCAATGGCACCAGCCGCGCTTTGGCCTGCGGGCTGTACACAAAGACGATACGCGCCGGCAGGCAGTTGGCCGACGTAGGCCCCATGATCATCAGCGCATACAGTTCGTGCAACAACGGCTCGGGAATAGAGCGCGTTTCCCACGCCCGATGCGTGCGTGCATCCCGGAAAAGACGATTCAAACTGCGTTCCTCCAGACGCGCATCGCCGCCATCTGGGTCAGGCGGGTTGCTTGCACGGTGCAGGTTGGTATCAGACATGTTTGTTGCCCTATAGATTAGCCGGTCGACGGATCCCGATATACGGTATTTTTTACCATGAGTATCGTACGATAACCGACTCGGCCTCTGGCTTGTGCCGTGACAGGCCGCTGGGCGGGGTGGGTAAAAACCATGAATCCCGCCATGATTCGTATCGCTGCAGGAAAAATTGGGTGCTTTATCGGCCTGAAAAAAGCGATCTTCGAATCTGTAATATAATTTCGGCCTTGGTTAGGTTTCTGTCTCTTGAAAGACAGTCGTTTAGCCAGGCGTGGGTTGTTAGCTCAGTTGGTAGAGCAGCGGACTCTTAATCCGTAGGTCGAGCGTTCGAGCCGCTCACAGCCCACCAGAATTTTTCGGTAGTATCAAGCAACTAGCGCCACCTTTCCAGGTGGCGTTTCTGCATCTGGAGCAAAGTTGGAATTTGTAGCGGCAGCCCTTGTGGCTGCCATCTTGCCGGATACAGAACCCGGGCCAAGCCTCGCATCGCGCGCATAAACTGGCTAGAAAACTGCAATCGAAACCTATTTGCCGGCCGATCCCAGGTTAAGGATCAATTGTTTTACGCTGGGCAGGATCAAGTTCACCATGTGGGCACCACACGGAGCAGAACGCGGCTCACCCTAAAGACGGCTTAAAAATGCTTCCACCTGCGCAATAGCCCTGGCGCCAATCTGCGCCACGGTTTCGGCCGCCTGTGCGACATCGCGCTCAATGGTCCTAAACCCGGAATCAAGCCGCTCCGCTGCAGCGCCCAGCGCTTTTAAATGATCATTGGGCTGCGCGTTGCCCAAATTTTGCATTTCGGCGCGGCTGGGTTGCAGATTGCTCGGCACAATGGCTCTTGGCCCGTCATTGAACGGCGTGGCCAAACCCAAGTAAGGCAGCAAGCTCGGCGCCGCCGCATCGCGGTCGGTCAGCGGTTTTGAAATGCCAAATAATTCGCGCACTGTCTTGATAAGACTCGTATGGTCAAATGGGTACGGCCCGTGATCCAAGGGGCTCAACACTGACCCGGCCCGAACCCAGGGCGTCACAATGACTGCCGGGATGCGCACGCCATAGGCGTCAAAGGCAAAACCATCTGGCGCCATTTTTCCGTCACCGGGCGGCACCGCCCGTGGCGGTGGCACATGATCGTAGCACCCGCCATGTTCGTCGTAAGTAATGATCAGCAGTGTTTTTTCCCAGCAACTGGAGGCGCGGATGGCATTGTACGCATCGGCAATCAGTTTTTCGCCATACCGAATATCATGTGGCGGGTGCTGGTCATTGGGCGGTGTACTCGTAAAGATATTGGCGAAATAATTCGGTTCGATAAAGCTGTAGGCAGGCAGTACCCCGGCCTCGGCGTCCACGAGAAATTGCGCGAACCCATGATAATGGCTAGCCGCCACATCCAGAATATCGGCCAAAAGCAGAGACTGTGGAAAGTCATGAAAATACACCTTCCATGGCTGCCCTGCATCCTCCAATACACGAAAAATACTACGCTGACGAAATGGCTCTTGGCCTGCCCCGAAAAAATCCTTGTTATTGACAATGCCGTAGCATGTTCCAGTATGGGCAAAAAACCGGTTTGGCCAGGTTTGGCAAGGGGCGGAGGCGAACCATTGATCCGACACGGCAAAAGCCTTTGCCAATTGATGCAGTACCGGCACCTGTTCTTCAGTATAGGTGTGCATCACGGCCTGCGGATCGTGAAAGCCATCTGACGGCGATTGAATGGCATAGTTATTGGCAAAGCCACCCATGGTCGGCGGATAAGCACCACGCCAGTCATGGGGGTAAAACAGTTGCTCGGTGATATCGATATAGCTTTCACCCGGATCGGGCGTAGGGATCGTAAAGGAACCGCCGCCAGGCAGATCATTGCGAACCCGATAGGTCAGGTTGCCAATACGATTGCTCTCTGAACCTTTCAGCCCGTTAAATTTAGGCGTGGAGGCGCTGAACGTTCCCAGCAGACTATCGAACGAACGGTTCTCCAACATCAGCACAACAACATGTTGAATATCAGCCATGAGCTGTATCCCTAATACTGGGTTTCGTTGGATTTAAAGCCAACATAGCCTGCATTGCTTATTCCCATTAACAGCAGCAAATTTTCATTTAAATTCGGCATGGCACCTGTTAGACAGACTTGGTAGATAAAAATACTGCCTACTACAATCGTCCACACCACAGCCTGCAGCCTGTGTAACGCGGTACCATCAATATCGGTTGTCAGGTCTTTGAACCAGCCATTGGTCTCGAACGGCTGAGTCCTGTTTTTATAGGTCTGTAGCAGCAACACCAGGTCGTTCAGTTTTGCCTTGCCGGGCACGCTTAAGGCATCGCCTTGCGCCGTTAAGGCTGCAATGTCAGCCTCCAGCGACAGGACATCCTGATAACTACTCAATCCCAATGCCTTAAGCCCGTCGTTCATCGCGTCTTCCGGCGTGTCCCGCATGCTATCGACAACGGCCCCGCCGCCCGCTGTCAACGCTGAAAGCCCCATAAGCATTAACGCCTGAGACGTAATCACATCGGTTGAGCCCGTTTTTATGAACAGATACAGAAAGCTGAGCAATACAATCAGGAACCAGAACGCCATCTGGCTTCTTGCCAAGCTAAAGGTTTGACGGTGCGCAGGGATTTGCGGAATCAGTTGGTCTTTCAACAGCGCAGATGCCTTGGCCAGCCATATGATCCAGGCAAGCACCACCACAGCTACGATCATCAGCAGAAAAGTAGAGATGTTCATCGTTCTACATATCCAAGATGAGACCCATCGACATACAGTAATCCTCTCCGGGAATTTAGGGAAGTAAATTAGTCCCGAGATGCGTGTACCTATCTACTTTTGTGCCGCCCAACACCAGCAGCTGCAGATGCTTATCCCTCATCCGGGACAACATTGCGGCAAGGTTTTCCTTTATCTTCCCTTCGCTGGCATAAGCATGACGACAACGGTCGTTAGTCCCGGGTTGAAAAGGGATGGGATGTGTCAATGCCTTTGGGGCGACCGCACAGGAGTGGGTGATGCAAGCTGGAGTAAGCTACCGGTTCTCGAAATTCAAGGGGAAACACAATGGCTGCGATCGTCTCTGTCGAGGTGCTTTTAGTCAATTTGAAACCCAATGTGGTGCGCACCGATGCTGTCCAAAGCTTCGAATGCCAGGAGACTCCCATTGTCCGCATCCGCGACGCGGATGGTGCGGTGGGCACCGGCTATAGCTACACCATAGGTACAGGCGGGTCTTCGGTTATCAAGCTGCTCGATGATCATCTGGCGCCCATGCTGATCGGCCGGGACGCCCAGGACATCGAAAAATTATGGCGCGACATGTTCTATCGCGTGCATGCCACGGCGGTGGGTGCGATAACCTCGATCGCCCTGGCCGCCGTCGACACGGCGTTATGGGATCTGCGCGCGCGAAAGGCGGGGTTGCCCTTGCACAAACTGGCCGGCGGCGCCAAGGACAGCATTCAGGTTTACTACACCGAAGGCGGTTGGCTGCATCTGGACGA
This sequence comes from Paralcaligenes ureilyticus, assembly GCF_004346225.1. Taxonomy (GTDB): domain Bacteria; phylum Pseudomonadota; class Gammaproteobacteria; order Burkholderiales; family Burkholderiaceae_B; genus Paralcaligenes; species Paralcaligenes ureilyticus. Next base: position 49,150 of record NZ_SMAJ01000017.1, on the reverse strand, counting down.
GGCGCAATTGGTTGATGAGGCTTTGCGCGCCAAAGAGGCTGGGTTTGGCGGCACTAAAATCAAGGTTGGACGCCCTCATGTCGCCGAAGACGTCCATCGGCTCGCTGCCGTACGCACTGCCGTCGGCGATGCATGGGACATCATGACGGACGCTAATCAGGGCTTTACCCTGGACGAAGCGATACGCCGGGCTCATTGCTACGAGCCGCTGAATATTGCCTGGTTCGAGGAACCCATACACGCCGATGATGTCGGGGCTCACCGCCGCCTGTGCGCATCGACGTCGGTGCCAATTGCCGTGGGCGAATCGCTCTATAGCATTTCGCAATTCAAGGATTATCTGCAAAGCGATGCCTGTTCCATCGTCCAGGTCGATGTGGGGCGTATTGGCGGCATTACTCCCTGGCTCAAGGTTGCGCATATGGCAGAGGCGTATAACGTGCCGATCTGCCCGCATTTCCTTATGGAAATTCACGTCGCGCTGTGCTGTGCCATACCGAATAGCCGTTGGCTGGAATATATACCGCAGCTCGATGTGATCACGCAGGCTTCGATAAGCATTGAGCATGGCAGAGCCGTTGCGTCATTGGCCCCTGGCCTGGGCGTTGAGTGGGACTGGGACAAGCTGAAAAACCATCTCGTGCATAGCAGGCTGCACGACTGATCCGCAAGTGCAGGCCCCAAAGCGAAATCAAACGCAAGAAGCAGGGTGCGTACGGCCCGCATAATCTGTACATTTTATTATCTGACACCCGTTGTGGTTAATTGAGGCACAATTTTGCGAATGAACTTTGTCGAACTCCTGGTTCTGGCCGCGATTTGGGGTGCATCCTTTTTATTCATGCGTATTGGCGCGCCTGAGTTGGGGCCGATTCCCCTGATTGCCTTGCGTGTCGGGATCGCCACGCTGGTCCTGGCGCCTGTATTGCGCTCGGTGGTGGCGCGGGGCCAGTTTCGAGCCAAGGCGAAGGCCTTGTTTATTCTTGGCGTCACCAATTCCGCGATCCCGTTTTGTTTATTGGCCTATTCAACCCTGTATGTCGGTGCGGGCCTGGATTCCATCCTGAATGCAACGACGCCTCTCTGGGTAGCGCTGATTGCCCTGACCGGGTTTCAGGTGGTCGTAGGCCGCCAGCAGATTCTCGGTTTGCTGGTGGGATTTGGAGGTGTTGTCGTCCTGGTGTGGGAAACGCTCGGTGCGGGCATTGCAGGGGTACCCCTGGCAATTGCCGCCGCCTTGCTTGCGGCTGTGTTTTATGGCTTCGGAATTAACTACTCGAAACGATATCTGGTCGGAGTCCAGCCCATGGTCGTGGCTTTTGGCAGTCAGTTTTTTGCGGCACTCGTCCTGATGCCGCTGGCGTTGTTTTTTTGGCCCGCGCATAGCGTTACGTCATTGACTTGGGCATGTGTTGCTGCGTTGGGGGTTGTTTGCACCGGCTTCGCCTATATTCTGTTCTTCAGGCTGGTCGAGCATGTCGGTGCGGCTTTCGCGGCGTCGGTGACCTTTCTTATTCCCGTTTTCGGAATGTTGTGGGGGGCTGTATTTCTGGATGAGAAAATTACGCCCGTAATGATCGTGGGATGCGGAATAATCATTTTCGGGACAGTCTTGGCAGGAAGGCAGCGTGGGCGAGCGCCGGTTCGTCGGGAATGAGGCTGCAGACATCAACGCTGCAACAGTCATTGACCATCGTTTTTTTCTGTCCGCCATTTTTATTAAAAAAATAATAAATTTCGGTACTCCAAGTATCGATTTTGATGTTAGGATGATGCAAATTGCACGCTCAGACGTGTCGTCGGGTTCAGCGGACCGGCTTAAATAAACCGGCAGGAGATATGCATGGAGCATGGGCAGCGTACGCAGCAAGAATCTCTCGAAGTCAAGACTACGACCTGTTATATGTGCGCCTGCAGGTGTGGCATACGCGTGCATTTGCGCGACGGCGAGGTCCGCTATATAGACGGAAATCCCAACCATCCTCTCAATCAGGGGGTGATCTGCGCCAAGGGTTCGTCGGGCATCATGAAGCAGTATTCGCCGGCGCGCCTGACCCAGCCGCTGATGCGCAAGCCCGGCACCGAGCGTGGCGCCGCGCAGTTCGAGCCGGTGTCCTGGGAGCACGTTTTTTCATTGCTGGAAAAGCGCCTTGCCCATTTGCGCGCCACCGACCCCAAGCAGTTTGCGCTTTTCACCGGCCGCGACCAGATGCAGGCGCTGACCGGCTTGTTCGCCAAGCAGTTCGGTACGCCGAACTACGCGGCGCATGGCGGCTTCTGTTCGGCCAATATGGCGGCGGGCATGATCTACACGATGGGCGGGTCGTTCTGGGAATTCGGAGGGCCCGATCTGGATCAGGCCAAGCTGTTCCTGATGATAGGCACCGCCGAAGACCATCATTCGAATCCCCTGAAAATCGCCATCTCCAAGTTCAAGCGCGCGGGCGGGCGCTTTATTGCGATTAACCCGGTGCGCACGGGCTACGCGGCGATTGCCGATGAGTGGGTGGCGATCCGGCCTGGTACCGATGGGGCGCTGTTCATGGCGCTGATCCACGAGTTGATTGAACGGGATGCCTATGATCATGAGTTCGTCGCGCGCTATACGAATGCGGGAGAACTGGTCGATCTGAGGGCTGACAGCGACACATTCGGCCTGTTCGTCCAGGATAGCGACAGTCCCGAATTGAATCCCCTATATCCGCAGAACCGCATGTGGTGGGACGCGAAAGCCGGCAAAGCCGTGCTGCAGCACGCGCCCGGCGCCGAGCCGGCGCTGGATGGCCGCTACGTGCTCGATGATGGCACGCCGGTGACGCCATCGTTCACCTTGCTGCGCGAGCGCGTCGCCGCCTGTACCCCCGAGTGGGCCGCGCAGATCACCGGCATTGCGGCCGACACCATACGGCGCATTGCGGGTGAAATGATTCAAACTTCGCGCGAACACAAGATCGAACTGCCGATCCGCTGGACCGATTCGTGGGGTGTTGTGCACGAAACGGTGCGCGGCAATCCCGTTGCGTTCCATGCCATGCGCGGGCTGGCCGCACACTCCAACGGTTTCCAGACCATACGCGCACTATCGGTGCTGATGTCGATGCTGGGCACGATCGATACCCCGGGGGGCTTTCGGCACAAATCGCCGTATCCACGCGCGGTGCCGCCATCGGCCAAGCCTCCGAAAAGCCCGGACGAAGTCAAACCGAATACGCCGCTGCCCAGCGGCCCGCTGGGTTGGCCGGCGGCGCCCGAAGACCTTTTCATCGACGAGCAGGGCGCCCCGGTACGGATCGACAAGGCGTTCTCGTGGGAATTTCCGCTGGCGGTGCACGGCCTGATGCACAGCCTCATCACGAACGCATGGCGCGGTGATCCTTACCCCATCGATACCTTGATGATCTTCATGGCCAACATGGCGTGGAACTCCTCGATGAACACCGTCGAAGTCCGAAAGATGCTGGTGGACAAGCGTGAAGACGGCGAATACAAGATCCCGTTCCTGGTGGTGTGCGATGCGTTCCAATCGGAGATGACGGCGTTTGCCGATCTGATCCTGCCCGATACCACGTATCTGGAACGGCACGATGTAATGTCCATGCTGGATCGGCCCATTTCCGAATTCGACGGCCCGGCCGATTCGGTGCGCGTGCCGGTCGTGCCGCCCACAGGCCAGTGCAAGCCGTTCCAGGAGGTGCTGGTCGAGTTGGCCGGCCGGCTCAAGCTGCCGGCATTCACGACGTCCGATGGCAAGCCTAAATACCGCGATTATCCGGATTTCATCGTCAATTATGAGACGGCGCCTAATTCGGGCATGGGTTTCCTGATTGGTTGGCGCGGCAAGAACGGCGACAAAGCGCTGGTCGGCGAACCCAATCCGAATCAATGGGAGCAGTACGCGAAGAACGATTGCTTCCATCATCACGTGCTGCCCGAAACATTTCAGTACATGCGCAATTGCAATGGCCCCTACATGAAATGGGCGGTCGAGAACGGGCTGCGCAAGTTCGGCCAGCCCATCGTGATCCAGCTATATTCGGACGTCATGCAGAAATTCCGGCTCGCGGCGCAGGGTAAGACCCGCGGGCGCCAGCCCCCTGACCATCTGCGCGCCCGGATCGAGCGCTATTTCGATCCGCTGCCTTTTTGGTATGAACCCCTGGAAAGCGGCGTGACTGATTTGCAGAAGTTCCCGCTGACGGCGATCACGCAGCGGCCGATGGCGATGTACCATTCCTGGGATTCGCAAAATGCGTGGCTGCGGCAAATCCACAGCGAGAACTATCTGTTCGTCAATCCGAAGGTCGCCGCGCAGAGCGGCATTGCCGACGGCGGCTGGATATACGTGGAATCGCCCTGGGGCAAGGTGCGCTGCATGGCGCGCTACAGCGAGGCGGTAGAGCCCGGCACGGTCTGGACATGGAACGCGATCGGCAAGGCGGCGGGCGCCTGGAACCTGGGCCCGGATGCCAATGAATCGCAGCGCGGCTTTTTGCTCAATCACTTGATCACCGATGAATTGCCGGCGGAAAATGGACAGGCGCGCCTGTCGAACTCCGACCCTGTCACCGGACAAGCCGGCTGGTTCGACGTGCGGGTGCGCATCTATCCAGCGCAGGCCGATGAGGACGACACAACCTTGCCGCAATTTGCGCCGATGGTGCCCATGCCTGGCGCCACCAATGTCGTCACGCGGATGGTTCAGACCTACTTCGCGGGGCGCGGCGAATTTGCCGCCAGGCTGCGCCGCGCCGCAAAAAACAAATAGGGAGGGACGCGATATGACCCAGATGGCGCTGGTAATCGACTTGAATGTGTGCGTGGGTTGCCATGCGTGCGTGACGAGCTGCAAGGAATGGAACACATCGGGCGAGGCGGGCAGCCTGGCCGATCTGCAACCGTACGATGCCGATCCCGAAGGCACGTTTTTTAACCGGGTGCAGACCTACGAGGCCGGCGAGTTTCCGGCCACGGATACCATTCATTTTCCCAAATCCTGCCTGCACTGCGAAGATCCCCCGTGCGTGCCGGTTTGCCCCACAGGCGCCAGCTACAAACGCGAGGGGGATGGCCTGGTCCTGGTCGATTACGACAAATGCATAGGCTGTAATTATTGCGCGTGGGCCTGTCCTTACGGGGCGCGCGAGCTGGATCCGAAGCGCAAGGAAATGACCAAATGCACGCTGTGTGCGGATCGTATTAACAACGAAGCGCTGCCCGAGCGCGACCGCAAGCCCGCCTGTGTGCTGGCTTGCCCGACTTCGGCGCGGCTGTTCGGCGATATCCACGACCCGGATTCAGAGGTTTCGCAGGCCATCCGCGAACGTGGCGGCTATCAGTTGATGCCCGAGTGGGGCACGCGCCCGGCCAATCATTATCTGCCGCGGCGCAAGACCGAAGCGCACGGATGCTCGGCACAGTCGTGTTCGTGCGGGTCCGCATCGCAACCGCAAGCCGAGAGTCTGGAAGGGCAGCTCGAAAGCGGTCAAGTCAATCTTGCGTCTGTGGCGGCGCATGTTTGATGTTCGATTAATCGTATACACAACGCAGTGAGGTCGTACGGCGCGCACTGTGCCGTACAGACCGATCAGCAAGGAGAGTGCAATGCGGCCTGCCTTTTCGGTCGTGTTTTTGACAACATTATGCGGCGCGGCGCAGGGGCTGATGCTGGCGCTGGTTGCGATGGAGTTTGCCGCAGGCGCGGGCCTGCTGGCGCCGCCTGAATCGGCGTTCTATATCGCAGGCGCCGCTGTGGCCGTCGTTCTTGGCGGGCTGGGTCTATTGGCATCGTTTTTCCATCTGGGGCACCCCGAGCGCGCCTGGCGGGCGATTGCCATGTGGCGTACTTCGTGGCTATCGCGCGAGTGTCTTGCGTTGCCGGCGTTTCTTGCACTTGCGTTCCTATATGGCGGCGCCCATGCAATAGGCTTGTCGCAAGGCTATACGCTGACCATTGGAGTTGTCGCTGTGCTGGCCGCTGCGGTGTTGTTCGTGTGCACCGCCATGATCTATTCGTGCCTGCGCTTTCTACAGGAATGGGCAAGCCCGTTGACGATGGTGAATTTTGTGTTGCTGGGCTGCGCGTCGGGCTTCACCCTGGCCGCGCTGTGCGCCGCGTGCTTCGCCCCATCGCTCGCAGGGAACCTGGCGCTTTGGGCGTGTGTGTTGACGGTAGCCGGCTGCGTGTCGCGGCTGGCCTCGCTGGCACGCAATGCCCGGCTGCAACCCAAGTCGACGGTGCAAAGCGCCACGGGCATTGTGGCGCAGAAAGTGGTTCAGAAGTCTCGCGGCTTTACCGGCAGCGCGTTCAATATGCGGGAGTTCTTTCACGGCAAATCCCCGCGCACGCTGCAGACGGTCAAGTACGGTTTTTTGCTCGGCGCGTTCCTCGTGCCGTTCATATTGCTGGCGCTGTCGCTGTCCTTGTCAGCGCCCGTCGCCTTGCTGGTTGTTGCTTTTGTAGTTCAGTATGCCGGCCTGGTCGCCGAACGCTGGTTCTTCTTTGCCGAGGCGCGGCACCCGCAGAATATCTATTACCAGCAGGCGTCCTGACCGGGTTGCGGTGGGGCGAGATGTCGGTTTCAGGATGCGGGGAACGGGGTGAATGAATGATCGATGGCAGCCACAAGGGCTGCCGCTACAAATACGTATCCGCTCATGTAGCGGCAGCCCTTGTGGCTGCCAAAGCCTTCAGCCAGTGCTGCATCCGCCCATCAGCTAAAAATCATGAAGATCATACGAAGCAAAGAATTCACTGCAAATCGGCCTTGGGGCGCACTGGATATTGCCACGATGAATGGCATTACCGTACGGTTGCACTGGACCGACCAGCCGTACAAATGGCATGTCAATGACGGGCAGGAAGTGTTTGCGGTGCTCGATGGGCGAGTCGAGATGCATTACCGGGACAATGGCGATGAGCTTCGCGCTGTCCTAGAGACGGGTGACGTGTTCTATGCATCGGTGGGCACAGAGCATGTGGCGCACCCCATTGGCCAGGCGCGTATTTTGGTCGTCGAGGCCGAGGGTAGCCTTTGACTGTTTGTGGGAGCCGATGGCACCCACAAGGGGTGCTGCTACAAAACATGCGTGCCGGTACAAATACGTGGCTGTTGCTCATGATGGATCCGCTCTTGAATGCTTCGTCATGCATCGAAACATGCAGACCTGTCCGGGCGTAAGATTTACCAGTTGTCACTGGAGCGTTTCCCATGATTGCGTTTCCCAATGTATCTTCCGTCGCCTTCCTCATAGGCGATCCGACCCGTGCGATCATGCTTGCGGCGTTGATGGATGGACGTGCCTTGCCTGCCGGGGAACTGGCCTATGCCGCGGGTATTACGGCGCAGACGGCCAGCTCGCACTTGTCCAAGCTCCTCGCCGGCGGGTTGCTGTTATGCGAATCCGAAGGGCGGCATCGTTACTACCGTCTGGCCGGCCCGAACGTGGCTCATGCGCTGGAGCATCTTGCGGCCATTGGTCAGCCTGTCCGGCATAGGCCGCTTGGCCGTCAGGCCCAGGATTTGCAAATGGCCCGCTGTTGTTATGACCACTTGGCGGGTCAATTGGGGGTAGCCGTGACCACGGCTTTGGTGGAGCGGCGCTATCTCAAGCCTGCGGCCCAGAAGCTGTATAGCGTGACCCCTGCCGGAGCAAGGTGGTTTGGCACGATAGGCATTTCGGTAGCCGATGCGCCTACCCGGCGCGGGATTGCGCGGCAATGTCTGGACTGGACCGAGCGTACCCACCATTTGGCCGGCCCCTTGGGTGTCCGGCTTATGGCCGTGCTGTGTGAATCGGAGTGGTTGCGTCGATCAAAAACTTCGCGCCTGGTTCAGGTGACTCCGAAAGGGTGGGCGAAGATGAAGGAACATTTCGGGCTCGATGAACAATCTGTTTCCGGCGGCGACACTGTTCGGGCTTAGTGCAGATGAGTCTTGTTGGAGCGCTTAAGCAATTCCATTAAGCAGGCTTTCAAGCCGGACGAGAATATCGGTACGAATTGCACGCGGCCCGCATCGTCGATGACCGAGCGGATTTCTATCGATTGATGGATAAACGCTTGGGTCCCGCGTGCATTTTTTTGGTATGCCTGCACAAGCTTGTTAGCGGCGGCTTGCGCTTGAAATTGCCGAACCTCCAGGTTTTCAGTCTTCGCGGCGTAATGCGTGACCAATCTGTCCATATCATCGAGGAACAAGCTTAGAGCAAAGCTGCCTCGGCATTCCGGGCGTTCGTAGCCCCACTGGGGTGTTGTCATGCGTAACCTAATGATGTAGCGGCACCTCTTGTGGGTGCCATCTGGGAATAGATGAAAACGGCATAAGGCGGTTAATCGCGGGATGCCACAGATTACGGGCGGCGGTGCTTGATGCTCTTGCCATCATAAACGTAAATATCGGTTTTATCAGGCTTTTGAGAGTTAGGAGTAGCGAGCGTGAAAATGCGGCCCCGAGCGGAAACCCTGATTTGATTGGAACACGAGCCAAAGGCGGGGGAAACTTTATAGCCTCCTTTGTGAATGGTCACCCAGCGGTAAGAAACCGGGCACGCATTGTTGCCTGTGCCGATCGACACCAGGGCCATGAAGGCCTTTGCTTTGGATATGGAGAATGCGTAGGTGATGTTGAGCAACCCTTCAATTTTTGGCTCCAGGTCGACACCGTCGAGCGTCAGGTGAGATTCGTAAATATAGCCACTGGTTTTGATGTCGAGAGTTCCATATGGAGTGGGCAGGCTGAGGCGTGACGGAGGTACGGGCCAGGTAGCCTCGGTGGCCAAGACTGGACGGGCGCACGTCAAAAAAATGATGCATACGCCAATTAATCGCAGGCTGAGAAAAAGAGAATGGCGCATGCCGTCCATGCTGAAATATTACGTCGATAAATGAGTGTTTAGTTACAGGCGGGCCCCGACTTGCATAGGGGAAAGGTCGAGATCATTACATTTCATTTTGTCATTTTTTGCAAGACGGATGAATAGACTAGTTCAAAGTAACAATATATTTTGTATTTTTATTGTGCTGTATTCCATGAATCAGCCCGTTGTCGCCACAAGATAAAGCATCACGGCGAAGAGCAGCGAAAAGTACACGGCTATACCGATAGCCACGCATTTGAAGGCGCTTTTCAACTGTTGGGAGAAGGACTGCGCGTAGCTGTTGCGATGGCCAATCCAGTACCAGGAGGCCGCCATGGCCAGCAGGCTGATGAAGAACATTCCAATTTTCATGGGTGCATTTTAACTGCCTCCGCCATCGCGGCGACCCACAGATTGAATTTGTAGCGGCACCCCTTGTGGCTGCCATCAACGCTCAGCCACCAAACCCATGCAGGCCACATTAATGGGTCCGCTTCATTTCCTGTATCTGTTCCGCGCTGTATCCCAAGGCCTGCATGATCTCGGAAGTATGTTCGCCTATAGACGCAATGGGCATGCGCGGCTGCAGGCGGGCGCCGTCGAGCGAAATGGGCAGCAAAGGCACTCGGGTGGTGGAGCCGTCTTCAAGCTCCTGGTTTCCCAGGCCGCCGCTCGCGAGCAGGTGTGGGTCGTCGAATAATTGTTCCGGTCGAGTAATGGCTGCGAACGGTATGCTTTTTTCCTCGAATTCGCGTGCGAGCCATGACGAATCGAACCGGGCGAGTGTCGTGCGCAGCTCGGGAATCAGCCAGTCACGGGCCAGAACGCGATCATTATTGCTGGCCAAGTGCGCGTTCGCATGTAAATCGGGACGCTGAATGATTTCGCATAAGGTCTTCCATTGAGCGTCGCCGGTAGCGGCTACGAACATCTGCTCTTTGTCAGCCAGTTCGAAGGTGTCGTAGATGCCCCAGGCGCTAATGCGCTCGGGCATGGGGGCGGCTGCCATGCCTGTCACGATATATTGCTGCATATGCTGGGCCGAGAGCAGGACACAATTTTCAAATAGCGCACTCTGGACTTCGTGGCCCACCTGGGCTTGCCTGCGCTGAAACAGGGCGGCCAACACTCCCAGGGCGCCGAAGAGGCCGCCCATGATGTCGTTGACGGAACTGCCGGCACGCAGGGGCATACCGGCCGGGCCGGTCATATAGGCCAGGCCGGCCATCATCTGCACGACTTCATCCAGAGCCAGGCGCTTTTCGTAGGGCCCGGAGAGAAACCCCTTGTGCGATGCGTAGATCAATTTGGGATTGCGTTGCTTGAGCGTGGCGTAATCCAGGCCCAGCGCGGCCATGCGGCCCGGCTTGAAATTTTCTACAAAGACATCAGCGGCGTCGATCAGTTTGTGCAGGGCATCGAGTCCGAGCGGATTGTTCACGTCCAGGGCAACGCTTTTCTTGTTGCGATTGAAGGTGCGAAAAAAGCCTGCGCCGGCGCCTAGCAAGGTGCGCGTGCGGTCTCCCTGCGGCGGTTCGACCTTGATTACCTCGGCGCCCAGATCGCCCAGAATCATGCCGCAAGTCGGGCCCATGACCATGTGCGTCATTTCAACCACGCGTATTCCTGCCAGAGGCAGCGGAGAGTTCGGAGTTTGTTCGGGATGCATGGCAGGCTTGTCAGGATTGAATGAATGGATAGCTTATAGGAATGCCTGCGCGTGCGATAAAGCCATATAGCGGCTCGTTGGGCAAGGCCTGGCGGATGATGTCGCGCATAGCCACCAGTTTGGCCAGATCAATACCCGTGGCGTAGCCCATGCTCTCCAGCATGTAGACCAGGTCTTCGGTAACCACATTGCCCGTGGCGCCCGGTGCGTTCGGGCATCCACCCAGGCCTCCCAGTGAGGCGTCGAATTCGCGGATGCCGTGCTCTAACGCGACCAGGGTGTTTGGCAGGCCCATGCCGCGAGTATCATGGAAGTGCATAGAGGTGAATTTTGACCCAGCTATTTTTTTTACGGCTGCTATGGTTTGGCTGACCTGTAGTGGCGTAGCGTGGCCGGTTGTGTCGGCCAGGGCGATGATATCGGCGCCGGCCTCCAGGCATTTTTCGACGATGTCGCACACCGCCTGGAGGCTTACTATTCCTTGCAACGTACAGCCGAACACGGTCGACAAACCGGCGACCAGATTTATCGGGTTTTTCTGGTTAGCGATAAGCGTGCGTATCTTGCCAAATTCTTCCACCATGGCCGCTGGCGTCTTGTGCACATTAGCCAGGCTATGGGCGTGACTAACTGAGATCGGGACGACGATGCGGTGGACACCGGCCGCCAGGGCATTCAATGCTCCCTTTTCGTTGGGAACGAGCGCTGTGATGACGAGGTCGTGGTAGCCTTTTGCATAGGTGACGACTTCGGCGGCATCGGCCATTTGCGGCAGTAGCCTGGGCGGCACGAAAGACGCAATTTCCATATGGCGTACGCCGGCTTGGTAGGCCGCGTCGATCCATCGGATCTTGTCTTTGGTGGGCATGGTGCATGCGGCGGCTTGCAGGCCATCGCGCAATCCGACTTCCTGTACGATGGCCTTGGTATCGGCTTGAACCATAGTCAACTTTGTAGGTGGCAAGTAGGTAAATTTGAGTTTATAGATTTGTAGCGCTGGGCATAAGGACTGGCAGGCGATGGTGTCCATCGCGGATAACGATGGTGGTCATGAGATGGCCGGTACGCGATCGAGCAGATGATCGAGCAGGCGTCGCGCCGGTATGGATAGTTTATCGGTTCGGCGTGTGCAAATGATGAAACGTCGGGTGGCCCAAGCGTCTGTCAACGGTATGATGCGCAGCCCGACCATGTGGCTGTAGCGCACCACAACCTCGAATGGCAGCACGGCTACAGCCAGTCCGGCCTGAACGAAGCGGCAGGCGGCATCGAAAGTAGTGATGTGGGTTCGATAGCGCAGTTCTACGCCTTTTTGGGCTGCAATGCGTGTCATCAGGACGTTGACGGCCGCGTTGGGCGCCAGGCCTATTTGTTCGTAGTGTATGGCCTCTTCGAAAGGCAATGAGCTTCGATGGGCCAGCGGATGCTTGTCGTGCACAACCAGTGCAAAATGGTCGCTGCGGTATGGGATGGTGTGTAGGTCGCCGGTCGATACAAAGTCTCGGCAAATACCCAGGTCGGCACTCCCGTCGATCACGCCTCTTGCAATTTCTAGGCTGACGCGTTCTTCGAGATCGACCTGAATATGCTCGTATTTTTGAAAGAAGGTCGTGAGTTCTTCGGGTAAGAATTCAGTGATTGACGACACATTGGCCAGTAGCCGTACATGACCTTTGACCCCGCTCGCATATTCGCTCAATTCGCTGCGCAATTTATCGATGTTGCCGATCAGGTTTCGGGCGTGCCGCAGCAAGACTTGTCCCGCGGCGGTGGGGGTGACGCCCTTCTGACTGCGCGACAACAGTGGGGTTCCTATGGATTTTTCGATGTCGGCGATGCGTTTGCTGATGGCCGCCGGCGACGCTAGTTCACGTTCGGCCGCTCGCGCGATACTGCCTTCTTCGCACACCGCAATGAACAAATAGAGTGAAGTCGGATCAACTTTCCACATGTTCTGGCCCTCGTGCTGTAACGTCTGATTTGAACGTAGCAGTATAGGCTGGAGGCGGCTGCAGCGGGCAATGGGAAGCTAGTATTTCGTCGAGGCATCCCTTGTGGGCGCCATAAAAACCTTGTATGCATCATATTTCTACGCGGTCAGTCCATCGCTTTTATATGTGCCGCTTTGAGCAGATCGGCGCTGAGCTTGATGTCATTCTTGATCGTGGCCAACGCATCGACAGAACTGCTGCCTGTCGCCACGAATCCTTGCACCGCGAATTGTTTTTCAACATCGGGACGATGCAGTATTTTGTGGACTTCACTTTGCAGTTTTTGCGTAATGGGCGAAGGAAGCTTGGCTGGGCCGAACAATGCAATCCAGGGATCGTAGTCGTAGCCCTTCAATCCTGACTCGTCCAACGTGGGTACGTTGGGCATGCTGGTCGAGCGTTTCAAGGTGGTGACGGCCAGAGCATGGAGCGTGCCCGCATTGACTTGCGCCAACACAGAGGGCATTCCCAGAAAAGCAAAGTCAATCTGGCCTGACATCAAATCAGTGATGAGCGGATTGCCGCCTTTGTACGGGATATGCATCATATCGACATGAGCTTTTGTGGTAAACATTAGCGCCGCCAGATGCAGGGCAGTGCCCGTGCCGGCGGATCCGTAGTTGATCTTGCCCGGGTGCGCTTTGGCTGCTGTAATGAGCTGGTCCACGGTTTTGTATGGTGAGTTTTTTGGTACAACCAAAACCAGCGGTGTGGTGCCGATGATTGTAATGGGAGTGATGTCCCGGATCGAATCGTAGGGTAGACGTTTATGCAAGCTTGGATTGACGGCATGATTGGATGAAATCATACCTATGGTGTAGCCGTTGGGCGGAGCTACCACGACTTCACGCGTACCCGTAATGTTGGACGCTCCAGCCTTGTTTTCCACCACGAAGGATTGTTTCAATTCCTTGGAGAGGGGAGGGCCGAAGGTGCGCGCTACGAGATCCAGTGTCGACCCGGGCGAGCTCGGCACGATAAGCCGGACCGTGTGGTCAGGGTAGGCGTCGGCAGCCTGACCAACAGAGCTTAGCGAAATACAGGCAAAGCCGACCGCAACACTAAAAAAGCGGTAGGTAATAGGGCGCATGGATTTGTCTCCGTAATTATTGTCGATAGTTTAGGAAGCAGTCTAACCGGATCGCCATGTGTTTATAAGGGCGCTCTGGCGATGGACTCCATCGCAATTTACGATGGTATTCACGATGAACAGCATCCCAAAATCGGACCCATGACCATGTGAGTCATTTCGACCACGCGTATCCCTGCCAAAGGCAGTGAAGAATTCGGAGTTTGTTGGGGGGGGGCATGGCGGCTTGTCGAGACTGAATGAACGGATAGCATGCAGGAGCGCTTGCGTTCGGGGTTGCGCATTTTTGATGTTATTTTAAAGGGTAAGTTATTGGCAGCCACAAGGGCTGCCGCTACAGAAATGCGCGCGCGAATTTTGTGGCGACAGGCCTGTAGCGACAGGCCTCGTGCCTGTCATTCATGCAAGATACCGTCTGTCGGCCAATAAGATACCGTCCTGTCGGCTAACGGTTTTGGCAGCCACAAGGGCTGCCACTACAAGCGACAGGTGCATTTCATAACGCCATCGTTGCCACGCCGCTAATAAATAGGCGTGCGGTTAAACGAAAGCAGAATTTCTTCCAGCGCTTGCGCGGAGAGGCTATGTTCATCCAGGGAATTTTGCACGGCTTCGATGGCTGTTTCGAGCGCGGCGCGGGTGGGAGCGCGCTGCGACTCCGGCAGCTCGTTGACCTGTGCGGTGAACTTCGAGGCGAACTCCTCGACCAGGCCCGTGAGATCAGCAAAAGCGACCTGTTTTGCTTCGTATTGCACGGCAATCTTACGGGCATAGACTACATATTTGTCGACAATATCATTCATGATGATTCTCCTGATCGGGATCGTGCGAACTCGATGGTGACTGATGCTGCATGGCGTCGGGCGGCCGATGGCGAGCGACTCTGCGTGAATGCCAGTTGGATAACGTCTGGGTCAGCCTGTTGTGCGGCTGATGCTGTTTTACTTGTACTCGGAGATTGCAGTTGAGGGTTGTTCTTGCTCCAAAAGAACAGGCTCAGTTTATGCGATGTGTTTTCGCTTTTTATATAAAAATTTTGTCTTTGTTTATAAGCTATTTTGTACTATTTATGTTGAATTACCATGGCTCGCAACCACGTCCTCGGCAACCCGAGCGTAGCAAAAAAACGGCGCCAAGGATGTGACAAATTGAGTGGGTGTTATGCCTGATGTGAGGGGCGTTGCGGCAGATGGGGTTCTTGCCGGAGGGGCCTCATTTAGCGCACGAATTCAGGTTTTTTTCAACCCGAAATAGGCGCGCTCCAGCGCGGCATCGGCGTGCAGGGCTTGTACCGTCCCTTCAAAGCCGATTCGCCCTCCTTCAAGGGTATAGACGCGGTCGGCCAAGTCCAGGAAGCGGATGTTTTGTTCCGCAATCAGGAGCGCCAGGCCTGAATCGCGGAATTGACCCAGGACGTGGATAACTTCTCTGACGAATAAAGGCGACAGGCCGGCGGAGGGTTCGTCCATGACCAAAAGCCTGGGCTTGCCGGCTAGGGCCTTGGCGACCCCCAGGATTTTTCGTTGGCCGCCAGACAGGCTGCCGCCCAGCGCCCTGCGTTTTTGCGCCAGAGTAGGGAAGCGATCATAAAGGTCGTCGATATGCCGTTTGAATTCGGCGGCGGGGAGGAACTGGCCCCCGATACGTAAATTGTCCTCGACGCTCAAGCCTGGAAAGCAGCCTATTTCGGACATGTAGGCAATGCCGGCACGAACCCGTTTATCGGTTCGATCGTGAACGATGTTGCGGCCTTCAAAACTGATCTCTCCTTTCCAGCTTTGGACCAGGCCCATAATTGTTTTGATTAGCGTCGTCTTCCCCGCGCCATTAGGGCCCATCAGCACCACGGTTTCCTTGGCGCGCACCGACAGGCCCGCGCCCCATAGCGCCTGCACTCCGCCATAGCCTGCATCCAGGCCGGATGCGGTGAGCAAATCAGTGCTCATCGGGCGCTCCCAAAAAGACTTCCACCACCTGGGCATCCTGGACTGCTTGCGACAGGGGGCCCGAAAAAATATCTTTGCCCACGCTGAGCACGATAAGGCGATCTGTCACCTGGTCCACGAAGTCCATCAGATGCTCCACCACCAGCAAGGCCATGCCCGAACGGGCCAGCTCGCGCAGGCGCTGGGCCACGTGCGTGAGCTCATTGGGGTTCAAGCCGGCACCCAGCTCGTCGACGCACAGCAGCGCCGGTTTGGTCGCCAGTGCGCGGGCCAGATCGAGCATCTTCTGTTGGCCGCTCGTCAGCTCGCTTGCCAGACGATCGGTCAGCAGATCCAGTTCGAGAAACTCCAGCAGGCGCTTGATTTCAGCCGTATCCGAGCCGCGCCCGCCATAGGCCACGGCAACTTCGATGTTTTCGCGTACGGTAAGTGATTTGAACGGTTTTGGAATTTGAAAGCTGCGATTGATTCCCATGTGTGCCAGCCGGTGCGAAGGCAGCCCACCGATCGAGCGTCCCTGGTATTGGATGGCCCCGCCATCGGGCTTGTACAGGCCGGTAATCAGATTAATGCAGGTTGTCTTGCCCGAGCCGTTAGGCCCGACAAGGCCCAACACTTCGCCGGGACGAACGTTGAAGCTGACACTTTGCAGCGCCTGGAAAGCACCAAATCGCTTGGCCAGGTTTTTGACCGTGAGCAGCGGGGAGGCAGTTGCGATGCCCGACGCTTCAGATGACATGGATGCCCCAGCGCCGCAGCAACGAGGTCAGCCCGTTGGGCAAAAATAACACCAGGGCCATAATCAGTAAACCATATATCAGTTGAAAATATTGTGGCGTTGAAATGCCGATGACGTTGTACAGACCGTAGAGCAGCACCACTCCGAGTATCGGCCCGGTCGCCGTGGCGACCCCACCGAACAGGGCGAAAACGATGGCGAAAATGCTGAAATCGGGGCTGAATACGTTGTCGGGATAAAACACCGACACGAACCAGGCAAAGTTGGCGCCGATCAGGCCTGCGATCAATGCCGAAAGCAGCCAGGCCACGATGCGTGCGCGCACCACATTGATCCCCGCCATCGCCGCGCTGATGGGATCGTCCTTGATGGCTTGCAAAGCCAGCCCGAAGCGCGAGTGGCGCAAGTACAGTACGCAGCCCATCGAAAATGCCATGACCACGATTGCCACGGCATAGCTGAAGGCGGGCTGGAATATACCCGAAAGCGACACGCCATAAGGCCCTTTGGTAATGGATTCGAGTGCGGGGTTGGACACGATTTCGGAAATTGCCAGCGCCGCCGCCAGGTTGGCAATAGCGAAATACGGGCCCGATAGCCGCAGCATGGGCGTGAGCACCAGCCCGAACAGCACCGAGGCCGATGCGCCTGCCACCATGGCCACCAAAGGCGGCGCGTGCAGATGCATGACGGCGATCGCAAATCCGTAGGCTCCGGCGCCGAAGAATCCGACATAACCAAAGGGCAGGTAGCCGGTGAAGCCGTAAATAATGTTTACGCCTTGCGCCAGGGTTAAAAACACGATGAAATTAAACAGCAGGAGCTGATTGTGGTAGACATACGGCAGCAGGGCCGCCGCGCCAACAAGCGGAATCAGAACCTGCAGGGAGTGTCGCAGTGCTTTAGACATACCGCACCTTGCGGCCCAACAGCCCGCTGGGCCGCACGAGAAGAATGGCGATTAGAAGCAGGTAGGGCAGCAAGCCCGCCCAGGAACTGAAATAGGTTTGCATAAGCATCAGCGACACACCGTAGATCAGGCCGCCCAGAACCGTGCCCAAGGGGCTGCCCAGCGAGCCGACAATAATCACCGTAAATGACTGTATGGTTAGATTGACGCCGATGGCGGGCGTGACACTGCCCAGCATGAATGGGGCAAAGCAGCCGGCCACGGCCGCCAGGCCCAACCCGATGCCGAAAGCGAGCGCCGATATCCGGTCGACATCGATTCCGGTAGCCAGCGCCTCGTTGCGGTCAACCATCACGGCGCGCGTCAGGCGTCCCGCACGGGTGTGATAGAGGTAGAGAAACAGCAGCATGACGGCGATGCCGCTGGCTACGGCGCTGATGACCCAGGCTGAGGGGAATGTTTGACCCAGCAGATGGACCGGACCGCCACCCAATGCGCGCCCCGGAATCGAACGCTCGCTGGGGCCAACCACGATCGTCGTTAGCGATTCAATGACTTGCGATAGTCCGAAAAACAGAATGATCGACAGCATCTCCGGGTCGGACGAGCGCAGCAGGCGGGGCACCAGCAGGTAGTACAGAGGAAAGCCGACAATGGCGAATGCGAACAGCGACAGCACTGCCGCCGCAATCGGGCTGATGGCGTAGGCACTGTAGCACCCCACCGCGGCCAAGGCGCCCAGCATGACGAAATCGCCGTGCGCCAGATTGACGATGCGCATTACGCCAAAGACCAGGTTCAAGCCCAGGCCGACCAGGCTGAAATAAAGGCCAAAAAGCAGGCCGGCTACTATCGAGTACTCAAGCATATGGCGGCGGGCTCGTGTTGAATAACGATGCAGTGCATCGCGACGGGCATCAGGCCCCTCTCAGGAACCCTGAAAGGGGAGCCTGACAAGGCCTTATTTGGATGGCGCTGGGTAAATCGCTTTCCCCGTTGCTACGTCCGAAGGATAGACGACCGTAAATTTCACGCTGCCTTTACCGTCGGGAACCAACTGGCCCAGTGGAGTGATTTCACCCACTTGCGCGCCGTTTTCATCCAGCGCAAACGTGCCGTCCAGGGTTTTGAGTTTGCCCGACAGGCTGAACACGGCTTTACGCAGCGCCAACTGATCCATGCTTTCGGTGACAGCCAGAGCGTTTTGTATGATCAGGCCGCTGGTGTAGCCGGCAACGGAATTAAAGCCAAACGCCACTTTGCCGTCTGGATAGGCCTTGTTCCATGCTTCCCGGAACTGCGGCAGCGACATGCCCGATTCAGCGTGGTATTCAACGGCTGACGAAGGCGTGTAGGTGTAGACATACTTCAGGCCATCGGCGCCTACTGTCTTTTCCAGATGTTCAGTTTCCAGTCCGGGGTAAATGGCAAACAACCAGTTGAAGTGGGTGCCCGAATCATGCAGGTTGCGCAGGAACGCGATATCGTTGCCGGGATAGCCCATTTGAATCACGGCGTCCGGCTTGGCTGCCTGGATATTGTTGATCAGTACCGTGTAGTTGGTGGTATTAGTGGGTACGCCTTTGTCGTACACCAGTTCTATCGGAGCGCCCGATGCCTTGATGAAGCCGCGTACAGCGTTGGCTTGCGTGCCCGTAAAATCGTTGGTGGCGTACAGCAGGGCAACACGCTTGATGCCAAGCTTGGGCCCTTCATGCGTCAGGAAGTCCGCCACGTATTTTGGCCAGATGGTCGATACGGGATCGGACAGCAGCACGATGTATGGGTTGTCTTTGGTAAAAAAGGTACCGCCAGTGCCTGTTTGATCAAACAGCAGTATCTTGTGTTCGCGTGCAATGGGCACGGCCAGCGCCGTCAGTACCGAGCCGCTGTCGGCCACCAGCAGATCAACTTTGTCTTGCGTCACTAACTGGTTGTACAAGGTAGCCGCTGTTGCGGTATTGCTTTGGTCGTCGTAAGAAATGAGCTTGATGGGAATGCGTTTATTGAAGGGTTTGACCATGACCCCGCCTTGCGCGTTTTCCTGGTTAACCCAGAGCTTCAGGCCTTGATAAACCGGCATGGAAATCGCTGCGAAAGGTCCTGATGACGCATAGAGTGTTCCGAGCTTGATCTCGGACGGCGCCGTCGCGGCACCCGCCATTGCCGTCACCGTAAGCAACGACGCAGCCAGCAAATACGAAATAGCTTTGCGTAACATTAAAGTCTCCTGTTTTTATTTCTGAACCCAAGCGGGTATCCTATACTGGAACACTTACGTGGCTCTGAATGGCCGGCGCGAAATTTATGTCTGGTGGCGATGGTGGCAGTTGCGGTGCGTGGTGATGTGTTGGGGGCAATGGCACCCACTAGGGGTGCCGCTACGTGAACGACGGGTGGGCATGTTTGTGGCGGCACCCCTTGTGGGTGCCATGACCCGGCAGTATCTTGTTGGAGCGTGGTTGCGGCCTTCTTGTATATGTCGTATTGATAAAGCGAGCAAAGCATGGAGACTGTGTTTTCGAAAATTATCCGCGGCGAAATTCCTTGCGCCAAGGTTTACGAAGATGATCATGTGTATGCCTTCATGGATGCCGGCCAGGTCAATCCCGGGCATGTGCTGGTTGCAAGCAAGCAGCCTTACGAAACGTTGATGCAGGCCGACGAAGAAACGGCGATGGCAATGATGCGTGCGGCGCACAAAATAGCCCGTGCGGTCGCCGCTGCATTCAAGCCTGACGGCATGACCATCTTGCAGGCCAACAAGCCTGCGGGTTGGCAAACGGTGCCGCACTTACATTTGCACGTACTGCCGCGTTACAACGATGACGGCGTCGGACTGATCTGGCCGCGCAAAGATCCGAGCCTGGGCATATTACGCGAATACGCAGGGCGGATCAGGCTCGACTAAGCAGCCTGTATGCCGTTTTCGTCAATTGATCAAGCCCGGGTTGGGACTTCAATGAAGGTTTTCCCTAGGGATAAATTGCTATATTTTTTTGCCGCGGCGCGATATATTGAAAACACATCGTAACCAGATATAAAAAAATATCGTGGCGGGCGGGTAGGTGCGCGCCCAAAGTGCGCATATTGTATGCAAGCCGACGAGCCTGTTCGCTTGCTGTTGTTGCACTGTTCTTTTGCCGGCTACCAAAACCGACATCAAGCTCGACGAGCAATTTTGTTTACACACAAAGGAGATCAGTATGGAAGATACAAAAAAGGGTCCCGGCAGCCAACAGGGCGGCATTGACCGTCGGTCGTTGCTGAAGATGGGGGCAGGGGCTGCCGGAGCGGCAATGTTGCCAGCCGTACCAGGTATGGCGTTGGCGGCCGATAAGTATCCGGCACTGGGCAATTACCCGGCCGGTGTAAGCGGTGATTCGGTTTTTGTGGGTCTGACTCTCGATTTGACCGGTCCATACTCCGCCGAGGGCGCAGACGAACAAAAAGGCTACGAGCTGGCCATTGAACAGCTCAATGCCGGTGCGGCTGAAATCAAAAAGATTTCACCGCTGACAAAAAAAGGCATCTTGGGTAAAACCGTGAAGTACGGCGTTATCGATGCTGAAACCAAGCCCAATTCTGCCGTTCAGGCTGCTACGCGCTTCATTCATGAAAACAAAGCCATGATGATTTCGGGCAGCGTGAGCAGCGCTGTGGCTATTGCCCTGCAAAAGGTCTGCAATCGCGAAAAAACCATTTACCTGGCGGCTATCAGCGGCTCCAATGAAACAACCGGGGTGGATTGCCAGCGTTACGGGTTCCGTCTGTGCTACTTCGCTTACACGGCAGCCAAGGCGATTTCGCCTGTATTGGCCAAATCCATGGGCAAGAATCGCAAGGCGGTATATCTGGTTCCCGATTACACCTATGGGCATACCACCTACGATTCGATGAAAGAGTTCACCGAAAAAGAAGGCTGGAAAACAATGGGCCAGCAGGTACACCCGCTGGGCGCCAAAGACTACAGCTCGTATTTGATCAACATCGCCAATAGCGGCGCCGATACCCTGGTTGTGATCGATTACGGTGCTGACGCCGCCAACTCGATCAAACAGGCCAAGCAGTTTGGCATTCTCGACAAAATGTCCTTGGTCGTCCCGTACATGGCGCCGTTTCTGGGTGAGGAGCTCGGGCCGGACGTCATCGAGGGTGTCTATGGCGCAACGGGCTTCTGGTGGACGCTGCAGGACAAATATCCGGTCGCCAAAGATTTCGTTACCGCGTTCGAGAAAAAATTCAATTCCAAGCCGCACGATTCGGCCTATATCGCTTACCTCAATACCGCTTTGTGGGCTGACGCCATCGAACGGGCGGGCACATTCTATGCCCCGGAAGTCATCAAGGCTTACGAAAAAGGCCAGAAGCGCGAAGGCCCCGTGGGCGAGGTGTGGTTCCGTGGCGAAGACCATCAGGGCGTCATCAATTTCCCCATTGTGCGCGGCAAGAAAAAGGCCGACATGAAAGACAAGTCCGATCTGTTCGAGATCGTCGCCGTTGTCGATGGGGCGTCTGTCATGCCTCCAGTGGGTCACTTTGGTTGCAAGCTAGGCTCGTACGTCTAAGACTATTCATATAAATAGTTAGTTCGACGTATATATAAAGGTAAGCGGGGGATTGAATGCCTAGCATGTCGTTGTTTTTATCGCAGCTATTTAACGGGCTCGCAACGGGCCTGTTGCTGGCTCTAATCAGTACTGGCTTGACAATTATTTACGGCACGCTGGGTGTTGTTAACTTTGCGCACGGGGCTCTGTTTGTAGTCGGGGCTTACGCGGGCTTTGCCACCTATGGCGCCACAGATTCGTTTGTGATCGCCATAGGGGTAGGCGCGCTGGCAGCGCTCGTGGTCGGCTTGATCATGGAGCGCGGCTTGGTGCGTCTGTTTTACGGGCGTCCGCCCGAAGATCAGATCCTGGTTACCTTCGGCATAGGCATTGTCCTGGTCGAGATCGTGCGCGGGATTTTTGGCGGCGTAAGCCTGTCGGTGCCTACGCCCCCATGGGGCCAGGGCATTGTGCATATCGGCTCCCTTATTTATCCCCTGTACCGACTCGAAGCGCTGGCTATTTCGGCCGGTACCTTGGTGGTGCTTTATTTTGTGCTGTATCGAACCAGCCTGGGTTTGATCGTGCGCGCGGGAATCGAAGATTCGCTGATGGTCAACATCCTTGGCATTAATGTCAAGCGTATTTTCCTGCTGGTGTTTGGCATCGGGGCCATGGCCGCGGGCTATGCCGGCGTGATCGATGCGCCTATTGTCACGCTGGCCCCCGATATGGGTTTTCGGGTTCTCGTTGATTCGTTTGTGGTGGTGGTCATCGGTGGCGTGGGGTCCTTCCCGGGCGCCATTATCGGGGGCATTATCGCGGGCGAAATTCTTAGTCTTACCTCTATGTTTGATCCTGCTTATTCCGATGTCATGTTGTTTGTTGCGATGGCGCTTGTGCTGATATTCCGTCCCCAAGGCATTATGGGACAGGAGGGGCGCGAATGATTTCGCACAATCGACCGGGCGCTTTATTGCGTCGGCAGATCCCCGAACTGGTGGTTGGAATCTGCCTGATCTTCGCTCCTTTCGTCCTGCCTTCCATAGGCATCGGCGCCGATCTCATGACCCGCATTCTTATCTGGGGCTTGTTCGGCCTGGGTTTCGATCTGCTGTTTGGCTATACCGGCTTGCTATCGTTTGGCCAGGCGGCTTTTTACGGTGTGGGCGGGTTTGTCACCGCTTACCTGCTGACCGGCGGGGCTGTGCCCATGCTGTTGGCCTTGCTTATTGGTACGTTGGTGGCGGTTGTGGCGGGTGTGGTGATCGGCTACCTCACCCTTCGTCGCACAGGCATTTATTTCGCCATGAGTACGCTGGCGTTTGGCGAAATGTTTTTCTTTCTTGAAAACTCATCGTTCAAAAGTTATACGGGCGGCGAAAACGGAATCGCCGGCGTGCCGCCTCCGGTTATCAATCTGGGCTTTACCACTTTGCATATATCCAGTGGCTGGCCCATGTATTGCTTCGTGGCCATATTCTTTTATGTGGGCTATCTCATCGCGCGCCGTATTGTGCGTTCGCCATTTGGCGCTGTGCTCAAGGCCATACGCGGCAATCCAAAACGTACCATTGCCCTGGGCCACTCCATCAACTACTACAAGCTTAGCGTTTTTGTGATTGCTGCCGCTTATGGCGGTTTGGCAGGTGGCTTGCTGGGCATTTTCCAGGCTTATATGCCCCCAGACGCTTTTGCCCTGGATACGTCTGCGCAACTGGTCATCCAGACGGTCATGGGCGGCGCGGGTACGCTATTGGGGCCGTTGCTGGGCGCTACGATCTGGTTGTACCTGTACGAAGGCTTGCAAAATATAGCGGGTGTGGGCGCGTACTGGAAATTGATTCTGGGTGTGATTTTCGTCATACTGGTTACCGTATTTCGCCACGGGGTGGCGGGCGCGCTCATCGCCGGCGCCAGGCGCTGGTTTACGTTCAAGCGTGAAGAAGTACTCGCGGAACAACCTGTACGTGCACCCCTTGCCATTGTTCCGGCCAAATCCCTGGGTGCCGATATGCCGGTGCTCGAGGCGCGCGGCATCAGCAAGCAGTATGGCGGCCTGGCTGCCGTCAACGATGTTTCGTTTTCGTTGAGGGAAGGCGAGCTGCGTGGTGTGATCGGCCCTAACGGTGCCGGAAAATCCACCTTCTTCAGCATGTTGGCGGGCGAGCTGCAAACCACGACAGGGCAAGTGTTCCTGCGCGGCGACGAGATCACCGGGGTAGGTGTGACCGCGGTGTGTCAGCTGGGCATGAGTAAAAGCTATCAGATCAATCAGTTGTTCGACGCCCTGACGGTTCGTCAGAACGCCATTATTCCCGTGTTGGCGCGGCGTCGTGGGCGCTTCAAGCCCGATATGCTGCGCGGCTTGCATCGTGTCGAAGGCTTGGCCGAGCAGGTTGATGCGGCCATCGCGTTGGTTGGTTTGTCGCATCGGGCGGATTCGCTTGTGTCTGAACTGCCTTATGGCGAAAAGCGGCGCCTTGAAATTGGCCTGGCGCTTGCCACTGGCGCGAACGTCCTGCTGTTCGACGAGCCACTGGCTGGCCTGGGACCGGAAGAGCGCGTTCATGTGGTGGCGTTGCTTAAATCAATACGCAAGGGCCGCAGCATGGTGATCGTCGAGCACGATATGGACGCGATGTTCGAGCTGGCCGAACGCATTACCGTGCTTTACGAAGGCCGCAAGCTGGCGGAAGGCACTCCCGATGAAATTCGGGCCAATTCCGCTGTACAGGCAGCGTATCTCGGAGGGATGGACGAGCATGAGTCTGCTTGAAGTTGAAAAGATCAATAGTTATTACGGGGATTCCCATATTCTCTTTGATGTGTCGATGCGCGTCGAAGAGAACGAGGTCATTGCTTTGCTGGGGCGCAACGGTGCGGGCAAAAGCACCACGCTCAAGTCCTTGATGGGGGTCGTCAAGCCCAAGAGCGGGGTTATTCGCCATAAAGGCGTCGAAGTGCAGCATATGCTGCCCCACGAGCTGGCCGCGCGCGGCATACAGCTGGTACCCGAAGAACGGCGTGTATTCGGCTCCATCAGTGTGCACGAGAATCTGCAGTTGGCGGCCATGTCGGCCCCGGATCCTATGTCACTCGACGCCATCTACGAAACTTTTCCGCGGCTGGCCGAACGGCGCAAGCATCGTGGCAAGGAACTGTCGGGTGGCGAGCAGCAAATGGTGGCGATTGCCCGGGCCATGATACGCAACGCCGGCCTTATTTTGCTCGACGAGCCTTTCGAAGGGTTGGCTCCACTTATCGTGCGCGACCTGATGCTGGTGTGTCGCAAACTGGCCGACGACGGTCATACGATTGTGATTGTCGAGCAAAACGTGCGCGCTGCCTTGTCGTTCGCGCATCGTTGCTACATTATCAATAATGGGCACGTGGTGTACGAGGGCACCCCTGAACAGCTCCAGTATGAGAACAGCGTCATTGAAAAATACCTGGGCGTAAAGGTTTAGGCGCCAAGGGCATCAGGGCCCAATGGTCATCGGTCATGATGCTTCTTGTGCGTGATCCAGTGTTCTCTTGGTGCCGGCCGCATACAGGGCAAGAATATTGCACACTGCGCTGTTGGCGGGCGTCGGTATGTTTTTCTCGCGCCCGAGTTGCACCACGCCGCCGCTTAGCCAATCCACTTCCAGAGGGTTGCCGCTTTTAAGGTCGTGGTGCATCGACGAGTCCATATTGCCAGGCAAGGTACTGGCAAAGGCAAGACGGTCATCAGCGAAGCCTTCGGGCAGGGCGACGCCATGAGCGCGGCCGACCGCTACAACTTCACGCATTACCTGCAGCATGAAGGCGCGACTTTGGGTATTGTCGAGAATGGGGCCGAGCGGCGAGCGCATTGATGTGGTCGTAGCCGATAGCCCCACCAGCAAAACGTATTTTTCCCAGATGGATCGGCGCACATCCGTGCTTAGCTCGGAGGTAATTCCCGCACGCAATAATGCTTTGTGCAGAAACTCGGCACGGGCCGATTTGTGGCCGTCATATTCGCCCAGCACAATCCGCTGCATCGTGCCTATCTGGTGAATGGCGCCGGGCCTCGAAATATAGGCGCCCACATAGGCCACGCCGCCCATTATGGCCGCTGTGCCATATGCGCGACGCAAAATGTCGTCTTTGATGACACCGTTTTGCAGCGACAATATTCCGGTGTTCGGCCCCACCAGCGGCTTGATCAATTGTGCCGCCGATTCGGTATCCCACAGCTTTACCGAGAGAATCACGAGATCAACCTGTCCCAATGTCGTTGGGTCATCGGTCGCCTGCACTTTCGGCAAACGAGTCTCGCCTTGTGTTTCGTTTTCGATCACCAGGCCGCGTTCGCGCATTGCAGCCAGGTGCGCGCCGCGAGCAATGAAACTGACGTCAAAGCCTGCCTGTGCGAGTTTTCCGCCAAAAAAGCCGCCAACTCCGCCAGACCCCATCATCGCTATTTTCACAATCTATCCTTTACCTGATTATTGACTATTTTTACCGCAATTGAGCGCCCCGTAAAAACCGGGAAGCGCTATCGGTTTGGTGTGCTTCATATTACACTTCTTGGGATTGGCCGGACTGCTCCGAAAAATCCCGGCCCATAGGGAAATCGAACTTTAAACCGAAGGATTCAATGAAGCTTGTCATTCATCAAATCGATGCCTTTACCGATGAAGTCTTTAAAGGCAATTATGCCGCCATCGTGCCGCTTCAGAAGTGGTTGCCCGACGCCGTGATGCAGTCGATAGCTACTGAGAACAACGTGTCCGAAACGGCATTTTTCGTGCGTGGCGGCCAGGCCGTGTTCGAAATACGGTGGTTCTCGCCAATCAAGGAAATTGATTTTTGCGGGCACGCAACGCTTGCCAGCGCGTATGTGATATTTAACGAAAATAAAGATGTCGCTGCCATTGAGTTTTCCGCCAAGGCCGTGGGCAGCCTGTCGGTTGTCAAGTTGGCCGGGGGGTTGATAGAAATGAGTTTTCCACGGCGCAGCCCGGAACGGTTGGAAACGGCACCGGCAAGCCTGCTTGAGGGCTTGTCCATTCAGCCGCATGAGGTTTTAAAAAACCAGCAGGCCTATTTTGCGGTTTATGAGAAAGAGCAAGACGTCAGGGATGTCGTGCCGCGACTGCAGAAACTGGTGGAGCTGGGTCCATTGGATGTGGTGGTGACGGCTCCGGGGCTGCAGCATGATTTCGTTTCACGTTATTTTTGGCCGGCCAATGGTGGGGAGGAAGACCCGGTCACAGGTTCCATACACGCGGGCCTTGCTCCGTTTTGGGCCGACAGGCTTGGGAAGGCGAATCTTGTCGCGTTGCAGGCGTCGCGCCGCGGCGGGTTGCTGAGGTGCCGTGTGGCGGACGACCGTGTTTATGTTTCCGGCTCGGCCGTGCAGTACATGAAGGGAACGATTGACATACCGGCAGCAAGCCTAGGTCGTTTTAACCATTGACGTCCGGGAGGAAAAGCCTAGAATCACCCTGAACAAAAATGTCGTGCCGAAAGGAGCCCACCATGCAAAGTTCTACAGACGAGCAGGAAGTCATCCGGCTTGGTCAGTTGGAAATCCGTTATTTGCTTGACGGCTGTGCCGCAGGCAGCCACAGTCGCCTGGGTTCCTTCGAATTGACTGTGCCGCCCAACGCGAATGTGCCGCCGCCGCACAGCCATGCGGATAACGATGAGTTCGTCTATGTGCTTGACGGAACGTTGCGTTATTCGGTCAATGAAACTACCCGCGACTTGGGGCCCGGGGACTCTATGTTCACTCCGCGCGGCGCGGTGCATGCTTTCAACAATCCACATGGCAAAACCGCTCGGGCGCTGATTATGCAAACGCCGGACATCGGCCCGCAATACTTTCGCGATATCAAGGCCGTAATCGACGCGGGCGGCCCACCCGACAAGGTCAAACTACTCGAAGTCATGACGCGCTACGGGCTTACGCTGTCGGCGTGACGCCAGGCCATTGGATTTTTTCGACAAATCAATAAGGGAGAAATAAATTGCGGACATTCTTGCGGGTCGCCTTGTGCATTGTGTTGGCGGGCCAGGGCGCAGCGAGCTGGGCGCAGGACGATGCGCTTCTGATGCGGGGAAAATACCTGATGGAAGGCGTGGTGGCTTGCGCCAACTGTCATATTGCGCGAGACGACAAAGGCCAGCCGCTGTTCGATAAAGGCCTGTCGGGCGGCATGTTCTTTGATGATGCCGCTTTCAAGGCGTACGCGCCAAACATTACTCCGGACCCCGAAACGGGGATAGGCAAGTGGACCGATGCGCAACTTGCCAAGGCGATTCGTGAAGGCATACGGCCTGATGGAACGCTGATCGGGCCGCCGATGCCCGTTCCGTTCTATCGAAACCTGTCCGACTCGGACCTGGCCGCCATTATTGCCTACCTGAAAGCCCAGCCCGCCATAAAACATCAGGTAAAGAAATCAAGTTACAACATACCATTGCCTCCCAATTATGGTCCGCCGGTAGCGCACGTTGATTTGCCTGCAACGACAAATACCCTGAAGTATGGCGAATATCTCGCCAATATTGGTCACTGCATGGACTGCCACACGCCGCGCAATAACAAAGGTATGCTGGTTACGGCGCGTCTGGGGGCGGGCGGCCAGGTAATCAAGTGGCCGGCGGGTGGCGAAGCGGTTACGCCCAACCTGACTCCCGATGAAAGCGGGCTCAAGAGCTGGAGTGACGCACAGATTGCGCGCGCAATTCGCGATGGAGTCGACAAGAGCGGCACCCATCTGAAACGCATCATGGCGTTTGACTGGTACCAGAATATTGATGACTCGGATATGAAGGCATTGATAACCTATCTCCGGTCGCTGAAGCCCGAGCCATTTGCGTATGCAAAATAGGTAAGAATTCGGTATGTCGGGTTGTTCCCGCCTGGATCAGCGGCGAAATAAAAACGCCAACCTTGGGAAAGGTTGGCGAAATTAATTGCTTGGTACGGCATAAGAAAATTCTGGTGGCGCATCCCTGATTCGAACAGGGGACCTGCGGATTATGATTCCGTCGCTCTAACCGGCTGAGCTAATGCGCCAAAGCGCAAAACTATACCATAATTTACTCACCACGTGTGCTAGCAAGGCAGGGTGAGCCAGGGGAGGACGATGCCATTCAGGCAGGCTTGCGTACCACGGCCCGATGGTATTTGTTATACGATGGTGTGGAATATTAAAGGCCCCGCCTTTTGGCAGGGCCCTACTGCCGGGATGGCAGTGAACACTGCCAGGAAGCAGTGTTAAATGCACTATCGTTGACGATAGTTGAACTGCCAGTGCGGCAGTGATTCAACGATAATCCTAATCAGAAAACTTGACAACTCAGGGCAAATACCAATTTTGTAACCCTCCTGGGAGAGCCGCCGACAGTCTTATTGGAGCTTCGATGAAACGTATCCTATTTTGTGTATCAGTGATGCTGGCGTTGCTGACCGCCTGCGCTATTCAGCCCTCTTCATCCGATAGCGCAGCGGATGGAACATCCAGTGCCTCGCCGCGTTCCGGGGTCGAATTTTACGGGACAATAGATGCGGGAGTCGGGACGCAGCGTATTTCGCGCTAGTGGTCGAGGCGGCACCAGAGGTGGCGCAAACCGCTCGGCCTGTTACGCAGGCTCTTCGATCGCCTCTGTATTGTTTGGGACAGGTGCGGCGGCGTTGCCCGACAACGCGGCGCTTAGGCTGTAGGTGGGCGCAAAGGATTCGGCCTGGGCCATGGGCCACGCTACCCTGAATATCGTTTGCCTGAATTTGCCCTTTAGCAATTCGCCTTTTTCAAGATCGGGGAACAAGGCGGAGAGCACACGCACTTCGCCGCTGGCTATGCGCCGGGCAATGTGGTGGGGGCGCAGGTCGCAGGGGTGTTCCAGGCCGGCCGCGCCCAGCAGTTCGCCGAGCGCTTTTAATGTATTTTCATGAAAGTGGGCGACGCGCACCGATTTATCGGTGACCACCAGGGCTTCTTGTCGCTTCGGGTCTTGAGTCGTCACACCGGTGGGGCAGTTGCCCGTGTGGCAAGTCTGGGCCTGGATGCAGCCGATGGCAAACATGAACGCGCGTGCGCTGTTGCACCAGTCGGCGCCCATGGCCATGGTGCGTGCCATGTCGAAGGCACTGATGATCTTGCCCGAAGCCCCTAGCTTGATACGTTCGCGCAGGCCGATGCCGACCAAGGTATTGTGTACCAGGCGCAGGCCTTCGCGCAGAGGCGTTCCCACATGGTCGACAAATTCGATGGGGGCGGCGCCCGTGCCGCCTTCGGCGCCGTCGACCACGATAAAGTCGGGGGTAATGCCTGTCTTGAGCATCGCCTTGGCAATAGCGAACCATTCCCACGGGTGGCCTACGCACAGTTTGAATCCAACGGGCTTGCCGCCACAGAGAGTGCGCAGGCGCGCGATAAATTCCATGAGCTCGATAGGCGTGCTAAAGGCGCTGTGTTTGGCTGGAGAGTTGCAGTCCTGCCAGGCAGCGACGCCTCGGGCGGCAGCGATCTCGGGTGTTACTTTGGCTCCGGGCAAAATGCCGCCATGCCCGGGTTTGGCGCCTTGCGACAGTTTGATTTCAATCATTTTGATATTGTCTTGCGTGGCGCGCTCGGCAAAGGCCTGTTCCGAAAATTGGCCGTGCTCGTCGCGGCAACCGAAATACCCTGAGCCGATATTCCAGATCAGCCCGCCGCCGTGGGCAATGTGGTAGCGGCTGACGCCGCCCTCACCGGTGTCGTGAGCAAAATTGCCCAGCAAAGCACCTTTGTTCAGCGCCATGACGGCGTTGGCCGACAAGGCGCCAAAGCTCATGGCCGAGATATTCAGTACCGAGAGGGAAACGGGTTGGGCGCAATCGGGGCCGCCAACCGTGATGCGGAAGTCGCTGTTCTCGGGATGCGCCGGATCCATGGAGTGGTTGATCCATTCGTAGTCTGTACCGTACACGTCGCGTTGGGTGCCAAAGGGGCGTTTGTCGACCTGCTGTTTGGCCCGTTGATACACCAGCGAGCGGTCCGCGCGTGAAAATGGCAATTGCTGGGTATCGTCTTCCAGGAAGTATTGGCGGATTTCGGGGCGAATCGCCTCAAAGATGAAGCGCAGATTGCCTATGACTGGATAATTGCGGCGGATGGCGTGGTGAGTTTGCCTGAGGTCGGTGATGCCCAGTGCGGTGAGAGCCGCGAATACGGCGGTGGGTATCAACCACCAGCCGCTGGCGGCCAGCGTCAGAAACGCGGTAATCAGTGTTCCGAATATGGCCAGATAAAAAGCGGTATAGCGTGTAAGCAGACGGTTCATGACTTGATCCTGATGTTTCTTTGCCATGAACCATACCAGAGCCCGCCCCTGGGTGCATTAGTTTTTGATGCGGCTAAAGTGTGGATCTGTTTTTGTTTGCGTTGTTCCGTTTGTTGGCGATTTGGCAGCCGCAGGGGTTGCCGCTACAGAAGCGCGCTCGTTGACCGTTATGGCACCCACAAGGGGTGCCGCTACAAAACCTGCGTTTCCGCTACAACTGCGTTTCCGCTACAAATACGTGGCCGTTGTTCATGTGGCGGCACCCCTTGTGGGTGCCACACGAATACAAAGGCGCGACACCTTTATAGGCGCCGCCTCCGGCTTAGCAACCGCTCGGGCGCGGGGTTTTTTCTACGGCCAGGCCGAACAATGGACGCAGGCGTACGCCCAGAATGCTGCCGGCAAAAGCGCTGGGCAGCCATATCCAGGCGTGCAGGCTGCCGGAAATCATACCGCTGAAATAAGCACCGATATTGCAGCCCCAACCCAGGCGGGCGCCGAACCCCAGCATCAGGCCGCCGAGTATGGCGGCAACCAGCGAACCCAGCGGGATTTTCCAGATAGGCGCGAAACGGCCGGCCAGCGACGCGGCAGCCAGCGCACCCAGCATAATGCCGATATCCATGACGGTGGTGACATCCTGGCGAACGGGGGCGAACAGGGTGTTCTGGTCGTTCGCCCAGTATTGCCAGAATGCGACGTCGGTGCCGGCCGCGTCGAGCGCCTTGGCGCCCCATAAGGTGAACGCCGATGTGATGCCCCAGGGGCGGCCGGACAGCGCCAGGGTAGCGAAATTAAGAAGCACGAGCGCTACGGCGCCCCAGACGAGCGGCCATGGGCCGCGGATAAGTTGCCAGAATGGGGTGCGCGGGCTGTCTGCCTGTTTAACGAGCGCGCCGTGGCGGCGTTTTTCAACCAGGGTGGTAAGCCAATAGATCAGGGTGAATACGGCCAGGTTGGCGACCAGGGCGGCAGGCCAGCCCCAGGCCAGGACAAGCGACGTAGGCGGAAGAGAAGGCAGGGTAGCCCACCAAGTGAAATTAACGGTGGCCAGCACCGAGCCGCCGACAAAGCCGAGCAGGGTGACGATCATGCGGGTGCTGCCCCCGCCCACGGCAAACAGGGTGCCCGATGCGCAGCCCCCGCCTAACTGCATGCCTACGCCAAAGATGAATGCGCCGATGACCACGGAGAGGCTGGCGGGAGCGACGATGCCTGATACGTGTTGGCCAAACAGACTGCCTTGAGCCAGACAGGGGAAAAACAGGACTACGCCTAAAGCCAGCATGATCATTTGTGCACGCAAACCGGCGCCGCGGCCGTCGGAGACAAAGACGCGCCATGCCTGCGTGAAACCGAACGACGCATGGTAGAGCGTGACGCCCAGCAGCGCACCTACAAGCCATAACGAACTTTGACGCCAGCCGACTTCGTGATTCAGATAGTTGGCCCCGATGGCCAGCAGGGCCAACGATACGATTAGCGGCAGGTAATTGACGCGAGCGGGCAAGCTGGGCGCAGTGGGATTTAGCCTGGAGACTAGGGTATTCATCGTTCGATGTCTGAAAAGGAGGTGAAACCGCTAAACTCTGAAACCAGAGTCTAGCGTCTGGCGGCCTGTTCGAGAACAAATGGTTAGGTATTCTTTTATAACCAATAGATATATAGATGTGGGTAATCCAAGCTAATGGATAAACTGCAACCGCAGCGCCAAGGCTATCAGTGTCGCCAATAGCACCGGCACCGTCAGTACGATACCGGTGCGAAAGTAAGCGCCCCAGCCGATTTTTATCCCTCGACGCGCCAGCACGTGCAGCCAAAGCAAGGTGGCCAGGCTGCCGATAGGGGTGATCTTGGGGCCCAGATCGCTGCCGATAATATTTGCGTAAATCATGGCCTGATGGACGAGATCGGGTGCGTGACTGTCTTGTATCGACAACATGCCCAGCAGTACGCCAGGCAGGTTGTTGGTGATGGACGACAAAAACGCCGCGACGACTCCGGTGCCTAGTGTGGCCATCCACAGCCCCGAGTCGGCAAAAAACTGGAACAGGTTCGACAGCCATAGAATGAGCCCGGCGTTGCGTAGCGCCAGCACGATTAAATACATGCCCATCGAAAAGAAGACGACGTTCCAGGGAGCAAGACGCAGCAGCCGGCGTGTGCCGATAATATGGTTTCGGCCGGCGACGACCAGTAAAACCAGAGCGCCGGCGCCGGCAATGACACTGGTGGGAATAGAGAAGCGCCCCAGCGTGAAGAATCCGGCCAACGTCAGGAGCAGCACCACCCACCCCGTATGAAAGGTGAGGCGGTCGCGTATTCCTGCGGCGGGGTCGGGCAGGGTGCTGACGGGATAGCGGCCTGGAATGTCCTTCTTGAAATAGAGCCCCAGCACGATCAGGCTCGCGACGATCGCGATGGCGTTGACCGGCACCATCACGGCTGCGTAGCTGCGAAAGCCGATTCCGAAATAATCGGCCGATAAAATATTGACCAGGTTGGATATGCTCAAGGGCAAACTGGCGGCATCGGCGATAAAGCCGGCCGAGATGACAAAGGCAAAGAGGCTCGCGCCTGAGAAGCCCAGCGCGAGCAGGATCTCGATAACGATGGGTGTCAGGATCAGCGCGGCCCCGTCATTGGTCAGCAGCCCCGAGATGCCCGCTCCGAACAGCGTTATCAGTATGAGCAGGGTCATCCCGCTGCCGCGTGACCATCGCACGACGTGCAGCGCGAACCATTTGAAAAAGCCTGCTTCATCCAGAATGGTATTGGTGATAATGATCGCGATCAGGGTGGCCGTCGCGTTCCAGACAATACGCCAGATTTCGGCGATATCGCTGCGATGGATCAGGCCCAGCGCCAGGCAGATGGCCGCGCCTCCCAGTGCGCTCCAGCCTATGCCTAGCCCTCGGGGTTGCCGGATCACCAGAAACAGGGTGCCGGCGAAAACGACCAGAGCGGCGATAGCGGGAATCACGGGCATGGGAACGGCGGGCAACGGTCAGGGAGGAGGAAGGGGTCGATAGTAGTAGAATCGTAGCGTTTTCGAAAGTGGGGACGACCTCACTGCTTCGGCGATTAGTGGGGACGGCCCCTGGCAATTGGAGATTTATCGTATGCCCTGGCTGATTCTTGTTATTGCGGGCTTGTTCGAAGTAGGTTGGGCCATAGGCCTGAAGTACACCGAAGGATTTACGCGCTTGTGGCCGACTGTCGGCACGGTTTTGGCCATGACCATCAGCGTGGTCTTGCTGGGAATTGCAATGAGATCATTGCCCGTGGGCTCGGCTTATGCCGTATGGGTGGGCGTGGGTGCGGTAGGAACGGTGATCCTGGGCATTATCCTGTTTGGCGACTCGGCCAGTCTTCCCAGACTGATCAGTGTGGCTTTCATCATCGTCGGGATCATCGGGCTTAAGCTGGCCAGTTGAAAAGGAGCATGCCTTGACTGGGCAAATCAGAATAGTGGTGGGCGATTGGAATTTGTGCAAAGGGCCCGCCATGGCTATACGCTATGAGGTATTCGTAGAAGAGCAGCGGGTACCGCCCGAGCTGGAAATGGACCACGAAGATGCGCATTGCGTGCATGCGGTGGCTTATGACGAGCTTGGCGCACCCATAGGCACGGGTCGTTTGCTGCGCGATGCGCATATTGGCCGCATGGCTGTGCGCGCGCCGTATCGTGGCGCGGGTGTGGGGTCTCGCCTGTTGACGGCACTGGTTGACGAGGCGAAAGCCCGCAACTATCCCGAAGTTGTTTTATTGGCGCAGGTTCATGCCCGTGCTTTCTATGAAGCGCACCACTTTGTGGCCGAAGGCGAGCCCTGCATGGAAGCCGGCATCTTGCACATCACCATGCGCCGGGCATTGACGGCTTGATTCAAACTATTGAATCTCTTGCCGAGCCATTTTTCGGCTTTGCTGCAGCCCTGAAAACAAAGGCCGCCAAGACGATGTCTTGCGGCCTGTTGTTGCAACCACCGGTTTTCATTGAGGCATATATGAATATGCTTTAAAATCATTGGGTGGTGCCCAGGAGAGGACTCGAACCTCCACACCTTGCGGCACATGGACCTGAACCATGCGCGTCTACCAATTCCGCCACCTGGGCCCAACGCTTTGGTTTGATCCAAATCGCTAAGAGGCGCTAGTATAGCTTATATTTTAATAAACGGAAATTTATCTTTTGACCAAACGATCCAAAAACGAAGTTAATAACAACGAGATCCCCCAAGGTGTGTCCGAGTTGCCCCCCGATTTTGACCCTGGCGTTCCCAGCCGGGAAGTAATTCTGAAGCAGTTGCGCTTGTCGCCACAACCGGTGGCGCTCAAAACGCTTGTCGAGGCGGTAGGCGCGACGTTGCCTATTTCCGTCGGATTCGAGCGCCGCCTCAAAGCCATGGAAAGAGACGGGCAGTTGGTGTCTGATCCCCAGGGCCGGCTGACCTTGACCAGCAAGCCCGACTTTATCGCGGGACGCGTACAGGGCCATCGTGATGGCTTTGGTTTTTTATTGCGCGACGATGGCGGCCCCGATCTGTTTTTGTCGCCCCGTGAAATGCTCAAGGTTTTGCATGGCGACCGGGTTCTGGCCAAGCCCGATGGCGAATACCGCGGCAAGTCTGAAGCCACGATCGTCGAAGTCATCGAACGGCGCACCGACAAGCTGGTGGGGCGTTTTCTTAACGAACGCGGGGCGCTTATCGTCGCCCCCGAAGATCAACGCATCAAGCACGATATCCTGATTCCGGCATCGGACACGGCGGGGGCCGAGCACGGACAAGTCGTTACGGTGCAAATCGTCCAGCAGCCTACTCGCCATACCCAACCCATGGGTAGAGTGGTTGAAGTGCTGGGCGAGATTGACGATCCAGGTATGGAAATTGAAATTGCGGTGCGCAAGTTCGATGTGCCCCTGGAATTTTCACCCGAGTCGCTCGTGCAGGCGGCCAAGCTGCCCGCTACCGTCAAGGCTGGTGAACTCAAGGGCCGCATCGATCTGCGCGATGTTCCGTTTGTCACGATCGATGGCGAAGATGCGCGCGATTTCGACGATGCGGTGTTTTGCACGCCCGTCGAGATGGGAACCGCCAAGCGCAAGAAATCCGGCTGGCGCCTGCTGGTGGCCATTGCCGATGTCAGTCATTATGTGCGGGTAGGCGATGCAATCGATGCCGATGCGCTTTTGCGCGGCACCAGTGTCTATTTCCCGCGGCGCGTTATCCCGATGCTGCCCGAGTCGCTATCGAACGGCATTTGCTCGCTGAACCCCAAGGTCGATCGCCTTGTCCTGGTTTGCGATATGGTGATCCATGCGAGCGGCGCCAATGCCGGCACAGTCAGTGCCTATCAGTTTTACGATGCGGTCATTCATTCGCATGCCCGCACTACTTATACCGACGTCTGGGCCGCCTTGCAGCAGCCCACCGGGCCGGCGGCGCTGGCCATGCAGGATGTGTTGCCGCATTTGCAGAATCTGTATGAGCTGTTTCAGTTGTTGGCTCCGGCGCGAACCCGGCGCGGCGCCATCGATTTCGATACGGCCGAAACCAAGATTTTGTGCAACCCGCTGGGGCGGATCGAGAAGATTGTTTCGTATCAGCGCAACGATGCGCACCGCCTGATTGAAGAATGCATGCTGGCCGCCAATACGTGTGCGGCCGATTTCATGGTGCGCAATAAACGCTCGGGTTTGTATCGGGTGCATGAAGGGCCCACTCCCGAAAAGCTGAAAGCCTTGCGCGAGTACTTGCGCAATCTGGGGTTGACGCTTGGCGGGGGCGATGAGCCCAGTACGCGCGACTACGCGCAATTGGTTCAATCGGCCAGCAATCGTCCCGATTTTGAAATTTTGCAGACCATGTGCCTGCGCTCTTTGCAGCAGGCCATCTACAGTCCCGAGCAGATGGGGCACTTTGGCCTGGCGTACGAGCATTACTCGCACTTTACGTCGCCGATCCGGCGCTACCCCGATCTTTTGACGCATCGGGTGATCAAGTCGATTCTGGCCGGCAAGCATTATGTGCCGCAGATCGAAGACGTGGCGGCCGCGGCGGCGCTGCCTCGGGGCGAGCGCGAGCATGCGGTCTGGGAGAAGCTGGGTTTGTTGCTGTCGGCTCGCGAGCGGCGTGCCGACGATGCGTCGCGCGATGTCGAAGCCTGGCTTAAGTGCTGGTTCATGAAGGAACATGTGGGCGAGGTATTTAGCGGCCGCGTAACGGGTGTGGCGACTTTCGGCGTCTTCATCACGCTCGATACCATGCATGTGGAAGGCATGGTGCACGTCTCGGAGCTGGGTTCGGACTACTTTCAATTCAACGAAGCCATGCACGAACTGCGCGGCGAACGCACCGGCATCCGCTATCGTTTGACCGACGCGGTGCAGGTCCAGGTCGCGCGGGTTGATCTCGAGGCCCGGCGCATCGAATTCCGGTTGGTGAAGGGCACGGGTTTCAAGGAGCTGCAGAAAGCGGTGGCGGCGCCTGAAAAAACGCCCAAACCTCGCGCCAAGCGTGCGGCCTCGACCAAGCCTGAGGCCTTGAAGGGCACCACGTCGCGTGAACGCAGGGCTGCCGCCAAGCGCAGTGCGAAATCGGGTGTGGGCGGTTCCCGCAAACCTGGGCGTGGTCGCCGCTAGGGCAGGGATGCCGCTCATATAGAATGCAAGAATAATCTACGGAAGGGTTTCATGGCGTCTCATCAGGTTCTGGCCGGCTTTCATGCCGTCGTTGCACGCTTGCGGCATGCGCCGGCTTCGATCAAGGAGCTGTATGTCGAGGCATCGCGCCGCGACAAGCGCATGCAGACCTTCATCGATCAGGCTCAGGCCGCTCAAGTGCGGGTGCATCCGGTGTCGACCGAGCGGCTTGACGGCCTGGCGCGTGGCATCAAGCATCAGGGTGTGGTGGCGCTGGCCGAAGCCGAAAAGCTGGCCGTCGATGTGGATGAAGTGCTCGATGGCCTGGAGGATAAGGGTCAACCGGCGCTGTTGCTTATTCTGGATGGCGTGACCGACCCGCATAACCTGGGGGCGTGTTTGCGCACGGCGGATGCCGCCGGGGTTCATGCGGTGATTGCGCCGCGCGACCGTGCAGTGGGGTTGAACAGTACCGTTACGCGCGTGGCTTGCGGGGCGGCAGAGATCGTGCCCTACATCATGGTTACCAATCTTGCGCGCACCATGCGCCAGCTAAAGGAACGTAATGTCTGGCTGGTAGGCACTGATGATCAGGCCTCGGGCGATCTCTATCAGGTCGATGCCCGTCGGTCCATGGCGTGGGTGCTGGGCGCCGAAGGCGAGGGCATGCGTCGCCTTACAGGCGAGACGTGCGACCAGCGCGTCGCCATCCCCATGCTGGGCTCGGTCGAAAGCCTGAATGTCAGCGTAGCCAGCGCGGTGTGCCTTTACGAGTCGGTGCGTCAACGCCAGCGTTGAAAAATAGGTCTATAGTTACGTACTTGGATTGTCGATCGCGCCCGTGTATGGGCGCTTCGGCGTTTTTAAACCCGGCGTTCGCAGCATCGCACCACCTTGTACCCATTGACCATGCCACAAAAAAACGGCTTTACCACCACGATTCTTCATTCCGACCGTCGCGGGTCGGTCGAACACGGGGCCATACACAAGCCCATGCATGCCTCATCCGAATATGCTTACGCCGACTCGCGCGAGCTGGCGGCTGTGTTTCAAGGCAAGGCCGGGTTTACGTACGCGCGTCAGGGCACGCCCACCACGGCCGCTCTCGAGGCCAAAGTGTCGCAAATGGAAGGTGGAGTCGGCACGGTCAGTTTTGCAACAGGCATGGCCGCGCTGGCGGCTACTTTTTTCGCTCTGCTGCGCGCGGGCGACCATCTGATTTCCAGCAAATATGTTTTTGGCAACACCAATAGCTTGTTTGGCACGTTGATGGGCATGGGGGTCGAGGTGACGCTGGTCGACGCGACCGACATTGAAAGTGTCAAACAGGCCTTGCGGCCCGAAACCCGGATGGTTTTTACGGAAGCCATTGCCAATCCGGGCACGCAAATTGCCGATTTGCGTGCCATCGGTGATTGGTGCCGGCAGGAAAAACTGGTCTACGTACTCGACAATACCTTGGCGACTCCGTGGTTGTGCCAGGGCATCACACTGGGGGCGTCCCTGGTTGTGAACTCCCTGTCCAAGCATATCGGAGGGCATGGCAACGCCATGGGCGGAGCCGTGACCGACACCGGCCTGTACGACTGGTCGGCGTATCCCAACATTGCCGCGCCCTATCGCAAGGGCTCCCCCACGTCCTGGGGCTTGTTGCAGATCAAGAAAAAAGGGTTGCGCGATATGGGTGGGACCCTGTCTGCCGAGGCGGCGCATCGAATTGCGGCAGGCGCTGAAACTTTGGCCTTGCGCATGGAAAAGGGCTGCTCCAATGCGCTGACCCTGGCGCAATTTCTTGCGGGCCATCCCCGGGTTGCCAAGGTCCATTACCCCGGCTTGCCCAGCCATCCCCAACACGAGCGTGCCGTCGATTTGTACGGGCATCGCTTTGGGACGTTGATGGGTATTGAACTGGCTGACGATCTTGACGTGTTCGAGTTTCTTAACAGACTGCGTGTTCTGATTCTGGCTACCCATTTGGGTGACAACCGCACCCTGGTGCTGCCGGTAGCGCATACCATCTATTACGAGATGGGCGCGCAGCAGCGTGCGTTGATGGGTATTTCAGATAATCAGTTGCGCGTATCGGTGGGGATCGAGGACACGCAGGATCTGATTGATGATTTTGTTCAGGCGCTGGCTTGACGATACATTGACAGGCGGATGACGCACTTAAATTTTTGTCAAGTTTGCCGCTGTTGCTTTGCCGAAACAAAAATCCTAACAGATATGCGGGTTCTGAGAGGTTTACTGCTTGACAGCCTTATTTTTAAAAGGCTTAATACGTTTTAGCCAACGAAGCGTACTGATGGCTTAGCGTCGTTAAGCGATCTCGCTTTGTTGCACTGTCTTTGATGACTGGGCAGCACGAATAGCACAGTGTGTGCGACGCGTGCTTACCGATAAAACGCCAGGCGGTTCTTATGGGAGGCGTCTGGTTTTAATAATTTTTAGGGGTAATCCTTAATGAATAAAACAGAGCTTATCGAACATATCTCCACCAAAGCCGATTTATCCAAAGCCGACGCTGGTCGCGCTCTTGATGCATTTATTGGCGCTGTCAAGGCTACGCTAAAAAAGAAAGGCGGCACGGTGACTCTGGTTGGGTTTGGCACATTTGCCGTGTCCGAACGCGCTGCCCGTACCGGCCGTAATCCTCGCACCGGCGAAGCCATCAAAATCAAAAAAGCCAAAGTGCCCAAATTCCGTCCCGGCAAAGCACTTAAAGACGCTGTTAATTAATAGCCGCTTCTTGTTTGCGCCGCATACGACAAATCGCTATAATTTCGCTTCGTTTTGCATGAAGTGAAGTGGCCCCAAGGTTCAAAGGGGTGCTTAGCTCAGTTGGTAGAGCGGCGCCCTTACAAGGCGTAGGTCACAGGTTCGAACCCTGTAGCACCCACCACTTGCATGCTTAAAAACCACCTGATTCATTAGGTGGTTTTTTTATTCCGGGTTTCATTTCCGGGTTTGTTCCGGTTTAATGGAAGAGGCGTTAAAGCGCCACCGATAATTGGTCTAATTCCATTTCTAAATTAATCGTGAACTTGGTCAGCTTCGCTTGTCTGCTTGGCCGTATTGATGGCAGCCACAAGGGCTACCGCTACATCTGCGCTCTGCTTTCGCGTTCACGATTGATTTAGAAATAGAATAGCCATCTTGCCGCCAGGAGTGCTTATGAATACCGTGTCCGCTGTCATTAACGACCTGGCCCCTCATGGCAAGCTTCGAGTTGCTCTTAATTTTGGCAATCCTGTCCTGGCGCAGCGGCACCCGGAGACGGGCGAGTCCATGGGCGTGTCGGTCGATCTGGCTAAAGAACTTGCCCGGCAACTGGGCCTGGGTGCAGAGTTCATTGCGTTTGATGCGGCCGGTAAGGTCTTTGCCGCTGCCGAGTCCGACACGTGGGATATCGCTTTCATGGCCGTCGATCCGGTGCGCGCCGAAAAGGTTCAGTTCACCAAGCCCTACGTCATTATCGAAGGCACTTATATGGTGCCGGCCGATTCGCCTCTCATGCGGGTGGATGATGTCGATGGCGCAGGGGTGCGTGTGGCAGTGGGCAAGGGTGCCGCATACGACCTGTTCCTGACCCGTAGTTTGCAGCACGCCGAGATTGTCCGGGCGGCGACATCGGCGGCGGCGATCGAGTTGTTTGTAGAGCAGTCTCTTGATGCCGTAGCCGGTGTCAGGCAACCATTGATGGCCTATGCAGCCGGACATCGTGGCTTTCGTGTCATGGACGGGCGTTTTACCGCCATCGATCAGGCCATGGTTACGCCCAAGGGGCGCACGAGCGGGTGGCGGTACCTGGCGTCGTTTGTCGAAGAGATGAAGGCGAGCGGCTTTGTCGCGGCGGCATTGGAACGCAGTGGCCAAGGCGATGCCAGCGTAGCGCCTTGAGGCTGGACTGTTGCTGCTAAGCGTTAAGATTGTTTATAATTGCGAATGCTTCTTATTTAATCTGAGATGCAAAGCCTTGCGCCAGGCGCTGTCGCGATGGCGTCTGGTCTGTTCAACTTCTACTCTGCGCTGGACTCTTCTTGCTTTCGACTGTCGGCCTAAATTATCGTTCTGTGCCGGTTAAATTAATCGCGGCGGGGTTAGTGCTGGGCTTGCATCTTGCCGTGTTGGGTCTTGTATTGGCGGCGCCGTCGGTTCAATCTCAAATCCAGCCGCCTGACGCGGCCGATGTGCAGATGGTTGAAATCGCCATGGAGCCGGCCCAGGCTCCGGGCCCTGCGCCAGCGCCATTGCCGCCTGCGGCGGCGGCAGCTGAGGAAAAGGCGCCTCAAGCGGAGCCGCAGCCCGAAGAGCCGGCCGAGGCTCCACCGGAAACGACGCATGAATTGCCGCCGGAACCGGTGGTGGATACTGCGGCTGTGGAGCC
This sequence comes from Paralcaligenes ureilyticus, assembly GCF_004346225.1. Classification (GTDB taxonomy): domain Bacteria; phylum Pseudomonadota; class Gammaproteobacteria; order Burkholderiales; family Burkholderiaceae_B; genus Paralcaligenes; species Paralcaligenes ureilyticus. The sequence continues at coordinate 7,063 of NZ_SMAJ01000017.1, read as the reverse complement.
CGAGAAGCTGCCCGTGGTGGTGTCGCCGGCAGAGGAAAAGGTGGTGCAGATCCCCCCCAAGCCGCGCAGGCACGAACGCAAGCCCGAGCATAAGCCTGAGCACAACGCCAGGCCCAAGCCTGTACTTAAATCCGCCGAGCCCGCTCCCCGGCCGACATTGGCCAAAACGAACGTTGAGCCGCCGCCCGGCACCGTTGCGTCGACGGCCGCCGCATCTTCCAGCGCGCCGTTGCGCCCCGCCCAGTCGGACCAGCCGCGATTGATAGGCCGGGTGGATTACCTGGGCCAGCGCCCCGTTCCTGTTTATCCGCGCCTATCCGAGCGGCGCGGAGAGCAGGGGCGGGTCATCGTCAGGGTCTTGATCTCTGCGCAAGGCTCGGTCGTTAGCGTATCGGTGCGTCACTCTTCGGGCTATTCGCGGCTTGACAGCGCGGCGCTCGATGCGGCGCGCGCGGCTCATTTCAAGCCTTATACGGAAAACGGCATTGCCTATGCCGCGATGGCGGATATTCCATTTGATTTTGTTTTATAGGAACGAAAATGCTTGATTTATTGAACGGCGCCTTGCAGGTGCTTGCACAAATAAGCAGCGCGGCGGAGCCGGCGAGTCATGCAGCGGCGCTTGCGCCCGGTGTCGCGGAGGCCGCGGGGCAGGGTACGGGGATCCTGCATTTTATCGGGCATAGTGATCTGGTGGGCAAGGCGCTCTTTGGATTTTTGTTGCTGATGTCTTTATTTAGCTGGTATTTGATTTTTGTGAAATCAATCATGAACCTTCAAATGCAGCGCCGCTCGACTAAATTCCTGGCCGAGTTCTGGGGCGCCAGTTCGCTTGAGCAAGTTGAAAATGAGATCAAGACGCATGGGGCCACCGAGCCCTTTTCTCACGTGGCCAGCCATGCCATACATGCCTGCAACCATCACGCCAAGTACGGTGCGCTCAAGCTTGAAGAGAAGGGCTCGACCGGCGCGTTCGTTACGCGCACGATACGCAAGGTGATCGACGAAGAAACCGCAAGGCTGGAAAATGGCCTGACGGTTCTGGCTTCGATAGGCTCTACCGCGCCGTTTGTAGGCTTGTTTGGGACGGTCTGGGGTGTGTACCATGCGCTGGTCAGTATTGGTCTGTCCGAGGGGGTGAGCGTGAACCGGATTGCCGGCCCGGTGGGCGAAGCGCTGATCATGACCGGATTGGGATTGGCCGTGGCGATTCCGGCCGTGCTGGCGTACAACGGCTTTGTACGCGGCAATCGAGTCTATCTGGCGCGTCTGGACGCCTTCGCCCACGATCTGTTTACCTTTCTTTCCACAGGGCAGCAAGTGGATGTGTCCAATATCAAGCGGCGCCATGTGGCGCTGGCGGCCTCGGGAGAATAGGCATGGCATTCGGAAGCTTCGATAGCAAGGAGGGCAGCCATACTGTTTCGGAAATCAATATGGTTCCTCTCATCGACGTCATGCTGGTGCTGCTGGTGATCTTCATCATCACGGCGCCGCTGCTGACGCACTCGATCAAAATCGATATTCCGCAGGCCAGTGCGGCACAAGCCAAGCCGGAGACCAAGACGATAGACCTGGCCGTCGATGCGCAGGGACTCCTGTTCTGGAACGAACAGCCGGTGTCTATGGATCAACTGGCACAACGTTTCTCGCAGGAGGCGCAAGCGGATCCGCAACCGCAGGTACGCATACGCGCCGATTTGAACACGCGCTATGAAGTGCTGGCCCGGATTATGGGGGATGCGCGCCTGGCTGGTTTGAAACAGCTGGGGTTTGTTACTCGGCCCCCCGCGACCCCCGCGGTAAAGTAAGTCGCCTAATTTGTAACGCCGCAACGATAGTCCGGGGTGTTTCACCCAAAATTTTCGGTTCGATATAGAATCACGCCATGCGAGTTCTAGTAATTGAAGATGACACCACCCTGGGCCATGCGCTGCAGGAGTTCCTGATTGAGCAGGGGTATGCGGTCGACTGGCTGAAAGACGGCGACCAGGTGCTGGGGGCCGTGGCGGGGCAATCGTACGACCTGTTATTGCTTGATTTGAATCTGCCTGGCCTGAGCGGCCTCGAAGTGTTGCGCCAGCTGCGCAGCAATGGGCAGCAAATTCCGGTGTTGATCCTGACCGCGCGCGACGGCGTCGAGGATCGCGTGGCCGGGCTCGACGCGGGGGCCGACGACTACGTCACCAAGCCTTTCGAATTGCCCGAGCTGGCCGCTCGGGTACGTGCCTTTGCACGGCGCCGGGCGGGTCAGGCACAGCCTTTTATCGAAGCGGGCCCTTTGGTGTTCGATACCGTGGGCCGTGAAGTGCGCGTCAACGGCGATCGGCTGTCGCTGTCAGTGCGCGAACTGTCGGTGCTTGAGATGTTGATGGCACGGGTGGGGCGGGTAGTCACCAAGCGCCAGATCGTCAATTCCCTGTCGGCATGGGATGCCGATTTCAGCGAAAATGCGGTTGAGGTCTATGTATATCGCTTGCGCAAGCGTCTGGAAGGGACGGGCGCGGGCATACAGACTGTACGTGGCTTTGGCTACTTGCTCGACGTCGAAAGTGCCGCCTGAGTCATTGGGCCGTTCGTCCAAACCCAGATTTTCACCAGGGCAGCTGGCTGCGCTAATGCCACCGGGCTCGCTCGCGCGCCATCTGGTGCTGCGTCTTTTGCCGGCGGTGATTGTCCTGGTTGTGCTCGACCTGATTGCGACCTGGGCCATGACGCGCCAGATCAGCCTGGACGCCTGGCTGCTCGAAGACATTTTCTGGTCCATGATTTTCAGCCAGTTTTTGCTGGTATTGTTGTTTGCCTGGGTACTGGTGTCCGGTGTGCGTTCGGGTCTGGAACCGATCAACCGCCTTTCCGAAGAGATTAGCCAGCGCTCCATCGACGATTTGCAGCCCTTGGGGATGGCGGGGTTGCCGACCGAAGTGGTCCCGGTGGTCGCTCACTTCAATGACCTTCTGGTGCGTCTGGACGACTCCATGCAGGCCCAGAAGCGCTTTGTTGGCCACGCGGCGCATCAGCTCAGAACTCCATTGGCCGGTCTCAAGCTTGAGTCCGAGCTCATGCTGGCGCGGCAACTGCCCGATGATGTGCGGGTGCGTGCGGAACGGATCAAGAGCGTCACCGATCGTATGATACGCTTGGGCCAGCAGTTGTTGGTGCTGGCGCGCGTGGATTCGTCCACCCGGCCGCAAGATAGTTTTGTGCGTCTGGATTTGTGCGAGTGGGCCCGCATCAGCGGCGCCGAGTGGATACCGGCAGCGCGCGCAAGCCAGGTGCAAATTCATCTGGTTGCGCCCGACGATCCGGTCTGGATCGATGGCGACCCCTTGCTGCTGGAGGAATTGCTAAGCAATCTGATCGATAACGCATTACGCTATGGCGTGGGCGCTCAAAACATACGCCTGCAAATAACCGCCAATCCGCCTGCGCTGGCAGTCGAAGACGACGGGTCGGGGGTCGATCAGGCCGACAGCGTGCGGGTGTTCGAGGCCTTTTATCGTTCTCCCCGGGCCAATGCGGGAGGCTCGGGCTTGGGTCTGGCCATTGTCCGGGAAATTGCGCGGGCCCATGGGGCCTGGTGGAATCTGGCCAGCCGCCCGGCATTTGCCGGTACGCGGATCAGTATTGTGTTTCCAGGCCCGCGGATTGGCGCCAAACTAACAAGAGCAATTACATGAATAAAACAGCGGCGGGGCATGACGGTTCGAAGGCTAAGCGATCGCCGGGAGCGGCGCTTATGATGGGCGCGCTGGGCGTGGTCTATGGCGATATAGGCACCAGCCCGCTGTACACCATCAAGGTGTCGTTGTCCGAGTTTCCGACGCTGGATAACGAGCACATTCTGGGTGTGCTGTCGATTTTGTTCTGGATGCTGATGGTGGTGGTGTCGCTTAAATATGTGATGCTGGTTCTGCGTGCCGACAACCATGGCGAGGGTGGGACGCTGGCGCTGATGGAACTGGCCGTGCGCGGCTTTTCGGGGCGGAAGAAATGGGTTTTGACCGTGCTTGGCCTGATCGGCGCGGCTCTGTTTTATGGCGATAGCATGATCACGCCGGCTATTTCAGTGCTGTCGGCGATCGAAGGAGTGAGCATTGTTTCGCACCGTCTGGATCATTGGGTCGTTCCCTTGTCCGTGCTGGTGCTGGCGGGTCTGTTCTTCATCCAGTCGCGGGGTACCGGCGCGGTAGGTAAGCTGTTTGGCCCCATTATGCTGTTGTGGTTCGTGACGCTGGGGGTATTGGGCGCCTGGCGTATTGCGCAAACCCCGCAGATACTGCTGGCCCTCAACCCCATGTGGGCGCTGACCTTTATTGGCGATGCGCCCTGGGGCACCTTCTTGCTGCTGGGAGCGGTCGTGCTGGCGCTGACGGGCGCCGAAGCCCTGTACGCCGATATGGGCCATTATGGCCGTCCAGCCATTCAGCGCGCCTGGTTCGGCCTGGTGCTGCCCGCACTGGTGCTGTGCTATTTCGGGCAGGGGGCTTTGTTGATGGCAGACCCTTCAGCCATTAAAAATCCGTTTTTTTTAATGGCGCCTTCCTGGGGGCTGGTCCCGCTGGTGGTTTTGGCAACGGTCGCAACGGTCATCGCCTCGCAATCCGTGATTTCCGGTGCGTTTTCGGTCACGCGTCAGGCCGTTCAACTGGGGTTTTGGCCGCGCATGGTAATACAGCACACCTCGGCTCGCGAGGAAGGCCAGGTTTATTTGCCGCGCGTCAATATGCTGTTGTTTGTGGCGGTGCTGGTGCTGGTGCTGGCTTTTGAATCGTCCGACCGCCTGGCGCAGGCCTATGGGTTTGCGGTTACGGGCACCATGCTGATGACCTCGATGCTGGCCTTTTCCGTACTGCCCCGAAAGTCGGTGGGTGCAAAACGTGTTTTATGGATGTCTTTGCTTAGCGTGTTTCTGATACTGGACATTTTGCTGTTCTCGTCCAATGCGTTGAAGATTGTCGAGGGAGGCTGGTTGCCGCTGATCGTGGGCCTGACTATTCTTGTCATGATGCTTACCTGGAAACAGGGCCGTGAACAAATGCACGAAACCCTGGCCGGCGACCAGCAACCGCTTAAAACGTTTATGGAAGCGCTCGAGGAATATCCACCCACGCGTGTGGACGGCACGGCCGTGTTCATGAGCATGATCGTCAATACAGTGCCGCCGGCGCTCTTACATAATCTTAAACATAACAAAATACTGCACGAACAGGCCGTCTTCTTGAATGTGCAAAGCGCAGACGTGCCTTATGTCCCGTTTAATGAGCGCTTTGTACTTGAGCGCCTTAGCCGTTCCAGCTGGCAGGTGGTGGCTACGTGGGGATTCAAACAAGAACCCAATGTGCCGCAGTTGCTCGAGCAGATCGCACAGACGCATCCCGAGCTCAATCTGGAGCCCATGCGAACCTCGTATTTCCTGTCGCGCCAAACCGTGCTTGTCGTGCGCAGGCTGTCGTGGCGGTTAAGCTGGCGCCGCAGTCTGTTCGCCTTCATGGCGCGCAACGCCACCCGCAGTACCCGGTTCTACAAAATACCACCCAATCGCGTGGTTGAAATGGGTATGCAGTTTGAGCTGTAAAGGCCATTGCGGGCTTGTTTGGCATGGGGGATCCTGTCTCGAGATGTCTGATGGGGAATGCGCCAGCCGTTAATTTATAAGCTTAATAGCAATGATTCGTATTTGTGTGTTTAAATAGACGCTTATTTTTATCGCATAAATGGAGAATCGATGAAGTACGGCTTATTAATGGTAGGGATACTCGCTGCGGCAACGAACGTCGCTTACTCCGCCGAATCCGAGGTCACCGTATACGGTATTGTGGATGCCGGCATTGCCTCTACTCATGTGTCAGGCCCCGATGGCGCCAAGAGCTCCGTGACCGGAGTCGTCTCCGGCGGCCTTACCGATTCACTGTTTGGCATCAAGGGTCAGGAAAAACTGAGCGACGATCTGTCGGCGACATTTCAGCTCGAATCACTCTTCGATGCGGCAACAGGGCATTTGTCCGACAAGGACAGTTTTTTCAGCCATGCTGCGTGGGTAGGCTTGAATAGCCAGCATTTGGGCGAGTTGCGGCTAGGGCGCCAACATACGATCGCACAGCAATTCGGCAGCCAGCTTGAAATTGCGTCCTGGAAAGAAATGGGCATGGGCGCGACCTTCAAGGCATCGGATAATTATCGGGTCAGCAACGCCGTCAACTATGTATCGCCTTCGCTCTCGGGTTTCAGCTTTGGCGCTGGATATAGCTTTGACGTTACCGGCACGCAAATCAACGGCCAGAAATCCCCCATGGTCAGCGCAGCTTTGCAATATAGCCAGGGGCCATTATTGCTCGTGGCAACTTGGGATAAGGCCTATTTATCCAGCACTGTGCTACCCGGAGGTAAAAACCCGGAAGCCTGGCAGCTGGGCGCTTCGTACGATTTCCAAGTGGCAAAACTCTCAGTCGCCTGGAGCCGCATGAAAAACGGCTATGCCGGCCTGGATGGCGGCGATCCGAGCGGGCTGGGCTTGGGGCTTGGGGCGGCCGAGTTTGCCAATGGCGGTCAAGAGGACGCGTATCTGCTTGGCCTCGCCGTTCCCGTGAGCGCCCATGGCACGGTTCTGGCCCAATGGTCTTACGTCAAACCCGGCTGGCATTGGCAGGATGGCACAAAAGCCCGGGCCGGGCAGGTTGCAACACTGGGCTACGTGCATACCCTGTCACCGCGTACCACCCTTTATGCCATGGCAGGCCTGGCCACACGCTACTCGCTTGAAGATCAGGTGGTTCGCGGGCAAGGGACGACCACGCGCTTTATGACGGGGATAAGCCACAAGTTCTAATGTCCATTTCCCAATCGACCTTGCCGATTTGTCGTGTTGCTTGTAGTCCGAATATGTCCAGCGGCGACGGGGGTCGAAGTGGGGTGAGCGAGCTTCGAGCCTGCCGCGGCCGAGGCCCAGCGCGGGGAGGCAAGGGCGCCGCTGTTTGCTGTGGTCTAATTTTGGAGGACACTTTTGAAGTGAATCATTATTAATTTATAAGGTGATTCCATGACAAAGAAACAAGAACCGGGC
>NZ_SMAJ01000016.1 GCF_004346225.1 Paralcaligenes ureilyticus | reverse complement strand
GGCAGACCCGGGCAGTCGGAGCGCGCAGCGCCCCGACCGCTGGACGGACCGGACGGTACCCACCCCTCGCCCTGCGGCGTCTTAACAGAATGACCCCACCCAAAACGGCTCAAAAAAAGAGCGATACAAAACGCGTTCAGTTCCGTAAACACTTCAACCGAAAACGTCCTAAAGCAGTTGCCGGATATCGTCGGCAATGACTTTGGCCGGGGCATTGCCGTTGAGCAATACCCGGGCCTCGCCCGTCTGGTCCAGGATATAAAAGGACGAGGAATGATTCATGCTGTAGCTGTCTGCCGTACCGCCCGAAGCCTTGGCATAGTAGGCCTTGAACGATTGCGCCGTTTTATGTAATTGGTCTGGCGAGCCCGTCAGCCCCACAAAGCTGGGATTGAACGCTTTCACGTAGGTGTCCATGATGGCGCCCGTGTCCCGTTCGGGATCGACCGTGATCATGACGACCTGCACCTTTTTCGCATCGCCTTTCAGCAAACTCATGGTTTGCGCCAGTTCCGCCATCGAGGTCGGGCACACATCCGGGCAATGGGTGAAGCCGAAAAACACCACCACAACCTTGCCTTTGTAATCGGCCAGCGTGCGCAGCGTGCCGCTGCTGTCGACCATCGCCATATCGCGGCCCAGGTGGGTGCCGCTGATATCGCTGCCCTGGAATTTGACGGGTTCTTTGCAGCCCGCCAGCCCCAGCGACAATAGGCCGGCGACAGCCAGCGAGATAAAGCTGCGGCGAGAAGGTAAATGGCGAGACATGGTTAGAGCAGATTAATCCAGTGATCGAGCAACAGGGCGGCGAACAGCAATGCCAGGTACAAAATGGAGTAGCGAAACAGCGAGCGCGCCAGTTCGTCGCTATAGTTCTTGTAAAGACGCCAGGCATAGGCAATGAATATACCGCTCAGGACGATGGCCGCGGCCAGATACGCCACGCCGCTCATGCGGATGACAAAGGGCATCAGCGACGCGGCAAAAAGCGCAAAGCTGTAGAGCAATATGTGCAGGCGGGTGAACTGTTTGCCGTGCGTCACGGGCAGCATGGGCAGCCCCGACTTGATGTAGTCGTTATTGCGATACAAGGCCAGCGCCCAGAAGTGCGGCGGAGTCCAGATGAAGATGATCAGCACCAGCAGCCAGGCTTCGGCCGGCGCTGCGTTGGCGACGGCCGCCCAACCCAGAAGCGGCGGCATCGCGCCCGACAGGCCGCCGATGACGATGTTTTGCGGGGTAAGAGGCTTGAGAATAATGGTGTAGATGATGGCGTAGCCCACGAAGGTGGCGAAGGTCAGCCACATGGTCAGGGGATTGACCCAGGTGTAGAGCACCATCATGCCCAGCCCGCCCAGCAGGCCCGAGAAGGACACGACCTGCAGGTTGGAAATCGTGCCGCGCGCCGTCGCCCGCCGGGCGGTGCGCAGCATGCGTGCGTCGATTTCCCGTTCGATCAGGCAGTTGATGGCAAACGCGGCCGCCGCCAGCAGCCAGATGCCCAGCGTGCCGGCCAGCACATTGACGAGCGGCGGCAAGCCGGGTGTGGCCAGGAACATGCCGATGACGGCGCAAAAAACGGCAAGCTGCGTGACCCTGGGCTTGGTCAGCACCAGGTATTGGCGAAATAGATGGGGTTGGGCGGCGGTGGCGGAGGTCATAGCGGTATTTTAGACCCTCCGGCGCGTGAAAGGCGCACCAGCAGTGTGACGCTGGCCAGCACCAGGCCCGCGGCGCCGCCATTGTGCATGACGGCGATCAGTAGCGGCCATTGGAAGAAGATGGTGGTCAGGCCCGTAAACAATTGCGCCAGCAGCAGGCCCAGCAGCAGTTGGGCGGGGCCGCGCAAGCCCGGATCGCGGCGCATTTTCCAGCCCAGCACGCCCAGATAGACAAACACCACGAAAGCAAAGTTGCGATGCGTCCAGTGTATGGCGGTCAGGGCGTATTGGGAAATCATGGCTCCCGAAGGAAGCAGGCCCAGGCCACGGATCAGTGAATAGCCGTCGCCGAAATCCATTGTGGGCAGCCATTGGCCATGACAAGTGGGAAAATCCATGCAGGCGAGCGCCGCATAGTTGGTGCTGACCCAGCCGCCCAGGGCGATTTGCGTCAACAGCAGGGCGAATCCGAACGCCATCCAGGGCCGCCAGGTGCGTGCCGCCGCAGCAACCGGAAGGTGGCTGCGCTCGCGCGCCGCCAGCCAGGTCATGATGGCAAGCAGTGTCATTCCGCCCAATAGATGGCCGGTAACGACTACGGGCATGAGTCTGTGCGTAACCGTCCAGGCGCCAAAGGCGCCTTGCAGGCAAACGGCGAAAAAGGCGACGATGGCCAGGCGCGGCGTATGGCCCAGCCGGGCGCGATAGCGCCAGGCCAGGTAGACGATGGCGATAATCATCATGCCCAGGATCGAGCCGGCGTAGCGATGAACCATTTCGATCCAGGCCTTGGAAAAACTGACCGCGCCGTAGGGCATGGCGGCCAGCGCCTTTTCGATATGGCCGCTGGCCGCCAGGGGCGTGATTTTCCCGTAACAGCCCGGCCAGTCCGGGCAGCCCAGCCCCGAATCGGTCAGGCGCACGAAGGCGCCGAACATGATCAGGTCGAGGGTCAGAAACCAGGTCATGAAGACCAGCTTGCGGTAGCGGGCGTGGATGCGGTCGATCATGATCGTTTAGCCGATGCTTGAGCGCGCAAGCAGTTTTTTGATGTCGTCGCGCACCTTGAGCGGATCGGCCTGCTCTGGGTATTGCATCATCAGGTTGCCCAGCGGATCGATGATCCACATGGGCTTTTCCAAGGCCGATTCGGCGTCTGCCGCGGCGGCGCCGGGCGTCAGGTAGGCGGCCAGCTGCTTGGGGTCGGCATGAACGATGATCGTGCCTTTGTAAGCCGCGAGTACCTGGGCTGGTATCGGCGCGTTATCGGTCACGAACCACACGCGCGTCAGGCGCTCGACTTCCTTGCCTTGGCTGGCGTGCGAATTGCGCAGGATAAACAGTTTTTTCACGCAGGACTCGGGGCAGGCACCCTGGTCTGCGCTGACCAGTATCCATTTGCCGTGCAGGCTATGCAGGTCGAACGGCTGGCCGTCGGCCGTGGTGAGCGCCAGGGCGCTGGCCGCCGGTATCGGGCGTTGCGGTTCGATCAGTGTGCCGTAGTTGCTTTGGCCATCGGGACGCAGGCCCAGAGCGGGCACATAGTAGGCGAGGAAGGCCAGAACCACGGGGGCCAGGCAAATCAGCACAATGGCGATCAGGGGGGCGATCGAGCGAGGCTTGGGCGGCTTGGGTGGCAGGGACGGGTCGATACTGGGCACGTGGATTCCTTATGGGTTATGCAGCGGGTTCACGCTTGAGCGGGGGGCGGGCGGCTTGCGCGTTTGCGCCGCAAGGCGTTCATGGCGGTCACCAGCCACGCGATGGCGGCGATGGCGGCGAAAGTAAACCATTGCATCGCGTAGCCGATATTTTCGCTGGCGTTAAGCGATGCATGAGGCCACTCGCGCCCGAATCCATCCGGGCTGTCCGAGGTTTGCTCGACGATGGTCGAAAGCAATGTTAAACCACTGGCCTGGGCGTAAGCCTTCAGGTCCAGGTTTTGCACATGGGGCAGGGTGTGATCGGCCAAAGGCAGCTGCGCGGGCAGCTTGCCCGCTGTGCTGTGTTCGATGGACCACAGTTCGAACAGGCGCGGCACGCGGTTTATCAACTGCCCGCTCAGGGTTTGGAGACCCTGCGGGCTGGGGATGGGCGCGAGCTTTTCGCCCGGGCCCAGCGGCCGTGGCACCCAGCCGCGCAGCACTACCACCGCGGTGTCCGGGCTGCCATCGAGCAGCAGCGGCGTGGCCACCCAATACCCGGTGCGGCCTTTGAAGCTGCGGTTTTCCAGCAAGACGGTCAGGTCATTGCGCCAGATGCCGCCGGCTGTTACCGGCCGCCAGTTCGTGAATTCGCTGCTGGGCGATTTGGCGCTAAGATGCAAGGGAGCGAGGCTGCGGCCGCTGTCGATAGCTTCACTTGTGGCGTGGCGCTGGGCCGCGCGCCGCAGTTGCCAGTTGCCTGCCAGTACGAAAACGATAACCATCGCACCCAGCAAAATCAGGGTGGCGAGGGTACGGGGATTGGCGTGTGAATGGGCCATATCTGCAATAATTCCAGCTTTACCGGAGGCGGCAATGCGTATCGTAGTAATCCTGGCTTTTCTGGGTATCGTGGGGAGTATGGCCTCGGCCCTGTTCTATCTGATGCGTGACAAGGGCGGCACGAACAAAACCGTTAATGCCCTGACTTTGCGGGTTGGGCTGTCGATCGCCTTGTTTCTGTTTGTGCTTTTTGCCCACTACATGGGCTGGATACAAAGCACGGGGATCAATCCGCGATGAAAGGCCGATTCAGAAAAAAGGCCGGCAAAGCCGGCCCTTTACGTTGATTTCAGGCCGCAACCGGTTTAGAACCAGTAAACGAACAGGTACAAGCCCAGCCATACCACGTCAACAAAGTGCCAGTACCAGGCTGCGCCTTCGAAGCCGAAGTGATGATCGGCCGTAAAGTGGCCTTTGATCAGTCGCAGGGTAATGACCGTCAGCATGGTGGCGCCCAGGATCACGTGAAAGCCGTGAAAGCCCGTCAGCATGTAGAACAGCGAACCGAACGCGCCCGAGTCGAAGCGCAGGTGAAGCTCCGTATAGGCATGGTGGTACTCATAAGCCTGGCAGGCCACGAACGAGAACCCCAGGGCAACGGTCAGGATCATCCAGAATATGGCTTTGCCGCGATGGCTGGCGCGCAAGGCGTGGTGGGCAATCGTCAGGGTCAGGCCCGAGGTCAGCAGCAAGGCCGTATTGATGGTGGGCAGCCAGAAAGGGCCTACCGATTCGAACGGGGTAATGGTGCCGGCCGGTCCGAAGTTGGGCCACGTGCCGGTGAAATGGGGCCACAGCAGGGTCTGGTGGTCGAGGTTGCTTAGCCACGGCGTAGTGACCTCGCGGGTGTACCACAATGAGCCGAAGAACGCGGCAAAGAACATGATCTCGGAAAAAATGAACCAGGCCATGCTCCAGCGGTAGGAGTGATCGACGCGCTGGCTGTTGATGCCGCCTTCGGATTCACCGATGGCATCGCCAAACCAGTGGAACAGCACGAAGAACAGGCTAAGTATGCCAACCAGAAATATCCAGAAGCCGGTTTGGTAGCTATTGATCCAGAGGGCCGCGCCCAGCATTACTAAAAACAGGCTGACCGCTGCCCTTACAGGGTGGGCGGAGTCTGCAGGTACGTAGTAATAGGGCGCCACCGCCGCATTGTTAGCCGAGTGACTTGCACTCATGGTGTTCTCCTGATGCGAATAGTCAAAACTGAAAAGTGTTAGAGCGCGCTCAATACCGCCCATCGGGCGAGGAAAATCAACACCCCGACGAACACGACGGTTGCAAGTGCGCCGGCAATAATGAGATGAACCGGATTAAGCGTGGCGATATCCTGCCTGTAATCCTTGCCTTTGCGCACGCCGAAAAACGCCCACGACACGGCCTTCAGTGTCTGGAAGAAATTCAGCTTGCGCTGCGAGAGTTCGCGGATATCGTCGGTCATAGTGGGGCTTAGCTCATCATCATGAGGCCGCCGCGCCAGAAGCACCAGGCGAAGATTGCGATTGCAATGATGCCCAATGCCAGGCCGGTAATGCGGTTGCGGCGGCGTTGTTCCGGAGTCATGATCATATTAATTGATGACTGGGGGGGTTACGAACGTATGGTAGGGCGCGGGTGAAGGCACCGTCCATTCCAGCGCCGTGGCGCCTTCCCATGGCTTGGCGGGGGCGATTTCACCGCGTCCGGAGAAGGCTTTAAGCGCTACGTACAGGAAAATCAGCTGCGACAGGCCGAACCAGAATGCACCGATGGTGGCAATTTGGTGGAAGTCGGTGAACTGCGCCGGGTAGTCGGCGTAACGACGCGGCATTCCGGCCAGGCCCAGAAAGTGCATGGGGAAGAACGTGACGTTAAACGAGATCATGGTCGACCAGAAGTGCCATTTGCCCAGGCGTTCGTCGTACATGCGGCCGGTCCATTTGGGCAGCCAGTAGTAAGCGCCGGCAAACATGGCAAACAGCGACCCTGCCACCAGCACATAGTGGAAGTGCGCCACAACATAGTAGGTGTCCTGCACCTGGACGTCGATCGGCGCAATGGCCAGGATCAGGCCGGTGAAGCCGCCGATGGTAAACACGAAAATAAAACCGATGGCAAACAGCATGGGGCTTTCGAATGTCATCGAGCCGCGCCACATGGTAGCCACCCAGTTGAACACCTTAACGCCGGTCGGGATCGAGATCAGCATGGTGGCGTACATGAAGTACAGCTGCGCCGTGACGGGCATGCCGGTGGTGAACATGTGGTGCGCCCAGACCAGGAACGACAGGATGGCGATCGAGGCCGTGGCGTACACCATGGATGAATAGCCGAACAGTCTTTTGCGGGCAAAGGCCGGCACGACTTCGGAGACGATGCCGAAGGCCGGCAAAATCATGATGTAGACCTCGGGGTGCCCGAAGAACCAGAATACGTGCTGGTACAGAACCGGGTCGCCCCCGCCCGCTGCATTAAAGAAGGTGGTGCCGAAGTGGCGGTCGGTCAGCAGCATGGTTACCGCGGCGGCCAGAACCGGCATGACAGCCAGCAACAGGTAGGCGGTGATCAGCCAGGTCCAGCAGAACAGCGGCATTTTCATCAACGTCATGCCGGGTGCGCGCATGTTCAGGATGGTAACGATGATGTTGATCGCGCCCATGATGGATGAAGCGCCCATCAGGTGAACCGCAAAAATCGTGAAGTCCATGCCCGGGCCCATTTGTTCGGACAGCGGTGCGTACATGGTCCATCCGGCTGCGTTGGCGCCGCCAGGAGCGAAGAACGATGCCGTCAGCAGGGTGGCCGCTACGGGCAAAAGCCAGAAGCTGAAGTTGTTCATGCGGGCGAACGCCATGTCGGAGGCGCCGATCTGCAGCGGCACCATCCAGTTGGCAAAGCCCACGAAAGCCGGCATGATCGCCCCGAAAATCATGATCAGGCCGTGCATGGAGGTGAACTGATTGAAGAGCTGCGGTTCGAAAAACTGCAGGCCCGGTTCGAACAGCTCGGTACGCAGCAGCAGGGCCAGCGTGCCGCCTTCGAGCAGCATGGTAAAGGCAAAGATCAGGTACATGGTCCCGATGTCTTTGTGGTTGGTGGCGAACAACCAGCGCCGCCAGCCGTGAGGGATGGCCGCATGGCCATGGTCTTCGTGACCGTGACTGGCTGGGATGTGATCGGCAGTAACGCTGCTCATGGTGGACTCCTTCCTGCTGAACCGGGGCGCCGTATCGAGGCGGCCCCGGCAATAAACGTGCGAATTATGTTATGCGGCCAGCCGATAGCTTAGCGCAAAGCCTTGACGTCGGATGGCTGGACTACCGGGTCCGGACCTTTTCCTGCATTGCCCCAGGCATTGCGGGTATAGGTAATGGCCGAGGCGATGTCAGTGTCGCTCAACTGGTTGCGCCACGCGGCCATGGCTGTGCCGGGGTGGCCGTTCAGTACGGTCAGTATTTGCCCTTTCATGGGAGCCAGCACGAATTTGGTGTCGCCGTCGAGCGCCGGGAAGGTGCCGGGGATGCCCTTGCCGGTGGCCTGGTGACAGGCTACGCAGTTGGCGCCAAACACTTTTTCGCCGCGCGCGAACAGCTCGTCTTTAGTCCATTTTTTGTTTGGATCCTCGGCCGCACTGGCCAGGGCTTTTTTCTGATCAGCCGCCCACTTGTCGTAGTCGGCCTGCGATACGACTTTAACCACGATGGGCATGAACGCGTGATCCTTGCCGCACAGTTCCGAGCACTGCCCGCGATAGCTGCCGACCTTTTCAGCACGGAACCAGGCGTCGCGCAGGAACCCGGGGATGGCGTCCTGCTTGACTCCAAAGTCGGGCACGGCCCAGGAGTGAACCACGTCGGCGGCAGTCAGTACCACACGTACTTTCTTGTTGACCGGCACGACCATTGGCTTGTCGACTTCCATCAGGTAAAACTGGTCTTTGGGCGCTTTGCCCTCGATTTGCTCACGTGGAGTGGACAGGTGCGAGAGGAATTGCACGCCGGTTGCCGCGCCGTCCATGTACTCATAGCCCCATTGCCATTGATAGCCGGTGACCTTGACGGTCAGATCGGCGCTGGAGGTGTCTTTCATGGCCACAACGGTACGGGTCGCCGGGAGCGCCATGCCGATGACGATGAGAAAGGGGATGATGGTCCAGGCGATTTCGATCGCCGTGTTTTCGTGGAATTTGGCCGCCACCACGCCGCGCGATTTGCGGTGCATGATGATGGAGTAGGTCATCGTCCCGAACACGCCGATGAAAATGATCGTACAGATGATGAGCATCATCCAGTGCAGCCAGACAACATCGTATGCGATTTGCGACACCCCCTCGTGGAGGTTGAGCTGATTGACCTTTGGGCCGCCGGGCATATCTTTCACTTGAGCGCTTGCAATGCTTGCCAGCAGCATTGCGCCAGTACCCAGTAACCCTCTCAACTTCTTCATGCTGACCTCGTAATACGGCGTGTCTTCGCTAACATTTGACGTGCGTCGGTCCAATGTTTGTGAAAACACATAATAATGATTGGATGGCAGGCTCGAAAAATCGTGCGCCTTAACTACCTGCTCGAATTACTTAAAGACCGCAGAATTATAGCGAACCTGGGAAGATCGTGCGTAGCGCCGGCTTGGCGTGCGCATTTCAATTCCATGTCGGTTGGACGAAGGACCGCGGGCATACACTACAATTATTGCATGAATGACTTAGACCCTGGATCGCTCACGTCGGCGATTAACCTGCGCTATCAACAGCTTGGACGCCTGGTTCAGCAATTGCCGCCTAAAGGCTCGCGGCCGCTTACCGTATCGGGGCGCGTGTCGGGATGGGTCACCGCCAAAGCGACGCGCGTCGTCGATGGACTGCCCGGTGTGCATGTGGAAGCCGAAGCCGTTCATGTTACCGCGGCGGCATCGCAGCGCATTACGCTCAAAGCCGTTTTGGAGCGCATCGCACAGACCTTGCGCGATGCCAATTGCCTGCGCGGCTGGCGCAACGAACTGATCGACGTCGTGGGCGAAGGACGTACGCTGTCTGTGATTGAGCGTGCGGCGATGCGGCCTTTGGGTTTGTTGACGCGAGCCGTGCATCTGAACGCCTGGACGCCCACCGGGAATCTCTGGATCGCGCGTCGCGCGCTCAACAAAAGCACCGATCCCGGCATGTGGGATACGCTGGTGGGAGGGCTTGTGGGCGCGGCTGAAAGCCTGGATGCATCGTTGTTGCGCGAGAGCAACGAGGAGGCGGGCCTGGCGCCGGCCGCGCTCGAGGGCCGCGATCCTTTGCGCATGATCTTACGCATGCATCGGCGCTTGCCCGAAGGCTATCAGGTCGAAGATTTGCTGGCCAGCGAATGCGTGCTGGCCGAATCCGTTCGCCCGGCCAACCAGGATGGCGAAGTCAGTGAAATCCGCAATGTGCCCGTGGCCGAAGTCTGGTCCATGATCCAGGCCGGCGAGTTCACACTGGAAGCCGAGCTGGTTATTCTGGATGGTTTGCGTCGGCGCGGTTTGTAGATATACCGTTTTGATTGTTGGCGATTTTGGCAGCCACAAGGGCTGCCACTACAAAAACGTGACGGCAGCTAATGTAGCGGCACCCCTTGTGGGTGCCATCACCCGTCGCACCACCCAACCCTCACCGCTATGCACCCTCGCGTTCTTCCCACACCGCCAACGCACCTCTAGCCGCCGCATCCAGCGCATCGCTGGCCACTTCCCGCTGCGCATTGAAAATCATCAGGGCATACGGTTCGGCCAAGGCCGAAGCCTCAGGGCACAAGGAGAGTTCTTCACCGGCCGAAGGCGAGCGGGCGCGCCAATAATTGATGGCCGATTCCAGTTCTGCGAGGGTGTATGAGGTCTTCATTCGAAATTAAGGATTAGACGCTTGAACCCAGTTCAGTTTAAGCTTGCTGGACTGACAGTTTGGCCTTTAAGGAGCCACCATGACCACGCAAAATAGTAACCCTTTTGTTCTACCCGGTCTGGGGCAGGGTGCAGACCTCGGGAAAAACCCGCTGATGGCCAGTCTTGAAATGATGCAGCAAGCCTGGCAAGGCTTGTCGGGCGCGGGCGGATTGGGCCAGTCGGCTATGGCGGCGCCCACCAGTATCGAAGACCTGGATCGCCGCATTACCGACTTGCGCGCCGTGGAAAACTGGCTGCGCATGAATCTGTCCATGTTGTCCAGCGCCATACAGGGCCTGGAAGTGCAGCGCGCCACGATCGCCACGTTGAAATCCTTCATGACGGCCTCGGGCATGGCGGCCACGCCCGATAGCCCCTCGCCTCTGGAAGTGGTGTTGGGAATCAAACCCGCCGCCGCAAATGCAGCGGCACCTGCGCAAGATGTAGCGGCACCCCTTGTGGGTGCCACCAAAACGCCGGCCAAGGACAAGACGGCTGCATCAGATCAAGCGACGTCCAACACAACCGCGACAGCCCCCAACCCCGGCTCTGCGACTCCCCCCCAACCCGATCTGGCCAGCGCACAGGCCGCAACCCAAGGCTGGTGGAACATGCTGCAAAAGCAGTTCGATACCCTGGCGGCCGCCACCACGGCCTCCATGCAAAGCGCCGAAGCTGTAGCTAAAGCGGCTACCGTAGCGCCGCGCGCCGAATCCGGTTCCAACACCCGGCCAGGCGCCCGGGCAGGGGCGGCGGCTAAAACCGCCAAAGCAGCCAAGGCAGCGCCCAGAAAACGCGCTGCCACTTCCAAAAAAACGCAATCGTAAAATTGGTAAAGTTGTCTACCTAGCTGCAAGCCCTGGCTTTAACATGCAAGGCTTGCAGCTAGGTTTTGGCCACGCGGCCCGATTATTTGACTCATCACACAATGCTAAATATCGTTATTCTGGCCGCTGGCCTTGGCAAACGCATGCAGTCCGACTTGCCCAAAGTTTTGCATCCTCTGGCAGGCAAACCGATGCTCGCGCATGTACTGGAGAACGCACGGCGTCTGAACCCGGACCGCATAGTAATTGTTGTCGGTCACGGCGCCGAGCTTGTTCAGGCCGCCTTTGCCGATCAGGCCGACCTGCAGTTTGCGCTGCAGCGGCCTCAGCAAGGTACGGGTCATGCCGTGCAGCAGGCCGTGCCGTTCCTGCTTGAACAGCGCGCGGCGCAAGACAGCACTTTGGTGCTCTATGGCGACGTGCCGTTGGTGCAGACCGAAACCTTGCGGCGCCTGCTTGATGCGCGTGCGGGGGGCATGGCCGTGCTGACCGAAACCCTGCCCGATCCCAGCGGTTACGGGCGCATCGTGCGCAATGCGCAGGGGCTGGTGCAGCGCATTGTGGAGCACAAAGACGCGAACGCACAGGAGCAGGCCATTAACGAGGTCAACACCGGTATTCTGGTGGCTCCGACGGCCGAGTTGAAAAACTGGTTGTCCCGTGTCGACAACAAGAATGCGCAGGGCGAGTATTACCTGACCGATGTGGTCGGTCTGGCCGTGCACGACGGCGTTGCCGTCAATGCCGCGCAGCCTGGTGCTTCGTGGGAGACGCTAGGGGTCAACAGCCGCGCGCAGCAGGCCGGGCTTGAGCGCATCTGGCAAAGCGAGCAGGCACGCCGCCAGCTTGAACTGGGCGTTACGCTGGCCGACCCGGCGCGCTTCGATTTGCGCGGCTCGCTGGCCTGCGGGCGCGATGTATTCATCGACGTGGGTTGCGTATTCGAAGGGCGCGTCGAACTGGCCGAAGGGGTGCGCGTCGGGCCGCACTGTGTGCTTAAAGACGCACGTATCGGCGCGGGGACGCACATCGACGCGTTCAGCCACATTCAGGACGCCGTGGTTGCCGACCAGGCGCGTATCGGCCCTTATGCGCGTTTGCGCCCGGGTGCCGATATCGGTTCGCAAGCCCATGTCGGCAATTTCGTGGAAATCAAGAAAAGCCGGCTTGGCGAAGGCTCCAAGGTCAATCACCTGTCTTATGTAGGCGATGCGCAAATCGGAGCGCGAGTCAATATCGGCGCGGGAACGATCACCTGCAATTACGATGGCGTCAACAAGTCCTTGACCGTTATTGAAGACGATGCGTTCATCGGCTCGGATTCGCAGCTTGTGGCGCCGGTGCGCGTCGGGCAGGGGGCGACGCTGGGCGCCGGCACGACGCTAACCCGCGACGCGCCCGCCGGGCAGCTTACGATTTCCCGTCCCGCCCAACAAACCATCAAAGGCTGGGTCCGTCCAGACAAGAAAACCTGACCGTGACCGACTCCACTGCTCTTCGCCAACATGTGTCGTCGCCGGCCGACGGCCTGGACGCACCCAGGCGCTACTGGGCCGTATTGACGTTGATGTCCGCCATGTCGGTGGCGACGCTGGATGCGAGTGTTGCCAACGTGGCTTTGCCCACGATCGCTCATGAGTTGTCCATCGATCCGGCGTCGGTGGTGTGGGTCGTCATTGCCTACAGCCTGATGGTCGTTGTGTCCTTGCTGCCCTTGTCGGCCGTGGCCGAGCGCATCGGCTTTCGACGCATGTTTGCGTTGGGCATTACCGTGTTCATGCTGTCTTCGCTGGCCTGCGCCTTGTCGACGTCGCTCGTCGGGCTGGTTTCCGGGCGGATTGCCCAAGGCTTCGGTGCCGCCATGCTGATGTGCCTGTTTGGCGGCCTGGTTCGCAATATTTACCCTTTGCGAAAACTGGGTTTCGGCATCAGCCTGAACGCCATGATGGTCGGAGTCATGTCGGTGCTGGGGCCTACGGTCGGCGCTTTTATCCTGAGCGTGGCCTCGTGGCCCTGGATCTTTGCGATCAATGTGCCGATTTGTCTGCTGTCTTATCTGGGGGTCCGGTTCTTGCCTGATGTGCCGCGCAATCAGGTGCGTTTCGACTGGCTGGCTTGCGGGCTGAGCGTAGTCGCTTTTGGCCTGTGCATTGTCGGCCTGGACGCGCTGGTGAAGGATCCGGTGCATGCCGCCTGGTGCCTGGCGGTAGCCGGACTGGCCGGCTGGGTGCTGCTGCGGCGTTCACGCGACCAGACGGCGCCGCTGGTGCCGCTGGACTTGCTGCGCATCAAGCCGGTGGCCTTCGCAGTCGCGGCGTCGGCCTTTTCGTTCGCGGCCCAAATGGCCTCCTTTGTGTCCTTGCCTTTTTATTTCCAGAAAGTCATGGGGCATAGTTATACCGAAGTAGGGCTGCTGCTGGGCGTCTGGTCTCTGGCGGTAGCCATTATGGCGCCTTTGGCGGGCGTCATGTCGGACAAGTTTCCGGTGGCCATTCTGTGCGCTATCGGCGCCGGTTGCATGGCGCTGGGCCTGTCGGGCACGATTATGCTGCCTTTGAATACCGGCTTGGGCTGGATCATGGCGACCATGTTTTTCGGCGGCGTGGGTTTTGGTTTTTTCCAGACCCCCAACAACCGCGCCATGCTCGCCGGCGCACCCCGCAACCGCAGCGGCGCGGCCGGCGGTATGCAGGCGACGACCCGCGTCTTCGGCCAAAGCTCGGGCACGGCGCTGGTTGCCGTTGCGTTCACGTCCAGCGCCGCGCACGGTGCCGTGCTGGGCGTCGTCGCGGCGATTGCATGTGCCCTGGCCGCGTTGTTCATCAATATCGTCCGGCATTTGAACCCGGTCGCCGATCTGGATTTATAAGGCCCCATGCGCATCCTGCAACTGAACTTCGAGAAGGGCTGGCGCGGCGGCGAGCGGCAGACGCTGCTGAGCATGCAGGAATTCCGCCGTGCCGGGCACGACGTTGTCTTGCTGGCGCGCCGTGGCGGCGAACTGGCGCAACGCGCACACGACGATGGCTTTGCCGTGCACAGTTATGCCAGCGTGGTGGGCCTGTGTCTTTTCTTGCTGCGCCGCGGGCGCCGCTTTGATGTATTGCATGCCCAAACCGCCAATACCATTACCTGGCTGGCCTTGTGCAAAAAATGGCTGCGTCGTCCGATTGTCTTTACACGACGGACTGCTTTTGATCTAGGCGAACAGGCGCGCAAGACAGTCTGGAAATGGCGCCAGGCGGACCTGTTTGCGGCTATTAGCGAAGCCGCTGCCGCCGAGCCGCGGCGCATGGGCCTGGAGGTCGCGGTAATTCCCAGCGCCATCGCCGTCCAGCCCTTCGATCTGGCGCATGCCCAGGAATTTGCCGCCCAGTTCGGTTTGGCTGGCCGGCGCGTGCTGGCCACGGCCGCGGCGCTGACGCGCGAGAAAGATCCCTGCACTTTGATTCGCGCCGTGCGTGGCCTGCGTGAGCAGCGCGACGACTTTGTGTTCATTCATTTGGGTGCAGAGGGCGACGCCGGACAGGCCGCGCGCGACCTGGTGCAAGAACTGGGCCTGCAACAACATTATCTCTTTGCCGGGTTCCAGGGTCGCGTCGAAGACCTGTATCGGCTGATGGACGTGTTTGTACTCAGTTCGCGCCACGAGGCCCTGGGCACCAGCGTGCTGGACGCGTTTTTATATTCGGTGCCGGTGGTGTCGACCAATGCGGGAGGCCTGAAGGAAATCCTGGCCGACGGGCGTGGGTTGCTGTGCGAGGTGGGTGATCATCGAGCCGTGGCTGCGGCCATCGCCCGTATGCTCGACGACGCGCCGCTGCGCTCGTCCACCATCGACCGTGCGTATGCCTATGTCCTGCAACACCATCATCCCGCGCGCATGGCCCAGCGTTACCTGATCGAATACCAGCGTTTGGTGGTGAAATCTCCTACTTGTCCAACCTGATCCGCGTCTCGAATTTACTTCGGTGGATAGAAAAAAACGTGCGTACATTGCGCACATTCGCATGCGACGTAAACACTCGGTGCGCCATGGCGTGATACGCCGGCATATCGGCCACCTGTGCCAGCACCACAAAATCCGGCCCGGGCGACACCCGGTAGCATTGCAAAATAGCCTCTTCGCCGATGATATCGGCCTCGAATTGATCCAGATATTCCGCCGTCTGCACGTCCAGCGTAATTTCGATAATGGCCGTCAGCGTATGGCCAAGCCGCGCTGGATCAAGGATGGCCACCTGCTTTTCAATCACCCCCTCGTCGGTCAATCGGCGCACCCGTCGCAGGCACGTGGGCGCCGAAGCATGCACCCGAGCTGCCAGATCCTGATTGGTTAAAGAACTGTCAACCTGCATCTGCTCCAGAATGCGCAGATCCAGTTCGTCGATGGCAATCGGTAATTTTGATGGTTTATTCATAATTGATGGGGGAATAATGGAAAATGGCGGGAGATGGCACCCACAAGGGGTGCCACTACATGATCAACCGGTACGTTTTTGTAGCGGCACCCCTTGTGGGTGCCATAATCCCCACGTCGACGCCAACCCCAACAAAAACGCACAACAACATGCCCTCGCCATTCCCTTGACCCCAAAAACTAAATCGTTAAGAATTGTCTCGGGAAAACGGCCAAGACCGCTTAATATGGATTTTTTTTTAAAAAATATAAATATATTGAAATAATATTTCCAACTATACATACGAAGAAATATAAATCCATAAACATAAAAATAAAGAAATTTAATTTCTACGCACTATGTGCACAATGACGCATCTCCAGAATTAAATCAACCGGAATAACACTATGTGTGGCATTGTTGGCGCCGTCGCGCAACGCGACATTACCCCGATTCTTCTGCAAGGCCTCAAACGGCTCGAATATCGTGGATACGACTCCTGCGGCGTCGCCGTTCACTCCGATGGCGAATTGCGTCGTGCGCGCAGCACCCAGCGCGTTGCCGAGCTTGAAAGCCAGGTCCAGCGAGAGCACCTCAGCGGCTTTACGGGCATTGCCCATACCCGATGGGCCACCCACGGCGCGCCGGCCACGCACAACGCGCATCCGCATTTCTCCGGCCAAGGCAAAGGCGTTGCGCGCATTGCGCTGGTGCATAACGGCATCATCGAAAATTACGAAGAGTTGCGCACCGAACTGCAGGCGGTCGGCTACGTGTTCGAAAGCCAGACCGATACCGAAGTCATCGCCCACCTCATCGACCACCTGTACGGCGGCGACCTGTTCGAGGCCGTACAGCAGGCCACGCGCCGTTTGAACGGCGCTTACGCCATTGCCGTGTTCTGCCGCGACGAGCCCCATCGCGTCGTGGGCGCTCGCCACGGTTCGCCGTTGGTAGTAGGGCGCGGCAAGAATGAAAACTTCCTGGCCTCCGACGCCCTGGCGTTGGCGGGCACCACCGACCAAATCATCTACTTGGAAGATGGCGACATCGTTGACTTGCAACTGGCCCGCGTCTGGATTGTGGATGTCGACGGCCATTCGGTTGAGCGCGAAGTCCACACCGTGCATATACACACCGGCGCGGCCGAGCTCGGCCCCTATCGCCACTACATGCAAAAGGAAATCTTCGAACAGCCGCGCGCCGTGGGCGATACTCTGCAGGCCATTGAAAGCATTACGCCCGAACTGTTTGGCGATGGCGCCTACAAGGTCTTCAAAAACATCGACAACCTTCTGATCCTCGCCTGCGGCACCAGCTATTACGCCGGCCTTACCGCCCGCTACTGGATCGAATCCATTGCCAAGATTCCCGTCAATGTCGAAATCGCCAGCGAATATCGCTACCGCGACAGCGTGCCCAACCCACGCACGCTGGTCGTCACCATTTCCCAATCCGGCGAAACCGCCGACACCCTGGCCGCACTTAAGCACGCGCGCGGCTTGGGCATGGAAAACACCCTGACCATCTGCAACGTCGCCACCAGTGCGATGGTGCGCGAATGCAAGCTTTCTTACATCACTCGTGCCGGCGTCGAAATCGGTGTCGCATCGACCAAAGCCTTTACCACCCAGCTGACCGCCTTGTTCCTGCTGACCCTGGCGCTCGCGCAGGCCAACGGCCGCTTAAGCGACGAGGAGGAAGCCGAGCAGCTGAAAGCCTTGCGCCACCTACCGGTAGCCATCGGCGCCGTGCTGGCCCTGGAGCCGCAAATCATGGCCTGGGCCGATCGCTTTGCCACCAAAGAAAACGCCCTGTTCCTGGGCCGCGGCATGCACTACCCCATTGCCCTGGAAGGTGCGCTGAAACTAAAAGAAATCAGCTACATCCACGCCGAAGCCTACCCCGCCGGCGAACTCAAGCACGGTCCCCTGGCGCTCGTGACCGAACACATGCCCGTGGTCACCATCGCCCCGCGCGACGGGCTGCTGGAAAAGCTTAAATCCAATATGCAAGAGGTGCACGCGCGTGGCGGCGAGCTGTATGTGTTTGCCGATGCCGACACTAAGATCGGCAGCAGCGACGGCATCCACGTGATTCGCATGCCCGAGCATTATGGAAAGCTGTCGCCGATTCTGCACACGATACCGCTGCAGTTGCTGGCGTATCACACGGCGTGCGCGAGGGGGACGGATGTGGATAAACCGAGGAACTTGGCTAAGAGCGTGACGGTGGAGTAGGGGGGGGTGATTCTTTTGACTAGACTTTGATTTACTAATATTGTGGATAATTTACACTAGGGAAAAGTCATTCTGACTAAATTTTCTCTAATATGAATAATTACGACTATTTAATGAAATCAAGAAATAGAGCTTTCCTTTGCGGCGTCCCAGCATTTAATTGAATCGTAGCTCTATTTATTTTGTAACTCATGCCGAGGTTTTTTATATTCGGCGCCTGGTGTGGGCGCCGATAGTTGTACGAGCATGCCAGTCACTAATTGCGCGGCTGACATGCTGTAGCGATTCAAACCGATGCCGGTGCACGCGCTGTTCTTTAAGCGTACGGATAGCACATTCGACCATACTATTTTGTGGTGGGTGATGCGGTGTGATGAACTCATGGCAGCGGCCGTAGCTGCACACCACTAGCATCCGCACAATATCCCTTGTTACGCCGGGAATCCTACATCGGCACCGGCATCGCCATGAACCGCTGACGTACACTCATGCTCATTTTTCCGATGGGCATATCAGCCTCGCGTGTCGATCCCCATGTGGCCAGGCAAGCGGGCTTTCCAAGACCTATTTTGCATGGCTTTAGTACCAATGGCGTGACGGCGCACGCTATCAGTAAAAACGCTGTACGACTACGATACCGAACGCCTCGAATATCTGAACGCGCGCTTTTCAGCACCGGTCTACCCCGGCGAAACGCTGTTTGTCGAAATATGGAATGGCACGGATGGTGCTGTGCATTTACAGGCCAAGGCGGCCGAGCGCGGCGTCGTAGTGTTCGTCGTAGTGTTAAGTAACGGAGTGGCCGGAATAAAAAATGAGCGGGCGCTTGCTCTCCTGGAAGAAACACACTGACGGCGTCTGCTTGTGAGATTCTACAAATCTCCGATGCGTGCAATCAGCAGAGTCCGCTGTGTCCCCGCTCATAAAAGCGCAAAGCTCGTTCGACCGCGGATTCGGTCTGAAAAGAGCCTGAAAAGCATGTCCCTGGCTTCCAAGTACTGCGTTGAATAAGTGCGATTCGAAGAACAATTTCACCTGTGCAGATTGCCCAACATCATCGCCGGTAGCCGCGTCTACTGGTTTCCCATCGACATGTTTCTCCGGACGATGTGGCAACCCTTTATAACGCCACAAAGACGACGTATTTGAGCGCTATGACTAAGGGCCAAGTTGGGGGCACACGAGATTAATGCTTGCGTAACGCGAACAGAACGCATGTGGGGAAGTCAGTTCATAGGAAAACGAGCGTAAGCAGTAAAGTTCTTTACAGCTTTTAACAAGCAAGCTGCCAACGCGTTACAGCCCTTTTCCGATATCGATCACCCTCTGTTCCGTGGTATCCAGTTGTGCAAGCGGGATTTTATTAATAAGGCCAGCGTAAGTGCATCGAAAATAGGCGGGACGGCTTTGTTTGTTGCGAAGCTGTGTCCTTATCTCGCTATTATCATTTCATCAC
The DNA here is from genome assembly GCF_004346225.1 of Paralcaligenes ureilyticus. Taxonomy (GTDB): domain Bacteria; phylum Pseudomonadota; class Gammaproteobacteria; order Burkholderiales; family Burkholderiaceae_B; genus Paralcaligenes; species Paralcaligenes ureilyticus. Next base: position 86,972 of record NZ_SMAJ01000016.1, on the reverse strand, counting down.
GAGCTCTTCTGCAATGATGTGCACTTCCTGCTCAATACGGTCTATTGCAATCGATGAATAGTCGATTCGCAGGTGATTCCGCAGTTGCTCGCTGCTAGTGAAGAATACGTCTCCGGGTTCAACAACAACGCATCTTGCGTAGAGGCGCTGCGCGAGCTTTCGCGTGTTTTGGCGTTTAGGTAGAGTTGAAACGACCGAGCATCATCGGTGTGGGCTAACTGTTTCATTTTGTGGCTCATGGGGCCACCAGCGGGCAGAAAATTCCTGGTCTTATGGATAGGCCATAACTGGTATTAAGAGAAATAACGACAGTCACGTACCATGCCTCTAAAGTAAAGCGTAAAGCAAAATTTGGAGACAAAATCATGAGCGTCGTTGTATGTGATACCCACCCCGCCATTAACGCTTCACCTCACAGCGACGGCATTTGCCATCAATGACCATGGCTGCCAGGGATAGGTCTGGGCGGACGCAAGTCGGTATTGCTGTCGTGTTTACGGTGGTTGGTTCGTGGTATCTCGGTTCCAAGTATGGCTTAATCAACCCGCAGCTTTTCCCAACGCCAGAACAGTTCATTGCGGCTGGGCGTCAGTTGGCACTGGGCGAAGGCTATGCAGGAGGGCTTTTACTCCAGCATGTTTTGCAAAGTGTGAAGCTTATTTTACTGGGATTTTTTGCGGCGACCGTTATAGGCGTTCCATTGGGACTGTGGATGGGCTGGAGCAGAAAAGCTGAGGCGTTGGTGGGCCCTGTCTTTCTACTAATTAGGCCGATTCCTGCGCTAGCTTGGATCCCGCTGGCCATTGTATGGCTTGGACTGGGTGACGCCGCGAAAATTATGATTTTATTGCTTGCTGCGTTTGTACCTTCGGTTATTAATAGTTTTACGGGGGTGCGTAATATTCCTCAGGCCATAATCGAAGCAAGCCAGATGCTTGGTATTCGCGGCTGGCTCCTTGTGAAAGAAGTGATTGTGCCCGGCGCACTGCCTTCTATCTTTACGGGGGTGCGATTATCACTGCAAGTCTGTCTTACGGCTCTTGTAGCTGCAGAGCTTCTCGGTGCTCCTTTAGGCTTGGGAAAAATTCTCTATCAGGCAGGTCTGGATATCTACCCGGCGATGATTTTGGCGGGTATGGTAACCGTAGCGATTGTCGGCTTTGCGCTAACCGCAGTATTTGATTATGTTGAACGCCTTTCGATGCCCTGGCGTACACGCAACTGAGGTTTTACGATGGGTGAAAGACTTACTAAGGCCCAGACCATTGGGTTCTCTATAACAGGGATGCTGTTTTTTTTCGGTATATGGGTTTTTGCGGCTTGGGTCAAACTAGCACCACGTGAGTTTTTGCCATTCCCTTGGGATGTGGTAGGAGAAGGACTGAAGTTACTAATTATTCCATTTTCTGGTTTGACTCTGCAAGACCACTTGGCTGCTAGTATTGGACGGTTCATGAGTGGCTTCTTCTTGGCAGCCGCTGTGGGAGTTCCCCTAGGTCTGTTAATGGGTTGGTATCGTTGGCTGGACAATATAATGACGCCTTTATTTGACGGCCTGCGGTTTATTGCACCTATTGCGTGGGTACCCTTTGCGGCATTGTGGTTTGGTGCCGGAATTGGCGGCCCTACCCTGATTATCTTTGCCGGAGCTTTCCCTCCGTGCTTAATTAATGCCTATCGAGGTTCTCTCTTTGTCGAGCAAACCTTTATCGAGGCAGCGCAAGTTTACGGTGCATCGGGCATCCGCATCGTGTATGAGGTGCTTTTACCAGCTTCGCTGCCATCTATTATTGCTGGCCTGCGGGTTGGTGCAGGGGCCGGTTGGCAATCATTAATCGGTGCGGAATTGATCGCGGCCAATAGTGGTATCGGGTTAATGATGGTGCGCGCGCAAGCTGCGCTGGACACTCCGATTGTGATGGTGGGAATGATCGCCACTGGTATATTCGGCGTGCTTATTGATTTTGGCTTGGGTGGTATTGAGGGTTGGCTTAATCGCAACCGAGGCAGATAGATTCATGAGCAATATTGTTTTTTCTAATGTCTCCCGAAGTTTTCGTCGCGAAGGCAAAAATTTCCTAGCCCTAGACGACATCACTTTCTCCGTACAGGAAAAGGAGTTTGTCGCAGTAGTCGGGCCATCCGGCTGTGGCAAAACTACTTGTTTGCGCATGGCTGCTGGGCTGGAGTTTGTCAGCAATGGTAGCGTTGCAGTTGGAGGTAAGGAGGTCAAGGCTCCAGGACCGGAGCGCGCAGTGGTATTTCAGCAGTTCGCACTATTTCCATGGAAGACTGTGTCGGAGAATATTCGGTTCGGTCTTCGGTCGCTGCGTGTTCCGCGCAATGAGGCAGAAGATCGCATCCGGTGCAATATACGGCTTATGGGTTTGGAAGGCTATGAATCAGCCTATCCCCATCAGCTCTCCGGTGGTATGCAGCAACGCGTAGCGATTGCTCGTGCCTATGTGCTTAATCCCACTGTGCTTCTTATGGATGAACCCTTTGGGGCGCTCGATGCTCAAACTCGCACAGTGATGCAGGAAGAGCTGCTGCGCGTGGGGCGCGCCAATCCTCGCACTGTTATGTTTATTACACATGCCGTGGAAGAGGCCGTTTATCTGGCCGACCGTGTGGTTGTGATGACTCGTCGTCCTGGAAGAATTCGGGAAATTATTAACATTAAGTCAATTCGTGACGCCGAAGGCTGGCAGCAGTACGAGCGCATCGAAGACGTAATGGATCTTGAGTCGTTTGTGCATCTGCGAACGCAGATCTGGCGGCTGCTGCGCGAGCAAAACGAGCGGGTGGCTAATTAATCCCCAACGTTTGGGTTCTTATCATTTCAGTTGTCTTTAAAATAAATCGAGGAGAAATCTGCATGAATAAGATTATTCATTGGGTCATAGCTGTGTTTCTGACACTGACATCGTTGAGCGTCTCCGCCAAGGATTTACAAGAGGTTCGTATAGGCTCCCAGCCTGCGTTGTTTAGTACGTTACCGTTTTTAGTCGCTGAAGAGAAAGGTTGGTGGAAGGATGTGGGCCTAAAGGTGACAATCACCAACTTCCCTGCCGGCGCGCCGCAAATTGCGGCTAGTAGATCGTGGGACGTGGGTATCGTCGGGTCGGTACCGGCGGTACTAGGCGCCGCGCGGTTTGGGCTTCACACGATTGCGCTCGCCGAGGATCAATCGGCTGTCAACGCGCTCTACGTGCATGGCCCGGATAGCGATAATTACATCAGAGACCCGGCGACGATCAAGGGTAAGACGATATATCTGACCGGCAATTCTACGGGTGACCTAGCTGCCCGGTATTGTCTAAAGAAATTTGGCTTGACGAAAGACGATACGACCATACGCTCAATGGATCAAGCACAGATAGTTTCTGCAATGAGTTCTGGTAGCGTGGAGATTGGCGCACTATGGGCGCCCAACACTTACACAGTGGAAGAGAAAGCAGGCGCTAAGCTGCTATGTTCGGGAAAAGATGCTGGTGTCTTGATCCCTGGTAACGTAGTGGTACGTGCGGAGTGGGGAAACGCTCACCCGCACCGAGTAGCGGCCTTCCTTGCCGTGTATCTGCGCGCCCAGCGCTGGTTGGAGGCCAACCGGAAGGACGCGCTTGTATTGATGAAAAAATACTATGCAGCGGGCGGCGTCACCATCTCTGAGGCAGCGATGAATAAGGAGTTTGATCGTCGCCCCACTTTTAACCTTGTCCAACAACTAGCCTTGTTTAGCCGTGGCTCGCAGCCGTCGCGTGTTGACACCATCATGAATATAATTGCTTCCTTTTCGAAGGAAGTTGGCTCGTTGCGTGCGGATGAACCGCTGCCCGACCCCAAGAGCTACATCACCGACAAATACTTAAAGTTGGTCAATGGCGACCCAAAGCTGAAATCATTTGCTGACTTGAATGGTAGTGGTAAAGGTCAGTAATTTCGTCGCCATACTGCTGGATACGCACCTAGGCGTCCTGGCGTCTGGGTGCACTTTCTCGGTGCCTTTGAGCAAATGGAAGTGCCATCTCGCACCCGAGTAACTGTCTGATCACTGAGTTGACGAATGGCTTTTAAACCGTGTCCATAGGGTTAAAAATGTATATGATGATCCACGAAGGCTGGATTTATATGGTCGCCGTACTGGGCTTAATGGCGAAGTACATGCCCAGACTGTACGTCATTCCGGACTCCGTCGCGTACAGCAAAACATCCGTTAACCATCACATGAATAAACCCTTTGGGCGAACTGAGAGGTGCTAGCACAGTCGACTCATCATGCACAAGTTTTGGATTGAAGACAGTAACATCAGCGAATGCGCCGGCTCGCAGTCTCCCACGATCGACTAGCCCGAGCCTTTCGGCAGGCCGAACAGTGATGCGGTTGACTGCTTCCGTTAATGAGATTATTCCACGTTCACGCGCGTAGTGGCCAAGTAACCGGGCTGTCCATCCGTAGCCGCTGAGCGATCCAATTAGTCCCTTCAGCGGGCCACGTTGCGAAAGGGCTAATGTATCTGACATCACCATGCACTTGGCTTCACGCATGCACATGCAAATGTCGTTATCGTTGAAGCTGTGGGAGGTCCACATCATTTGCGGCAATGCCTCTCCTTCTTCCGTTAGCAGATCCAGCACCGCATCAAATGGATCCACTCCTCGCAGTTGGGCGATATCGGAGAAATTCATGCCAATCAGATCAACATTTGCCACTGAATGCAATAATACGATGTCATTCCAACGGCCTACCGTAACCAGACGCCACATTGGGCGGGGGTTCTCCTTCATACGTTTACGCAAAGCAGGGTCTTTAAGACGTTCAAGGGTTTTAGTCGTACCGCCTTCGCGTGCCCACATGGGCAGCACTGACACCATGCTTGTATGGTTCCAATCATGCGGGATAATATCAAAAGCAACGTCTACGCCTTCGCGCCCTGCGCGATATAACATTTCGAGAGTATGTTGCATGGCCATAGCGGGCGCACCAAACTTGGGCTGTATGTGCGAGATTTGAAGTTTGGCATTGGTGTGACGCGCGGTCGCAATCGCTTCAGAAAAGCCTAGGTCGTAATAAACGTCGCGATTACGGACATGAGTGGAATACAGACCATTGCGCTTGGCCGTTACCGTGGTTAGTGCCGCGATCTCTTCGAGGGGGGCCGCAATCCCGGGCCAGTATTCAAGACCAGTGGAAAATCCCCACGCTCCCTCATCGAAGGCTTCTTCGGCCAGCCGCACCATTGCGTCTATTTCGTTAGCAGTGCTCGGAGATGAGTCATTTTCCTTGATTGCGCTGTGAATTGCACCATGACCTACGAACGCCGCCACGTTGACGGCAGGGCGGGCCCTTTCGAGCTGTTCGAGATACTCTCCGAAAGAACGCCAGTTAATAGGTATGCCGACGTCGACGTAGCCAAAAAGTTGGCTACCTCCGGCCTGTCGGCCGAGCGGTGCGCAGCTAAACCCGCATTGCCCGATGACCTCGGTTGTGACGCCCTGGCAGAGCTGACTATCAGCACGCCCATCCGCTAGCAGCGTGAAGTCGGAATGGGTATGGATGTCGATGAATCCGGGTGTTACGGTTAACCCGCTTGCGTCGATACGGTTGATGGCGGTGGCGGAGGTCAAATCACCGAGTGCAGTAATTCGGTCTCCCGCAATACCGACGTCGGCCACAAAACTCGGTGCTCCAGTGCCGTCAATGATTTCACCACCTGAGATAATAGTATCGAACATGAATTAGCCTCCTTATGGTTTTTTAACGTTAGCAGTCCAATAAACGCTCAGGTAGGTCCAGATCATTTTTATTGATAAGGCCAGTGTATTGAGAATACTCAAGGCGGCTTTGGTTTCTGCGAAGCCGTGTCTCTGTCTGGCTATTATCATTTCAGCACGAGTTCTTCTGCGATGATGCGCACTCCCGGCTCAATACGGTCTATTGCAATCGATGAATAGCCGATTCGCAGGTGATTCTGCGGTTGTTCGTTGCCCGTGAAGAATACGTCTCCGGGTTCAACAACAACTCCTCTTGCGTAGAGGCGCTGCGCGAGCTTTCGTGTGTCCAGTTCTGGTGGCCCTGTGACCCATAATGCCGAGCCGCCTTGTGCGGGCACTTGCTTCAGTTCTGGCGTGTATATTTCCAAGGCTGAATGTAAAGCGGCTGCCCGATGCCGATAAGCGACATTAAGTCGGCGCATGAACGCTTCATGGTGACCGTGCGCAATGAAGCTGGCCGCCGACTGCTGATTATTGGTCGGCACATGCCGCATCATTAGCCGTCGCAGGGATCGCAGCTCGCGTATGAGTTCTGCCGGCGCTACGACAAAGCCTAGCCGTAGGCCATGGGCAAGTGTCTTCGAGAGACTGCCGACGTAGATTACGCGCTGTGCAGTGTCCAGGCTCTTGAGGGCAGGAGTCGGGTGGCCTGAAAAATTGAGTTCGCTTTCGTGATCATCCTCGATCACCACAAAGTCGTCACGCGCCGCATATGCTAGTAGCAAGCGTCGTCGCGCTAGCGACATTGTTACGGTGGTCGGGCATTGGTGGCTAGGCGTGACGTAAACATAGTCGCAGTGCGACAAGGCCGCGTTAGGCACAAGACCATCTCCATCTATGGCCAACGGTTGGACATTTTTCGACCGTAGCGAAAAATTGTTGCGAGCGTCCGGATAGCCAGGATTTTCAATGCCGATTCGGGTATTCGGACCAATCAGCAATTCGGATAATAGAAATGTCGCTTGTTGAGCCCCTGCCGTAACAAGAATTTCATCTCGTTCCACCCATATGCCGCGCGCGGGGAGCAGGCGTCGCTGGATCTGTTCGACGAGTGGTTCGTTGTCGCGATCAAGGTGGTCGGGAGCCCAGTGGCGCAAGGCGCGTGGCTGAAGGGATTCCAGTACGCATTCGCGCCAATCGCGGATCGGAAACAGGCTGGCGTCAAACTGCCCGTAGATAAAGGGAAATGGTTGTTGCTGCCAGTCGGCCGGCTTTTCTATGTTCTGTTGTTTTGACGGGGTAAGCATCAAACGGCTTTCCCAGGCAACGCTTCCTTGCTGCACCGGCTCGTCAGCTCGTTTTCGAGCACCAAGATAGGTGACCTGAGGCTGTTCAGCAACGACATAACCGCTGCGTTGCTGGCCAACGACGATGCCCTTGTCTGCGAGTGCCTGTAGTGCCAACATTACCGTGGTGCGAGATAGTCCAAGCGTCTGGGCCAGAAGGCGACTGGAGGGGAGTGTTTCGCCCGGAAGAATAAAGCCTTCTATAACGGCATGCATGAGCATGTCGCGCAACTGTCCTTGCAATGTGCTGGATTGCTTTTCGAATTGCAGGAATAGCTGTGACCACATTATGTCGATGGTGCGAGTCGACGGTTTCATTTTGTGGCTCACGAGGTTGACGACGAGCAGAAAATGCTGGCTTTATGGATAGATCATATCTGGTATTAAGAGAAACAACCACAGTCACGTACCATTTCCATATCGCCTTTACAGCCCGTACGTGATTGTCGCGTCGGCAATCGGGTAAATAGCTCTACGCAGAGCAAGGAATACAGCTATGCACTTATCGCGCTACCCACGTTTGCACTTTGCCCATCTGCCCACACCGCTGGAGCCGATGGAGCGCCTGACAAAGCATCTTGGCGGCCCTCGCCTATGGATCAAACGTGACGACTGTACCGGTCTATCGTCGGGTGGCAATAAGACTCGCAAGCTCGAATTTCTGATGGCCGATGCTATCGCACAGAAGGCGGACACGGTTATCACTCAGGGTGCCACTCAGTCAAATCATGCGCGTCAAACTGCGGCTATCGCCACCAAGCTTGGAATGAGGTGTCATATTTTGCTGGAAGACCGAACAGGATATACCGACGAGAGCTACAACCATAATGGCAATGTACTTCTGGATCAATTACACGGTGCAATAGTGTCCAGGCGCGCTGGCGGCACTGACATGGCGGCGGCAATGGAACAGCTTGCCGACGAGTTGCGTCAAAACGGTAAACACCCTTATATCGTGCCAGGCGGTGGATCGACTCCGGTGGGGGCTTTAGGTTACGTTAATGCAGCCTTGGAACTCCTTACTCAGGCTAATGATCGCGGGCTTGTGATCAGTCATCTTGTTCACGCGACCGGCAGCGCGGGTACGCAAGCAGGCCTGGTTGCCGGCTTAGTGGGATCACGCTCGAACATTCCAGTTTTAGGCATTAGCGTACGCGCTGCGCGCGAAAAGCAGGAAAACATGGTCTACGATCTTGCTTGCCGCACCACGGACTACCTTGGCCTGAAGGACATTATTCGCAGGGACGATGTGGTTGCCAATAGCGATTACGTTGGAAGTGGTTATGGCCAGCCCACCGATGGCATGGTGGAGGCCGTGAATTTGCTCGCGCAAACTGAAGGGATTCTGCTTGACCCGGTTTATTCCGGCAAGGGCATGGCAGGCTTGATCGACCTGATTCGCAAGGGCTATTTCGACAAAGAAAGGGATGTGGTTTTTTTGCATACGGGTGGAAGTGCCGCGCTGTTTGGCTACCCGGCGATGCTTGGACTATCCAATTCAATCGAGAAATCTGGAGACTAACGTGCGTTATATCAAGACGGTCGCAGCAAGCGGGCAAGTCCAGGCCGAGAACAGATTGATTCAGGAACGTGTGGAAGCGATGCTTGCGGACATAGAAAAGCGGCGTGAAAGTGCGGTTATCGACTATGCACGTCGATTAGACGGTTGGGAGGGTGATTTTGTGCTTTCTGCGTCAAAGCGCGCCGCGCTTATAGATCAAGTTCCAGAGGGATTGCGGCGAGATATTTGTTTCGCGCACAAACAGGTTGTCAGATTCGCTAATGCGCAACGCAAGAGTTTGACCGAATTCGAGATTGAAACTGAACCGGGCGTTCGACTGGGTCAACGCGTAATCCCAATAGCCGCAGCGGGGTGTTATGTCCCAGGCGGGCGGTACGCTCATGCGGCCTCGGCGATCATGAGTGTTGCTACTGCCAAGACGGCGGGTGTATCGGGTATCGTAGCTAGTTCGCCTCCCCGAGGCTCAAGCATAAATTCCGCGGTGGCTTACGCGATGGACCTTTCGGGCGCTGACATTATCCTGGAAATGGGGGGAGTACAGGCAATAGCCACGATGGCATATGGACTGTTCGGTTGCCCACAGGCCGACATTATTGTGGGTCCGGGTAATTCCTATGTGGCCGAAGCCAAGCGTATTCTATTTGGTCAGGTTGGCATTGACGTCTTCGCCGGTCCTACAGAATCGGCGATTATTGCCGATGAAACTGCTGATCCGATGACTATCGTCGTAGACCTGGTGTCCCAGGCGGAGCATGGTCCAAATTCTCCAGTCTGGCTCTTTACCACGTCTGAATCCCTGGGCAACGCGGTCGCCGCGTTGATGCCCAAGGTGGCCGCCGACATGCCCAATGCGGAAGTGGTCAATGCAGCGTGGCATGATCATGGCGTGATCATATTGTGCGAATCGCGCGAGGAGGCAGCCAAGATTAGTGATCAATATTCTCCCGAACATGTGCAGGTTATTGCGGAAGATCCGTCGTGGTGGAGGGAAAACCTGCGCAACTACGGATCCCTGTTTCTCGGCGAAGGGAGCACAGTCAGCCACGGAGACAAATGCTCAGGCACTAATCATATTCTCCCTACAAAAGGTGCGGGTCGCTATAGCGGAGGCCTGAACGTACAGAAGTTTCTCAAGGTTTTGACGTATCAGGAGCTGTCGGCCCAGGCTAATCAGGTGTTCAGTGCGGTAGGGTCGCGGATATCCCGTGCCGAGGGTATGGAGGGTCATGCGCGAGCGTGTGATTGGCGGTTGCGCAAGTATTACCCTGATATGCATTGGGATTTCAACGTCTACGAACAAAAGCGTTATGCCTGAATCGTTGGAGATCGCCGTGGAAAGCTTTGACAAATCTTTTACTCAGCAGGAGCCAATTCCTGAGGTTGGCATTGCACGTGCAATTGAGATTATGCGTGGCGGGCGGCTACACCGCTACAACGTGAATCAAGGCGAAACTTCCGAGACAACGACGCTCGAGAACAAGTTCGCAAACTATCTTGGTGTCGATTACTGTCTGGCATGTGCATCGGGCGGTTATGCAATGTTAACGGCATTGCGGGCTTTCGGACTCTGGGCTGGCGAATCGGTGCTCACCAATGCATTAACCCTCTCGCCCGTTCCTGGCGCTATCCACGCAGCTGGAGGCAAGGCGGTTTTAGTAGAGACGACAGACCAGCTCGTACTCGATCTTGACGATCTGCACCGAAAACTTGGTGAGACATCCTCCCGGCTTTTGCTGATCTCTCATATGCGCGGCCATATTGTCGATATGGATGCTCTATTGACCATTCTTGACAGGCACGGTGCGTCGTTGATTGAGGATTGTGCGCACACCATGGGAGCCTTCTGGGGGGGGCGCCCAAGCGGGACTTTCGGGATTGCCGCCTGTTTCAGCACCCAAACGTATAAACATATCAATTCGGGAGAGGGCGGTTTCTTGACCAGCAATGATCGCGATTTGATGGCGCGAGCGGTCATTTTGTCTGGCTCCTACATGCTCTATGATCAGCATACGGCGGGGCCGGCGCCAGAGGCGTACGCCGATATACGGCTCGATACGCCAAACTGCTCTGGCCGTATGGACAATCTGCGTGCAGCGATATTGTTGCCGCAATTATCCTGTTTGGATGATCGCGTTTGCCGCTGGAATGAGCGCTATCACGCCATTGAGTCCGAATTGGGCAACGTGGACGGCCTGAAGATGCCGCTACGGCCACCTCAAGAGCAGTTCGTCGGAAGCTCAATACAATTCCTTGTTCCCGGCATAAGTACATCACAGGCCAATGCATTGCTTGCGACGTGCAAGAAGCGCGGCGTTGATCTCAAGTGGTTTGGCGCAGTTGAGCCTCGAGGCTACACCAGCCATTACTCAAGCTGGCGCTATCTAAGCACGCAAACGTTGCCCCAAACAGATCGAGTACTTCACGGTCTGTTCGACATGCGTATTCCTCTTACCTTTTCTATTGATGACTGCCATCTGGTTGGGCGAATCATCAGGGAGAGCTTCAACGTTTCATTAAGTTTATAGCGTCGCATAATCAGGAGACAACACATCATGAAAACATTTATAACTAAAATCGCTATTGCACTGACATTGACAATCGGGCTCGGCGCTGCTGCAAACGCCGAAAAGGTCATCATTGGTACCTTTGGCGATCCCACTCCATCTCATGTGGCTATTGCGCAAGGCAAGTTTGTCAAGGCTACTGGCTGGAATATCGAATGGCGAAAATTTGCTTCCGGAGCGGACGTTATTGCCGCCATGGCGTCGGGTGACGTTCAACTCTCCGAGTTGGGCTCGTCGCCGTTGGCCATTGCCGCGAGCCAAGGAGTCGATGTAAAGCTGTTTTTGATTTCATTCCTTATTGGCTCTTCCGAGTCATTAATCGTTCGAAACGGCAGCGGCATCGACAAGACAGCAGACCTTAAAGGCAAACGCATTGCTGTGCCCATAGGCTCGACCTCACATTTTTCCTTGATGGGCGCATTGAGTCATTGGGGGATTAATCAGAAAGATGTGAAAATTATCGGCATGTCTCCTGATCAAATTAATGCGGCGTGGGCACAAAAAGCAATTGACGCAGCGTTTGTCTGGAATCCGGTTCAAAGTGTATTGCTGGAAAATGGCAAGCGTTTGATATCAGCGGGTGAAATAGCCAAGTGGGGCTATCCGACATTCAATGGCTGGGTAGTGAATCCAAAATTTGCCGCGAAAAACGCCAAAAGCATGGCAGCGTTCGCCAAAACCATGAACGAGGCCAACGCCGACTATTTGAATAATAAGGCGAAATGGACTGCCGATTCGACGCCGATCAAGCAAATTGCCCAGTCTACGGGTGCCCAGGCTAGCCAGGTTCCTACGATTCTGGATGGTTTTACTTTTCTAACGGCGTCCCAGCAAGGGGCGTGGCTAGATAGCCATGCAGCCGATGCATTGAAACGAACCGCAGACTTCTTGAAGGCCAACGGTCGCATCGACACGGTAAGCAAGAACTACAGTCCATTCGTTGATAGCGCTATAGCTAAATCGGTTCAATAATCTATCGTCAAAAATTGGAGGCCTGATTTCTGCTAGGGATCGGCCTTCAGCCACCCACACTTTGGATGCGTTTGACTGATCCGTTGGTGAAAGCCAGCATCCTGGTTATACAAAGAGGTTGCGGCTATGGCGGCACTGTCAATACGTGATGTTTCTTGCGTTTATCCCGCTGCCGGAAAGACGGGACAGATCCATGCCTTGCAGGGTATCAACCTGGAAATCGAACAAGGCGAATTTGTCGTGGCGTTGGGCGCATCGGGCTGCGGAAAATCGACTCTGCTCAATGTGATTGCGGGCTTCATTGCACCCACCCAAGGTACGGTTACTCTTGGGGGCGAGCCCATCAGTGGGCCAGGCGCGGATCGCTCGGTCGTTTTTCAAAAACATGCCTTACTGCCTTGGCTCAATGTGCTGGACAACGTCGCTTTTGGTCTGAAGATTCAAGGGAAAAATCGTCCTGCTCGCGAGAAAGTCGCCTGTAAGTACATCAAGTTGCTGGGGCTCGAGCAATTCGAACAGTCTGCCGTCTACATGTTGTCCGGAGGCATGCAGCAACGGGTCGGTATCGCACGGGCGCTGACCAGCGATCCCGAAATCCTTTTGATGGATGAGCCGTTGGGCGCACTTGATGCATTGACGCGCGAACGTGCGCAAGAGCTTATTCTCAAAATCTGGAACGAAACCGGAAAATTGATGTTTCTGATCACCCACAGTGTCGAGGAAGCGTTATTCATGGGAACGAGGTTGATTGTGATGTCACCTAGCCCTGGGCGAATCTCGCATGTGTTTGACCTGTCATTCAATCGTCGTTACCTGGCAACTGGTGATGCTCGCGCAGTTAAGGCCTCACCAGACTTCATCGCGTTGCGCGAAAAAATACTTCAGATCATTTTTCGGGACGATGAGGGCACCCACCATGAATAGCACCACTCGATCCAAGTCGCCTTCCGCTTTGTTGATTCTGCGGCGCGCTCGCGCCGCCAAGCCTGGCCAGATATATGGCGTGCCTGGCCAGGGCGATAGCGTTCTTATTAGCTTTCTGGTCATTATCGGGTTGATATTTTTTTGGTGGCTATTCACCACGCTGGGCTTGATCAAGCCGCTTTTCCTGCCTTCGCCTCAGGCCATTGTCGAAAAATTTCTTCACATTGCCGCTGATGGCTTTACCGGATCATCGTTGCTGGTTCATGTCCGAATTAGTATCTTTCGCGTCTTTAGCGCGTTTTTCCTGGCCTGCGTGATTGGCATCCCTTTGGGGCTTTGGATGGGTATGAGCCCCATAGCACGAGGTATTTTCGATCCGCCTATCGAGTTCTATCGACCCATACCGCCCCTGGCGTATCTTCCCCTCATGATCATTTGGTTCGGCATTGGTGAAGAATCCAAAATATTACTGATCTTTTTGTCGGTATTCGCACCTGTTGCCCTAGGCGCGAGGTCAGGCGTAAAATCCGCTGCCATTGAGCAAATACATGCTGCCTATTCGTTCGGCGCTACGCGGTGGCAAGTGACTTCCCAAATCATACTGCCTTCGGCCATGCCAGAAATCATCACGGCCATGCGGATTGGTATTGGTTTTGGCTGGACTACGCTGGTAGCAGCGGAAATGGTAGCGGCTACTGAAGGCTTGGGATATATGGTGTTGTCGGCAGCGCAATTCCTTCAGACCTCTACCGTCATTGTCGGTATTATTATCATTGCCGCAATCGCCTACACGTTCGATTTCATGATGCGGTTCGTCGAGCGCAAAGTGGTGCCGTGGAAGGGGCGAACCTAAACGCGCGACCTGACCATAGGAGTCGAGGCCCCAAACCAGCGCTGTTTTGGGCCTAACTTCAGCTACGAAACAAAAATAAAATTCTTCTGCACTGTTTCCACCACTTCCCAAGCCCCTTTTGTACCAGGTTCAATTGTGAAGATATCTCCGGCAATGGCTATTGATCGTATCCAAGAAAGAGCCATCTCTGGAGCTTATCCAATATATGGCTGACTCGTTTGGTACATCGTTTCCTGCCGTTGCATCGAGGTTCGCCCGTCTCAGCGACATACCCTGTGCCTTCGTCACAATGGAACTCGGTGCAGTGCGGTAAGGCATACATTTGCGTCAGTGCTAGTCAAAACTACGCCACACACTCAGGTCAGAGACATGCTCGGGCACATCTGAATCCATACGACTAGTCTTTATTTAGGCACGGAGAAGGAGGAGGGAGGTTCCCATTTCAACTGAACTGAAAGTTGGTCCAATCGCATCAAGCCTGCGGCCTGACTCAAGTTACCAAGGTCGCACTTAAATCATTTGGTTTCTCGGTCATTGCATGCCATCTATGCACGTGAATCGTTGGCTAACAGCGTGAGCAGAAGCTCTGACAGGTTCGGATCGCATTGCCAATCACTAGAAGCAGGCTAATTATTCTCTCGCTCTCTTGCGGTAGTCTTGTTGAATAAGGATTTTAGGGCTGGCTAGTTCTTCTTTAAAGTATACGTAAGGCCGAACCTGCCGCTAGTCCAAGGAAAAGCAAGAGCATGGGTATGAGTACAAAAATCATTTCGGCCTCACTCGATAGTCGGTATCGATGATGTTGGTCGTCTTCGGGCTGCGCCGAGTCTCCCCACGAGGATTGAATTTTCTCTGGGCCGATTCGCTGCCGAAATACAAGCTGATCACACCATACGCGACCATAATTGAGCCGACAATGATAATAAATAGCTCATGACTCATTCTACTGGCCTCGGTTGTTCACGCTCGTCCATGAAGTCTGGCGACACGCCCGGCAGAGCAAACCATTCATCCCATGAGCTTTTCTTAAAGGCCTTTGCGGTTGTGGGCTTGTTGTATAGGCGGATAAATGCTGCGACGCCCAAAGCCAACACGAGCAGTGGTGCAATGATTTTCATGCTTGCCTCCAGTTCGAGGCATTTGGTTCAGTATGTTTTACTCTGGATCGCCACAGTTTTGATAAGGAGTTAGCTAATCGGCGAGTCGGGCAAGAGCCCAAAGGTTCCTCCCATCATAATTGTTAGTGACTATCGTACGAGGGCCAAATGACTCGCAAAATGGAATAATTCAACAGAATCGAAGCGTTCCAAGTTGGCGTCAAAAATGACAGCGAATGACTATACGATGGTTAATTTCGTAGGCGATGGATTGCTCAAGAATTTAAGACACTTGCCAGCCTCACCCAACGCGGTCTCCTATTTTCTGCAATATTTTGATGCACCGCTAATGTGTTATCGTTTTCCCCACAATCAAAATTTATCACCGAGACAACATCTTCCAACGTTGAGCGATCTACTGCGCCTGATTATTCATTGTCCGGGCGAACTTTGACTCAAACTTTCTTCGGCTAACGTTGTATGTTGTTGTTCGAGCGAACTTTAACCTCGTGAATTCGAATCATTGAAACCAAATAAAATCAATGACTCGGATCGACGCCCCCCGAGCGAACTTTATTGTGTCTCTTCATTGCTGAAGACTGAAAATAAAGTCTGTCGGGAGGTAATAAAGTCTGTTCGATGCTATATTCCAGTAACGTCGTTTAAAATTATTTAAATTAAATGCAATTAATCATTAAATACGTTTAATTCGCTTTTCGTACGATTTTGGCAATAAGAGGCTGTCCTTTTCCTGATCCCGCTTCATGAAAGGGGCTTGTTGGGTGCTTTGTGCGGTAAAGTTACTGGTGAGCTCCTCGTGGAATGCATATCACGGACGGTGTCACGAGCCGCGCCTAAGCGTCGCATGGAGAACGCTCTGCGAACGAATCTGCTGCACCGTCAAGTGGCGGCCAGCTAAAGTACTTATAGGAGGCTGCGTCAGGTAAAGGCGTCTGCAGCCGCCGCGCGCAACAGCAGCTGGTTGAGCGGGCCCACTGGCTGACGGTGTTGGGCCGTGATGGCGTAAAAATGTTCGGTGAGCTGTGAGGACTGGCCAACGTGCACCAGCTCGCCTGAGCGCAGCTCATCCTGCACCACCACTTCCGGCAGCACCGTGATCCAGCCACTGTCGCGCGCGACCAGTCGCAACATCGTCATGTCGTCAATCTCGGCACGCAGTCTTGGCTGCACCCCAGCCGAAAAACACAAGGCATCGAACTGTGCGCGCACGCTGTGGCGCAGGCTTGGCATGGCCATTTCGACTGCATCAAGGTCTTGTGGGACTCGCAACGTAGTGCCCGACCAACGGTCGGCCCGGCCAACCAGTGAGATGACCTGACTGCCGAGAAATCGCGAAGACACCGGATGGGCAGGATCGGAAAGGACTGGCTCGTTGGCGAGCACCACGTCCAGTTGATGGCGCAATAGGCGTTCCACCAGCGTTTGCAACGATCCCGAGTCCACGGAAAGAACGACTGTCGGGTCGCGGAACAAGGAGCGCAACCAGTTGACCTGAAAGTTGCGTGACATGGTCGAAACGCTTCCCACACGTACGTGGGTCGTGCCTTCGTCGCGACCTTCGAGCCACCCAAGCATCTGTTCACCCAGGCCGAAGATGCTGTCGGCGTAGGCAAAGACCTGCTGGCCCGTCGCGGTGAGCTCCAGGCGCCGTCCGCGGCGGTCGAACAAAGGCTTGCCCAGGCGGTTCTCCAGTTGTTTGATTTGCGTGGAGAGGGCGGACTGGGAAGTATGGATCTGTTCAGCCGCGTGCGTGAGAGATCCCTTCTTGGCTACACGCCAGAAGTAAAACAAGTGCTTGAAATTAAGCTGATTTATATCCATCGTTCTATTTTAGAGAACTATTCCATATTATAAATGTAATTTACAGAACATATAAAAACTTGAAGAATAGGCTCGTTGCTTTTGGGAGGGTGTGTGTTGAATTTGTCGTACGAACTGAATTTCGCGTTTGCGCTGGCGCCTGCCGTGCTGATGTCGGTTGCGGCATTGTGGGCGTGGTGTAGCCACGTGCCCGTGCAGCGCATGTGGCGGAGGTTCAACGCGCTCGCGCTCACCGCATTGGCCTTTTCGCTGGTCGGGCTCGCTTCGCAGTTGGCGCTTGTGTCAGCATACAGCACAGCGGCGCCGGGCATGGAGGGCTGGTTTGCCGCGAATCAGTTCGGCGCCTGGGTAAGCCTCCTGGTGCAATTGCTCGGTGCTGCCATTGGCATCTATTCATCCAATCATTTAAAGGGTGAGCCGCGCCAGCCGGTGTACATTGCTGCCCTGGCCGCTGTGCTGGCCGCTGTGCATTTTCTGTTGCTGGCCAACCACTGGATCGTCCTGATTGCTGCGTGGACGGCCATCCAATACGCGATGCGCTACCTGTTGTGCTTCTACAAGGACCGGCCGTTTGCGTTACTGGCGGCGCACAAAAAAATGGTGACGGATTGTGTGGCCGACTTGCTCCTGATTGCCGCAGCGATTCTTGCGTGGTCGCAGGTGGGCAGCGGGTCGTTGTCTGCCTTGTGGGCGTATATCGCGGATGGCCATGCTTCCGCGACCCTCGCCTGGAGCGGAATCTGCCTGGTACTGGCAGTTATCGCGCGCACGGCACTGATGCCGGTGCATGGCTGGCTGGTACAGGTGATGGAAGCACCGACGCCGGTGTCGGCACTGCTGCATGCCGGGGTGGTCAACCTGGGGGGGTACGTGTTGGTGTTGTTTGCACCCTTGCTTGGCGTGTCGCTCGCCGCGCGTTGGCTGCTGGTGGTATTTGGGCTGGTTTCAGCGATGGTGGCGGGGTTGGTGCTGCTAACGCGCGTCAGCCAGAAAGTACACTTGGCGTGGTCTACGATCGCTCAGATGGGTTTCATGCTGCTCGAGTGCGGCCTGGGTCTGTACCTCTTTGCGGCGTTGCACCTGTTGGGCCATTCGCTTTACAAGGCTCACAACTTTTTGAACGCCTCCAGTATCGTCAGGGAGTGCGATCGCAAGCTCATCACGGGCACGGTCCGGAATTTGGGCTTGAGCATGGTCGTCGCGGTGCCCGTCGCGCTTGTCATCGTGTTTGCCCTTCAGTCTGTGATGGGCAATCACGCATGGCCGTGGTGGTGGAGTGCGGTGCTGGCGCTCGCGTGGGCGCCGATCCTGTGGGTGCCGAAGGCGGAACCAGGTCGCTCTGAGGTAGTGCCCGTGCGGATGGCGACGGCGTTGGCGACTGCTGCCTTCCTGACGCTCGCCGCCGGCATCATGGAGCGTGCGCCGATTGGTGCAGGTAATGATCCGCTGACCGCCGCCGGCGTCGTCGCCTTGATCGGAATGGGCGCGATGTACCTTGGGATGACGGTGTTCCAGCTCTGGCCGCAATCGGTCGTTACCGTGCGCCGCTGGGTGTACGCTGGCTTTTATATGGATGAAGGCTACACCCACTGGGTGTTGAGGCTGTGGCCTGCCCGTTGGGCCGGAGCCGGCCGCGAAGTCAAGCTGGCTCCCTGGAGCCTCCGCGAATCTGCCTGGGGGCGGTCCGAATCATGAGTTCGGTCATGCCTGCTACAACCTCTGTGAATGAATCGGCCGCGACGACCGCTGGCCCTGACGATGAGACCCTGCAAAGTGTCGCAGCGCGCGCGTGTTCCAGCATCATGCCTGCCTGGCCGCTGGATCAGGCCGTGGCGGTCAACCCACACTGGCGGCGCATTGGCATGCCGATCCGCCGCGTGGCGGCGCGTCTGGCGGTACTTGGCGACTTTCGCGTGTTTCCTGCGCGAGATTACATCAGGCAGGAGTGGGATGCAGGCCGCATTACGCGCGCGGATCTGGATGCCGCGCTGAAAATCCACACCGCACATGAAGCCTGTGCGATGACGGCCGAGCACTGGGTTGCCGAGCTGGCGAGCGCGCCCCGTGTACGCCGCGAGCCGTTGTTGGTGGATCTGCTCGACGACGCGGTGCAGAAGAACAAACGCTGGCCGTGGCGGGCAGCCCTCGTGTTCCAGATGAGCCAGACCTGTGCGACCTACTTCGACCGCCATCAGGCAGACTGGCGCGCTTCGGGCAGTCCCAGCCTGTACGGTTTCTGGCGCGAGAGCATGATCGGCGACCATGGCCTGAGCTCAAGGCTGGGCCTGCCCGGGTTTATGAAACAGTTGCGTAAACTGCCGTTGCGGGCAGAGGAGGCGATGCGTTGGGCGCTGACCGAGCTTTCGCTGGAGGAGCCGGTTTGGGAGGACTACTTCAAGGCGTTGCTGTTGTCGATCAATGGCTGGGCCTCGTGGTGCGCATACATTGGCTGGCAGAAGATACCCGCCGGGCAGAATGATCCGCGCCTGTGCGAGCTGCTTGCTTGTCGGATCGCGTGGGAGGCGTTGCTTGCCTGCTCCGTGCCGTCTGCTGCGCGGCGTGACGCGATTGTTGCGCTTGGCGCAAACTGGCGGGATTTCGACCGGCGTGTCGCAGAAGCGGATTCGGCGCTGGTGGTGGACGAACTATGGCAACAGGCCCTCGAAACGAGCTTCCAGCGCGGGTTCGCACGCACGCTGCGCACACCGGTGCCGTCAGATGCAACGCAGGCGCCAGAGGTTCAGGCCGTTTTTTGCATTGATACGCGCAGCGAGCTCATGCGGCGTTCGCTGGAAGCCGTATGGTGCGGTGTCCAGACGCGTGCGTTCGCGGGCTTCTTCGGTATCCCTATTCATTACAATCCGCTGGGTACCGACATTCACCGGCCGCAGTTGCCTGGGATAGCCTATCCGAGTATCGCGGTGCAGGATGTCGTGACGGCATCGGGGCGCGCCACCACCGATGGTGCGAGATCGGTGCGGGTCCGGTCGGCACGCTGGAAGCGGCTGGCGCGGCTTGACCAGTGGCTGGGCGCCGTGCGCTGGCCGAATGCGACCTTTTCCTTTGTCGAAGCGTTTGGCGTTGGCTATCTCGGCAAGATTGTGCGTTGGATCAGGCCACCGGTGACGCCGCGTGTCAGTGTGGATCACATTGGCTTGCCTGTTGCCATTCAGGAACAGTGCCGGCCGATGATTACGGAGCTCGACGTCGAAAAGCAGGTGGAGCTGGCCGCAGGCGTCTTGCACACTATGGGGCTCGATGGCCGCCTGGCACCACTGGTCATATTGTGTGGCCACACTGGGCAAAGCACCAACAACGCGCATGCATCGACCCTCGACTGCGGGGCCTGCTACGGCCGGCCTGGAGAAGCCAATGCACGTGCGCTGGCACACTTACTGAACGATCCGCGGGTGCGTGAAGGTTTGCACCAGCGCGGGCTCAACGTTCCACCTGATACCTTCTTTATTGGGGCATTGCACAACACGACCACCGACGAAGTGACTGGCTTCGACCTTGATCTCCTGCCGCCGACAGCGCAGGTCCGTTGGAAGAAGATGGAACAGGTCTTTGCGCAGGCGGGCGATCGTATTCGTCGTGAGCGTGCGCCGGCACTGTGGATGGACGCGAACCTTGCACCCGACGCGTTGCTGAAATCTTTCCGGCGCAGAGCCAATGACGGTTCACAGACCCGGCCGGAGTGGGGGCTCACCCGCAACGCCGCGTTCATCATCGGTCCGCGTGACCGCAGTCGTGGCAGAGTGCTTAATCGCGCCTACCTTCACGACTACGACGCTCGTTTCGATGCGGACGGCAGCGTGCTCGAGAAGCTGATGATGGGACCGATGCTGGTCACTCACTGGCTGTCCTGGCAGTACCACGCTTCGACCTGCGATCCGTTGCACTATGGTTCAGGCAACAAGGTGCTGCACAACGTCGTGGATGGCCATGTCGGGGTATTTGAAGGCAATGGCGGTGACCTTCGCATCGGCCTGCCCAAGCAGTCCTTGCACAACGGCGATGGCTGGTATCACCAGCCCGTTCGCTTGACAGTTGTGATCGATGCGCCTGCGGCCTCGATCGAAAGCGTCATGGCGCGTAACGCTGTGCTGGGCCAATTGTGCGATAACGGCTGGATGTTGTTGTGGCGTTACGAGGGAAAAGAGCTGCAGCGCTACAAGCGTGGCCTCTGGCTGCCTCTTGAGGTCTGACCCTGCCCGGTTTTCACGTACAGCGAGAAGATCAAGCTCTTCGGGCGCGGCTCGCACGGCAAGTGTCGCCGCTGTTGGTGTGCATGCATGGATTGGTTTTTACGCTGACATGACCTTGCGGACCGTCGAAGCGCCATTCGTCTTTGGTGGGCCAATAGCTAGATGAGATCACCGCGTGCCCGGCTAGTTCGTTCCGCTACTCTCACTTCATCAAGCTTGTCGCCGGCGATCCGGCGCACGACCACGTAAAACACCGGAATCAGGAGCAGTCCGAAAATCGTGGCGAACAGCATGCCACCTATCACGCCGGTGCCAATGGCATGGCGCGCGTTGGCACCGGCTCCTGTGGAAATAAAGAGCGGAAACACACCAAGAATGAACGCGAACGAGGTCATCAGAATAGGGCGGAAGCGCAACCGCGCCGCAGTCAGGATCGCTTCGCGCAAGGTCTTCCCTTCCCCCTGCGCCGCAACCGCGTACTCGATGATCAGGATGGCGTTCTTCGCAGCCAGGCCGATCACGGTCACCAGGCCGATCTTGAAGAATACGTCGTTGGAAAGGCCGCGTCCCATCGTGAATAGCACCGTGCCAAGCAGCGTAAGCGGCACGATCAGCAGCACTGAGACCGGAACCGACCAACTTTCATACAGGGCTGCGAGCGCCAGAAACACCACCAGGATGGACAAAGCCATCAGCATGGGGGCACCGCTGCTCGACGCAGCTTCCTGGAACGACTCGCCGGCCCAGTCAAAGCCAAAGCCATGCGGCAGGTCGTGCGCCACGATGTTCTGCATCGCATCCATCGCCTGGCCCGATGCAAAGCCGGCGGCGGCGTCACCCACGACCTCAATCGCCGGATTTCCGTTGAAACGTGCGAGCGATGGTGAAACGAGGTCCCAGTGGCTTTTGATCACGCTGGAAATCGGAATCATCGCCGGCGTGCCGTCGGGATTCTTCCGCGTGCTGCTCGGCGTGTAGAAATCGTTGAACGCCGAGCGGCTCATGCGGTAGGGCGCAGCCGCCTGCAGCATCACGAACTTGACACGCCCTTCGGCAAACATCTGGCCGACCTGGGTGGGCGCGAGCATCAAACTGGCCGCATTGGCCACGTCGGTAGCCGAGAGCCCCATCGAGGCCGCCTGCACGCGATCGATATTGAAATCGAGCTGCGGCGCCGGTGGCAACTGGTTGGGCCGCACGTTGACCAGGACCTTGTCACCCTTGGCTTTGGCCAGCGCCGTCTCGAGCGCCTGGTTGAGCGCGGTGCGCCCAAGGCCGCCGGTGTCTTCCAGGTACATGTCGAAACCCCCAAACTGGCCGAGGCCGTGCACCGTGGGCAGGTTGACGACGACGATGGACGCATCGCGGATGTCTTTGTGCAGTTGCTTGTTCAACCGTGGAATCAACTGCTCCGCAGTGAGCTTGCGCTTGCTCCAGTCCGTCAACTGAATGAACGCCATGCCATTGTTTTCACCCGAGCCGACCGGGCTGAAGCCGACGATCTGCATCATGTGCTCGATCTCGGGATCCTTCTGGAGCACGCCCCATACCTGACTCATCACCGCTTCGCTGCGTTGCTTGGTCGCTCCCGGTGGCAATTGCACCATGGCCAGCAAGTAGCCCTGATCCTCCTGCGGCACAAAACTGCCCGGCAGCCTGGCGTAGAGGAATCCGGCCATCACCGCCACCACGAGGAACACCACCATCCAGCGCGGAGCATGGCGCACGGCGTGTGCCACGTGGCCGACGTAGGTGTGATGTGTCCAGCCAAGCATGTCGTTGAACTTGCGAAACAAAACATTCTTTTTGCGCTCGTGTTCCGGCTTCAGGTATTTCGCGCACAGTGCCGGCGTGAAAGTCAGTGCGAGGAACGCCGAGAAGAACATTGACACCGCGATCGTCAGGGCGAATTGGCGGTAGATGATGCCGGTCGAGCCCGACTGCAGCGCCGAAGGCACGAATACTGCCAGCAGCACCGCCGTGATGGCAACCACGGCGCCCGAGATTTCCTTCATGCCCTTGCGCGCGGCCTCCTTGGGCGACAACCCCTGCTCGGTCATGATGCGCTCGATGTTCTCGATCACTACGATCGCGTCGTCCACAACGATACCGATGGCCATCACCATGCCGAACAGACTGAGCTGGTTAATGGTGAACCCGAGCGCATCCATGCCGATGAACGCCCCGAGCAGTGCCACCGGGATCACGATGGCAGGAATGAGGGTGGCGCGGAAGTTCTGGAGGAAGATCAGCATCACCAGAAACACCAGCACTAAGGCCTCGACCAGTGTCGTCAGCACGTCCTGGATCGAAATCGTGATGAAGGTTGTGGTGTCGTAGGGAACGAACCAGCTCACCCCTTCCGGAAAGCCCACCTGCAGCTTCGCCATCTCGGCGCGTACCGCCTTCGCGACGGTGAGGCCGTTGGCGCCGGGCAAAGTCTGGATAGCGAATGCACCGATCGGCTTGCCGTCGTAGATGGTGTCGAAGCCGTAGTTTCTCGGCCCAAAGTCCGCAGTCGCGATATCCCCGAGTTTCACCACGGTGCCATCGGGATTGGCACGCAGGATAATGTTGAGGAATTGCCCGGGCGTCGAAAACAGGTTCTCTCCGGTCACGTTGGCGGTGAAGCCCCAGCCCTTGACTGCCGGGTCCGCGCCCAGCGTGCCGGCCGCCACTTGAATGTTCTGCTCTTTCAACGCGTTGATTACGTCGGTCGCCGACAGGCCGTAGCCATGCATCTTCTCCGGATTCAACCAGATCCGCATTGCATATTCGGCACCGAACTGATTTGTGGCCCCGACGCCGGGTATGCGTGAGATGGGGTTGAGCACTTGCGAAGCGACGATGTCGTTCAGGCGGTCCCGGCCGATGGCGGGGTTGTCCGAGCTCAATGCAACGGCCATCAACGTGTCGGGGTTGGCCTTGGCGACAACGATGCCTTGTGCAAGCACTTCTGGTGGCAACAGCGGCTCGGCCCGCGACACCTGGTTCTGCGTTTGTACCGCAGCGATATCGGGGTTGGTGCCGGGCTTGAAGGTCAGGGTAATGGCCACGCGGCCGCTGGAGCTCGTGGACGAATTGAAGTACAGCAGGTTGTCGATGCCGGTGAGCTGCTGCTCGATCACTTCGGTCACCGAGCCTTCGGCGGTGCTGGAACTGGCGCCGGGATAGTGGGCGACAATCGAAACCTGCGGCGGTGCGATATTCGGATACGACTGCACGCCGAGGTCGTCGATCGCGAGCACGCCGCCAAGCGTAATCAGGATCGCGATTACCCAGGCAAAAATGGGCCGGTCGATAAAGAAATTCGACATGTGGAAATTCCGTTACTCGCCGTCGGTGGCTTTGGCGGATGCGACAGCAGCGCCCGTTGTTTTTGCAGTCGATGCGGGCGGCTGCCAAGGCTCTGTCTTGGCTTGTGCACCAAGCTGTACCATCTGCAACCCCGAAACGATCACCTGGTCGCCCGCGCTGAGGCCGGACGTGACGACCCAGTCAACCCCCTGCGTGCCATTCGTCGTCACGTTGCGGTGCGTAACCTTGCTGTCCTTGCCGACCACCAGCACATAGGTGCCCGTGATGTCGCGCTGCACTGCGGGTTGCGGAATCAGGAACGCGTTGTGGCGCTCACCCAGCGCCAATTGCAGGGTGACGTAAGTTCCCGGAAGCAGCCTGAACTTCGGGTTCGGCAACAGCGCGCGCAAAGTGACCGATCCGGTGGAGGGATCGACCGTGGGTGCAGAAAAATCCACCGTGCCGGGCACGGCGTAGGGCGTGCCGTCGGGCAGCGTGACCTTGACCGTGGTCTTGTTGGGCGCAGTGAGCTGGATGTCGCCACGTTCTGCGGCCCTCTGCAACTCGTTGAGATCGTTTACGCCGATAGCGAAGTTGACGTACAGCGGGTCCAGTTGGCTCACCGTCGTGAGCAAGGTCGCAGAGCCCTGGCCCACGAGCGCACCCTCGGTGACCTGCTGTTGGCCGGCACGGCCGGCTATGGGCGAGGTGACATGGGCGTAACCCAGATTGATGCGTGCTGTTTGCACACCGGCCTGATCGACCTCAACCGTCGCTGCCTCCTGCCGCACCAGGAACTTCTGGTCGGAGTAAATTTGTTCGGCAATCGCTTTTTGTTGGTTCAGCCGTTGGTAACGCGCGAGGTTCACCCGCGCCTGGCCGAGGTTCGCCTGGTCTTTTGCGAGTTGCGCCGTGGCACTGGCCAGCGCCGCTTTCAGGGGTGCCGGATCAATCTCGAACAGCAACTGTCCTTTCTTCACTTCGCTGCCTTCGACGTAAGCACGCTTGAGCAGCACGCCTGCGACTCGGGCATTCACGTCGGCACTACGGAATGCGGACAGACGACCCACCAAATTCTTGACGAGAGGCACGTTCTCCACGTGCGTGGTCACCACTCCAACCAGCGGAGGCGGTGGCGTCGGCGCCGGATCCTTGCTTTCGCCGCAGGCTGTCAACAGCAGTGCCAGGCACCAGGGGGCGGTACGCAGAATAAAATTTTTCATGAGTTAGGAATCGACCACGGTATCCATCGACTTGACAAGTAGGCGCAACAGACGCTGCAACTCACACTTGTCGGCCGCGCTGAAGCAGGAAAACGCCGCGCGCAATGGCGGAAAAAACCTGGGCAAAAGCTCGAGGACGAACTGGAGGCCGGCCTGTGTGATTCTCAATTCGACCCGACGCCGATCCTCGGCGCAGTTGGCACGCGCCACCAGTCCGCGCTTGACGAGTAAGTCCGTAATACGGGTGACGTTGGCCGGAGTTTGCGCAAGATAAGCGGATAACTCATCCGGGAAAACGGGGTTATCCGTATTGCCAAATAAATACATCAGCGCGCGAAAGTCGCTCTGGTGCATGTCGTACGGACTTAGCGCCGCATCCGACAAATTGGTCAACCCCTTCGCGGCCAAATTCAGCCAACCGGCCAGCGTCGCGTCTTGCAGCGGGAAACCCGCCACACTGCGTGCGACGAGATCCAGACTGGCCTCCATCTTCTGCATGTGCAGCGCCGAATTGCTCATTGTTTAGCTTGTGAATATTTAGCTAACGAAATGTTAGCACGATGAACAATCTATGTGTTGCTCAAGTCTGTTGAACGTTGGCTCCGATCCGCGGCATCCCACTCGACTCATTTTCTTCGTTTGCGTGGGGAGTCCGTATGGGAGGCGGATATTTGCGACAGCAATGGGGTGACAGTGTCTCTCGCGGTCGCACGATAGCCTTTAAACCACGTCCGAAACTGTCGCACAAACCGCTCATTCAACTGTGAAGGTACCTTATTCGCGGGATGGTACATGTAGACTTCAAAGCTCACCGTAGGCAAGAACGGGCGGATGGCCACCCGAGTCAGGTCAGCCATCGTCGCTGCGGCCTCGTCAATGATCGCCACGCCGGCGCCCCGTGCGACAAGCGCTAACGCCACTGCGGATTGCGGCGTTGTCAAAGAGATGTCGCGGTCTATCGCTTGCCTATCGAATACAGCTTCCACCCGGGAGCGCGCACCATCAATCTCGGCTAATGAGATGAATGGCTGACCGTGGAGATCCTCCGCGCGTATGACCTTATTTGCAGCGAGCGCGTGGCCAATTGGCAGCGCGCAAACTCCAACGAGGCTTCCCAGCGCCTCCACGTGAACGCCGGGACGGGGCGCGAGGATCATTGATATTCCGATATCTGCCTGGCCGTCCGCTGTCCAGTCAATCACCCGAGGAGATGTTTGCGCGTGCAACGCGATTGTGATCTTGCTCGATTCACGAGTGAATTGAGCGACAAAGTCGGCCATCAGCGTCTGGGCGAAGCTCGGGGAAGCGACTACTGTGAGCCGGCCGCGTCGCATGTCACGCACGTCTCTGGCAGCTTCTTTCAACTCGATGACGCCACGCCACGCTCGGTCTATCGAACCAATAAGGGCTTGCGCTTCTGATGTCGGCACCAGGCGCCCACCGCGCTGTTCGAATAGCACTAAGTTGAGCTCATTTTGCAACTGGGTGAGTTGCTTTGTCATTGCCGGCTGAGATATCTTGAGCGAGTGAGCGGCTGCTGTAACTGTCCCGCATTCCATCATTGCCTTGAAGACCTCAATGAGTCGGAATTTCATAGTTTTGCCTTTTCAAGTGTTAGGGCTTTGAGTCGACTATAACTCACAGTTATGGATTGATAACGTTGCGTCTTGCGGCGTAGACATGTCACACCCTCAACCGTAGACTTGTCGCATATCGGGCTTGGGCCTGACTAACTGAAGGAGCGGGCATGGATCGTCGTGAATTCGTAAAAAGCGCAGCAGCTCTTGCCGCAACCGCCGTTAGTGGCATCGGGCATGCGCGACAAATCGGAGCGCCAGTGGCGAAGCGTTCTATTTTGACCTGTACCGCGCAGTTCGACCCAGCCCGTCCAGAAATTGCGCGACTTGTGGCACAGTCCTGCAAGTCTATCGGGTGGGAAGTTGAGGCCAATCCAATCGATTACAACCAAGGCATCCAAAAAGTCATCATGGAGCATGACTTCGAGATGTTCCTGGTCAATCTCACAGGCACGTCGATCCGCATCGATCCCGACTTCTTTATTCGCGGCGTTCACTACTCCGGGGAGTACAAGCCCGGCGGCTTCAACTGGATGGGCTACAAGAACGGCCGCTTGGATACGCTAGCGATCGCCCAGAGCCACACGATGAACATCGAGGATCGCAAGAAACTGGTGTTCGAAGCGCAAGAGATCATCTTCAAAGACCAACCAGGCACCGTGCTGGTCTATCCGCAGATCACGATGGCTTACCGTTCGGACAAACTCAAAGGCCTGGTTCCGCAGATCGGCGAAGGTATCGGTGGCTTTTGGTCTGACGTTAACATGGAAGCGGTAGGTGACGGGCTTTCTCGCACCGGCGCGAGCACAGACGTGAAACACCTGAACCCACTCGCCGTTGTTGATTCGACTGAATTCGCGGAACTCGCCATCATCTATGACCGGCTCTTTCGCATCGGGCCGGGCGGCAAACCCGTACCTTGGGCGGCCACTGGCATGAAGATGATCGATGACAAGACGATCGACCTGACGATTCGCTCGGACATGCGCTGGCATGACGGCAAGCCGGTCACGGTCGAGGATGTCCAGTTCAGCTTTAAATATTATAAAAAGTGGAAGGCACCGTTTTTCCTGACTGCGCTCAACAACGTCGTCGCGGTGGAATTGCCTAGCGCTAATACAGTGCGCATTCGGCTCGAGGATCCATCGGCGCCGTTCGTCTCCAATGTGCTGGCGGCGATGTCTATCATCCCGAAACACATATGGGAAGGCATCCCGGAAAACGCGAACGTTGATGACCCGCTTAAGTTACCCAACGATAAGCCGGTCGGCAGCGGACCTTTCAAGGTTGACTACTGGCGTCGCGGCTCGGAAATTAAGTTCAGCGCGTTCCGCGAGCACTTTAACCCGCCCAAGTGCGCTGGCATGATTCGCATCGTTTACGGCAGCCAAGACGCGCTGGCCGCCGCCATCGAGAGGGGTGAATGCGACCGCACGCGCTATATCCTGTCGCCAGCCCTTGTCGATCGCTTGAAGGCCGTAAAGAACGTGGTTGCAAAGGGGTATCGCAGCCACGGTCTCTATCACCTTTCGTACAACAACAAGATCAAGCCTTTCGACGATCCAGCCTTCCGTCAGGCGCTCAATCATGTGATGCCGCGCAAGATGATTTCGGAGCTGGTCCTGCTTGGCTATGCCGACCCCGGCGCATCAATTATCTCGCCCGTTAATGAATTTTGGCACAACCCTGCCGTCACCGTTCCAGCCGAGGACGTGAAGACGGCGCGCGATATTCTTGCGAAGGCCGGCTATGGATGGAGCCCGCAGGGTCGACTGCTACACCGGCGCGGGGAGGGTCAGTGAAACACGGCGCATTGCGAGCTGCTAACGCCCGCATTAGAAACCTGCTCCTTCACGGGATCACCCAATGACAGCGTACGTGACGCGCCGTTTCTTATCGGCAATGCTTACGCTGTTGGGCGTGGCAGTGATTCTCTTCATCCTGTTCCGGATGATGCCGGGTGACCCGACTGCGCAGGTCATCAGCCCCGCCCTCGACGAGGCTGCACAGATCCGGCTAAAGCATGCCTTTGGACTGGATCTTCCAATGTGGCAGCAGTTCATCATCTACCTGAAGAACTTGGTTACTTTCGAGTGGGGGCGGTCTTTCACGAGCGGCCAGCCGGTCGCGAATCTGCTGGGCCACTGGCTATTCAACACTTTGCTGCTGATGAGCACCGGACTTATCCTGGCGATTGCGTTTGGCGTTGTGCTCGGCGTTCTGATGGCGGCACGCCGCGGCGGCATACTGGATAACGGCGCGACTGTCGTGGGGCTCGTGTGCCAGGCTGCACCACCGTTTGTGATCGGAATCCTGCTGCTCATGGGGCTGAGTTATCAGTTGGATATGTTTCCGACGGGCGGTATGTTTACGCCCGGCACGGATCCCGGCGGCAGCACCTGGGCGCTCGTTACCTCAGCGGATTTCCTAGAACACCTGTTCTTGCCGACGCTCACGATCACCGCACTTTATATGACCACGCCGATGCTGGTGATGCGCGATTCGATGCTCGAGGTGCTGGGCTCGGATTTCGTCGAATTCGCCCGTGCAAAGGGACTGAGTCCGAACCGTGTGCTGTTCCGGCATGCGGCGCGCAACGCACTGCTGGCGGTAGTTACGGTTTCTTCGCTGATCTTGGGCTTTGCGATCGGCGGACAGATCGTGATCGAGACCGTATTTTCGTGGCCGGGATTAGGCAAGGCCATGGTCGACGCTGCCTTGCAGCATGATTACCCTGTCGCGCAGGCGGCCTTCTTCGTGATGGCAGCAGTCGTGATCGGGTTGAACTTCATCACCGATCTCTCCTACAGTCTTCTTGACCCACGCATCCGGATTGGAACTACATGACTACCGAAAGAACCAGAATGGCAGAAAATATCAGTACTATGACGATGGCACCGGTGATCGCGGCAGAGGTGTTCGAAATTGAAGTTGCGTTCGTCACGCCGTACAAGCTGTCCACCGGCACGTTGACTGCAACACGCGCGGTGTTGCTCAAACTGACTGACGCCGATGGCGTTGAGGCTTGGGGAGAGGCCAATCCCAATGAGGCCTTTACCGGAGAATCGTCCGGCGACGCCGCGAGGGCCCTTAAGGAAGCGCTATTGCCGGCGGTGCTTGCTTCTGCTTCTCCCGAGCCGGGGCGCATTGATGCAGTGCTGGACGCACTGCTGCCCAAGCACCTTTGTGCCAAAGGTGCGGTGAGCATGGCGCTGCTCGATCTTCTCGGCAAGCGGCTGCGTGTTCCGGTTGCAACGCTGCTGGGTGGAACGCTCCGCAATTCGCTTCCAGTGCTGTGGCCGCTCAACAATGGTACCGCCGAGGATGATATTCGCGTGATCGACGAGCGGGCTGCTCAGGGCTTCTCGAGCTTCATGCTAAAGATGGGCGCATCACCGGTGCGTGATGAGGTGCGGCGGGTGGCTACGCTTGAGGCACGCTATGGGAAGCGTGTCGCGCTGATCGCCGACGCCAACCAGGGCTGGAGCCGCGACGAAGCGCGGGAGTTCCTGGACGGGGTTAGTGGCTCTCAACTTGCGTTCGTCGAACAGCCCGTAGTAAAGGACGACCTCGAGGGCATGGCGCTGCTGGCTAGCGGCAGAACGTTGCCGATATCGGCGGATGAGTCGGTGGTCGGACTCGCGCACGCCGCTCAGATCGCTGCTCACAGGGCTGCTAGTGTTTTCAGTATCAAGAGCAGCAAAAATGGCGGACCCTTGCGTGCCCAACGCATCGCCGCAGTGGCAGAGGCCTTCGGGATTCGTTGCTATATGAATTCGATGCTGGAGTTCGGTATTACGCAGGCAGCTTCGTTGCAGCACGCCGTGACTATTAGAAACCTTGTCGACTTTGGGCACGCCTATATGTCGACCTTGCGCCTTGCAGAGGATCCCACCGATTTCTCTTCGTTCGTGCGCGATGGGGTGGTGCACCTGCCCAGCACTGCTGGCCTGGGTATCCAGGTCGACGAGTCCCACGTTCGTCGCCTAGCAGTGGACAGCTTCATTCTTGGGGCACAACGGTGATCCTCAAACCCCTCGAAACCCCTGCTGTGCCTCCTGCAGGAGGCCGGGCGCTGCGCTGGGTTGCCGTGCTGCGCCGCGAGTTGGCCAACAACTTGCGGATTATTCGAGCCGACCGACTGGGTAGTTTCGGCGCTGTGGTGATCGTTGTCGCAGCGCTCGTGGCAGTGTTCGGCCCGTGGCTGATGCCGCACGACCCCTACGAGTCGCTACGGATGGTGGACGGACGCATGGCGGTGCTACATCCTCCCAGTTTTGAGTTTCCGCTTGGCACGACCAATCTGGCACGTGACCTGCTCTCGCAGATGATCGTGGCCACACGCACGACAATGATCATCGGCCTCTTCAGCGGGCTGATTTCTATTGTCATCGGCGCCAATATCGGATTGTTTGCCGGCTACTACGGCGGCCGTGTCGACAACGTCCTGATGCGCCTAACAGACATCGTTTACGGCATGCCGTTCCTTCCTTTCATCATCGTACTGATCTCTCTGTTCGGGCGCTCCATCGGCTTCGTGATGTTGGCGATCGTAGTAATTGTTTGGCGCACATCCGCCCGCGTAGTGCGCGCCCAGACGATGGCGATCAAACAGCGCCAATATGTAGCCTTCGCAAAGGCGCGAGGCGCGAGTGATATGCGCATCATCTACCGGCACATTGTCCCTAACATCCTGCCGCTGCTGCTGCTTTACACCTCGTTCAACATCGCCTGGGCAATCGTGACCGAAGCCTCTGCCAGCTTCCTGGGTTTCGGTGACCCCAACGCGATTACGTGGGGCAGCATCCTGCAAGATTTATGGGCATCGGGCTACACACGCAGCGCCTGGTGGTGGTTCATCGCGCCATCGGCGGCGATCGTTTTGCTCGTCAGCGCCTTCGTGTTCGTTAGCCGCGCTTACGAAGTTGTCGCCAACCCGCGATTGGGGGACCGCTAGCATGTTACTCGAGGCTCGCAATCTGCGGGTGACTTATCGGAGCGTCCACGGGGATGTGCGCGCCGTCGACGGACTCGATCTGGCAATCAGCGAATCTGAAGTCTTTGGCCTGGTCGGTGAGTCCGGTTGTGGCAAATCGACGGTCGTCAAAGCTTTGCTGCGGCTGCTGCCGCCAACCGCCCGGATCGATGCGGATGTGCTGCGTTTCCGGGAACACGACTTACTCACCATGGTGCCGGCGCGCTTTCGGCGCGAGATCCTGATGCGCGAGATCGCGTTGGTGCCACAGAGTGCCCAGAATTCGCTCAACCCGGCGCAGCGCGTGGGGGCTCAGATTGTTGAGGCAATCCGCGCCCACTCGAAAGTTTCCACGGCCAAGGCCCGCGGACGCGTAGCCGAACTCTTCGATATCGTCGGCTTGCAGTCGGAGCTGATGAACCGGTTTCCACATCAGTTTTCGGGTGGCATGCGCCAACGCGCGATGATCGCCATGGCTTTAGCCTTCGAGCCCGCGCTGCTGGTGATGGACGAGCCAACCACTGGTTTGGATGTGCTGGTGCAGGAAAGGCTTCTGGGCCGTATCCGGGAAATCCGCCAACGGATTAAGTCGTCGATTCTGCTCATCACGCACGACATCGGAGTGATTGCTGAGACGACAGATCGGGTTGGTGTAATGTATTCCGGGCGGATGGTTGAAAGTGCACCGACTACGGCGCTGTTCGCTGCTTCTCAGCACCCATACACCCTTGGCCTCAAGAATGCGTTTCCCAGCATTCTTGAACTGGGGCGCGAACTAATTTCCATACCTGGGTCGCCACCAGACTTGTCGGACCCTCCCAAAGGATGCGGCTTTGGCGAGCGGTGTCCGTTCGCGATCGAGACCTGTCACGCGCGGCGGCCAGCTACCATCGAAGTCGAACCCGATCATATGTCAGCCTGCATACGTACTGCTGATATCGAGTATATGCGCGCTGCCGCAGCGAAGAAGGTGACATGGCAATCCTGAGCGTAGAGCACCTAACAAAGCACTTCAGCCTCGGACGCAGTCTCGGCGCCGTGCTGCGCCGGCAACCGCCTAGCTGGATCAAGCCGCTCGAGGACATGAGCTTTTCCATTGACGAGGGCGAGATACTTGGCATCGTTGGCGAATCCGGCTGTGGCAAGTCCACCGCTTGCAATCTGATCGCAAAACTTGACGATCCAACGAGTGGGAATATCGTGTTTGACGGTGAGAACGTCACACATTTGAGCAAGACAGCGCTTGCACGTTATCGCGCGCAAGTCCAGTTGATCTTTCAGGATCCATTCGACTCGCTCAACCCGCGACTCAAGGTCTTCGATATCGTGGCCGAGGCGCCGCGGGCACTCAAGCTGTGGGACGAGGCCGAAATTGCGCGTCGCGTTCCTGAAATGCTGGCATTGGTGGGGCTTCGCCCGGAGCGATACGCGCAGCGCTACCCTCACCAGTTGAGCGGTGGAGAGCGCCAGCGTGTTGGCATTGCGTCCGCGCTGATTCCGGAGCCGAGGTTGGTGATTGCCGATGAGCCGGTTTCCATGCTGGACGTATCGATTCGCGCAGATGTCATGGATCTGCTGCGCGACCTCTCGGCCAGGCTCAAATTCTCGTGCCTCTACGTGTCACATGACCTTTCAATTCTCACTCATCTTTGCGACCGGGTGATGGTGATGTATCTCGGACAGCTCGTGGAAGTAGCCAGCGCGCACGATCTCGTCAATTCGCCACGGCATCCTTATACGCGTGCTTTGGTGGCGGCAGTTCCGGTGCCAGATCCTACCTATAGGCGACAGCCGGTTGAGATCATGGGCGAACTTGCCAAGCCGATCAATCCACCCTCAGGGTGCCGCTTTGCCCCGCGCTGCCATCTTGCCATGGCGCAGTGCTCAGAGACGCCAGAGATGACCTGGGTTGCCGAAAGACACACCGTGGCCTGTCATGCAGTGGTGGCGTAAATGACATTGAAGACAGTTCGCGACATCGATACGTTGGTAGTGGGTGGCGGCGTCGTCGGTATGGCTATCGCGTACGGCCTGGTCACATCCGGCGAACGGGTGCGCCTGCTAGATGAAGGCGATGACGCATTTCGCGCCGCACGTGGCAATTTTGGTCTTGTCTGGGCGTCAGGGAAGGGATTAGGCAACATTGACTATGCACGCTGGAGCAGAGCCGCGGCGCAGTGTTGGCCTGTCTTCGCGCAGGAGCTGGCGGCATTGACCGGGATTGACCTCCAACTCTCGCAGATCGGCGGTTTGACGATGTGTCTGGATGAGCAAGATCTAGCCCGTCGCGTGTCCGATCATGAGCTGCTACGAGACGCTATCGGCGGACACTACCCGTATGAAGTACTTGATTCCCGCACGCTGCGCGAGATGGAGCCGTTTGTCGGATCCGAAGTAATCGGCGCAATTTTTACTCCTTTGGACGGCCATGTCAGTCCTTTGCGACTCTTGCTCTCTCTGGTACAAGGCTTCAAGTTGCGTGGCGGGGAAATGACGGCCGGCGTTCACTGTGAGCGCATCGAGCACCGGCGCGGTGCATTCCACGTTTGGGCTGGAGGCACCGAGCATGTCGCAGGCCGTGTGGTGCTGGCCGCCGGCCTGGGCAATCGCGGCCTGGCGCCAATGGTCGGCCTGCGGGCACCGGTCATGCCCAATCGAGGGCAGATCGTGGTTACCGAGCGGGTGCAATCGTTCCTGCGTCATCCGTCGCTTATCGTGCGTCAGACCGCCGACGGTGTAGTGCAAATCGGCGACTCGCACGAGGACGTGGGTTTGAACGACGGTACGACGGTAAAGCAGGTCGCGCACATCGCGCGTCAGGCGATCCGTCACTTTCCGATTCTGGCTAATGTGAATGCGGTCCGCGCCTGGGGCGCGCTGCGTGTCATGACGCCGGACGGGTTCCCGATCTACCAGGCATCCAGCGATTGCCCAGGGGCGTTTCTCGTCACATGCCACAGTGGAATTACACTCGCGTCTATGCACGCGGGTTCGCTCGTGAACTGGATGCGCAGTGGCGTTGAGCCTTCCGACATCAAGACATTCAAATCGGAGCGCTTCGATGTTTAAGACGATGCCGCTCCCCGCGAATGAGCTACGGCCCATGGTCGACATATATGTCGAAGGGCGACGTATATCGGCCCGTGAGGGCGAGACGATTGCCACCGCACTGCTTAGCGCTGGCGTAGTACCGTTCCGGCATACACCTATCTCAGGTCAGCCGCGCGCGCCGCTGTGCCTTATGGGTGTGTGCTTCGAGTGTCTAGTCGAAGTCGACGGTGCGCAGAATGTTCAATCGTGCATGGTCCGGGTGAATGCCGGCATGCAGGTACGTCTGCCCACCGGAGCGCGCCACGTGGGAGATGGTAAATGAACGCATCGACGCATGACCTCGTGATCATCGGCGCCGGCCCAGCTGGCATGTCGGCCGCGCTAATGGCAGCTTCGCTCGGGATGAAGACACTGTTGCTCGACGAGCAGTCGCGTCCGGGCGGCCAGATCTATCGCAACATCACCGCAGTACCTCCATCAGTAGCCGCCTTGCTCGGGCCCGACTACCGGCACGGGGAGGAGCTAACGGATCGGCTCGGCCGCTCGGGTGTTGAACTGCGCTTTGGTGCGATGGTGTGGGACGTTGCGCGAGACCTCACCGTAACCGCTCAGCAGAATGGCCAATCATTTCAGGTCCGTGCGCGCCAGTTGATCGCCGCTACCGGAGCTATGGAGCGTGCCTCGCCGATCCCCGGCTGGACGCTTCCCGGTGTACTGAACGCCGGAGCTGCTCAGATCGCGTTGAAGAGCGCCAGCGCCGTTCCTTCCGGCCGCGTCGTGCTCGCGGGGGCGGGACCGTTGTTGTTCCTTGTCGCTTGCCAATTGCTGGACGCGGGCGTTTCGCTGGCTGGCATCGTCGAAACTTCGCCGTCAACCAATCGCTGGCGCGCGCTGCGACACCTGCCGGCTGCGCTGGGAGCACATGCCTACTTGGTAAAAGGTCTGCGCATGTTGGCGCGTCTTCGCCGAGCAAGTGTCCCGATGTTCGCTGCGGCGACGTCCTTGCGCGTCGAGGGCAGCGAGAGAGTTCAAGCGCTGACGTTCAAGGTCGATTGCACTGAACATCGTTTGCACGCCGATGTCGTGCTACTGCATCACGGGGTGGTGCCCAACACCCAACTCAGCCGCCTTCTGAGGGTTGACCATTATTGGGACTCTGTTCAATTGGCCTGGTGCCCACGGGTCGACGTTTGGGGTGAAACTTCGCTCGCGGGTTTTCGTATTGCTGGTGACGGTGCGGCGATCGCCGGCGCGCTCGCAGCAGAACCTAATGGCGCGCTCGCGGCTCTGGGTGCCGGGCAGGCCTTGGGTCGGTTAAGCGCGACGGAGTGTGAACACCGCGCCACCTCCTTACGCGGCGTGGTGGCGCAGCAGCTACGAATCCGGCCTTTCCTGGACGCACTGTATCGGCCACCCGAGTGGATTTCCAATCCTGCGGATGAGACCGTGGTTTGTCGCTGTGAGGAAGTTACGGCCGCCCGCGTTCGAGAGATGGCTCGCCTCGGCTGCCTTGGCCCAAATCAGACCAAATTCTTCAGCCGTTGTGGTATGGGGCCGTGCCAAGGTCGTATGTGTGGTCTGACGGTCGCCCAAATTCTTTCAACGGAGTTGGGAAAGTCGCCAAGCGAGGTCGGTGCGTATCACATTCGGTCACCCCTAAAGCCGGTGCCCTTGGCATCTATCGCGGCACTGACCGATACGGCAACCATCGAAAATTCCGAACGCGCCGTTAACTGAGGCAGGCAGTGACCGAAAACAGATCCTTTCAGCCACCATTTATCTGAAGGACATAGATGACTTCGCCGCGATGAATGCGGTGTGGGAGTCACGGATTGTCTCCGGCGCTGCGCCAGCGAGAACAACGATAGAGGCGCGACTCGCAGCGGCAAGCCTCTTGGTTGAGGTGGCCGTTGTTGCTTCATTGAGTTGAGGTGGATTACTTCTATTTTTTTAGATCGCTATAGGGTCCACCGATACTCACCACTGCAGACTTCTACGCGTCACTTCGGAAGGAGCTTGAGCAGATTGAGGCCGCCGGTCTCCTCAAATGTCCCAAGGTTTGAGCGTCGGTGACTTATAGGTTAATGATTTATTTGTAGAATTCTGTGCTTTGGCCTAGTCTCGATTTGAGCTGTGAGCGGGCGCAGATTTTGGGTTTTTGTGCCTGTGTGCAAGGAGCCACTATGTATCAAGGCCATCTCGTAGTTTCCTAAATCATGGCGCGTATGCTCTTGAGCATGTTCCTTCTGCCGTTGCGTGGCGACTTACCGAGGCAATTACAAAGTTAAGAACTTCTCGTGCTTGGATCAGTTCCTGACCATTCGACAGACTTTATTCATTGTTTTCATTACTGTGAAACCGATAATCAGGTCGACCGGACGAATCTAGGGTTATTGCTAGGTGTAATCATTGCTTTGTGCGACTAATATAAACATACTGACTAGTTAGTATGTAAATTGATTACAGCACCACTCGGACGTAAATGTATGGAACCAAGAGAGAAGCGGCGCACCCAGGCAGATCGCACCAATGCGGCGCAGGCCATTCTTATTGAGGCGGCCATCGCAGAATTGAGCATGCGGGGCTATGCCAAAGTGACGACGGCGTCAATAGCGAGTCGGGCTCGTGTGACCACCGGATCGCTGCACTATCACTTTGGCAATAAAGACGGGTTGCTTATGGCAGTGTTGGACCAATTGACCAAGGACGCCTTGGCTATGTTCCAGAAGCTGGATGATCGAACGAAAGATGGGATCTCCGTAGGAGACGCATTGGTCGGAACGCTGTGGTCGTTATATGGTAGTTACCGATATTGGGCGGTCTGGGAAATTAATATGGGTTTTCGCTCGCAGCCTGAAAAACACAAGGCGCTGGTAGAGCATCGTCTTGCAACCCATAAAAGAATGCTTAATGAGGTCATTACCAACCCTCATATAAGCGAATCCACCCGGGTTACGTTGATTGAGCTATTGCCATTTATTTTGTCCAGCATGCGCGGAATATTCCTCGATACTTACTATATGGACAGGGATAGCACGCACTTGTCTGAGCAGTTATCTGCTTTGGCATCTCTGCTGAATGAAAGGTTGCAGGGAAGTGCAGCGGACACCCAAAAGTTGACTAACCGTGAATATCGTAAGTGACATTTCATTCATACAGAATGCATTAGGAATTTTCGTTGATTAATTGTCTGTCTAAATATCTCATGCATTGCCATTTACGTAATCGCGACCAAAGATAGAGCTATGCCAAACTTTCCTTCTCCCGTATCCGGTTCGGTAGCAAAGAGTCTTTCTCTACGTGGCGTGACGAAAACGTACGGAGACGCGATCGCTGTGCACTCCTTGAGCCTGGATGTTCTCCCAGGCGAGTTGGTGTCGCTACTTGGCCCATCTGGTTGTGGAAAAACTACGACCCTGCGGATGATTGCCGGGTTCGAGTACCCCGATCAGGGTGACATTTTGATCGATGGTAAAGAAATTTCCTATCTGCCGCCGAATAAGCGTGGCCTTGGCATGGTATTTCAAAACTATAGTCTCTTTCCACATATGACTATCAGTGAAAATATCGCCTTTGGCCTATCGATGGCAGGCGTCAAAAAGCCTCGGATCCAGGCCGAGGTTACCCGTATGCTGGATTTAATAAAATTGCCGGAGCATGCACAAAAGAAGGCATCACAACTCTCTGGCGGCCAGCAGCAACGCGTTGCATTGGCTCGCGCGATTGTAACGAATCCGTCGGTGCTGCTCTTGGATGAGCCGTTGGGAGCGTTGGACAAAAATTTACGGGAAAGCATGCAAATCGAAATCCGTAAATTACAGAAGGAGCTCGGAATCACCAGCGTTATGGTCACTCATGACCAGGAAGAGGCCTTAGTCATGAGTGACCGGATAGCGGTCATGAATCAAGGGGCTATTCTCCAGGTGGGCATTGCCAGGGATGTGTACGAGCGGCCTCGAACCCGATTCGTTGCCGATTTTTTAGGCACCGCCAACATTATTCCAGCGAGAGTAGAAGGAATATACGCTGATCGTTGGGGGGTGGCATTAAAGACGCTTGAACCCCGTCATTTTGACATTCCAAGAATAGATAACAGATCTATAACGGGAGATATAGAACTCGCGGTTCGCCCGGAGAAGATAGCCATAAACAGCGGTTTGCACGAGAAGCAGGCCGCTTTCAACGGCGTTGTCTGCAACCACACATTCAGGGGCGCACATCAATGGTATGAGGTCTTGGTGCCGGAGCTTAACCAAACTATTCTCGTTTCGCACCAGCCCGGCGGTGTGCACAATGTTCCGTCTCCTGTACTACATGAAAGTGTCGTGCTGTCGTTCGATGGGCGTGATCTCGTTGCGTTGGAACCCGACGAGGCTTAAGTATGAAACGTCCACTCATGCCACTGAGTAGTCAGACTGCGTCAAACCTGGTCGACACATGTGTCGCAGCAGGAAACAATGGCTCAGCTAGGCTTCAACGACGACCAACCCACTATCGATGGGTTCTCATTGTGCCTGCGGTGGGCTATCTGCTGCTGTTTTTTGTAGCTCCATTGGTAAAAAATTTCTTTGACAGCATCTCTGTGGCCGGGATGACCTCTACCGGGAGTTGGAGCCAATATTATTCGAAGCTATTCACTGAAACTTACTATAGAAATGTTGTATTAGAAACCATTAGGCTTAGTTTCTTTACCACCATAATCTGCCTAATCATAGGCTATCCAATTGCCTACTTCATGGTGAGAAAGGCAGGCCAATGGACAATCTTCTTCCTGTTCCTGTTGGTCGCTCCATTACTTACGTCAATAATTATGCGAACCTTCGGGTGGCAAATATTATTTGCTCGACACGGCATCTTCAACGATACGCTAATGGGTCTCGGAATAATACAGAAGCCGCTACATATACTAAACAGCCCTCTTGCTGTGTATATCGGAATGGTTCATGTGCTAGTTCCTTTTATGGTTTTGTCGATCATACCTGTCCTTCGAAGCGTTGATCTGCACCTGGAAGAGTCAGCCAGGGTCTTGGGTGCTGGTGCGATGACCACCCTGCTTAAAGTCACGTTGCCGTTGTCAAAAGATGGCATCGTCACGGGTGCGGTTCTGGTTTTCATGTTGACAAGTGGAAGCTTCATTACTCAACTGCTGCTAGGAGGCGGAAGTGTCGTGACTCTGCCTCTTCTTATATTCCAACAGTTTGCTTTAACTCAGAACATGAGCTTTGCCGCGGCAATGGGCAATGTCTTGCTGGTGATTGTGCTTTGTTGCCTATTCGTTCAGCTTCGATTAACCGATGTCACTAAGGGATATCGATATGAATGAAGCTAAATTCAGGAGATGGATTGAAAGGGCGAAGTGGGTACCTCTGTATGTATTCACTGCATTGTTTTTTGTCTACTTGCTTGCGCCGATAGTCATCGTAGTTGCGGTTTCCTTTACCCCGGATAATGGGATGGAATTTCCGTTTAGTGGGTTTTCCCTTCGCTGGTACCACCAGGCTTGGGAATATAAACCCTTTGTTGACTCCCTGATAATCAGCTTGGAGCTGGCGTTGGTTTCGGGCCTGGCAGCCGCATTCGTTGCCGTCCCATCCGCATTGTTTTTGGGGCGCGGCACGTCACGCATGTCTGTGATGCTGGCAACCTTTTTGCTGTCTCCCATCGCGATACCGGCATTGGTTATTGGGTTGGCATTGTTGTATTTCCTGGCGAAGATCGGCATTGGAGTTTCCTTTCTTGCGTTATTCATTGCGCACACAGTGGTCTCGATTCCCTATGTAATGCGTACGACGTTGGCCGTGTACCGGAATCTCTCGCCTCAATTTGCTGAGGCAGCATCTGTGCTGGGCGCATCATCTTGGCAAAAATTTCGCTATGTGACGCTGCCACTCATTGCACCAGGAATATTTGCAGGGTGCCTCTTTGCAATACTCATATCTTTGGATAATTTGGCGCTATCTTATTTTTTTGGGACGGCTAACGTTACGACGTTACCAGTGGTCATGCTGTCTTATCTTCAATATTCGTTCGATCCGGCGATTGCTGCAATATGTACTGTGGAAATGGCAATCTCTATTGTGTTACTGGTTGTGGTGGAAAAGGTGTATGGCTTGAGGGCATTGATTTCCTCTTAATGAAAAGGGGTGCTTCATTGACTTATTTACTAAACAGGGAGTAGACATGAGCATAACAAGATATATTTTAGTGTCGGCGATGTGTGTTGGGTGTTCAGCTACGGCTGTAGCTGCCGATCTCACCGTTACCGCTTTTGGTGGTAGTTGGGAGCGCGCTTACAAGGAGTGCTTCGTAAAACCGTTCGAACAGCGAACAGGTAAAACGGTTGACGTCATTCTAGGTAGCCCGATGCAGTGGATCAATCAGATTGCGGCTGACCCGAAACATCCTCCAATCGATGTGATGATTGGCTTGGTAGACAGTGGGCTTATTGCACAAAAACGAGGCCTTGTCGAACCTATTAATGCGAAGAACGTTCCTAATATAGCCAAATTGAAACCTTATATGGTGGCTTATGGGAAAGGCTATGGGTTCCCTATTGCTTATGGCGATTTTGGAATCATGTACAGTAAAAGTCGGGTCAAAAATCCTCCAAAAACCTGGAAAGACTTCGTAAACCGTACTGTCGCTGGTGATTGGCAGGCCGCGCTTCCCGGTATTAATTACGTAGCTACGATTCAAGGCTTTATTGGTCTGTTTGCGAAGGTATATGGCGGGAAACTCACTGATGTCCAGCCAGGGCTCGACCAAATAAAGCGCATGCGTGACAGCGGCAATGCTGTGTTTTATAACGAACCCAATGCACCGCTCGTTGCCATGAAGTCCGGAAATATTGATATTGCGATGTATTTTGATGGACGTGCCTATGCGGCACATGATTCCAGTAACCCCGATATTGGTTATTTGAATCCGGCTCCCGGCGCAGTTGCATTTCCAACAATGGTTCAGAAGGTCAAGAACGGTTCCCCTCTCGGTTTTGATTTCATTAACGAGATTGCCTCTACACCAGGACAGACATGCTTTGCCAACAAGATGCTGTATTCCGCAGCTAATAAAGACGTGAAATACGATAAGGATGTTGCACCTAGAGTGGCCAAAGATGACGAATCGCTTTGGCTGCCCTTCGATGTCATAGCGGAGGAAACGCCAAAGTGGGTTGAGATGTGGAATAAGCAGATTGGTCGATAACGAACTGAAAGGATTAGCTATGTGTATTAGAGTTGGTGTCGACATCGGTGGTTCTTATACTGACTTTGCGGTTTTGGACGAGAGAGATGGCAAACTCACCAGCCTTAAGGTGTTCTCTCGTCCAGACGCCCCCGGGCAGGAAGTTGTCGACGGATTACGTAAGCTATCAAGCCAATACGCCATTGATTTGAGCCGGATCGGTTTTCTTACTCATGGGACGACTGTTGGCGTCAATACTGTGGTGCAACGCGTCGGCGCTCGCCTCGCGCTAATCACGACAAAAGGCTTTGAGGATGTGTTGGAGATAGCACGGCTTAAAACCCCCAACATGTACCATTTGTTGTCTAAGCGGCCTGTGCCTTTGATTTCAAGGAAATATGTATTTGGGATCAAAGAGCGCACGTCGTCGAACGGTGAAGTAACTCTGGACGTTGAGAAAAGCGACGTCCTGGACGTTATCAAATCAATTAGAGAGGCTGACTGTGACGGTGTAGTAGTTGCACTGATGCATTCGTATCGCAACCCAACTAATGAGCACAAGATCAGGGACATAATTAGTGCTGTTGCCCCCGATCTTGGTGTGTCGTGCTCATTTGATACCTGGCCCATCATTAGGGAGTACGAGCGTACGCAAACGGCGGCTGTGGGCGCCTATGCGCAACCCAAAGTAGGAGCGTATCTGACGAGACTGGACGCTGCTTTGGTCGATATGGGTATATCGACCAACTTGAAAGTGACAAAATCGAATGGTGGCGTGATGAGTGCCGCCAAGGGCAAGGAAAGCTGCATACAAATGATATTGTCCGGCACCGCATCGGGTGTGATAGGTGCAGCCTACACGGCAAAGCAGTGTGGCATCAGGAACTGCATTAGTCTCGATATAGGCGGAACGACGGCGGACGCCGCGCTAATTATTGATGGCCAGGCGCAATACGCGGCAGGTGAATATATTGGTGACTATCAAATATATATACCTTCTGTTTCGGTGACATCTATTGGAGATGGAGGCGGCACGGTTGCGTGGGTAGATAATCATGGGGTTCTTAAGGTAGGTCCGGAAAGCGCAGGGTCAACCCCGGGGCCGGCGTGTTTTGGACGCGGCGGGAATGCCCCGACCATTACCGATGCATTTGTGGTTTTAGGAATACTGGGGCATTCAGAACTGGGGTATAGCACCATTACGGTCGATGCACAGAGGGCTCGTAACGTTATTGGACAGCTTGGTGAAAAGTTAAACCTGTCGCCCGAGGCGACGTCTGAAATGATCGTCAACGTTGCCGTGTCAGGGATGTACGCGGGAGTCAGCCGACTGATGTCAAAGTTTGGTGTCGATCCGCGCACATTCACACTCCTGCCGTTTGGCGGTGCCGGCCCGATGTTGTCTTGCTATTTGGCGCGCGCTCTTAATATGGGCCAGATCATGGTGCCGCTCAGCCCAGGAGTGTTGAGCGCATTGGGTGGGCTTATTGCCGACACAAAAAACGATTTCGTCAAAACCACATACTACGATTTCGATTCCGGCGACAACGTGGCCCAGTTGTTGACCCAAGATCTTGCTGATCTCGAAAACGAAGCTCGTATGTGGATGATGGAACAAGCAGGCACTCTTGAGGGGTCGGCCATCGAGGTGTCGGCAGACATGCGTTATCGCGGTCAGTCGTTTGAACTTGAAACGCCGTTGAACAAGCAAGACATCGTTGACATGAATATCACCTCCGTTCGCGAGGCTTTCAATTCAGAACATCTACGTCACTACGGCTATGAGGATCGTCAGGCGTCCGTGCAATTGATTGCGCTTAGGCTGGTCATAAGGCTCCCCACTTCGAAGCCGACCTTGAAGACTCTGGCAGCGGGGACGGGGTCGCCTGAGCCGCTGAAAAAAACAAGTGTGTGGATTAATGGCGACTGGCATGACGTTCCAGTTTATCGGCGTGGCGATCTGTTGGCAGATCAGCGATTCGACGGCCCGGCGATTGTGTTCCAAGAGGATTGCACCACATGGGTCTTGCCGGAGCTTTCCTGCCACATTGATAATCTTGGCAATATGTTCCTAAGTGATCGAGTTGAGACAGGATCAGAGGTGATTTAAATGAAATTTAGCAAGGCGGAATTACAGATTTTTGCGGACTACTGCACCGCTATTGCGGAGAGCATGGCCTTC
Organism: Paralcaligenes ureilyticus; assembly: GCF_004346225.1. Taxonomy (GTDB): domain Bacteria; phylum Pseudomonadota; class Gammaproteobacteria; order Burkholderiales; family Burkholderiaceae_B; genus Paralcaligenes; species Paralcaligenes ureilyticus. The sequence continues at coordinate 42,442 of NZ_SMAJ01000016.1, read as the reverse complement.
ACTCTTATTCGTACGGCTCACTCTACGTTCATAAAGGAGACCGAGGACTTTTCTTGTGCCCTGGTGACTTTGGATGGACTAACGTTTGCGTCACCGAAGACCTTGGGGGCAACGTGGTATACGGGGCTCGATTATGGGCCGTTGGTGCGAAGTATTAAAAACTATGAGCCGGGAGATATCTACATGTCTAACGACCCATATAGTGGTTACGTTGCAACGCACACTCCTGATGTGGTGATGTGGAAGCCTGTTTTTTTCGAAAACCGCATTGTTTGTTTTGTAGCCGGACATATTCATAATACGGACATGGGGGGGGCTGTGCCTGCATCCCTTTCGCGCAGCCTTATTGAAATTCACCAAGAAGGCATACGCTTTCCTCCAAGCCGCATTGTCAAGGCCGGAGAGGTCAATCAAGAATTATTATCCTGGATGTTGCTGAACGTGCGTGCGCCCGACCAAAATCGTGGCGATCTGTTGGCGCAAGTTGCCAGTTTGGGTACGGGTGAAAAGCGCATCCTCGAAATTATCGAGAAGTTCGGTTGTGAAGCGTTTTCGACGGGGATGCAACAATTACTGGACTACGCGGAATCACAGGCGCGATCGGTAGTGCAGGCTATACCGGATGGTGAGTACTTCTTCTCTGAGTATGCCGACGAGGATTCTGTCGATGGTGAGCCACTACGCATTGCGTTGCGGTTGGTGGTGCGGAACGATAGCTTGGTCTTCGATTTCTCAGAAAGTGACCCGCAACTTGCCTCATCCTTAAATGTTCCTACCGGCGGTCACCCGAGGCATGCGTTGCTTCTCATTGGACTGAGTTATGTTCTTTATTGCCTGGACAGCAACGTTTTACTCAATTCTGGCACCCTGCGTGTTGCCTCTTGCATCGCGCCGGAGGGATCTGTACTTAATCCCGTGCAACCCGCCGCAGTGGGTATGAGGAGCCTTACATGTGTGATTGTACAAGCCGCTGTTTTTGGTGCTTTCAGCCGGGCGATCCCAGAGAAAATGCCTGCTTGCCCGGCGTCCAGCATACCGTTGCTGAATGTCAAGACAACTGATCGACTCGGTCATCCGGTTATGGCATCGATTGGGCCGGTTGGAGGTGGGGCCGGAGGCTCGAGTTCCGGTGATGGGTCAGATGCATCGGGTGCCAACCTGGCCTTCTTGCGCAATACGCCCGTCGAGGTCAATGAGTCGGAGGTACCCATTCTGATTACGGAATACCACTTGGTGCCGGATAGCGGAGGGCCAGGCGAGTTTCGCGGAGGCCTGGGGTTGATGATGGAGTTTCAGGTGTTTGCGCCTGGCACCTTGGTTACGGCACGGAACCGAGACCGGACACGTTTTGGGTCATGGGGCATTAAGGGTGGTGAAGCGGGACGTACCTCTTCTTTCGTTCGAAATCCAGGCTCTTCGAATATGGAGGATCTTGGAAATACCGACTTGGTGAATTGTGAGCCGGGTGACGTTATCAGATTAGAGGGTAACGGTGGAGGAGGATACGGTTCTCCGTTGTTGAGACCTGTAGCAGACGTGTTGGATGACGTGCAGAAAGGTTATGTTTCACTGGAGTGTGCGCGGACTGCATATGGGGTGGTTATTGAAGCGAATGCCGTGAATGATACGGCAACGTCCAATTTAAGAAAATCGCTTACCCCGTCGCATTCGGACCGTAATTTCTACGGCTATTGCAAGAACCGTCTAAGCCATGAAAGCGTGTGGACGCAGCCTTGCTACGCCAAGTTGATGGATTGCCTGGCGTCAGTGCCTGTTAATTGGCGGTTTTTCCTGAAGCATTTGATGTTTGCAGAGATGCGTAAACAGGTGCTGGACGATGGGGCAAGTCCCACCCCGGAGCTCGTAAAAACCATATATGGTGAATTGTGCAGTCAATATCCGTCGGTGGCGGTATCGGCTTCGGCGTGATCGTCTGGCGCATAGCGCAATAACCATGGATTGCTGAGTGTAGATGAGGTATTCGCAGTGCAGTGTGCCAGTGTGTCAGATTATCGAGAGTGGGCGCGGTGGCGCCTGCCAAAGTTGGCTTTTGATTATTTGGACAAAGGAGCGGGGGATGGCGATTCGCTAGAAAACAACGTGCATGCGTTTCGGCGATTGCAGCTAAGGCCCCGAGTTTTGGTGGACGTGACAAAAGTAGTCACCGACATTGACTTATTCGGCCATCGATATTCTGCACCGCTGATCGTTGGACCTACAGGGCTAAATGGGCTTTATTGGCCGGATGCGGATAGTATTTTGGCGAAAGAGTGTGCAATGCAAGGGTTGCCTTTCGTATTATCTACCGCTGCAACTGATTTGTTGGAGGATGTTCGAAAATCAGTGTCGGATCACCCGCTTTGGTTCCAGCTTTACGTGCACGAGAACCGAGAGCTTACGCTTAGCCTCATTGCTCGGGCAAAGAATGCTGGTTACTCAGTACTGGTATTGACGGTGGACGTGCCAGTTCACGGTAAGCGTGACCATGATATCCATAATGAGTTTCGACTCCCTCTTCGCCCAAGCTGGCGTCTATTTGATGACATATTGAGGCATCCCCGCTGGGCTATCCAAATGTTGACGCATGGCACGCCACAGTTGGTCAATATCGCACGTAGCCTCGGCCAACAGCCTAACCTTCTGGCCCATGCAGGTGTCCTTAGCAGAGCCATGGATAAAAGCCTTACTTGGAATAGCCTGGATTGGCTGCGCGATGCGTGGACGGGTCCTATTGTTTTAAAAGGCATTCAGTCGGAAGACGACGCACGTCGCGCTCAACAGTGTGGTTTTGACGGAATTGTCTTGTCCAATCATGGCGGGAGGCAGTTATCTGGAGTGTCACCCCCGATTGATGGGCTGGAGGCGGTTGCGGCACAGATCGGAGACAGTATGAAAGTCTTTGTCGATGGTGGTGTCAGGCGCGGGGAAGACATTGTAAAAGCACGGGCTCTTGGTGCCAGTGCCGTATTAACTGGTCGGGCGCCGTTATACGGGCTGGCAGCAAATGGTAAGGAAGGGGCGCGGGATGTATTGAAATTGTTCTTGGACGAATTGCATATTGCGTTACAGCTTGTTGGTTGCCCAAGTATGAATATGTTGGGCCGCGAGTATTTGCGCTAGGCGCTGGGGGCTGCATGTGTCGGTCTGAGTGTGGGTTGCTATCTAACTGAGGGGTCATGAATCATTTTTTGAATGCGTTAAAGGGTTTGGTTAATCCTTCACACTGTCTGATCGAGGAGGGGGAAAAGGCCCCTTACTTGATGGATTGGTGGGGAAACCGGAGCGCCAATGTCCTTGCCGTCGTTTTTCCTGCTTCCACTGCCGAGGTGGCTGCGGTAGTTCGGTTATGCCATCAGAGCGAAGTTGCCATTGTCCCGCAAGGTGGGCATACGGGGCTTAGCGGCGGGGCGTTGGCGATTGGCTCTGGTCGCTCGATCATACTGAATTTTTCACGGATGAATGCCATTCGTGAGCTGGATCTGTTGGGCCAGACTATGACCTTGGAAGCGGGATGCACGTTGATTGAGGCTCAGCAGGCTGCAAGTGAGGCGGGAAGGCTTTTCCCCCTTAGCCTTGGTAGTGAAGGCTCATGCCAGATAGGAGGAAATATTTCCACAAATGCGGGTGGCGTTGCTGTTTTGCGCTACGGAATGATGCGGGATCTCGTGTTGGGGTTGGAGATTGTGCTTGCCGATGGCTCTGTCTTGAATGGCTTACGCAAATTGAGAAAGGACAATACAGGTTGCGACTTGAAGCAGCTGTTTATAGGCACTGAAGGAACACTTGGTATTGTTACGGCAGCGGTCGTAAAGCTTTTTGCGAAACCTGACGCAGTATCGACGGCGTGGGTGGGGATCGATAGCGTGGAACACGCCATATTGCTTCATGCCGCGATGCGGGAGAAGTGTGGTGATCGAATTAGTAGTTTTGAATTGATATCACGCACGCAGCTTGACTTGGTTCATCGCCACCAGCCGCAAATAAACCCGCCACTGAACAGCCCACACGACTGGGTTATTTTGGTAGAGCTGAGCGACACCGGATCGCAGGCGATGCTTAACGCCCTGCTCGAGAGTGCGCTAGAAGATGCATTCGACAAAGCTCTTATTGCTGACGCCGCCGTGGCGGCCAACGGCGCTCAAGCAAAAACGTTTTGGCGACTGCGCCATAGCGTGTCCGACGTGAATGTGAAGGAAGGCAAGAGCATATCTCATGACATCTCGGTGCCTATTTCACGCATTCCCGAGTTTTGTAAAGCGGTGCGTCATGATTTGGAAGGGCTGATGGCTGCGGGTATTGAACTGATTGTTGGCCACGTTGGCGATGGAAACCTGCACTATATCGTCTTGTATTCCCACGATGTGTGGAACGGTTTCGATTCGGGTGAGCAAGCGAGCAAGGTAGTTGAAGTTAACAACATAGTGTATGACCGCGCACTAAGTATGGGGGGGAGTATCAGCGCCGAGCACGGCATTGGCTTGCTCCATGTCGAGAAATTGGAGGCGGCTCGAACTGATAGCGAGGTTCGGTTGATGCGTTGTTTGAAGAATGCACTGGATCCTTCCAATGTGCTGAACCCCGGAAAAATTCTAAAGACCTTGAACTGAAAGCCTAAGGACATATGTTTATGAAGAACCAACTCTGTGTCACTGACCTGCATGGGATTTACGCGGCAATAACGACGCCTTTTAAGATGAGAAAGGTTGTCGACTATGAGGCATTAGATGCGTTGGTTAATCGTTTGATTGCCAGCGATGTTAGCGGCATAGTCCCGGTCGGCGGGACGGGTGAATATACAGCGCTGTCGCCAGACGAGCGGTACAGGGTTGTCGAAGCTGTTGTGCGATCAACTGCCGGTCGTGTTCCTGTCGTGGCAGGGATATTGTCACCGGGTTATGCCGAGGCGCTTGATCATGGTAAGCGATTTTTACAGGCAGGCGCCAACGCGTTGCTGCTTGTTGCGCCGTTTTACGTCCTCCCGTCTCAGGAGGGGATATTTGATTACTTTTCAAACTACGCGGCGGATACACACGGCGCCACTTTACTGCTATACGACATACCTGGCAGGACGGGCGTTCATACGTCGCCTGAAACAGTTGGGCGGTTGGCAAATGCGGGCCTGATCAAGGGTATGAAAGCCTGCGACACCGATGTGGCCCATTTTCAAAAGGTAATAGAAAGCGCAGGTAATGCCATTAGCGTTCTGTCCGGTGATGATTTTCTTTATCCGATACATGTCGCGTTGGGGGCGCGTGGCGGGATTCTGGCATCGCCCACTCTGATACCTCATGCATGGTGCAGGCTGCATCAAAATCTACAGGAAAATAATTTTCAAAAAGCCTTGGATATTCATCGTGGCCTTAAGCCGCTGCTAGACGTTTTGTTCGAGGAAACGAACCCGGGGCCGCTAAAAGCCGCCTTGCAACTTACAGGCCATTCTGATGGTTCAGTGCGCTTGCCGTTGATTTCGCCGGGGATTGATTTACGAAAGAGAATTAAAGCGGCCCTATCAGAGATGAGTGCCTGATCATCGACAATGAGGAAGTATTCTGGAGCTATGTTTATGAATAAGAAACAGCGTTTTATGGCGGTTGCTCATGGCACCGAAATTGATCGGCCCCCAGTAACGGCTTGGGTTCATTTCCAGTCCGATCATTTAAGCCCGGAGCAAGTAGCCAATTTACATTATGAATTTTTCCGCGCTTACGATTGGGACATTCTCAAAGTCATGAACGATTATCGCTATCCAGTCCCGGAAGGCGTCGTATCGTTGACTAATCCTGAAGCGTTTTCGTCTTATTCGCGACTGAGTATGGATACGCCATGCTTTGCCAAGCAGCTTGATTGCCTGGAGCGGTTGCGTGCGTTGGTAGGCGACGACGTGCCTATCCTGGAAACGGTATTTGAGCCCTATCAGCAAATTTTGCGAAATATCGGGTATGAGCAAAGTGCGAATTTCTTTTCTAATGAAAAACTTGCATTGAGCGCGATTGAGGCGGTTACCGAAACCATGTGTGACTATGTCCGATGCGTGAAACGCTTGGGGATAGATGGTATTTACCTATCGATTAATGGAGCCATTCCTTTTGGCCAATCGAGGGGTGTTACGGATGAACTGCATGAGACGTTTCAAAAGCCGTTTGCATCCAGGGTACTGGACGCGGCAGAAGGTATGGTGCGTGTTCTACATGCACATGGTCACCATTTGCAGGTGAGTCGAGCTTTTGATTATCCCCACGAAATCTTGAGCGTATCGACGTGCTACTCCTCTAACCCTTCATTGAAGGAGCTTTGCCGGTTAACCGATAAGCCTTTAATGGGAGGGGTGGATGAGACAACGATACAGGAGATGACACTGCCGCAAATTGAAGCAGAGGTCTGTGATGCGAAACAGCAGATGGGGGACAGGCGGTGGGTACTTGCACCGGGTTGTACCATGCCTTCTTTTACTCCCGTCCGGAATCTTAAGCATTTGCGAGCTTTTAGCAAGACGTTGTAGTGGCTAATTCTTGTACCGACCGAATGGAGGTTAATTGTGCATAGCCGGGTGGATTGCTTGTCGGTTGACAGCAATGGTAGCTTGCCGAAAAAAGTGGATGTTACCGTTGTGGGGGCGGGCATTATCGGCGTCGCGACAGCGTACGAGCTGGTGCGTAAAGGCCTCTCAGTGTTGCTGGTGGAAAAAGGCTATGTGGCTGGTGAGCAGTCCAGTAGAAACTGGGGATGGTGTCGCAAGCAAAATCGGGACGAACGAGAGATTCCACTGATTAAATTTAGCATGGAGCGCTGGGCTGCATTGACGGACGAGCTGGGTGAAGACAGTAGCTTTCGTCCAACAGGAATTACCTACCTATCGGACAAACCTTCCGATATCACGGTTTGGTCCGATTGGGTGTCGAGGGCCCGATCCTTCGGCGTCGACAGCAGGATGTTAAGTGCGCAAGAGGCTAGGGCAGCCTCCTGCGGGGCTGCCGGAATCTGGCTTGGAGGTGTGATTAGCCCTACAGACGGAAGAGCAGAGCCCAGTATCGCAGTCCCTCTTCTGGCCAAGGCGGCCTGCAAACTTGGTGTTGAACTGGTTCAGGGATGTGCGGTTCGAGGTTTTGAGCTGGCGGCCGGCCGCGTGCATGCCGTCGTGACTGAGCGAGGGGTTGTAAAGACGCAAACTGTAGTCTGTGCGGCGGGTGCATGGTCGTCTATGTTCTGTAGACGCCATCATATTGCGCTTCCGCAGGCGGTCGTCTACGGAACTGCTCTGTGCACAGGGCCCGCCCCAGAGATCGTTAACGGCGCCTTGTCATTGCCGGGTGTGGCCATACGGCGTAGGTTGGATGGTGGATACACATTAGGTTTGGGGGGACGGGGCACGGTAAGAATCAGTCCACAGGGTTTACGATACGGCTTTAATTTCTTACCTACCTTAAGGGAGCGTCGTGCCGGGTTGAAGTTTCGGATCGACCGGTCTTTTTTGAAGGGGCCCGAGGCTTTTAGGCGATGGAACTTCGATGAGCGGTCGCCGTTCGAGGAGATTCGAACTCTTCACCCAGACCCTGATCCAAGACTGGTTTCAGAAGCTATGGCTGCGTTTGTAAGGGCTTTCCCGGCATTAAAAGGTATTGGTGTCGCGCGCTCCTGGGGCGGTTGTATAGATAGCACCCCAGATACCGTGCCGGTCATTTCTTACGTAGAAGAGGTTCCTGGATTATTTATCTCTACGGGTTATAGTGGCCATGGTTTTGGAATCGGTCTGGGTGCCGGCCGCCTTGCCGCAGATCTGATCAACAACGACCACCCCGTAGTCGACCCAAGCCCGTTTCGCTATGGACGCTTGGTCGATGGCACTAAGCCAGCGCCGTCTAAGCTTTTTTAGTCAAGAGGCTAGCCGATGGATTCGTGCATGAGCAAAGACTTGATTTTGCAGGCCTTACGCGCCGAACGGAATCGACGATGAACAAACGTCCGCTGGGCCGTAGCTGTTAGCGCCGATGTAATACTGACCCACTGTGAGTCAGTTTTAAACTGGCGTTGACAATCAACCACCTGTAACACCACAGGTGCTGAAGCAAAGTATCGCCAAAAACCTCTTCGGTCCGTAAGGGTCCGGTAAACCTTGCAATCACCCACAATTCTTGGCCATCTGTGCGCTGAGCAGGAGGTCGCCAAGCCGACGCATTCCCCGCCCTATCACCAGATTGCCCGGAGGAGGATCGTGAGCCCGCACCAGATAGCCGCCAAGCTTGGCCAGGCAATAAGGTAGTCTACCAGACGGGACTGGTGCGATAATGGCGTGCGCCGCTGTCGGGATAGCTCGCTCAGGACGAGTCTCTTGCTTGTGGTAAATGCCACCTCGGGCGGCGCTCTCGGCGCAGAGCGATGAGCCATAGTGAGCCAGAAGATGCGCCCACTGACGAAACAGCATAGGGCGATGAGATGGTAGTCCCCCCATTTTTAACGTTCGCGGCAGTGGAATTGGTTAGGGAGCGATGAGTTCATCGAGCGACCGAATGGTGGGTCCCCGATCCTGATAATACTATTTGGGCTTGTTTCAGCAATCGATGGATCAACTTATGGCATCGGTACGTTGGGGAGTACCGGAGCGGGGTTTTATCCACTTATTATTGGTGTGCTGATGACGGTAACGGGTGCCGTAATTGTGGTGCGCGGGCTTGGCCACCATAATATGGCCAGTGATGAGGAGCTGCGGCCCGAGTGGCGCGGTTGGCTTTGCATTGCAGGCAGTATCCTGGCTTTCATCTTTCTGGTTATGTACACCGGCTTATTGCCAGCCACCTTTGCTGTTGTATTTATTTCTGAGTTGGGAGACAAGACCATGACCGTCAAGGCGGCGGCCGTTGTTGCGCTTATTATGTGCGTGGTGGCGGTGGTGGTTTTCTGGTGGCTCCTCAATGTGCAAATTCCTATTCTGGGTGGAGGGGGGTAGCCATGGAGCTTGCTCTGCATAATCTGCTGTTTGGCTTTAGCATCGCGTTGCAGCCCGAGCATCAGTGCCGTGTTTCTTGGAATATCGCTGTTGCTGGTGGTGGGTCAACTGACGATGTATATGGTTAGGCGGTGGCGTACGAGGGTGGGTGTGCAGCAGCTACAAATAGGAAAATGAAGTAATACTCGGATGTTTTTCTATTTGCGCCAGATATACAACCGTAGCCGCCGCCCAGTCATCTGGGCGGCGTCAATCGGTGCATACATACACAGGGCGGCCCTCCACGGCCTTATGTGGTTGATTTAAAACATCATAAATCCGCTTTTAAATAAATCATTCAACGTAATTAGGCGGCCCTGAATAATCCTCCAAGCTAGTGCTCAGGCGGGTTTCATGGTTCTTGGTGTCAAGGCAAAGTAGAAATGTCCGCAGCTCCTTCCCACAAGCTGATGTTGGCACTATGCTCGCCCTTCATGGTTGCGGTTGCATGGTATGGCGTAGCGCATGTCGTGGATCAACCTGAGTTGGTGCCAGATCCGTATGCGGTGTTGAAGAAGTTCATTGAGCTGGCCAGAGCCGGCGTCATCGCGAGCGCCATCGGGCGTAGCCTGTCGCGCGTCGCTATCGGCTTTGCCTTTGTTGCGCTGGTTTCGGCCGAGCTGGCTTCCTAACCCGTCGGCGGATACTCGTGTAGCGAAAGAAGGCGCCAAGAACACACCGTGTACGGGCGGTTCCGAGTATCTTCCCCTCTCATTTCGGACAGACTTTATTTCTGGTCCTTGGTGCCGCAATGCTCAAGCAGACCTCAGTTCGCCAAAAGGCGCGCCAAAGGCTCGGTACAGCGGCGCCGCCGCACCTGCCATTTCTTCAGCGGATATCCTGAATCGCCGCGCGGCCTGCCAGGTAGCCCAGCCCCAGCGCCGCCAGCAAACCGTTGCCGGACATATATCCAGCGCCTCCACGCACGCCGCTGATGCCGCAGGCGGCGCCACCTCCCGCGTACAAACCCGGAATGGGACGTCCGTCGGAGCGCAGAACGCGGGCATCGTCGTCCACGCGCAGACCTCCCTGCGTATGAAATAGCGCAGGCCCGATGCGTGTGGCCGTGTAAGGCGCATGCAGCGGGCCCAAACCCCAGTCGAGACGGCCATGCGGGTCGGCCATCCGGCCTTGCGCTGCGCCAGCCGCTGCGTCCAGTGTGCGAGCGAAAACTTGTTCGTCCATGCCCAGGCGTCGGGCAAGGGCCGCGGCGCTATCGGATACCAGCACCCCGTTACTACCGACCAGTCCGGCATACTCGCTTTGCCCCGCAGCCGTAGCGTCCCGTACTCGCGTATCGGCAATGACGTAGAAAGATCCATCGCGCCTCAATTCCAGCGCGGCGAAAGCCGAATAACCCATGCTCTCATCGCCGAACCGGCGGCCATCGCTATCGACGACAACTCCGCCTTTTTCAATCACGGTCCAGGTTACCAGCGACCCGTGCGGATCGGCCAGGCTTGCATGGGCTTGGTACGCGGCCATATTGACCAGGTCCGCTCCGAGTTCTTCGCCCCAGCGTATGGCTTCCCCTTCGCTGCCCATGGAGCCGCCGTAGGGTGCCTGCGCAAGTTCCGGGCAATAACGTGCCAGCAGTGTCCGGTTGTTGCCGAAGCCATTGGTCGCGAGTATTACGGCGCGAGCACCCACAGTGGTGCCGCTACCGTCCTTGCTTCGGGTTATTGCACCGCACACCGCTCCTTGGTTCGATACGACAAGATCGACGACACGATTGCCCATGGCCACGGGGATCTGGCGCGCTTCTACGGTGCGTGCCAGATCGTTGAGCAGATCTTCTCCGCGACGCGATGGCGGCGAGTGCAAGCGGTGCCGGCGGTGGCCGATGTGCTTGTACGTTTCCACCAGCGTCAGACTGACGCCGGCGTCATCGACCAGCCATTCCACCAGTTCGGCGGAAACCTCGGCAAGCCGACGAGCCAGAGGTTGCGCCTGGTGGGGGCCAGCCACCCGCGCCAGATCGTCCAGGAAATCCTGTGCGGTGTCGTGGATGCCGGCCAGGACCTGGAACCGTGTGCCCGCGGCGGGAATCGAGCCGCTGGAGAGCAGCGTGTTTCCCTGTAGGCGATCGGCCTTCTCCAGTACCGCGATGGAGGCATTCGGATCGGCGGCGCTTGCTGCAAGCGCCGCGGTCAAACCACAACCGCCCGCCCCAATGACCAGCACATCCACCTCGGCGCCGAATTCGACTTCAGTCGTGCGCGCGAACACGGACTGCTTCCTTAATCGATCGATATGCCGGAAATTTTGACGGCTTTCTCCCATTGCTCGATCTGCTTGGCCTGGAAATCCGCAGTTTGCTTGGGCGTTGTCGGCATTGGCTTGAGGCCCAGCTTGGCCATTTTGTCTTTCATATCGGCCTGGTTCAAGACATCGGCCATGTCGGCGGAGATCTTTGCAACGATGGCGGGAGGCGTGTTTTTGGGAGCAAAGATAGCCGAGAAGGGGGCGATGTCGTATCCCGGAAACCCTTGGCTGGCAATAGTAGGGTAGTGATTACCGCTATAGTCCTGAGCCGTGGTGAGGCCGATGACTTTGAGTCGCCCCGCCTTGATCATGGGTTGGGCCGCAGGCAGTCCGGTAATACCCAGCGGGACTGTGCCGCCCATCACGTCATTGAGCATAGGTGAACTGCCCTTGTAGGGTACATGAACGAGTTTGAATTTACCCTGTTCCTTCAGCAGTTCCATGGACAAATTGCTGGCCGTGCCGTTACCGTCCGATCCATAGCTGTACTTGTTGGGGTCTTTCTTCGCCAAGGCAATCAGCTCTTGCAGATTGTTGGCGGGAAAATTGGGGTTGGCGACAATGACGTTGGAATAGATTACCGCCAGGCTGACCGGTTCGAAATCTTTCTGGGGGTCATAGGGGAGCGACTTGTAGAGCCATTTGTTGATCGCGTGCGAGCCCGTTACGCCCAGGATTAGCGTGTAACCGTCAGGCTTCGCGCGAGCAACCATGGCCGAACCGATATCGCCGCCCGCACCGGGTCGGTTCTCGATGATCACGGATTGCCCCCATTTCTTGGATAGCGCCGCGCCTAGCGACCGACCCACGATATCGGTCGGGCCTCCCGGTGTAAAGGGCACCACAATAGTGACCGGCCGCGAGGGGAAGCTGGCTGCGGACTCCGCCGAAGCCTGCGCCGTCATGCCAAGCCCCAGCAGCGTCGCCGACAACCAACATGCCTTGATAAATCCCCGGCGCATCCGGGAACCCATTGTCGAATCATCTTGCCTGGTAGAACATTTCATCTTTTTGTCTCCGATTTATGAAAAATAAAAAATGGAACACCGATTCATATCGGTTTATGGCCTAGAAAGCCGCGACCTCAAAAGGGTTCAGGATCCAGGGTAGTAAGGCGCTTCTCAAGCTCGCGCATTTCCTCGTAGCCCATAAGCTTCATGATGTCTTCGATTCCCACCAGCAAATCGGGGCGGTCGATCGGCTGTCCGGTTGTGATCACTTCCTGCATAAGCTTCAGCGCCTGGGTCATGGCATGGATCGCGGCGGCCGGCAACATGCGAGGCAAGCTGATGCGCTTGACTCCAATGGCTTTCAGCCGTGGAATAGGAATGATCGGCGTCGTGGGACGGGAGCGGATGCCGAACCCCATGTTGACACTAAGGGGAATCCCCGCCGCATCGACCAGGCGCTTGATATCGTCTTCGGTGCGTACCGCATCGGGGAACAGCATATCGGCACCTGCGGCGGCATAGGCTTTGGCACGCTTGACGGCCCCGTCAATGCCCTCGACCGCAATAGCGTCTGTGCGGGCGATAATGACAAAGTCATCGTCGCGCCTGGCCAGACAGGCAGCCTCTATTTTCTTGACCATTTCAGCCAGGCTGACGACATCTTTGCCGGGCATGTGGCCGCAACGCTTGGGGCTGACCTGGTCTTCCAGATTGATACCCGCGACGCCCGCCTCTTCGAATTGCCGCACAGTATGGAATACGTTCACCGGATTGCCATAGCCCGTGTCGGCATCGGCAGTCAGTGGAATGGATACCGAGCGGGCAAGGTTGCGGCAGTGATTCACGTTTTCAGCCAGGCCCATGACACCGATATCGGCCACGCCCAACAGGGAATTGGATAAGGCCGCTCCACTGGTGGCCGCGGTTTTAAAGCCGGCGGCCTCGACCAGGCGAATGCTGTAGCCGTCATAGACGCCCGGCGAAACAATAAACGCCTCGTTCTTTAGAAGCTCTCGGAATTTGCGGGGGTTACTGGTCATGAACTGGTTCCTGAAATGTAGCTGGGGCTCATTCTGATATGAGAAAAAATAGGAAGTCTGCTGAAAACGCCATGCTGTCAGCAAGACGCCGGGGCTCGGCCTATTCGGCGCTTGCGCCGCATACCCCGTCGCCGGGGACTCAGGCTCTTCGACCCGAAGAGAAATCCGACTCGACCAGATGCTCCGACAGATGCTGCGCCGCCCGCCCGATATGCGAGCGCATCAGGGATTCAGCCAGATCGGCATCGCGCGCCTTGATAGCCCTGAGAATCTGCCAATGCTCTGCGTACGCATCGTGCTTGCGCTCGAGCACGGTACCCGAATGCCGTCGATAGATGCGCAATAAATGGTACAAATCACCGCACAGGGCATTGATAATCCGTTGGTTGCCGCTCGCATGAACAATGCGCTCATGGAAATCGAACACGCGCGGCATATCGGTCCGGTTACCGTCCAGTTGAAGCTGCCGGTCCCGTTCAAGCTCCGACGACAACGCTGCGATTTCAGCATCGCTCATGCGTCGGGTCGCAAGATTGCAGGCAACCCCTTCAAGTGCCATGCGCATCTGGAAGAGCTCGAGTGCCGATTGCCCCGACAAAGAAACCACTCGCGCTTTGACATAAGGCTCGCGCGTTACCAGTTGAATGCCTTGCAGCCGGCGAACCGCTTCTCGCACCGGTCCGCGGCTGACACCGAACTCCTGCGCCAGCGTTACTTCATTGATGATGCTGCCCGGCGGCAGCCGGCCCTGATATATGGCGTCCAGCATTTGCCCGAACACCCGCTCGGAAAGCGGTTCCTGGGAATCGCCACTGCGCACCAGAGTAGTTTGAGATTGAGTCATAGTGTTAACAGATTATCAGCCACCTATGAATTGTGTCAACTTTTTAGGCAAGACAGCGGCGAAATAAAAAATGGGTATCCTATAAGGCCGCGCTCCAGATTAAGGGAAAATACCTATATTTTATATAGTTATTGAGGGGTTTCTATAACATATACTCGTATCTATGCCGTAAAGACAGAGCCAATAGGCTTGCTGAGATTGCCCTAGTATTTTAAACAGTTCTATAAAAGTGTCGACATTTTAATCGTGCGTAGTCAATAATGAAATTCAGGTATCCCATAAAGACCGAGTCTTCACTGTTTCCTGTCATCGAGTAGCCCGCCATGATTGCCACGCTTTCCATCCGCGATCGCACTCTGCGCTATGCCGGCATTGCCTCCGAGGCAGAGGCGGCAGGCCAGGACATCGCCGCCTTTCCTTATGTGATTCGAATATTGCTGGAAAATCTGTGCAGGCACCGTGCGTGGGGCGACCCTGTCGCCATCGGCGAAATCCAGGCCTTGCTGAATTGGCGCGACAACACCGGTGTGGACCTGCCTTTGTATGTCACCCGCGTGATTCTGCCCGACTCCAGCGGCCTGCCTGTCCTGCAAGACCTTGCGGCGTTGCGCGATGCGGTCGCGGGCCACCATGGCGATGTAAAGGCCGTCGATACCCGCATCCCCGTGGATCTGATCGTCGATCACTCTTTGCAAGTCGACAATTGGGCGGGTCCCGACGCCGTGGCGCGCAACCTGCATCGTGAATTTGAACGCAATGAAGAACGCTACCGTTTCCTGAAATGGGCGCAGCAGGCTTTCAACGGAGTGCGCGTATTTCCCCCCGGCACCGGCATCATCCACCAAGTCAATCTCGAGCACATCGCTCCGGTAATCTCATGCACGGACCGTGCCGACGGCACATGGGCCTATCCCGATTTCGTCATCGGCGGCGACTCCCACACCCCCATGATCAACGCCCTGGGCGTATTGGGCTGGGGTGTCGGCGGCATTGACGCCGAGGCGGCGGTGCTGGGCCATGCTTACACCTTTCCCATTCCGGAGGTGATAGGCGTCAGGCTCACGGGAGTGGTACGCGCCCCCGCCCTGACCACCGATGCCGCCTTGCTGGTTACACAAATGCTGCGCAAAGCCGGCGTCGCCGGCAACATGGTGGAATTCTTCGGTCCGGCCGTAGCCGATCTCAGTGTGCCGGAACGTGCCACGATCGCCAATATGGCGCCCGAGTACGGCGCCACTTGCGGCTTTTTCCCCGTCGACGGTCAAACCATCGATTATCTGCGTACAACCGGTCGTACAGCCGAACACATCGAGTCGGTCGAGGCTTATTGCCGCGCCAATCATCTGTTTCGCCTCCCCGGTTCGGAACAACCCCATTACTCGCGCCTGATAGAGATCGATCTCGGCCTGGCCGTGCCCAGCCTGGCGGGTCCGAGCAGGCCCCAGGATCGTCTTGCCGTCGGCGACATACCGGCCGATTTCCGCTCCAGGCTGCATACCCCGCAGGGCCAGGGCGGCTTCGCCGCCGAAGCGGCAGCCCCCGGCTCGACATTGCCGGAACCCTCCTTGCGTCATGGCTCTGTCGTGCTGGCCGCCATCACATCGTGCACGAACACCTCCAATCCTTCCGTCATGCTGGCCGCCGGGCTGCTCGCGCAAAAAGCCGTTGCGCGTGGGCTGAAAGCGGCACCATGGGTCAAGACCTCGCTGGCACCCGGTTCGCGCGCCGTCACCCGTTATCTGGATCAGGCGGGATTGACACCGGCGCTCGAAGCCCTGGGCTTTCATACCATTGGTTATGGCTGTACGACTTGCGGCGGGAAATCCGGGCCTCTCGACCCGGATGTCGTCCAGGAAATCGAAGCGCAAAAGCTGGTGGTCGCTGCTGTCTTGTCGGGCAACCGCAATTTCGAAGGTCGTATCCATAAGATGATCCGTGCCAATTACATCGGCTCGCCGCCACTGGTGGTCGCCTATGCCTTGGCGGGACGGATCGATATCGACTACGAAAACGAAGCCCTCGCGTGCGACGCCAATGGCAATCCGGTCTATCTGCGCGACTTGTGGCCATCACCGACCGAAATTGCCGCACTGCTGCCCGTCGCCCGGCAGCAGCAATTGTTCGCCGCCACTTACGATCCCGCCAATTTCGACGCCACGATGTGGCATGAGCTGCAGGCGCCGACCGGCCAACGCTTCCCATGGGATCCGTCCTCCCACTACTTGGTGGAGCCGCCGTTCTTTGAAGGCACGCCCGACGACAATGCGCTCGAACGGCTTGCCGACGATCTGCGTGAAGCCCGCGTGCTGGCCGCGTTCGGCGATTCGCTCACCACCGATCATATTTCACCGGGTGGAGAAATCCCCAGTGAAACGCCGGCCGGTCAATACCTGCTGGCTGTCGGCATTCAGCCGCGCGACTTCAACAGCTATGTGGGGCGGCGCTGCAATTTCGAAGTCATGGCTCGCGCCACGTTCGCCAATATCCGTATCAAGAATGCCTTGATGCCCGAGACCGAAGGCGGCCTGACGCGCCATTTTCCCGACGACGTGGAAATGACCATATTCGACGCGGCCCAGGCCTATCGCCGCGAGGGGCGCGGCGTCATTGTGCTGGCCGGTAAAGAATATGGCACGGGCAGCAGCCGCGATTGGGCCGCAAAAGGGTCGGCACTGCTGGGCGTGCGGGCAGTCATCGCAGAATCGTTTGAACGGATCCACAGGGCGAATCTGGTCGGCATGGGTGTCCTGCCGCTGGCCTTTCTTCCAGGCCAGGGATGGCGCCAATTGGGGCTGACAGGAACTGAACGGTTCAGCTTCGAACAGGTGGCGGAGGCTGTAAAAACCGGCAGGCCCGTAGATGTGGCCGCACACCGCGAATCGGGCGATGTGATCCGCTTCCAGGCCATGGCCCAAGTCCTGACGGCCGCCGAACGCGGCTTGATGGCGGCCGGCGGCATACCTAAAAGCGTTCTTCGTTCCTTCATTCCCGCCGAAACTTCCCGGCCCGGCATTTCCGCCGCCTCCACACTATCCCATTGAGATATCGGCATGACTCTAGACACTCTCATCACCAACGCCCGGCTGCTGCTCCCTCATAAAGGATTGACCGACGGTGTGCTTGGCATCAAGGACGGTCGCATCGCCGTCATCGCCGAACATAAGGCCGACCTGGCCGCGCGCGAGGTCATCGATTGCCAGGGCTTGTGGCTGCTGCCCGGCATCATCGATCCCCATGTGCATTTTGGATTCGGCTCGCCCGAAACCGATTTTGAAACCGAATCGCGCAACGCGGCACTGGGCGGCACGACATCGGCCCTGTCGTTTCACCGCTCCAAAGACATACGCGATTCTTTCGAGTCGGCGCGAAACTTGGCCGAACGGCAAAGCTGCATCGACATCGGCTTTCATTTCGGTATCACCAGCCATCTGCATGTCCAAACCCTGGAAGAAATATCGACTCGCTTCGGCGTATCGTCGTACAAGCTCTACATGATGTACAAGGGCGCGGCAGGATTGGCGCAAGGCTTCACCGATATCGACGACGGCCTGCTCTATTCCGCATTGCGCGAAACAGCCCGGATTCCCGGGGCGGTGCTGGGCGTGCATTGCGAAAACGTGGAAGTCATCCCGGTGCTGCGAGACCCATTGCGCGCCGCCGGAAGGGACGACCTGAGGGCCTGGAACGAACAGAGTCCGGATTTCCTCGAGGCCGAGAACGTTCACAGGGTTTGCTACTTTGCCTCCAAGACCCATACACCGGTCAATATCGTGCACCTGAGCAGCCGCGAAGCGCTTGACGAGGTGCGCCGCCACCGCCAGCGCCGCAACGGTCCCCCCATCTATGTCGAAAGCTGCCCGCATTATCTGTTCCTGAATGACGAATCACCCGCCGGCCCTTATGCGAAGGTCAATCCTCCCATACGCGGCCAGGGCGATGTCGAGGCCATGTGGGAGGGAGTCCTGGATGGATCGATCACGACGATCGGGTCGGATCACGTCCCGCGCAAACGCGCCACGAAAGACAAGAATATCTGGGCGGCGAGCAATGGCTTCCCCGGCACCGGCATGATCCTGCCCATTATGCTGCACGAAGGGTACCACCGCCGCCATATTCCTCTTTCCAGAATCATCGAGCTCTGCTCGGCCAACTCGGCGCATATCTACAACATGCCAAACAAAGGCAGCATCGAGATCGGCAAAGACGCCGATCTGCTGGTGGTAGACCCCGACCTGGAGAAAGTGGTCGATCCCGCAACGCTGGAATCCCACGCCGATTATTCGCCCTACGAGGGCATGGCGATCAAGGGATGGCCTGTGCGCACGCTGGTGCGCGGGCGCACCATCATGCAAGACGGGCGCATTACAGATGAAGCGCGAGCCCACCCCGGCGGTCATTTCCTGCGCCGCCTCTGAACAGATATTTATTCATTCGAACGGAAAAATTATGAGCGATACAAAACGAATCTGGGACGACTTCCTTACCGAGCGTGACCAGGAAGTGCTGAAAGTGGCGGGCTACGGAAAACGCGGCGGCTTTGGCAGGCGCCCGGCGTTGTTCATCATCGATGTCCAATACAATTTTTGCGGCGATACCCCGCAGGAAATTCTCGACGGCCTCAAGCAATACCGCACGCATTGCGGCAAAGAAGCCTGGGATGCCGTCGCGCACATGGTGCCGCTTTTGAAGCTGGCGCGCGACAAAAATATTCCCGTGTTCTACACGGAAAGCGGCCGGCGCCCCGACCTGATGGACAGCGGCGTGCAGGTGGGCAAGAATCATCGCGGCGGCGAAAAAACGGTCATCGCGCACACCCATGCTACCGAGACGGTGGAACCCTTGGCGCCGCGGCCGCAGGACATTCGCATCAGCAAACAGAAACCTTCGTGCTTCTTCGGCACGATTTTCATGAGCCACCTGAATTTCCTTGACGTGGATACCCTGATCCTGGTGGGCTGCACTTCGTCTGGATGCCTGCGCGCAACGGCTGTCGACGCCTACTCCTACAACTTCAAGGTCATCATCCCCGAAGAAGCCGCCTTCGACCGCTTCCAGGCCAGCCATGCCATCAATCTGTTCGACCTGAACTGCAAATACGCCGACGTTATTCCCTCGCGCGAGGTGGCAGAATATCTTGAAAATCTGCCTGTGCGGGAAGCCAGCTGACCCTTGGGTGTGTTGACCCTAAAAGAGCCAGCCATGTCGACGAACGATTCGGCTGCAAAGCTGCCCGTCTATCTACTGACGGGATTTCTCGGCAGCGGCAAGACCACGCTTCTTGCGCGGCTGATACATCAGCCCGGGTTCGCCGATACCGCCGTCATCGTCAATGAATTCGGCGCGGTCGGGCTGGATCATGTACTGATCGAGAAATCCGACGACAGCGACATCATGCTGCTCGATTCAGGCTGCCTTTGCTGCGCGACGAACAGCCCGTTGCAGGACTGTCTGGAAGACCTCTACTACCGACGCCTGCGACGCGAAATCCCCTCTTTCGGGCGTGTCGTGGTCGAAACCTCGGGCCTGGCCGACCCGGGCCCGCTCGTCAATGCACTGATGGCCGATCCCTCGGTGGCCGCCCATTATCGATTCGCCGGTGTGGTCACTACCCTGGATGCCGTCCATGGCCGAGACGCGCTGGCATCCTTTCGCGAAGCAGCCACTCAGCTTGCCCTGGCCGACCGCATCGTGATCACCAAGGCCGACCTGGCGTCGCCATCCGATCTGGCGGCCATCGGAGCGGCGGCCACCCAAGGCAACCCCTACGCCAGCCTTTTACAATCTCCGCTGCCGGATGCCTGTGCCCCGCACGACATTCTGGCGGGCCTTCAGACACATGACATCCGGCTGCAGCCGGCGCAGGGCCATGACGAGTCTACCCAGCCGCCAGGGCGGTTCGCCCATCTGTTCCGATACGGTATTTCAAGCCATGTGCTGCGCGTCGAACAAGCCGTGGGCTGGCCGCAGTATGCAGCCTGGGTGGATGCCATGCAGCGAGAGCTGGGTGAGCATCTGTTGCGGGTGAAAGGTATCCTGCCGTTCGACGACGGCCATGTCTATGCCATCCATGGCGTACATCATCTTTTCAGCCCGCCGCAAATGCTGGGTGGGACGATTCCACGCCCCGCATTGGGAACCGTAGTGGTGATCGCGCAAGATATCTCGGCAAGCGAGCTTGGGCGCATTTTTCCTTTGCTAAAAGGAGAAATGCGCCAGGAGGATGGATAAATTCCTGCTGCGCAATCTGCTTTTTGCTAGCGAGCAGGCGACTGTCACTACCGTCAATCCTCCCTAGGCCACGATCCGGTTTCGCCCAAGCCTCTTGGCTTCGTAAAGCATTTTATCGGCTCTGGTAAATAAGGCATCAAGCGACTCGCCAACTATGTGATAGGCAACGCCGCCGCTTAGAGTCACGGACAGGCCGGCATTGTCGCCACGGAATTTGAATTGTTCTACGCTGCGGCGGATACGCTCAGCCATATCTACCGCCGCAGGCAAGCCCGAGCAGCGCATGAACACCGCCAGTTCTTCTCCGCCATAGCGCACCGCCAAGTCCTCCTTTCTGGTGACGCTGCGGATATTTTCGCCTACGCGTTTAAGAACATCATCTCCAACCAAGTGCCCATATTCATCGTTCACCTTCTTGAATAAATCAAGATCAAACACCACCAACCCAAATCCGGCCCCGGAATCATGGTTATGCGCGCTGATCGCGGCTTCGCACCACTCGTTCATGTACAAACGGGTGTTCAGGCCGGTAAGGTGATCGTGATTAGCCTTTTTTACAAGCTCGACCCCGTATCTCCATCGTTGGAAGACAACTACGCCAATCAACAATGCAAGAAAAGCAAACAACGAAAATATTGCGGTGAGTTCAACCACAATTGACCAGTACATCGAAGCCGGCAGATGCAGATACAGCCGTAGTCCGAGATCGGGGAAATGAAAAGATTTTTGCAAAAACGAACGGCCCGGAATACCGCCAAATTCGACAAAGCGAAGCTTGTCTGCAAGCACATTTCCCAAAATCGAAGAAATCTCAGGGACGTTGTCGCCATACCCGCGGTGCGCGATAATCGCTTTACGTGTTTCGGCGGGAATGGGTCGAATCGCCTTGAATACAAAGAAGCTCAACGGAGATATGACCACCACCCCGTTATCGTCCGTAACAAGGTCAAGCTCATTATCTTTGTGCCAGAATTCTTCCAGCCGGGCTTGCAACGCGTCGAAAGACATCTTTGCTACAACAACGCCGCGAATCTCGCCGTCGACCGTTACTGGACGAGCAAGGTAGTAGCCCGCTTTCTTGCTGGTGATGCCTTTGGCGATATAGCGGCCGGTCTGACCGGCCAACGCTTCCTCAAAGTATGGCCGGAACGCGTAATTATGGCCGACGAATGAATCGTGCGCGCGCCAATTGCTTGCCGCCAGGCAGTTGCCGTTAATGTCCATAACATAAATCACGTCTAGTTGAACATTTCGAGCCGTTTCTTCGAGTACCTTGTTTTCTTCTTCCACCGCGGCCGGGCTTGGCGCAGCCAGCAAATCTCGAACCGATCGCGTCGCTGCCAAAACCTGCGGCACCGACAAAGTTTTTTGTGTTTCAAGTCGAAAAAGATTTTTGCGGCCAGCGCCGCTCTGATTGAAGATAACGTTCAGGCGTTCCAGGGCAAGGCGCTTGCTCTCTAGAAATCCGGTCGCCACGCATGCTGCCAGAACCAAGGTGATTAGCGATACCCAACGCCAATCTCTTTTCATTTTCGAAAAGAGGTTCAATTGGCCCATGAGAAGCATCTCCGTTACGTTCGGCGGGAGTTTCCGGAACCGCCTTTCCCTAGGTGAACATTCAATCTCGAGTAATAATAGACCAATTCGTGATTCGGGGGTGCCCAGAAAAATTAAAGCAGGAACGCTGCAACAAGAATATTCATAAGGGTTTCGAAGGGCCTATGAGTGTCCACGATTCGAATTTCTGGCTCAGTGCTTGCGTGAATACTCACCGGAGCACTGAATCAACGCATAGCCCCTGCGGCCCCCAGCCTGGGTATGAGGCGCCAGGCAATGATCCAGCCCACGGCTTGTGTGGTGACCAACACAGCAACCGTTGCCGGCCAGGCACCCGAAGAGTATGCGATGGCGCAGACCCAGGCGCCGGTGAAGCCGCCGCAATAATAGGCGGTGTAATACAGGCCACTGGCCAGCGAGCGCCCACTGGTGATGCGGTACGCAATGAAGCTCATTGTGGCGGACTGCGTGATGAACGTTCCGCAGGCTGCAATGGCCAGCGCGGCCACAATGCCCCAGGCCGGATGTACAAGGGTAAGCAAAACGCCCAGCGCCGAAGTGGCCACCGATAGCAGGATAGTGTGCCGGACGCCGATTCGTGGAATCACACCGCCGGTCAGTGGCGTGACGACCATGCCCAGCAAGTACACAGCAAAGATATTGGCCAGGTCGCCGGAGCTGAAGTAATAGGGTGCCTGCGCCAGGTGCAGGTTTACGAATGTGAATAGCCCAACCTGTGCGAACAACACCGTGAACCCTAGTGCGCACGCGGTCTGTAGTGACGGATTGCGTACCAGTTTAGCCAACGCTGCCATGCTGGTGGCAAAGCGGCTATTGGCTACGAAATGGCGCGAAGCGGGAAGGCCGCGCCATACTACGGCGGTGCCGGCCAGGTTAAGCGCGGCCATGACTTCAAATGATGTTCGCCATGACATGACTTCAGCCAAGTGGCCCAGCAGGAAGCGGCCGCTAAAGCCGCCCAGCACGCAGCCAGTGACATAAATGGTTATGATCCGCACCATGGTGGTTCCGCGAAACTCTTCGCCCACATAGGCCATAAGAACCACCGATACGCCCGGCACGGTCAGGCCTTGCAGAAAGCGCAACAGCAGCAGGCCATGCACTGTTTGCACTTGGGACATCAGCGCAGTGGGCACGGCCAGTAGAAACACTGACGCCACGATTAGCCATTTTCGCCCCAAGGCATCCGAGAGCATGCCGACAAAGGGTGAAATCAGTGCTACAGCCAGGACCGTTATGCCCACGGCATTGCCGATTTCAACCACGGTTGCGCTCAGGTCGTTTTGCAACTGCGGCAAAATAGACTGTACCGAATACACCTGAATAAAGGCGAACAGGCCGATCAGTGCCACAGTCAGGATGAGCAGTGGGCCTGGGTGGTCGTTGTAGTCAGTCGAAGAAATGGAAGCAGGCATTATGATGGGCGGGTCGACGCACGGCAGCCAGGCTGGATCCGACTGTGTGGCGGAAAACCTGTTGGAATACTTGGCCAATGGCCTTGCATAGCCAAGAGGTTAACAGGGAATGAAGGCGGATTCCTGTCAGGCCTGGAAGCGCCTCTCCCATTCCTCGACCTCGGCCAGGCCCAGGTATGTGTTGTACTCGGCCGCGCTGAGCATGCGGCTGCGCATCGCGCCGGTATGACCGTCCTCGCGCAGGTGCCCCAGCGCCTCGCGCATGGCAAAGCCCAGGGCGTTGCGGATGAGGGACGGGTAAATGGCCAAGGCGATGCCCAGCTTGTGCAACTGATCCGAGTGCAGCCCGGCCAGCGGGCCACCCGTATCCAGGTTGAACATGCATGGCGCTTCGACCTTTTCCGTAACGTCGCGGATTTCATGAGCGCGCCGACAGTGCATCCTATCGCAACAAAAACGGAAACCGTCTCGTCTCGATCTGGACCGTTTGCCGTCGAAATTCATTCAGCATGGAGTTACAGCGAATGAGCGTTTTGCGGCAACCATCGAGGACATATTGTCGGGCGAGACGGACTCTGTTTGTGCGGCACCGGCGATCAGTTCTTTACGCATCTGAGCCTCCTTGCCGGATAAGAATCATCAACATCCCGGCCTGTCTCGCCTCAAGCTGCTTGCCGTCCGATTAGGAAATCAATTATTGGCCTCCCTTCGGTTCTTTTGGCAGATTCTTCCATTTTGATATTTCAGACCGAATAAATGTTTTGAACTCATCTGGAGTCGTAGCCGCTGGTGTAATCCCTCGGTCCGCAAACTGCTTCGATAATGAAGGATCGTTCAACACTTCAGCTATGGTTTTGGACAGCTTCCCGGTAATCTCATCTGGAGTTCCAGACGGTGCCAACAGCCCGAACCACGTCCCGGCGATAAATCCTTTAATACCGCTCTCATCAAGGGTCGGTACATTGGGAGCCATGGCGGAGCGCTCCGCCGTCGTCACGGCAAGCGCCTTCAATTTGCCGCCTTGAACTAAAGGAAGTACAGCGGTTACCGTGTCGAAGCTGACTTGCACTTGGCCACCCACCAGATCCGTAATAGACGGGCCGCTCCCTTTGTATGGTATGTGCGTCATCTTGACCCCGGCCAGACTATTGAACAGTTCACCAGTTAAATGGTTGGACGTATTGTTGCCAAAGGAAGAAAAGTTAACCTCATGGGGATGTTCCTTTGCATACTTGATCAATTCCGATACGTTGTTCGGCGGAAAACCTGGGTTGGCTACCAACAAGAAAGGGACTTTGCCAACAAGCGATATCGGTTTAAAGTCTGTTTCTATGTTGAATGGGATGTTTTCCATTGTCGCTGGTGCGATCGAGGTTTCAGCGGAAGCGCCGAACAACAAGGTATATCCGTTGGGATTGGATCGAGCAACCAGCGAGGCGCCGATCGTCCCGCCTGCACCGGGGCGGTTTTCAACTACAAAGGTTTGGCCGAGTTTTTTACTCATATTCTCAGCGACTAATCGAGCTGCTGTGTCGGTGCTTCCTCCAGGTGGATAGGCCACGATCATTGTTACTGAGTGGGAGGGGTAGTCGGTGGCAGCCAGCGCTGGGGAAACCACCGCACACGCAGCCGAGATAGCTGCGCATAATGCAATTGACTTAATCATACCGTTCACTCCTTTTTTCATTGTCGAAAATATAGAACATCATCAGCGCGAGACAACTTCAGATAGCTTGCCGCTTTCGTTTGTCGGAAACGACCACGCCGTCTTTTATGACCAAGTGCAGTTGTCGAAGATGGTCGATGTTGTCCAAGGGGTTTGCCCCGACCACGATGAGGTCGGCCACTTTGCCGACCTCTACGGTGCCAAGATCATTTTCTGCACCGCAAATAGCGGCGCCATGTTTTGTTGCTGCGATCAGCGTCTGCCAGGGCGTTGCCCCACATCGGGTCCATAAGCCCATCTCAAGGAGCGCGGCATCTTTTAGTGGCCTGATATCCGAGCCCAGAGCCATCTTTACCCCGGCTTTGACTGCTTTGGCGAACCACTCGGTATGATCCTCGGCGGCTGCCTCTGCGCGACAGCAGAGCGCATGTGATAAGCCTCGTTGTTTGGTCCATAGGCTTTCCCATTTGTTGGATGCTTGCTTTGGAGTTAAATGGCTAATGGCTAAAGTCGGGACGAGCCATGTGTCGTATTCGAGAAGCAGTTCAATGCATTCATCATCCATGATGTAGCCATGTTCGATACTATGGGCCCCCATCGTAATGGCAGCTTTCACCGCATTGGGATGGGTAGCGTGCGCCATAATCTTGAACCCGCGCAAGCGGCAAATATCGAAAGCGGCTTTTAATTCCTCATCGAGAAGGAAGGACTGTGTATGCAGATCCCAAGCTGGACCCATAATGCCGCCGGAAAGATTCAGCTTGATATGGTCGACGCCGTTCTTGATTTCTTCACGGATCGCTTTCACGAACCCGTAGGGTCCGTCACATTCGAGCGCGTGCCCGGAATGAAGGAAATGCCCTCCCGTAGTTGTGAGGAAGTGACCGCTTGCAAACACTCGGGGGCCCACGTATTGATCGGCCTCGAAGGCGCGTCGCCACGCGACATCCATGTAGTGATGAGAACCCGCGCACCGGAAACCGACCATGCCAGAGTCTTTGAGAGCACTGCGCAGGCGATGCCCGAAAAGCGCAACCTGCTCGGGCAGTGGCATTTCCGAAAGCGAATGGTAGTCAGGATGAACGTGTACGTCCCACAAACCCGGAAGCAAGTACGCTCCATTCGCATCGACGACAGAGTCTTCGGCGCCTGCTGGCTCATCGCCGCCATGCCTTATCTTTTTTATGCGCTTGTCCTCGATAACTATGCTGGTGTTAGGTATTGGCGCAGGATTCACACAATCGATCAGTGTGGCGTTTTTGATAATAGTTCGCATAAGAGCCTAAAAACAAAATGAGGTTGATGGTGTGGACGACATCATTGCATTTACTTAACAGGCGCAAACGGTCGCTTGCATAAAGGTATACCGAGAAACCGGTTAGTTTAGATATTGCTCATATCAGAAGCGGTCAATTCGAAATGGAAAAAGGTCTATGGATGGCTTTTCACCGGACAACAGCTCGGCGATTACGCTACCGGTCATTGGGGCTGCCGTTAACCCTACATGTTGATGCCCGAACGCATAAAACACTGAAGCATGTCTGGATGATCGTCCAATTACCGGCAGGCTGTCGGGAAGCGAGGGGCGGTGGCCCATCCACCGCATGGCGTTGCCACCTTGAATGCCTGGAAACAAACCGGCCAGATGGCTTCTCAGGATTGTGCTGCGTCGGTGGTCAGGAGGCAGAAAGCCGCCAAACTCGACCATTCCTGCGACTCTCAGCCCCATTTCCATTGGGGTTGCAATAACTTTTTGCGAAGGCGAAATAATGGGGTACCGAGGACCCTGCCCTTTAAAGTCGCACAGGGTGACATGATAGCCACGCTCTTGCTGCAAGGGCACAGGCTCTTGGAGGCGAAGAGCAAGCTGCCCCGACCACGCGCCACAAGCAATGACAACCTTTTGGATTGAATGCTGACCGGCCGATGTTTGCAGATGAGCCGGCTTGCCGTTTTCCATGGCAATATCCTGTACATCCGCACGCAAGAATTGGCCGCCGTCGCGTATGAATTCTTTGAAGAGAAGCTGGGTCAAGCGTTGAGGGTTCAGCGTAAATCCGCAATTCTCCAGTGCGACGGCAAATCGATACCGTTCGGCAAGCGAAGGTTCCATGTCGCGAAGCTCACTGTTGTTAAGCAAACTCCACCGTACGCCATGTCGCTCACGCACGCCCCATACCAGCCGGTCCTTCTCATAAGCGTACTGATCTTCGTAAACGCATAGTACTGGCGAGACTTTGATCAGCGACTCTGCGGCGGTGTCACGCGTTAAGGCTTTATAGCCTGACACTGTGCTCCCTAATAACGCCTCCAAGGCAGCCGCTATCCGTTCAACTGCTCCAGGTTCGCTTGCGCGCCAAAAGCGCCATAGCCATGGGACCATATTGAAAAGATGCTGCCGTCGTATCGACAGTGGACCCGTTGGATCAAACAGCATGCCCGGCACTTTTTTCAATATTCCCGGCAAGGATAGGGGCGCTACACCGTATGCGGCGAGTATGCCGGCATTGCCACGCGAGCAGCCTTCAGCGGGCTCATCTCTGTCTACAAGGGTGACGCGATAGCCTCTATTCTGTAACTGCCGTGCAATGACAACGCCTATTATGCCGGCGCCGATGATCGTTGTTTTGGAACCCGGCGATACGGTAACGGCATTCATGCCCAGCGACCCGCTTGAAAGGGCAAGTCCCATGACGGCGGCACCCGAAATAGTCCTGCTGAATAAAAGCGGCTGATCGTCAAATTCTTCTTTCGTAAAGCCATTATTGGCTCTCCCCTGAGAGGCTTTTAAGCACATCATCACGTCTGAACCGCAGTATGCGGTTGGTGTGGGTAAAAAACAAATAAGATAAATCGACAATGCTATAAAGGAATTTTATAGTCACTGCTACCCGCCTGTTTGCGGCAAGCCGGAAACTAAAAAAATGTCGATTTCTGGGGTAATCACCTACGAAAGGCGCATATCCAAAATGGGGAAATTATGAACATTCGGCAGCTTCAAGCGTTACGAGCCGTGGTGGAAAGTCAAACGACTACGCAAGCGGCGGAAATACTTGGTGTAACGCAACCGGCGATCAGCACCCTGATTGCCGGATTGGAAAAGAGTCTTAACATTAAACTTTTCGAGCGCTCCAGAGGACGCCTGTGGCCGACACCAGAAGCGTTTCGGCTTGCTGATGAAGCGGACAAGGTCATTGCTGGTTTCGGCCGGATGGAGCAAAGGGCACGCAAACTAAACGAGCTCAAAAGCGGAGAGTTACGGGTGGCTTCTCTACCCGGGCCGGGCTTGCAATTTATTCCTCGCCTATTGGCTCAGTTCCTGGCCGATAAGCCGGAAGTCACCGTGCATTTACAGGTCCGATCCTCGTCCGAAATTAAGGAATGGGTCGCCTCACAATACCTGGATTTAGGTTTGGCAGACCTGCCAATTGATAATCCTGCGATTCATTACGAAATTGTGACAATGCGGTGTGTTTGTGTTGTTCCGGCCGGCCACTTCCTTGCTGGCAAGCCGCTTCTCACCCCGAAGGATCTGGATAATGTGCCATTTATCGTTCTAGAGCCGGGACACATGACTCACACCCGCCTTGCCGCGGCATTTCTTGATTGCGAC
Organism: Paralcaligenes ureilyticus; assembly: GCF_004346225.1. Lineage (GTDB taxonomy): Bacteria > Pseudomonadota > Gammaproteobacteria > Burkholderiales > Burkholderiaceae_B > Paralcaligenes > Paralcaligenes ureilyticus. Next base: position 13,863 of record NZ_SMAJ01000016.1, on the reverse strand, counting down.
GCCAGGCTCAACGTGCGCGTCAGCGTGCAGCTTTTCGCTCCGGCATGTGAGCTTGTGGCCAATGGCGCTGGTGTTTCGCTTGTGGATCCAATCACAGCACAAGCCCACAAGCCGGACAGGCTTGTATCCATTCCTTTTGAACCTGTCATACCGTTCTCTATCGCCCTTATGACGCCCATCGGCAAGCCCCTATCATTGTTGACGCAGAGCTTTTTGGAATCTCTTAAAAAGGGCTTTTCCCCTTATATCATCTGATGCGTACACGAATAGCCTGCGTGATCAACAATGAAAAAGACGGATTGACGCGGTATATTGTTGGCACAATTTGGGGTGGGGCTTGGGTGGTTTACTCAGACTCCGATGCGGAGAAATTGCCATCTATAAAGCCTATGTTCTTCTGGCGTTGACAACATTTTTCTGGGCGGGCAATTCGATTGCCGGCAAGTTGGCGGTCGGCCATGCTTCGCCGATGGTCCTTGTCACTGCCCGCTGGGCGAGCGTGATGGTGGTGCTGTATTTGTTCAAGAGAGGACAGATTGCCGCCGATTGGCAGGCGATCCGGCCACGACTGTGCTATCTCCTGTTGCTGGGGGCACTTGGTTTCACCGTCTTCAGCGTGGCGCTTTATTACGCGCTTGTGTACACCACCGCAATCAACGCCAGCATTTTGCAAGGAGGCATGCCGCTTTTCGTATTTGCCGCGAGCTTCATTTTCTTTTCCAGCCGTGTAAGCCTGGAGCAGGCGATCGGTTTTGTGTTCTCTTTCGTAGGCGTTATTGTCATCGCAATGCGTGGCGAGTTGACCAATCTGATTGATCTCGACATCAATTTCGGCGATGCGCTAATGCTTGTCGCCATCATCGCGTATGGTATCTACACTGCCGCACTACGCAGTAAGCCTCAGATGCACTGGGCGAGCTTGATGTTCACCTTGTGCCTGGGAGCCACTTTGGCGTCCCTTCCCATGTTGGCTTTCGAGGCGGCTCAGGGTGGGACCATCCTGCCGGATATGCGAGGCGGCGTGGTAATTGCCTATATCGTCATCTTCCCATCTCTTATAGCCCAAGCCTTTTATATCCGGGCAGTGGAACTGATTGGCGCGAACCGAGCCGGCCTATTCATCAACTTGCTGCCTGTTTGGGGAGCAGTCCTGGCGGTTGCTATCCTCGGAGAGGAGTTTCACCTTTATCACGCGGTAGCTTTGATGTTGATCCTGGCGGGAATTAGTCTGGCCGAATATGGTGGGCGGAAGCCAAGTGGACGAAGGTAATTAAACACAGCGACGTATCAAGGAAATCTGAAATTCACTGTGCCGCTGACAGCGATTACGGCGGCTGTGGTGGGTGTGATTCTGAATCTGGCCGCGTTTTTTGCGTACCACGTCCTTTGGACTGCGAACTAGTGTAGTGCTTCGTTATTTTTTGAACCAAGATGCCGATTGGCACGGATGACCTTTTGCAGGATGTCGTTGGCCTTGGCGGTCCAGACGAAGGGCTTTGGATGGTTGTTGTGCAAGGCGATGTACTCCTCAATAGCTGCGGTCAATCTGGCGCAGGAACCTCAACCACTCGATGTGGCGGTGGTGGTGCTGGGATTGAGCGATGACCTGGCCATCGAGCACGTTGAGCGCGGCAAACAGCGTGGTGGTGCCGTGGCGGTTGATCCCGTGAATCACGAAGTCTATTTCCCGCTGAAGAACAGCGGCCACCGGCCTGTCTTGCGGGTAATGCGCCCGGTTTTCCAATGATAGCGCGCAGGCGATACCTAGTGATTTTGCGTACACCGTTGCACCTGGCAGGTGAATTCTCCCGTGCTTTCCCGTTTGTTGTGGGGGCTAGATCCATACGCCCGTGTACGCGAGTTCATGTGCGTATTGAGGGGGCGTCCAGCGGATCGGCAGGGCCTTGATGCGGCGGCGCACCGTCTTCAAATGGAAGCGCAGCAGCCGTTGGGCGCCGGTGAACGCCGCGATGTCCGGATCGTCCCAGACGATTTCGGCGCGGGCGGCCAGGTACAGCAGATCCCCTGAATCGAAATCGATGAAGAGCAGGCCGGCGCGGGGATTGCATGTCAGGTTGCCGATGGTGTTGAAGAAGGAATTTCCGGTGAAGTCCGGTATGGTCAGCGTTTGGGTGTCGTCGATGCGAACAAAACCGGGCCTGCCGCCTTTGTGAGAGACGTCGGCGCCGCGCGCCGCGCGCGCGCCTGGATCGAGATTTGCGCTGGCAATGAAAAAGGTGTCTGCGCGGCTTATAAGACGACGGTCGGCATCGCTCAGCCGATTGGCGTCAGGCACCGCAGAGGAAGCGGCGTCGCCGCCTTCAATCAGTTCGGGTATCCGCCGTTGTATGTATTTGTTGCAGTTTCCAAAGCTTTGGCTGACGGCGAGTGTTACGCGCTGATCGTCGGCGGCGGTAATCGTTCCGTTTACGCGATTGCGGCGGCGCGTATCGAACTGAATGCCCAGCGCCCCCACAAAATCCCCAGGGCGAAGAGCGCCTGACGGATCGTTTGGCAGCGCCCGGCCTGCCATATGCAGCGTATGGGCATCGGAAGACGTAATGAAGCCGGGCTGGCCGACCCGTATCGTTGCCCACGGCTGCCCGTCCTCATCTAAACTGCCGATCAGCAGAAATGGCAGCTCGCTGAAAAATGCGCGATGCTGGTCCGGCATATAGTCGCGAATGCCGGCCCTGCGTACCCTCGCGTCGAGCGCCGCGCGTACGCCAAGGCGATCCTGGGCCGCCAGTTCGCCCGTGTGGAAAGGCGATTCGGGTAGCGTCCAGCCGGGTATCATGGTTTATTCCGCAAGCAAACCCACCTTGCTGGCGGGTATTGGTACAAAGCGCGGCAACGCTTCAATTCGCTTCAGCCACGCGCGCACGCTGGGATAAGGTTCAAGCGAGACGCCGCCCTCCGGCGCGCAGGCGATGTAGGCATAGGCGGCCACATCGGCCAGGGTTGGTGCGCCTCCAAGGGCAAACCGCGTGTCGCGCAGCGCCGCGTCCAGCACCTTGAAAAGCCCTGTTGCGGTGGCCTTGGCCTGTTCGTGATTGTGCGGAGCGCCAAACAGGGTGACCAGGCGTGCGAAGCCGGGGCCTCTCAGTATTTCGCCGGTTGCGAGGGAGAACCAGCGCTGCACGCCTGCCGCGCCCAGCGGATCTCTTGGCAGCCAGGTGCCGTCATCGTATTTCGATGCCAGGTAAACGAGAATGGCGTTCGAGTCGTAAAGAATCGTATTGCCGTCTTCGATGACCGGGACCTGGCCGAACGGATTTTTCGCCAGAAATTCCGGCCGCTTGTGTTCACCGGCCTTCAAATCCACTTCGATCATTTCAAATGGCAACTCCAGCAGGTTCAGGAGCAGCAGCACACGGTGTGTGTGCCCGGACAGCGCGGCCCCATACAGCCGTATGGGTTGGGCGGGTTTTGTTGTAGCCATTGAGCTTCCTTCAAAGTGTCGAACAGCAGTCCATCAAATTCGTGCAAAGGATCGTGCTCGTACGATAGCGCTGTATCGGCGCGAAGAAAAGATGGATAATTAGACAATTACAATCCACTTATAGTGAACAATAAAGATGAGCAACCTGGGAGCAATCAACCTCAACCGGCTCTTTGTGTTCGTTGCTGTGGTAGAGAAAGGGTCGTTGACTGCGGCGGCTCAGAAGCTGGGCATCGCGAAAACCATGGTTAGCACGCATATGCAGCGGCTCGAAGCAGAGCTGGGCGTAAGCCTGCTCATCAGAACCACGCGAAAGATCACCGTCACCGAAGCCGGACAGGCATTTTATGCGGCGAGCTGCCGGGCGCTGCACGATATTGACGATGCCGTGGCACAGGCCAGCGATGGCACGACCCTGCCCCAGGGAACCTTGCGTGTTACGGCGCCTGTCGACTATGGCGCAGACGTTATTACGCCGCTGCTGATCTCCCTTCAGCAACGTTATCCCGCATTGCGGATCGAGTTGCTGTGTGCGGACCGGCGCGTCGACCTGATAGCGGAGGGTATAGACGTGGCCGTCCGACTAGGCCGGATGGCCGACTCGACCCACAGGGCGGTCAGGCTTGGGGGCTATACCAAATGGCTGGTCGCCAGTCCGCGGTTCCTTGAACGCCACGGGGTTCCGCAAACGCTGGCGGATCTCGGCGCCTTCCCGTTCATCTCGCTGTCGGTGCTGGCGCAGCCGCTGCTTTTTCACTTCGGAGGCCCCAGGAAGCAAAAGCAGAGTGTGCGCTTCAACGAAGCGTTCTCGACCAACACGGCCCATGCGTGCAGAGCGGCTGCATTGGCGGGAGGCGGACTTGCCATGCTGACCGATTTTTCCATCAGCGCAGATGTTGCCGCAGGGCGGCTGGTTCGTGTCTTCCCGAAGTGGGCCTCGCCCGGGTCCGATATTCATGCCATCTTCCCGACGACGCGCTACGTCCCATCCAAGGTTAGGGTGTTCATCGATGAAATAAAGGCTCGTAAGGAATAGCGCCCGCTAGGTCTCGCCATCAACCCTTCTATATTTCCAATCAATCAACGTAGAGTAGAACAGCAGAAAAATGACATGCGCTGCCGGCTAGGACGAACAAGTGCCATGCACCGTGGCCCCACCAAAGCCTTTTGTCGTTGGCATAGAAGATGATGCCTACGGTATAAAACAAGCCTCCTGCGATTAGCCATGAAAGGCCTGCCCAAGTCAATGCGTGCACAAACGGACCAATCGCGATTACCGCCAGCCAGCCCATCGCCAGATAAATTACTAATGAGCTGATTCTCTTACCCTTGGCCAGGCAGATTTCCTGTACGACACCCACAACAGCCAGAGTCCAAACAGCGCCAAATAGTGGCCATCCCCATGTGCCGCGTAAACTTACTAGAACGAACGGCGTGTAGCTGCCCGCGATCAACAGATAAATTGTGCAGTGATCAAACTTGCGCCAGATGCGTTTAGCGCGCCCACGCAGGCTGTGATACAACGTGGACGCTATATACATGACCAGCAGCATCGCGCCGTAAATACTGAAGCTCACAATTTTCCATGGATCACCGGCGCGGGAAGCCGATATGATCAACCACACCGTTGCAGCCGCCGCCAAAGCCGCACCGACCAAATGGCTGATGCTGTTGAACCGCTCGCCGTAATACATTTTCTATCTCCAGTTCGGGTCATTCCTTGCCGAGAAACACGATCGCGATGTATTTCGCGCACCTGGTTGGTCGTGAAATACTCCGATCCGCTAGAGTCTTGCCCTCGATCGCCTGGTTCACACGGTCTGGCTACTCGAGCTAGTTGTAGCGCTGGAAAATCAAAGTGGCATTGGTTCCGCCAAAACCGAAGCTATTCGACATGACGGTATTTAATATAACGTCATCACGGCGCTGCCGAATAATGGGTACGCCTTGAGCGTCTGGATCGAGCTGCTCGATATTGTGCGAAGGGCATAGAAAATTGCCTTTCATCATCAATAACGAATAGATCGCCTCATGCACGCCTGCCGCGCCCAATGCATGACCCGTTAGCGCCTTGGTGGAGCTGACCGCCGGCACACTATCTTGCCCAAACACAGTTCGTAAAGCCTCCAGTTCCTTTGTATCGCCAATCGGCGTGCTTGTACCGTGAGCGTTGATGTAGTCTATCTTGGCGCTTACCGTTGCCATTGCCTGCTGCATGCAGCGAGCCGCCCCTTCGCCCGAAGGTTGAACCATGTCATAGCCATCAGAGGTCGCTCCGTAGCCCGCGAGCTCGGCAATAATCGTCGCGCCGCGCGCCTTGGCGTGTTCGAGTTCTTCAAGCACCAGAACACCGCCACCCGAAGCGATGACGAACCCGTCACGCGTGACATCGTAAGGTCTTGAGGCAGTGCGGGGGGTGTCGTTGTATTTGGAGGACAGCGCACCCATCGCATCAAACAACAACGACAGAGTCCAATGCTCTCCCTCACTCCCGCCTGCGAAAACAATGTCCTGCTTTCCCATCTGGATCAGTTCCATGGCATGCCCGATACAGTGCGCGCTGGTCGCGCAGGCCGACGTAATTGAGTAACTGGCCCCTTTGATTTTAAAGGGCGTGGCCAAACAAGCTGTCGTAGTACTCGACATCGTCCTGGGTACCCGATACGGGCCTATCTGCTTTATTCCCCGTTCACGCAAAATATCTGCCGCTTGAACAATATCAAGGGTCGAAGGACCCCCCGAGCCCATCACCAGGCCGGTTCTAACGTTTGATACGTCGTATTCCTCCAGGCCGGCATCATTGATCGCCTGCTGCATGGCAACGTAACAAAGGGCCGACACATCACCCATAAACCGCTTGACCCTGCGATCAATAAGTGGCTCGAGATCGATATTGACGGCCCCACATACTTGGCTGCGGAAACCTAGGTCCTTGTATGTCTGAGAAAAAACGATTCCAGACCGGCCTTCTTTCAACGAAGCTGTAACCTCCAGCTGATTATTGCCGATACTCGAAACGATCCCTAAGCCGGTCACTACGACTCTTTTCATGAAATAGCCTTAAATGCCTTTAGTGGAAGTAAACAAGCCGACGCGCAAATCAGCCGCCTTATAAATAACGATGCCATCTGCTTGCATATCCGCATCGGCAATACCCATAATTAGCCTACCCGTGACCACGCGTTTGGGGCTGATACGATAGGTGATTCTTTTAGTAGCTGGTACCACTTGCCCGGAAAATTTGACCTCGCCTACCCCTAAGGCACGCCCCTTGCCCGGGTTGCCCAGCCAGCATAGATAGAAGCCCAACAGTTGCCACATGGCATCCAGGCCTAGGCAACCAGGCATAACAGGGTCACCCAGGAAATGGCACTTGAAGAACCACAAATCCTGGTTGATGTCGAGCTCCGCAATAACTTCACCCTTGTCGTGGGCGCCACCATTTTTCGACATATGAGTGATTCGATCCAGCATCAGCATTGGTGGTGCTGGCAATTGCGCATTCTCGGGCCCGAAGAGCTCGCCTCGGCTGGATTTCAAGAGGTCTTCATTGGTGAAACTGGTCTGATTGCTCATGGTATGTGAATCACTTATAGCCCGGTGGTTGATCGCTATAAGTACATCACAGAAATAATTGGTTTCCTTGCGTCAAATCAAGTTGACTTCAATCTTGTGCAGCGCACGATCAATCATTTTTAATGAAGGGGGAAGTAGCGATGTTTATCCGCGCAATTTGCCGACGGTTCGCGCGCGGCTGGTTACCGTCAGTGAGCTCGCGCCGGTGGTTAATGCCGCCGAGATTTTAAGTGGAAAGCACTTCAGCTTGGTGGTCGTGTACGACCTTGAAGGGCTGATGAATGGACGGGGCGGGGTGGAGTCCCACGATGTCTTCGGGCAGGCTCTGTGTGGTCGGATCCACCCGACGTGCCGGATCGACCGTATCGCAACACCTTCTCATTAACTTCGGACCCACAGGCTAAAAGCGCAGACCGCCAAGCATAGTGGATTACGGTTTCAAATTCGAAAGATATGCCGCAATATTGGCGATATCGGTGTCCGATAGATTTTTCGCCATGGGCTGCATGATCGGGTTCTGGCGACTCCCGTCGCGAAAAGCCTTGAGCTGTTGGACCAGATATTGCTCTTTTTGGTCGACAAGGTTGGGATAAATAGGTGCAATCGACACCCCTGTGGCTCCGTGACATGCGGCACAGGTGGTTTCATATAGCTTCTGACCCACGGCCGGGTCAGCCGCATTTGCAGCCGCTGCGCACAGGACGCCGGCGACCATGGTATTGACGAGAAGCGTAGCTTTTAACATAGTGCGAGGCTCCGATATCTTCGATTTCTTTGTTGCCATGGAATGACGCCGCGCCTAGCGGGTCATGGGTTTTGGCTTGTACAACGCCGACCACAGCGCGAAGGTTGGAACAAGTACACCGACCCAGAGACCGGCCCAGAACACCAAGTTCGGCAAAGTCGCCAGCGGCAACAACGACAGGACTCCGAGTGCAATCGCGCATGGCGCCAACGTCTGTCTTAAAATCGCATCAGGCAGCCTATCGCGTAACGCCGACTTGATCAGGATCAAGCATTTTCCAGGATTCCGGCTTGACAATATCAACGTGTCTATTGGGTTGTCTAGTTTATGAATACGCCATCGTCAGGCATCGAAATTTCCGAACAACTTATTCGTCGGTTTGATAGGCCAGGCCCGAGGTATACCTCGTATCCGACGGCCGACCGGTTTATGGCCGGGTTTACCAACGAATCTTATATTCGATGCCTGCAACAGCGCGCCGCCCGGGATCGAAATCCTCCCCTGTCAATTTACGTGCACTTGCCGTTTTGCGAAAAGCTCTGCTATTTTTGCGCATGTAATAAGGTCATTACTCATGATCATGGCCGGTCGGCCGAATATGTGCGCTACCTGGACAAAGAGATGGCGCTGGTAGCCCTGCATATGGGCTCTGACCGACGCGTGGCCCAATTGCATTTGGGCGGCGGCACGCCCACTTTTTTAAGCGATGCCGAACTGCAATGGCTAATAGACGCGCTGCGCCGCCGGTTTGATTTTTTGCCGGATGCGGAACTGAGCATTGAGATAGATCCGCGTACGGTCAACGCCAACACAATGGCGATGCTGGCTGGCTTGGGTTTTAACCGTACCAGTTTTGGGGTACAGGATTTCGATCTCAATGTACAGCTAGCGGTCAATCGGGTTCAACCCCTGGAGATGGTTGAAGCCGCCATCGGCGCTAGTCGGAGCGCGGGCTTTATATCAGTCAATATTGACCTGATATATGGCTTGCCCAAGCAGTCTCTGGATAGTTTCAATCGCACCCTTGATCAGGTCATTCGCCTCTCGCCGGATCGCATTGCGCTATATAACTATGCCCATTTGCCGGGCCGCTTCAAGGCGCAGCGTCTGATTCATGAGAGCGATCTACCTTCCGCTGAAGAGCGTCTGCAGATATTCCTATTGTCCACAAGCAGGCTATTAGAGGCGGGCTTTGTGTATATTGGCCTTGACCATTTTGCCAAGCCGGACGACGAATTGAATAAAGCTCGCCTAAGCCAGAGCTTGCACCGGAATTTTCAGGGGTATACCACCCGGGCGGAATGCGACCTTCTTGGCCTGGGCGTTTCGGCTATAGGCAAGGTGGGTAATTCCTATAGTCAATCCGTACGGTCGATTAACGATTACTACCGTCGTCTGGATAAAGGTCAATTGGCGATTGCAGGGGGCATTGAACTGACATTGGACGATCAGTTGCGGCGGCAAGTGATTATGAAACTGATGTGCAGTGGCCCGGTATGTTTCGAATCCATCAATCGTCTTTATGGCGTGGATTTCAGACATTATTTTGCGCACGAGATATCTTTGTTGGAGCCCTATCAAGACGCAGGGCTGGTTGAAGTGGATGGGGCGGGTATTAAAGTAACCGCTAAAGGCCGCTTGTTTGTACGCGCTGTTGGCATGTTGTTCGACGCCTATATTGGCCGGCCGACCGTGTCAAATTACTCTAAATTAATTTAGCTCTCATTGTGCATCTATCACGAAGGCGGGGCGATATGGTGCGTGGGAATGACTGGCAAAAAAGGGTGTTATGCATCAATTAAAACGCGATCTGATTGCCTTGACCGAGCCTCAGGAAATATCGGAAGATGTTCTTTTGGAAAAATACGCTAAAGAAGGTGAGACCCGCCTCGAGCAGATTCGGGCGCGCGTCGCGAAGGCCCTGGCCAGCGTTGAGTCGGCCCAAAATCAAGAAAAATTCATGGGCGAATTCTTATGGGCTATGCAGCATGGGTTTATTCCCGCCGGCCGTATAAGTAGTGCGGCAGGCGTTGGCTTGGAAACGACCCTCATCAATTGTTTCGTTCAACCGGTCGGCGACTCGGTCTCTGAAACCATTGGCGGCAAGCCCGGTATTTATATTGCTCTGGCGCAGGCCGCTGAAACTATGCGCCGTGGAGGAGGAGTGGGTTATAACTTTTCGGCGATCAGGCCGAAAGGGGCTAAAGTCAAGGGGACCGGCAGCAGTGCGTCGGGGCCGATTTCGTACATGAAAGTGTTCGACCAGTCTTGCGAGACTGTAGAGTCTGCGGGAGCTCGCCGGGGTGCCCAAATGGCGGTGGTCGGCATCGATCATCCCGACATTTGCGAGTTTATTGCCGCCAAGCAAGAAAAAGGACAATTGAATAATTTCAACGTGTCCGTAGGCGTAACAGACGCGTTCATGCGCGCCCTGGAGGCGGATGAAAGCGTTGAATTGGCTCATGTGGCCGAGCCCAACGATGACCTTATCCGCGCGGGCGCTTTTCTTCGCAACGATGGCAAATGGGTATATCGCACGATGCCGGCTCGCGAAGTTTGGGATCTGATCATGAAAAGCACCTACGCGGCGGCGGAGCCGGGCGTGCTATATATGGACCATATCAATCGCGACAATAACTTGTCTTATTGCGAGACCATTGACGCTACCAATCCATGCGGCGAGCAGCCCTTGCCCGATTACGGCTGTTGTTGCCTTGGCAGTTTAAATTTGACATTGTGCGTGATTGGGCCGTTTACGGACGACGCCCGCTTCGATTTCGAATTGCTGACGCGCGTAATCGGGATTGCCGTGCGCATGCTGGATAACGTCCTGACTGTAACCCGATGGCCGCTGGAAGCCCAATCGCGTGAAGCTGCCGCCAAGCGGCGTATTGGCTTGGGGTTTACGGGGCTGGGCGACGCCTTGATTATGATGGGTATACGCTATGACTCGCAAGCAGGTCGTGATCTGGCGGCCCGGATTGCAAGTGAATTGCGCGATAGTGCGTATTGGGCATCGGTCGATTTGGCGAGCGAGCGCGGGCCGTTCCCCTCATTGGATATCGAAAAATACTTACAGGGCGGCTTTGCGTCCCGGTTGCCCGACCCGTTGAAAGAAGCGATTCGAACCCATGGGATTCGCAACTCGCATTTGACCTCGATCGCACCGACAGGCACCATTTCGCTCGCATTTGCCGATAATGCGTCCAATGGCATTGAGCCTGCCTTTGCCTGGTTCTATCATCGCCTCAAGCGAATGCCGGATGGCAGAAAAAAGGATTATCTAGTCGAAGATCACGCCTATCGTGTCTATCGCGCCATGGGGTTCGACGTGAGCACACTGCCGCCGGCTTTTGTGTCGGCGCTGCAGATATCGGCAGTCGACCATATGCTGATGGTGGCGGCCGTCGCGCCCTATGTCGATGCGGCAATTTCAAAGACTGTTAATGTTCCTGAGGACTACCCGTACGATGATTTCAAAGATCTTTATATGCTGGCATGGCGCAAAGGGCTCAAAGGCGTCACCACGTACCGGCCTAATAATATAGTCGGTGCCGTGCTGTCTGTGGGCTCTGCGCCCGACGGTAGCACGCCTCAGCCTATTACCTTGTCCGAACAGGATAAGCGGCTGGTGCTGGCGGAGGTTGCCATGTCGCCGCCGCTCGCTTCGCTTCGCTGGCCGTCACGTCCCGTTCTGCCCGCTGGCGCATCGGGTTGGGTTAGCGAGACCATACGCACGCCGCAAGGTGATTTTGCTGTCGCGGTGTCCGACCAGGGAGCGATTCCGTTCGAGGTTTGGGTGCTGGGCGGGCAGCCGCCGCGTGGTCTGGATGCTATTGCCAAAACCCTCTCTGCGGATATGCGTGCCAATGATCGCGGTTGGTTGCGTAAGAAATTATCCGTACTCACCCATGCCTACGGCGATGCGTTTCAGATGCCAATGCCACCTGATGGGACTCTGGCCATGGTTCCGAGTGCTACGGCGGCTTTGGCCAAACTGGTGGAGTGGCGGTACAGCCAGCTTGGCGCATTGGATTCATGTGTTGGCGATGCAACACCGGTGCTCAATGCCTTGTTTGCGCTGCATGAGCCCAAGGCGGGCCCCGATGGTACGTTGGCGTGGGTCACCGATATTCGCAATCCGGCTACGGATGATGATTTCGTGCTGATGCTTAAAGAGCTGCAAATGCCCGACGGTAGCCGGCGCCCCTACAGCATGTGGTTGACAGGCGGCCAGCCGCGCGCACTTGACGGTTTGTGCAAACTGCTTAGCCTTGATATGCGCGTGATTGATCCCGCCTGGATTGCCATGAAGCTGCGCAAGCTTCTAAATTATGCTGAGCCGCGCGGTGATTTCCTGGCGCGTGTTCCGGGTTCCGAGAGACAAGCCAATTATCCGTCTACCGTGGCTTATATTGCGCAATTGGCCATTCATCGGTATTCGATGCTTGGTATCCTGACCGATAAAGGCTTGCCCATTAATGCGATGGGGGTGGTGGCCCGAGAACCTGCTTCTTCAGGCAGGAATGATCAAATTGCCAAGGGCAAATTGTGTATTGAGTGCGGCAATATGACCGTACGCCGTCAAGACGGGTGTGATTTTTGCACAGCGTGTGGCGCCATCGGAAGTTGTGGTTAGCGCGATAACCGGCTCGCTCGACCGCCAAGCAATATAGCGTTAGGCACATCGGAGCTGCAGGCGAGGCTGAGCCGGCGCAGCGGTGGTCGGCTTTGGTAGCCTGCGCGTGATATGCAAAGGCACCGTGCAATAGCCGCTGGAAGGATAGGTGTCGGCGCTGGGCGGCCTTCCGGGGATCCGGGCGATGCCAATCGTTTGTGACAGCAAAGTCTCGATAATGGCCCGAAGTTCCAGTCGTGCGAGGGGTGCGCCGGGACAGGCATGGATGCCTGCGCCGTAGAGCAGGTTCAGCGCTGGGTCTCGATCCAAGCGAAACTCGTCCGGGTCACCGAATACGGCTTCGTCGCGATTGGCTGAGGCCCAGATAACGCTCAGGCGATCACCCGCCTGTAAGGTTTCGGTTCCCAGACATACCGGCCGCGTGGCCCTGCGACGGTTTGAGATAAGGGGTGCGTGGATCCGCAGGATTTCGTCGTTGGCCGCGCCGATCAGGCTGGGTTGGTCACGCAGGTCCTGCTGCAACTGAGGGTGGGTCGCGAGGTAGTCTGCGATGATACCGACGCTCGACGCCATGGTGCCCAGCTCGCCCACGGTCCAGTTACGCAGGATATTGACGATTTCTGCCTCGGTGAGCGGGCGGCCGCCGACGGTCTCGCGCATCAGCCGGGTCGTGGCGTCGTCTGGCGCCTCATCGCCCGCCTCGCGGCGGGAGGTAAGCAGGGTGCGTATGGTTTCGTCGAATTCCGCAGCGACAGCCGCTAGATCGTCATGATCACCTGATAGGACCGCCGCGTTTTTGTGGCGTACCCATTGATGCAAGGGCTGATGCATAGTGTCAGGCCACCCCAGGAAGGCACATTGCATTTGCAGGGAAAAGGGGTGGGCAAGTGCGGACATGAGCTCGATTTCATCATCCATTGGTAGCTGCATTACCAACTTCTCGCATAGGGCCTCACAGAGGGGAGCGAATTGCGCCATTCGCATGGCATCGAAATAGGGCTCGATGATGCTGCGGTACAGGCCGTGCTCGGGGGGATCCATGCTGTTGGGGACCGAGACGCGGCGGGAGGCCTGGTTGCTGAATGTTTCCGGGTCCATGAGGACGCGCATGACGTCTGCGTGACGAAGGACCGAGAGCTGCAAGGCGTCGCTATGGGCGAACGGGCAGCGCTGGCGCATAACGTCGTATGCGCCGATGGGGTCGGTTTGCATGTCGGGTGATCGGGGATCCCAGTCCGCGACGGTATTCATGCGTGTCCTTGATTCATGGGACGACAGGAGGGAAGGCCCATACTTTGAATTACTATAATATAAGGGTTTCTACTTATTATAAAAGACCTTTTCATTGGGAAGGGAATCCCTGCTTCGCTTGTATAGTTTCTTTAAGCGGTTTTGTTTGGTTTTTTATCTGGTTTTTTCAAGCACCTTTTAGTGGGACACTAAAAGGTGCTGGGGTGGAGA
>NZ_SMAJ01000015.1 GCF_004346225.1 Paralcaligenes ureilyticus | reverse complement strand
GGCCCGACGCCCGCCTGGACGAGGCAGATCCGGATCAAGCACGCCGTGCCGGCCCCGCCCCGGCCCCCATAGACGGCGTCTTCAAATACCAATACGTCCCATGCCGTATACCGTTTGACCAAAAGTGCTCTAGCAGCCATATACGTTGCGAACCAGCTTGATATGCTTTTCTTTGATCTGCGATGGAGGCAGTTCAGACCAGATCAAGCTGCAGATCGATTTTTGCTCGTGCTCGAAGGGCAGAAATCGAATGCCCGAAAGGCCGCTGCGCGAGAGGCATTCTGGAACGATGGACACCCCCATGCCTTGTGAGACGAGCGAGGCGACGCTTAGCCAATGCCGCGCTTCGTTTTTTACCTTGGGAAAGAAGCCTGCCTGAAGGCACATGGATAACAAGGTTTCGTAGTAGCTGGGCGAAAAAGATCGTGAAAAAAAAATGAAATCGTCTTGCGCGAGTTCGTTCAAATCCAGATAGGCTTCGTCGGCCAGAGGATGGGTGTCGGGCAGACAGATGGAGAAAGACTCGGACACCAGATCCAGCCGGGAAATGGCGGAAGGCACTGGGTTGGCATGGATAAAACCGATGTCCAGCCCGCCGTGTTCGATCAATTCAATTTGCTCGGCGGAATTCAGTTCGAGCAGCACATGTTCAATATCAGGATAGTGTTGTTGAAACAAAGTTATGACTTCGGACAGGCGCCGATACAGCATGGACCCCACGAAACCGATTTTAATTTGCCCGTGCAGGCCGGCGTCGATGCGCTGGATCAGCTTTTGGACATCGGCGTTTTTCCGCAATAGAAAAAGAGACTCGTTATACAGGGCCCGGCCGGCTGCAGTGAGCTCTACGTGACGGCTGGTACGCACCAGCAATTGCGCCTGGATGGCGCTTTCGAGCTGCTTGATGGCGTAGCTCAGGGGCGGTTGCGAAATATGCAGGCGATGGGCGGCGCGACTGAAGTTGAGTTCTTCGGCGACGGCTACAAAGTACCGCAATAGGCGAGGGTCCAGATCCATATCCATAATCCATACTTTTTTTGTATTAATTTGAATAAATACAGTATTTGTCTATATTAATACTGAACTCTAAGATTTGAGCTACTTTATTTTTTAGTGGCTCATTGTGATGCGTGAACCTTCTGTAGAAGCGCTGCTGCCGAATATCCCGGATTCCCGGGGAATCAATCTGTTTCAGGTTGATCCGTACGCCAGGCCGATGCTTGAAAAATACCTGCCAAGCGATTTGTGTGCTCATTTATTGCCTCACTTTGAAGAGTTGGGGCGTTTGGCCGGCTCCACGCTCGATGAACTGGCCGCTGTCGCCGACAAGCACCCGCCCGAATTATCAATGAGAAGCCGTTCAGGTCTGGACGAGTCGGTCATTTTGAAGCATCCCGCCTATGTCCAGCTTGAAAAAATGGCCTATGAGCGATTTGGCCTGGCTGCCATGTCGCATAGGCCAGGGGTTTTAGGTTGGGGGGCGCCGATGCCCGGCGCCGCTAAATATGCCTTGACCTATTTGTTCGTGCAGGCCGAGTTCGGCCTGTGCTGTCCGGTCAGCATGACGGACTCGCTCGCTCGTACCCTCAGAAAATATGGCGAACCTGATTTGGTGGAAAAGGTGCTGCCGCAGGTGACTGCGCTGGACTTCGATGAGTTGCGTCAGGGCGCCATGTTCATGACCGAGCTGGCGGCCGGTTCCGATATCGGCGCCACGCAGACTCAGGCGGAATTGCAGCCGGACGGCCGTTGGCGTTTGTCTGGCGATAAATGGTTTTGTTCGAATCCCGACGCCGGTTTTGCCATGGTGCTGGCACGCAGTGAAGCGAAGGATGGGCTCGGGGGCGTTTCGTTGTTTTTGCTGCCCAGAGATCTTCCCGGCGGTGAACACAATCACTACCGTATTCTGCGCTTGAAGGACAAGCTGGGGACGCGCTCCATGGCCAGCGGCGAGATCCGGCTTGAGGGGGCTTTTGCCTGGCTGGTCGGAGAGAGGGGGCGGGGCTTCCAGCAAATGGCGGATATGGTCAACAATTCACGCCTTTCCAATGGGATGCGCGCCGCCGGCCTGATGCGCCGGGCGCTCAGCGAGGCCATGTATGTGGCCGAAAATCGACGGGCCTTCGGTAAACGCTTGATCGACATGCCCCTGATGCAGAAGCAATTGCTCAAGATGACTTTGCTCACCGAGCAGGCCCGTTCTTTCGTGTTCCAGACCGCGCGCGCCTTGGGGCGCGCGGATCAGGGTGACATGCAAGCCAAAACGCTGGTTCGCATCATGACGCCTTTGATCAAATTTCGGGCGTGCCGCGATGCCAGGAAAGTGACTGCAGACGGCATGGAAGTTCGCGGCGGCTGCGGCTATATCGAAGAATGGGTCGAACCGCGCCTGGTGCGGGATGCTCATCTGGGCTCAATATGGGAAGGCACGAGCAATATTGTGGCTCTCGACGTGTTGCGAGCCATACAGAAGAACGATGCGCTCGCGGCGCTTCGAGGGCTCGTGGCCGAGTTGCTGGATGAGGGGCTTGCCTGTCCCGAACCTTTGTCCTCCTTACAAAATGCAAGTCTGGAAAAGACCTTTGAACTGGCGGAACAAGCGGCTCTGAACGGGCGCTCCGATCTGGCGCGACAGGTGGCGTCTGCCTTGTACAACGTGGTGTCGATGGCCGCCATGCGGTGGGAATCCCGGCATGGCGAAATGCGAACGCGTAATGATTTGGCGAACCTGGTGCTGTTGCACAGGCTCGCCGCGCGGGATCCCTGTACCGCAGAAAATAGCCCGGACGACTATCTGGCGATTTTGAAGCCGGCGCGTTGATGGCCGCATGCAAGTTTTATCGATGAAGCATTTTCTTGACTATAAAAGGATTGGAGACATCATGTTGAACAAATTATTTTCCTTCTTGTTGTTGGGAGCCGGGGCGCTATACGGCTTGGCGCCTGCCGTGGCGGCTGACAGCTTCCCGTCTCAACCCATTAAATTGATTGTGCCGTTTCCCCCCGGCGGGCCTACCGATGCTTTGGCGCGCAGGCTGGCGCAAGGGTTGAGCAAGCCTCTGGGGCAGAGTGTCATTGTTGAAAACAAAGCCGGAGCAGGCGGCAATATCGGATCCGACTATGTGGCGCACGCAAAGGCGGATGGCTATACGCTCTTGTTCGGCACGTCCGGGCCGTTGGCCATTAATATCAGTTTGTACAAAAATTTGCGCTACGACCCGCGAACCAGTTTTACGCCTATCATCCGCATAGGCCATTTGCCGAATATTCTCGTTTTGAATCCCAAGGTTCCCGCCAAGAATCTGCAGGAACTGATCGCTTATGCCAAGCAGAATCCGGATAAGCTCACTTTTGCCTCCTCGGGTAACGGTGCTTCGTCGCACCTGGCCGGCGTTTTGTTCAACCAAATGGCGGGCACTCATATTTTGCATATTCCGTACAAGGGAACGGGGCCGGCATTGAATGACTTGTTGGGCGGCCAGGTGACGATGTCATTCACCGACATCCTGACGGCACTGCCGCATGTCAAAAACGGCACTTTGCGTGCGATCGGCCTGGCGAGCGCAGAGCGTTCGGCGGCGTTGCCGGACTTGCCCACGCTTAGCGAAGAAGGTTTGAAAGGTTATGACGTGAGTGTGTTTTTTGGCATTGTCGCTCCCAAGGGCACGCCCGAACCCGTCGTCACGAAGTTGAACCAGGCCTTTGTTCAGGCCATGTCGGATCCTGATGTCAAAAGCACCCTGGCCAGCCAGGGAATCGTGGAGGCCGATGACAGGACGCCCCATGGCCTGGCGACATTCATTGATAAACAGGTTCCCAAATGGGCCGAGCTGGTTCATAGCGCCCATATTTCTCTGGATTGATCGCAATGCAAATGAATCAAACCGGCGCCGGCGCTTTATCGGGCTGCAAAGTGGTTGACCTGTCGCGTGTCTTGGGCGGGCCGTATTGCACCCAGATTTTGGGTGATCATGGCGCCGATGTCATCAAGATCGAGCCGCCTGCCGGAGATGAAACCCGTGGCTGGGGGCCACCGTTCCTGGATGGTACGGCTTCCTATTTTTTAGGCGTAAATCGTAATAAATACGGCTTGTCGCTGGACCTTTCGCTTCCGCAGGGCCAGGCATTCCTGAGAACCTTGCTAAAGGATGCCGATGTTCTCGTGGAAAATTTCAAGCCGGGCACGCTGGAAAAATGGGGTCTTGATTCGAAGAGCCTGGCCGATGAGTTTCCACGTTTGGTTCACTGTCGCATCAGCGGCTTTGGCGCCGACGGCCCTCTGGGAGGGTTGCCCGGCTATGACGCGTGCGCCCAGGCTCTTTGCGGCTTGATGAGCGTGAACGGCAATGCAGACGGAGCACCGACACGCGTGGGCTTGCCGGTCGTCGATATGGTAACGGGCTTGAATGCAGCGCTGGCCATTTTATTGGCGATCAATGAACGCAATAGAAGCGGCAAGGGTCAGTTTTTGGACATTACCTTGTTTGATTGCGCCATTTCCCTGCTGCATCCGCATGCTGCCAATTATTTCTTGAGTGGAGATATTCCGCAGCGCACCGGAAATGCACATCCCAACATTGCGCCCTACGATTCGTTTCCGACCCGCGATGGCGAAATATTTCTTGCCGTGGGCAATAATCGTCAATTCGAGCTCTTGGGCAAGGTACTGGAAGCCCCGTGGCTGGCGCGGGACGAACGGTTTGCGTCCAATGCGGATCGTTTGAAGAACAGGCAGATCCTTCGTGCCCTGTTGACGGATCTTCTTAAAGGGCATGTTGCCGCCGATCTGGCCCAGACACTGCTGGAAACCGGGGTTCCCGCCGCTCCTGTCCTCAATGCGGGTGAGCTTTTGAATCATCCCCACACGCATCATCGAGGCATGGTGATTGAAGAAGGATCTTATCGGGCGATTGCGTCCCCGATCAAGCTTTCACGCACTCCCGCGACGCTAAGACGTTTACCCCCCGCGTTTGGCCAGCACAATGAAGAGTTTGGCGCCGTGTGATCAGCCATAGGCTTAGTTGGCCCGGTATGCGGCCAGGGCAACCATGGCCCAGGCGGCGATAAAGGCCAGCCCGCCTATGGGCGTAATCGCGCCCAACCATTTTTCGCCGGTAAACACCAGCAGGTACAGGCTGCCGCTGAACAGAATAATGCCGGCAAACATGACGATTGCGGCGTTGCTCATCAGTGGCGAGCCGAAGCGGGCTCCGAGGGACGCCATCATCAAGAGGGCGAGGCCGTGGACCAGTTGATACAACACGGCGGTGTGCCAGACCGACAGCATATCGGGAGTGACGATGCGTTTGAGGGCGTGCGCTCCGAAGGCGCCGGCCGCAACGCCTGCCAGCAAGGTGAGGGCGGCGACGATAATGAGTTGGCGGTCAGTCATGCGATGGGCTCCGGGTGGAAAATGGTGATTCGGTGGTGGTTCGAGGTCGGTCCGACCCAGCGTCGTAACGAGATACGTCCGGGATTGCGGGACAATGCAAATTCCGGCTACTAGTGTATAACCGGGCCGGGGTTGAGGCGGCGCCTTGGTGATATCATCGGACGATTGATCATGTGGTTTTTGCCAGAGTGATCTGTTGAGCATTGATGGCACCCACAAGGGGTGCCGCTACAAAACCCGATTGGAAGGTTGCCATCCTATGCCGAGCGATGCCGTTATGCCCGATACGAATCTACCTCCGCCCCGGAATGACCCCACTGCGGATTCCAGTGCGGCCCGAGTGTCGACCGACGAACCCTCCGGCTCGCAGGCCAACTCGGTGGTTGCGTCGGTTGTGTACCGCAAGGGCCACCCGCCTCTGGATGTTTCGGTCGAGCAGATCAAGAGCTATATCGACCCGCAAAAGAATTTGCTGTGGATCGGCTTGAAGGATCCATCACCGGCTCTGGTGCAGGAAATTGGCGTCGAACTGGGCTTTTCGCACAAGGCCATTGAAGAGATCAACGAGGTCCATCGGCGCCCGAAAATCATTGAGTATGCCGAATTGACCCAGGTGGTCGCGGTGACGGTCGAAGTCGAGCATATGAAGCCGGCTTTTGGCGAAACCCAGCTTCTGATTGGCCGCGGGTTTTTGCTTACCGTGCGTCGCGGCGCGATGGCTTCGCATCGGGACTTGCGCACCCATCTCGAAAGTTCGCCCGAATTTCTGGACCGGGGCAGCGACTATATCGCCTCGGCATTGCTGGACTTGCTGGTAGACCGGTATGTGACGGCGGCCAGCCGGCTCGAGTCAGGCATTGAGGTGGTTGAACAAAAATTCCTGTTGCGCGGATTTCACGACAATGACGTGCGCCGTTTATACCGGCAGCGCCGCGATTTGTTGCGTATTCACGTGGCGATTTCACCGCTGGTCGAAATTTGCCGGCGCCTCGCCCGTGTCGAGACACGCCATATCGATGAGAATTGCCGCGGCTACTTTGGCGAAGTCGCCGACCGGGTGCAACGGGTCGATGAGCTCATCAACAGCCTTAGGGAGGCCTTGGCTTTCGCATTCGAGGCGAGTCTAATGATAGGGCAGTCCCAGCAAACAGACATTACCAAGAAATTGGCGGCCTGGGCGGCCATTCTGGCGGTGCCCACAGCGATAGCAGGGATTTACGGCATGAACTTCAAAGACATGCCCGAGCTGTCCTGGCCTTACGGTTATCCGCTGGTGCTGGCTGTGACAGCGGCGTTGTGCGGGTTTCTTTACTGGAAATTCAAAAAGACCCGGTGGCTCTAAGGCTGGATCTTCATTGGCGAGGTGGCGCCTTGGTCTATACGACTCATGAAGTAACGAATCAGGTCCCCGAGCTTGGCGATTACAACCTGTATTTGAGCGATCCGGCCTTGCAGGAAGCGGTGCAGCGCGAGGGGGCGCAGTGGCGCCACGCGTCGCTCGCGGCCTATGGGGCGCGGCTGGGCCTGATGCAAACCCGGCAATGGGCGCACGAGGCCAATCGTTGCGCTCCCGAGCTCGAAGCCTTCGACCGCTGCGGCCATCGCGTCGATCGTGTCCACTTCCATCCTGACTGGCACCGCTTCATGCGCATGGCATTTTTGCAGGGCATGCATGCCAGCGCCTGGGCCGATCCCAAACCCGGCGCACAGGCGGCGCGAGCCGCGGCGTATTTGCTTCATGGGCAAATCGAGGCGGGCTCGTTGTGCCCTGTCACCATGACGTCGGCGGCGATTCCGGTGCTGTCCAAGGAACCCCTGTTCGATACCTTGTCCTCCAGGTTGTATTCCTTGCAATACGATGAGCGCGACCTGCCTGTGGCCGATAAGGCCGGCATGATGATAGGCATGGGCATGACCGAAAAACAGGGCGGCTCGGATTTGCGCAGCAACACCACGCAAGCTACTCCTGTGGGCGCTGGCGGCAGGGGAGCAGAGTATTCTCTGCTTGGCCACAAGTGGTTTTTTTCCTCGCCCACGTCCGACGCGCACCTGGTTCTGGCTCGTCATGAAGACCGGCTTTCGTGTTTTTATGTGCCGCGTTGGCGCGACGATGGCAGTAAAAATCCGGTACAGATACAGCGCCTGAAGAACAAAATGGGAAACCGGTCCAATGCCAGCGCCGAGGTGGAGTTCAACGACGCCCGCGCCATTTTGGTGGGCGAGGAAGGGCGCGGCATTGCAACCCTGATCGAGATGGCGTCCTGCACGCGCCTGGATTGCGTGCTGGGCAGCGCTGCCCTGCTGCGGCAGGCTGTGGTGCAGGCCTTGCATCATGCCCGCCATCGCCGTGCGTTTGGCCGCGCCTTGATCGAACAGGATTTGATGCGATCCGTACTGCTTGATCTGGTCGTGGAGAGCGAGGCGGCGACGGTGCTGGCGATGCGGCTGGCGCGTGCTTACGACGCCAGCGACGAGCCGCTGGATTGGGCGTACCGGCGTATTCTGACGCCGGCCGCCAAATTCTGGATATGCAAGCGGGCCATCGAAGCCGCGGCAGAAGGCATGGAGGTGTGGGGCGGCAACGGCTATATCGAAGAGGGGCCCATGCCGCGCCTGTATCGCGAGGCGCCGGTGAATTCCATTTGGGAAGGCTCGGGCAATGTCATGTGCCTGGATGTCCTGCGTGCCCTGAAAAGCAAGCCCGATCTGGCGCAGGCCCTTCTTGCCTCTCTGGTACGCGACAGCGCCGGCGAGCCATTGCTGGCCGACAGCGCCAATAGCTTGCTATCATTGCTCTCCGGCGCGCAAGCGGGAATTGAATCGGCTGGCCGCTATGTGGCGCAGGAACTGGTGCTTTTGGTTCAGGCGAATCTGTTGCGCCGCCATGCGCCCCAGGCGATGGCCGATTTATTCATACAAACGCGCTTTGGCGGCCGGGGCGGTCGCGTATTTGGGGTTTCGGGCTTGGGAGCCCTGCCTGCGGGCTTGTTCGATCGCGCCTGGCGTCAGTAATGTAAAGGGTGATATGGGTCGTTTTTTAACGATGTTGCTGCGCACGCTGGGAGGGCGATTGCTGGCCAGCCGGCATTCGCAAGTGCTGACTCTGCTTGGAGCCTTGATTCTGGCCGGGCTGGGAACCCTCAATCTTTTGCAGCCGCGCGCGACGGCGCGCCCTGCTGGCCAGCAGGTGCACGAAGGGGCCTATACGCTAACCGGAAAAGTGGTGCGTGTGGCCGATGGCGACACCTTTACGCTACTGGTCGATGGCCGCCAGGAACGCATTCGCCTGGCAAGCATCGATGCGCCCGAAACGACTCACGATCGGCAGCAGCCCGGTCAACCCATGGCCCAGGCGTCGAAAAAGGCGCTGGCCGGCCTGATTGCCGGGAAGACACTCAGCCTTGCCTGTTTTGAGCATGATCAGTACGAGCGCAGTGTGTGCGACGTGCCTTTGGGCGACGGCACCACAGCCAACCAGAAGCAGGTTGCCGCCGGCATGGCCTGGGCCAATATGCAAGGTCGCGGCAAGTACATGCGCGACGCCAGGATTCCCGAACTCGAAGCGCATGCGCGACAGGCCCGGGTGGGTCTGTGGCAGGATCCCAACCCGGTCCAGCCCTGGGTGTGGCGCTATCAATGCTGGAAAAAGGCGCAGTGTTGAACGCGCGGCGGCGCTACGGCGGCGGGCTGGCCAGTCTGGCCTGTGTGTTGCTGCTGGCCGCCTGTACGCGCAGCCCCGTCAACAGTCCGTACGCGCAAGGCGCGGAACAAAGCAATACTTTATATACGGCATTTTCCCAGCGTTCACCGAAGTACCTGGATCCGGCCAGCTCCTACTCGACCGATGAAACGCCGTTTACCTATTCCATTTATGAGCCTTTGTATGGCTATGAATACCTGGTGCGGCCTTATAAGCTGGCGCCGCGAGCAGCGGTCGCTGTTGCGCAGCCGTTTTATCTGGATAAAGCGGGTCAGCGTTTGCCCGAGCAGGCTCCGGGGGCATCAATTGCCGTCAGTGTCTACGACATTCATATCAAGCCGGGCATTCTGTTTGCGCCGCACCCGGCGTTTGCACGCGAGCCTTCGGGCCAGTACCGCTATTGGCCGCTGGCCGCCGGGGCGCTCGAGCATCGGTTTTCAATTGGCGACTTCAAAGAAACCGGCACGCGTGAATTAACCGCCGACGATTACGTCTACGCGTTTCGCCGCCTGGCCAGCCCGCGTGTGGTGTCGCCCATTTATGCGGTCATGGCCGAACATGTTGTCGGGATGCGTGCGTATGGCGAGCAGCTTAAAGCACGTGACAAGGCCTTGCGCGCCACGCGTGCGGCGGGCGCTGCCTTGCCTTGGCTTGATTTGCGGCAATTCGGTTTTGACGGTGTGCAGGCCCTTGATGCGCATACTTTGCGCATCAAGGTCGTCGGCAAGTATCCGCAGTTCAAGTATTGGCTGGCCATGACTTTTACGGCGCCCGTGCCCTGGGAGGCGGATCGTTTTTATCAGCAGCCAGGTATGGCCGAGCACAATTTGTCGCTCAACACCTGGCCGGTGGGTACCGGGCCCTATATGTTGACCGAATCCATTCAGAACCGGCGCCACGTATTGTCCAGAAATCCGAACTTCCGGGGGGAGCCTTACCCCTGCGAAGGCGAGGCGGCCGATCGTGCGGCGGGCCTGCTGGCCGATTGCGGCAAGCCTACGCCATTTATCGACAAGATCGTGTTCACGATGGAAAAAGAAAGTGTGCCGCTGATGGGCAAATTCCTTCAGGGCTACTACGATGTGCCGCAGGTCGATGGCAGCGGGATCGGCGTAGCCATGCGGGTGGCGGCCGGCGACTCCGCTGAAAAAGCCTCGCTGTACAAGAGTCATGGCATTCAATTGCCGGAGTCGACCGAAGCGCAGATTTATTACTTTGGTTTCAATTGGCTCGATCCGGTCGTGGGGCAGGGCGATACGCCCGAGCAGCAGGAGAAAAACCGCAAGTTGCGGCGTGCGATCAGTATTGCCTTCAACTGGGAACAGTACGTTTCGATTTTTCAGAATGACCAGGCGCAGGTGGCGTATGGTCCTGTTCCTCCCGGCATTCCGGGTTATCAGGCGCCACCTTTGGGCATCGACCCTTATGTTTACGATTTGACGGGAAACCGGCCCGTGCGCAAATCTCTGGACACGGCCAAGCGGTTGCTGGCTGAGGCCGGCTATCCCGATGGACGCAATGCCAAAACGGGCGCACCGCTGATTCTGCATTTTGATTCGGCTGCCGGCATGGGCTCGGATGCGACGCAGGATTGGATGCGGCGCCAGTTAAGCGCCTTGAATATCCAGCTGGAGGTGCGCGCGACCGACTACAACCGCTTTCAAGACAAAATGCGTCGAGGCAGCACGCAAATGTTTATGTGGGGCTGGGTCGCGGACTATCCGGATGCGGAAAATTTCCTGTTCCTGCTTTATGGCCCCAACGCCAAGGTCTCGACGGGCGGCGAAAACGCGGCCAATTATCACAACCCTGAATTCGATCATCTGTTTGGGCAGATGCGATTTCTTGATGACGGTCCGCAAAAAGAGCAGATCGTGCATCGCATGGTGGCCATTGTCCAGGCCGATGCGCCCTGGATGTTTGGTTTTTTTCCAAAATCCGGAGCGGCTTATCAGTCTTGGGTAGGCAACGCCAAGCCGACGCAGATGGTGCGCAATACCTTGCAGTATTACAAGATTGACCCGGTGTCCCGTGAAAAGAGCATCTTGCTCTGGAATCCACCGGTCTGGTGGCCATTGTGGTTGATCGCAGGTCTGCTGGTGCTGGGCCTGTATCCCGCGTGGCGGGTGATACGCCGGCGAGAACGCGCCACAGCGCTTGCGTCGGACCACACAGGAGCCCCGCGGCCATGATGAACTATATTGTGCGCCGCCTGCTCTATGGCGTGCTGGTGTTGATAGGCGTCAACCTGCTGACCTTTGCGCTGTTTTTTGCCGTCAACACGCCCGACGACATGGCGCGCCTGGCTATAGGCGGGCAACGGGTCAGCCAGACTTCAATCGACAAGTGGAAAGTCGAACGGGGTTACGACAAACCCTTGTTTTTCAATTCGCAGGCTAGCGGCGCGGCGCAATGGACCGATACCATCTTCTATGCCCGTTCGGTGCCTTTGCTGCGTTTCGATTTCGGCTTCTCCGACGAAGGCCGCGATATCGGGCACCAGATCGTAGAGCGCATGGGCCCCAGCTTGGCCTTGGCCTTGCCGACTTTTGTGCTGGGCCTGTTTGTGTGTATTGTCTTTGCCTTGTTGCTGGTGTTCTTCAAGGGCACGCCGCTGGATTTTTCGGGGGTGGTGGTATGCGTTCTCCTGTTATCGATTTCCGGGCTGTTTTATATCATCGCCGGCCAGTGGTTATTTGCCAAGATCTTGCGCTGGGTGCCTTATTCGGGCTTTGCGGGAGGATGGGACAGCGCCCGGTTCCTGGTGTTGCCTGTGTTGGTGGGCATTTTGTCGCGCATGGGAGGCGAAGCGCGGTTTTATCGGACGCTTTTTCTGGAGGAAATGAGTAAAGACTATGTGCGTACAGCGCGCGCCAAAGGCTTGTCGGAGCATATCGTGCTGTTTCGGCACGTGCTGCGCAATGGCATGTTGCCCATCCTTACGGGAACCGTATCGGCGATCCCTCTGCTATTCATGGGCAGCCTGATTTCGGAATCGTTTTTCGGCATTCCGGGCCTGGGCAGCTACACCATCGATGCGATCAACGCCCAGGACTTTTCGATCGTCCGGGCGATGGTCTTTCTAGGTTCGGCGCTGTATATCGTGGGCCTGATCCTGGCCGATGTCTCCTATACGCTGGCCGATCCCCGGATCCGGTTCGAGTAGCCCATGCCCAAGATCGTTTTCCTCTGGACCGATATTTTTGTTTTCAGCCTGCTGCTGGTCCTGTTGCTTTACGCCTTCAGGGTGGCGCGCTCGCCGGCGTTGCGGGCGACCTGGGCCAGTGTGTCGCGCAGCTCTTCGGCGATGTGCGCGGCCGTGGTGCTGGGCGCGTTCGTGCTGGTGGGGTTGCTCGATTCCATGCACTATCGCCCCCAACTGCCCGCCAAGCCGGGATCCGCGGCGGTCGTTTACGCACAGTCCCTGCGTTCGGTGCTCGACGATGTGCTGGCTTTGACCCGGTTGGACAAGCCTGAAAAAACCTACTCCGCGCCTTTGGCCTTGCGGCAATTCACCAAAGAAAATGAAATTGTCCACGGCAAGCCTGTACGCGACTATCCGCGTTTGCAAAATGTCGGCCTGGGTTTGAGCAAGGATGCCGACAGCGGCAGGGATATCATGCGGCGTTTGTTGTTCGGCTTGCTGGCGGCTGCGGCGTGCGCGGCGGGCTCGGCCTTGTTGCTGACTTTGGCGCATCGAATGCGGGCTGACACGAACAGGCTCGCCTGGGGCGGGTGGTGGCGTTCGGAGTCCGGTGTGCCGTGGCGCGCCATGTGGCTGACGTTTTGCGTGCTGATGCTGGTTGTGTGTGCGGCGGCGGCGCTCGCCACCAACTACCATGTCCTGGGCACGGACCGCACCGGCAACGATGTATTGCGGCAAGCGCTCAAAAGCGTACGCACTGCGCTAATCATTGGCACGCTCACCACCATCACCATGTTGCCGCCGGCCTTGATTTTTGGCATTTCGGCAGGCTACTTCAAAGGCCGGGTCGACGATGTCATTCAGTATATCTACACCACACTTACGTCGATTCCGGGTGTGTTGCTGATTGCGGCCTGTGTGTTGATGATGCAGGTGTATATCGACAACAACCCGAACCTCTTTACCACGGTGGCGGCGCGCGCCGATCTGCGTCTGTTTCTGTTGTGCCTGATTCTGGGGCTGACCGGGTGGGCGGGGTTGTGCCGTTTGCTGCGCGCCGAAACGCTGAAGTTGCGCGAGCTTGACTATGTGCAGGCGGCGCGCGCGTTTGGTGTGTCGCACTGGCGCATCATGCGCAGGCATTTGCTACCCAATGTCATGCATATCGTGCTCATTACCATGGTGCTGGAATTTTCCAGCCTGGTGTTGTATGAGGCGGTCCTGTCTTACCTGGGTATAGGGGTCGACCCCAATACCCCGTCGTTTGGCACCATGATCGATTCGGCGCGTCTTGAGATGTCGCGCGATCCCATGATCTGGTGGAATCTGCTGACAGCCTTTATGTTTTTGCTGGCGCTGGTTCTTGCCGCGAATATCTTTGCCGATGCCGTGCAGGACGCTTTCGATCCACGCGTGCGCAAGTTCAGTCCTGCGTATTTGCGGCGCCGCGCTGCGGCGCAGGTGAAAAGCCTGGCCAAGGAGAAAGCGTCATGACGGCCGAGGCGATCGGTGCTTCGAATAGCCCAGACAACGCGCGCCGGACGGTCCTGTCGGTGCGTGGCCTGTCGGTGCAGGTGGCGAGCGACGCTGGTCTGTTCGACGCCGTCAAGTCTTTGCAATTGGCTGTCGAGCGTGGGCAAACCTTTGCTCTGGTGGGCGAGTCGGGTTGCGGCAAGAGCATGACCGCCCTGGCTTTGCTGCGCTTATTGCCCGAGGCCGGACAGATCACCGCCGGGGAAATCCGGCTGGGCGGGGAGGATTTGAACCGCCTGCCCGAGGCGCACATGAGGGCGGTGCGTGGCGGACAAATAGGCATCATCTTTCAAGAGCCCGCAACCAGCCTGAACCCGGTGCTGACGATAGGCCAGCAAATTGTCGAGACGCTGGCGGCCCACACCTCGTACCGTGGCGCGGCGGCCACCAAGCGGGCGCAATGGTGGCTTGCCCGTGTGGGCATTCCTGAGCCCGAGCGCCGTTTTAACGATTATCCATTCCAGTTTTCGGGAGGGCAGAAACAGCGGGTCATGATTGCCATGGCGCTGGCTGCCGAACCCAGCCTGTTGATTGCCGACGAACCCACCACGGCGCTGGATGTGACGGTGCAGGCGCAGATTCTGGATTTGCTGGCCGACATCCAGCGTGAATTGGGCATGGCTATTTTGCTTATCACCCACGACCTGGCTGTTGTCAAAAACGTGGCCGATTATGTGGCGCTGATGCGTGCCGGGGAAATTGTCGAGACGCGGGATGTTGCCGGATTTTTTGCAGCGCCCAGGCATCCCTATGCGCTGGAGTTGCTGGCGGCCGTCCCGAATCTTGCGAAACGCGGCCAGTCGCTGACCGCCGGCGGCCTGGGGCGTTCGGAGCCGCCGCGTGAGCCGTCGGCGCATGCGGCGGCAATGGCGTTGGGGGCTGGAACGCCGATTCTGCGTGTCGATCATCTGTCTGTGCGGTATCCCATACGCAGCGGCATGCTGCATCGCGTGACCGGATCGACGCAGATCGTCGACGGCGTGTCGTTTGAACTGTGCGCCGGTGAAACGCTGGCTTTGCTGGGGGAGTCGGGCTGCGGTAAAACCACAACGGCCAAGGCATTGCTGCGCCTGCTGGACAAGGATGCGCGGGTCGGGGGCCATGCCAGCCTGGATGGCGCGGCGCTCCTGTCGGCCCGTGGCGGCCGCCTTAGGCGCTTGCGTCGGAAGATACAGATTGTGTTCCAGGACCCTTATTCCTCGCTTGATCCGCGTATGCGGGTGGGCGAGATACTCGATGAGGGCGTTGCCGCCTTGAGACCCGATCGGACTGGGCCCGCTCGCATTGCAAGCGTGCGCAGCCTGCTCGACCGGGTGGGTTTGCCCAAGAACACTCTGGATCGCTATCCGCACGAGTTTTCGGGCGGGCAGCGGCAACGGATAGCCATCGCTCGCGCTTTGGCGGTGGAGCCGGCCGTGTTGGTGTGCGATGAGCCTACCTCGGCACTGGATGTGTCGGTGCAGGCCCAGATTCTTGAGTTATTGAACGATTTGCAGCGGGAGTATGGCATTGCCTACTTGTTCATTACCCATAATTTTGGGGTCGTTGAATATCTGTCGCATCGGATTGCGGTGATGCATGAGGGCAAGATTGTTGAAACCGGGGACACGGAATCGGTACTCGGTGCGCCCCAACATGCCCAGACCAGGCGTTTGTTGGCTGCTGTGCCGCGTTTATGATTCCGGCAGCCTTGTAGCGCCACCCCTTGTGGGTGGCATTCGCTGTAGGTGGCATTTTTTTGTATCAATCCTTTCTTGCTTAAAACCTTCTAGCTCCGCATTAAAACCTTCTAGCCCCGCGTCGTGGCCGGCCAAGGTGGATCGGGCTCTGACGGGCACGGTCATGGCTGCGCCATGACTTCCCGCGCGCAGGACCGGCTTCGGGGCGGCGTGCGAACTCGCGAGGCGAATAGCCCACTGGGCTATTCGCAAGCGTCTCGCTCACACAGCGCACGCCTTGCATCCCCGAAGCCGGCCCTGCGCGCGGCGTGTCCGAGTCGCCCGCCCCACCTTAACCGACCACGACACTCGTGTGGTTGATGTTTGTGAGATCGTCATTGATTTTGATTGGCGTGATCGTTGATGGTTTTGGATGACATGACGGTCGCTGATCAAGCGTGGCCTTTATTCTTCGCCTCACGTTTTGGTCAAGGATGCCAGCGGCTTTCCTTCAGCCCTGACAAGTTGGCTCCTCTTTTTCCCCCTAGAGTGATGGATAATTGATTGGCTTTGCCGACAAGCGTTTCTACAAACGCTTCGAGTTTCTTTTTTGTCAATCGGCTAGCCGGGCCGGAGATGCTGATGGCGCCGAGCAGTTGCCAGTTCACCCCATATACGGGGGCTGAAACGCTGGCTACATCGGCGTCGCGTTCTCCTATGGAAATGTAATAGCCCTTGCGCCTGATGCCATCGAATTCGGATCCTGGAGTGCCGGTAAAGGCAAGTATCACCTTGCCAGGCGAGCCTTTCTCCAGAGGCAGGACTTGCCCTACCCGAATATGGAAGCGGATTGCCTGCGGTCCTTCCACCCGATACAAACAGGTTCGTGTATTGCCTTCGCGTACAAAGAAAGTCGAGCTCTCGCCGGACAGTTTCGACAGCTCCTGCAGCACGGGCTCAACCGATGCCGTGACATCGAAAGAGGCCTGGTATCGGGCGCCTAGCCAGCCCGCCGCCGGCCCCAGGCGCCATGCGCCATCGTCTCTGTAGACCAGATACTGATGGGTGGCGAGTGTTCGCGCTATACGCAGCACGGTGGTTTTGTGTAATCCACTGCGTCGGCTTAGTTCGGCCAACGACAGGTATTCGTCTTGAACGCCAAATGACTCAAGCAGGCTGATGGCTCTTGTGACAGCAATGACACCCGTTGCATCCGGCTTGTGGTTAGGCGTGGATTTCAAGGCGGGCTCCGTTTTGTTTAACACATTGGATTTCATCAGAAGAAACTCAGTTGTATTGTGCGAAATTTGATTTTATAGTCAATCACGAAAAAACAGAAAGGCGGTCGTGTTGCCACGTTCGCGTCACAAAAATCGTATATTCCCAAGGAATGGAAAATGAAGAAAATAATTTATGGCTTGGCGCTGTCGATACTGACCATGGCTGTCGTCACACACGCCAAAGCGGCGACATATCCCGCAAAGCCGGTAAATATTGTGGTTGGATTCAGCGCCGGAGGTCCCACCGATGTAGTGATCCGCGCTTTTGCGAATTTTGCAGGTGCCCGAACCGGCAAGAACTTTATCGTTGAAAATAAACCCGGCGCAAACTCGATAATTGCCACCCAATATGTTAGCCAGGCAAGGCCCGACGGCTATACCTTGTTAGGAGCGGCCACCAACTATACGATGATTCCGGCCTTGTATGGGAGTCGAATAAAGTTCGATGTCGAAAAATCCTTTACGCCGATTTGCACTTTTGCCAAAAGCCCAACGGTGCTGGTGGTGGGGCCGTCGTTTCCCGTTGCCAGTCTGAATGAATTTCTGGAGCACGTAAGAAAGAGTCCCGGAAAGTTCTCGGCCGCGTCGGCGGGTGTCGGAAGTTCCGGGGACTTTGCTACGGCTTTGTTCGAAAAAATGGCTGGTGTTCATTTCAATCACATTCCCTACAACGGTGCCGCTCCTGCGATCAATGCCTTGATGGGCGGGCAAGTGGACATGTCGTTCGCAACACTGGCTTCCGTGCTTTCGCAGGTTGGTTCCGGCAGGATAAAAATACTGGCGGTTGCCTCCAGCCGACGCTTACAGTCCTTGCCCAAGGTTCCGACGTTTGAGGAGGAAGGAATAAAAGGCTATTCTGCTGACGCATGGTATGGCTTACTGGCTCCTGTCGGGACACCGCAAAATGCCCTCTCGGTTCTGACGGACTACGTCAAAGCGTTTCAGGCAGATCCAGATGCGCAGAAAAGGCTGAAAGCCCTTGGCCTCGAGCCCGACGCAACGTGCGGATTTGATTTCGCTTCTGAAATAAAAACCGAAGTCGCGACCTATACTGAATTGGCAAAGAGACTTGGGCTTAAAAACTGAGGCCGTTGCTACACGCTAGATGGCCGAAGTATGCGTTGTTGGCCATTGGGCATTGAAGATTCCCGGAACCTTCCCGCGTATTCAGGACAGGTCCAGATCATAAATGCGTCTGGCGGTTTCATGGAACAAATCGGCAATTTCATCCTGTGAACAAGCCTGACTCAATTTCTTGAATGCATTCCATAGTACGTGATACGAGAACATCCCTTTATCGACAGGAAAGTTGCTTTCGTACATGCATCGCTTCGTGCCAAACATTTCTATCAGTGTTTCAACATAGGGGCGCCATTCGGCGGCAAGCAGATCGGATGAGGGGGGAGTCTCCAGTTTGTGATATTGATGCCCCATGACCATCAAGCCGAAGCCGCCCAGTTTTACGGAAGTATTGGGCAGGCCGGCGAGCCTGCGCATTTCGCTTTGCCACGTCTGGAAAACTTCCTTTTTACGATTTGTGTAGGGCCCCACACCCAAAGGGCCGCCCAGGTGATTGATGATAATGTGGACATTGGCGTGGGCTTTCGCCAAATCGTGCAGTAGCGGCAATTGTGTGTGATAAGCCCAGACATCAAGCCTGAGTCCATATTTTTCAAGATGACCCACCCCTTCGGAGAACCGGGGGTCAATCAGAAGATTTTTAGGCGGCAATATGGGATTGCTGCGCACGGCTTCGTGCTCATGCCACGCGGTGGAGTTGCGTATGCCTTTCAAACGCATGCCGCCCGCGGCAATCAGACTCTCGAGGATCGGTTGTATGTCATGGCCCAGCGTCAGGTCGGCACAGCCCACGATGCCGGCGCATCCTCGTTGTTTTCCATAGAGCCCGCTTGCAAACCGGGCGGCTATGCCGTTGGCAAACTCGACTTCGCCCACCGG
Organism: Paralcaligenes ureilyticus; assembly: GCF_004346225.1. Taxonomy (GTDB): domain Bacteria; phylum Pseudomonadota; class Gammaproteobacteria; order Burkholderiales; family Burkholderiaceae_B; genus Paralcaligenes; species Paralcaligenes ureilyticus. The sequence continues at coordinate 89,555 of NZ_SMAJ01000015.1, read as the reverse complement.
TTTGTAATGATCATTTCCAGTTTCTTTATACATGCTGCGGCACTGGACAAATAGGGTGCCGACGATATTGTGGCCGGAAGTGATGTCTTCGCGCAGTTCGTCAAATAGGTATTTGGACCCCGGCCTGTCCCAAAGATGGTGATGCGGGTCGATGATGGGAAGGTCTGGCCAGATGATGTCTTCGCGGCGTTTATCGAGCCAATCGGTTCTGATTTGCCCGTGCGGTGAAATTTTAATGTCTGGGTTTTCTTGCATAGTAAAAAGCCGGGCTGCGGCCCGGCTCCTGTTCACGAAAGTTCAGAGACAAAGCGTCATTGCTTTACGATACCCGCGTTCTTCACCACTTTCCCCCATTTTTCGGATTCCGAACTCAGATACTGTTTGAAACCTTCGGGAGTGGAGGCAACGATATCTGCGCCAAGCGAATCGAATTTCGCCTTGACATCGGGTTGTTTGAGCACATCTTTGATACTCTTTTGAAGCAAGTCGACAATTTCTTTGGGTGTTCCCTTGGGGGCGAACATGCCATTCCATTCGTAGACTTTATAGCCATCAATGCCGGATTCGGCAATGGTAGGTACATCAGGCAGCAGCGGGTTGCGCTTGGGCGATGTGATGGCCAAGGCTTTCAATTGCCCGTTTTTTACCAAGGCAAGAGTGGATGCGATGTTGGTGAACATCATATTTACCTGTCCGGCGACGGTAGCCATGATTGCCGGCCCGCCGCTCTTAAACGGAACATGCAGCATCTTGAGGCCAAAACCCTGATTGAAAAGCTCTCCGGCCATGTATTGGACTGTGCCCGTACCGCCCGAGGTGAAGGTCAGCCGGCCCGGCTCGGCTTTGGCAGCCTTGACGACATCGGCAAGATTGTTGAGCTTGGAGCTTTTTGGAACCACCAGGATGTTGGGGGTGACCGATACCAGAGTCAGAGGCGCTAGATCCGTTTTCGGATTGAAGCGTAGTTTGTGCAGAAAAGGATTAATGGATAGAGGCGTTGCGTCGTAAAGAAGGGTGTAGCCATCGCCTTTGGCGCGGGCCACGTAGGCTTCGCCTATCATGCCGCTGGCCCCCGACTTGTTTTCGACCACAATGCTTTGGTTCAGTTTCTTGCCCAGGTTCAGTGCAATGACTCGCGCCAGGGCATCTGCCGTTCCGCCCGGTGCGTAGGGTACGACAATGCTGATGGCCCTGTCCGGGTAGGCAGCGGATGCCAGCGAGGGCAGAATTGCGGCGGCAAAAAGAGTGCTGATTAATAACTTCTTCACAAACATATCTCCTGTGTTTTGGTTCTGAGGTGGATCGCTGTCATTTTTCGACAGCGAAGCTGTGTTGCTTGAGGGTGCTGCTTAATTGTTGAGATGGATCTTGGCGGCGGCAATGAGTTTTCCCCATTGCTCGAAATCGTTCCGTTGCCGATTGCCTAAATCTTCTGGTGTGCCGCCCGCCAGCGTAATTTTCAACGTGTCGGCAAGATCGATCATCTTTGGAGTTTTCAATATGTCATTGATTGCGCGATTCAAATGCATGACGATGTTTTTAGGAGTCCCGGCGGGCACATAAATACCTTGCCATTGCTCGACCACAAAATCGGAAACTCCAACTTCTTTCATGGTGGGTATGTCTTTCAGATTGCCCAGCCTTTCCGACGAGGTGACGGCAAGAGCCCGCAACCTGCCTGCCTGGATCTGGGGGAATGCGGCAGCTATAGGCGCAAACATGAATGTCACTTGCCCGCCCATGACACCCTGTATGGCCGGTGTATCTCCTTTATAAGGAATGTGAATTGCGCTGATGCCTGTTTTCAGCTTTAACAATTCCCCCTGCATATGGAGAACCGTACCCGCCCCGCCAGACGCATAAGATAAAGCCTTGGGGTCGGCTTTGCCTGCCGCAATCAATTGGGCCAAGGTTTTATAGGGCGAATTGGCGTTGACGACTAGAACATGCGGAATTGTGCCCACGAGGATGACAGGCTCAAACCCCTTGTCGGGGTCGTAAGGCAGCTTGTGAAAAAAATGAGGAACTATGGATTGAGGGCCGATGGAAGTACCCAGCATCGTATATCCATCTGGTTTCGCACGAGCTACATATCCTGAGCCGATAGTCCCGGTTGCGCCGGCTTTGTTTTCAACAATAATGTTGGCGCCCAGGCTATCGCCCAGCAGTTTTGCAATATTTCTACCCAGAATATCGGTTGTTCCCCCGGGAGGATAGGGAACGACATAGTTAATGGGCTCGCCTTCGGGCCATGTGCTCTCGGCCATAGCTGTCGTCGCGGAAATAAAGGCGGTGCCAACGAAGATTATTCTCGCAATGTTTTTGACCAATAGATTCATCGGATTTCCTTTGAAGAAATATATTTAGAATTGGTATAGATTCGCGGGGTTCTTAACCAGGATCTGTTGAAATATCTGATCGTCGTTCACCCAGTCGGCGATCAGGTCAAGCAAGTGTGCATCGTCGGGAATCGGCTGGAAGCCGGCCGTTGCCGAGGCATGGGGCCAATCGCTACCCCAAACAAGCCGGCCGGGGCCAATTTGGGTATAAGTGCGAACTAACTCCCTCATGTCTGAATAGGAGGGCGGGCCGCGATGGCTCAAAATATAAGTGCCAGACAGCTTTACCCAGGCTTTGCCGGCAACGATCAGGTCCAGGATGGCTTTATGAGCTTCGTTGTCGCTGAGATGGTCGGGATCGATTCGCCCCATATGGTCAAATACCAGAGGTACACGGAGCGCTCGCAAACGTTGTCTGTTCTGGACAAGTTGGCGGGATGGCATCAGGATCTGGATATGCCATCCCAAATGCCCGATCTTTTCAGCCAGCAATTCCAGCATATCGATGGAACTTGTCACACCCAGCGACAGGTTGAGGCGAACCCCACGGACTCCTGAGTTATGCAGGTCCTCCAGGTGGTTCATTGATATTGACGGATCTACTACCGCGATACCGCGCCCGCTATTGCCCAATATCGCCAATCCATCGAGAATGGGCTGATTGTTAGTACCATAGGTAGATGGAGTAACAATGACTGCCCGATCCGTTCCAAGGCGATGCTGTAGTTTCCTGTAATCGTCTATTGACGCATCGGGAGGGTTCAGTCGTGCACCCGCTACAGTAGGATAATGACGACTGTAAAGATGCATATGGCAGTCGCACGAGCCTTCCGGGATGGCAGTTCTCGGTAAAGAGATTCCAGAGGTATAGGGAATGTCAGACGGCAAGTTTCAACCCCGGTTGCCACATTGGTATGGTTAATATCGATCCGCTGACCGACTCGGTGCAATACAGCGTTTTCCGTCCGGACCCGCCGAACGCGATATTGGTCAATGATTTCCCTAGCGGGCTGCGCCAGACTTCAGTGGGTTCGGCGAGTTCGTTCAAAACCCACACATACCCTAGACCCGGATTAGCGATGATCAGATGGCCGTCCTGGTCGACGGCCAGGCCATCCGGCCCGCTTGGCCCGTACGACGTGAAAAATTGGCCAACCTTGGCAACGCTGCCGTCCGCCATCAATGGCGCGCGCCATATGCAATTTCCCCTGGTCACGGCGATGTACAGGACTTTCTCGTCCGGACTGAGGGCGATTCCATTGGGGCTGGGTATATTGCCGATCAGCAGGTCGAGTTGGCCGTCGGGGCAAAGCCGATATACCCGGCCGCTTGGGTCGTGCATGCCCGATTGGCCCTGGTCGGTGAAGTACAGATTCTTTTTCGAGTCGAAGATCAGATCGTTGACGCCCTTGAATCGCTCGGTATTGCGGCGGAGCAAATAGGGCTCGACTTCTTTGCTGCGCAGATCCAGTTTCATCAAGCCATTTTTATAGTCGGCGATGATCAGCTCGTTCTGGCCCAGGAATTTCATGCCGTTAGGCTCGCCATCGTATTCGACGACCAGGCTCCATTCCTTGTTGGGTGATATCCTGAATATTCGCCCGAATGGAATATCGGTCACGTATAGATTCCCGTCGGCGTCAAAGACCGGGCCTTCAAGGAATGAGTCAACGGGCACACCGCCGCGATTGGCATGGGCCCACTCCGATGCGACTCCCGTTCGCCGGAAATGCTCAGGCATCGAGCTATAGACCTCGGCGTCCTTTATTTCAATATTGGATCGTAGAAGCACGGCTATCTCCTCTGTTATGTCGTGCGCTAGTTCAGATGGCTGAGCAGGTTGCGTACGGCGGCCAACCCCATGTTCACGTAGGCGTCCCGGGTGACTCCGCCGATATGCGGGCTCAACAGGATATTTTCCTCGCCCAGGAAAGGGTGATCGGCCGGAGGAGGTTCCTGCTGAAAGCTGTCAAGCCCCGCGGCGAAGACATGGCCGCTTTGTACCGCGCTCAGGAGAGCGCCTTCATCGATCAGACCACCGCGAGCGGTGTTGACGATAATGACGCCGGGTTTACTTCGATCCAGCGTGTCCTGATTCACCAGATTCTTGTTGTCATCGGTCAATGGGCAATGCAGGGAAATGATATCGGAGTCGTGCCAGATTTCATCCAGGCTGACCTCTTTTACAGAGTCGGGAATTTTTTTTGCGTAAGGGTCGCGGCCGATGACGTGCATGCCCATGGCATGGGCAATTTGCGCCACGCGGCCGCCAATGGCACCCAGTCCAATCAGGCCCAGGGTGCGTCCAGCCAGTTCCATGCTTTTATGGCTGGCTTTGTCCCAGTATCCGGCATGCATCCGCAGATTCATTCTGGTAACGGATTTTGCGCAGGCCAGGATCAAGGCAATGGCATGTTCCGCCACAGCGGATGCATTGACTCCGGTGGCGGCGCACACGGCAATACCTTTGGCCTGCGCGGCCGATACGTCAATGGTATCGATACCGCTGCCATGCTTGGAAATCACTTTCAGGGATGGTGCGGCTTGAATGATCCCGGAGGTGATTTTCCCGTACCGAACTATGATGCCGGCGGGGTCATGCCGTTTTATCAAGGCCAGGATATCTTCTTCCTGGGGCGCCAATCCGGTAAAGACTATCTCGAAATCTTTCAGCAGATGAAGCGCTTCAGGGGCAAGATCGGCCGCAGTCACCAGAACTGCGCGTTTTGCCACGCTCATAGTACTTCGCCTTCCTTTATCACGCCCGCCTGCACCAAGGTTTGTTGCAACCATGACGCGCCTAGGTCACCACTCTTTATGGCGGCAATCCGCGTGGCCTCGGCATCGACTTTTTTCTGGGCTAGGACCAGGATCTCTTCCACGTTTTCCCGGGGAACGACGACCACGCCATCGGCATCGCCGACAATCAGGTCGCCCGGGTTGACTGTCGTTCCGGCCAGTGTCACGGGCCAGTTCACGCGCCCGCCCAGGGCTTTGGTCGGCCCATTGGGATTGGTGCCGGCGGAAAATACCGGGAAGCTGCCCGCAACGATTTCTTCCGAGTCCCGGGTTGCCGCGTCCACCACAAAGCCGGCCAGGCCAGAGGCCTGTGCCTGGGTGACCATAATCGTGCCGCACAATGCGGCCGAAAGATCGCCTTTCCCCTCGACGACGATGACATCGCCGGGCTGGGCCATCGCCAGGGCAGCATGAAACATCAGGTTGTCGCCGGGCCGGACTTCGACGGTGAATGCGGGACCGGCCACTTTCATGGAAGGGTGCAAAGGCTTTATTTGCCCTCCCAGCGTGCCACGGCGGCCTCCCACATCGGCCAGGATGGCGGCTTGAAACCGGCTGGCTTTCTTGACGAGATCAGGGGCGACGCGTTCGATGTCTTTACGGATATAGGGTAGCGTTTTCATGGTTCGTGTTTCCGGGGTATTTGAATTAATGTGCAAGGGTGATATGTGCTTTCTTGATGACGTCGGCCCACATGTCGTAATCGGTACGCAGCCTGTTTGTAAAGTCTTCCGAGGTTCCGCCCAGGGTGGTCGCGCCTTGCATGCTCATGCGCTTGATGAAGTCGGGATTCTTGACCGCTTTGTTGATGGCGGCATTCAAGGTGACAGTGATGTCTTTGGGTGTATTGGCGGGAACGAGAATGCCGAACCAGGTCGTGGCGTTGAAACCCTTGTAGCCTGACTCATCAATTGTGGGTACATCGGGCAGCACGCTGGCGCGGCTTTTCGACGTTACGCCCAGGGCCTTGATCTGACCGGCTTTTATCGAGCCCAGCAGGGTGGGAATTGAAGACATATAGGCCTGGATCTGATTACCCATCAGCGCTGGCAATCCGTCCGATGCGCCTTTATAGGGAACGTTGGTGATCTTGATCTGGGCGGTGTGTTCGAACAGGACAGTGGTCAGCTGCGCAACCGTGCCTATGCCCGGCAGCCCGAAATTCATGCTGTCGGGCGCTCCTTCGTTCACTGCTTTGACGAATTCCGGCACGGTGCTGTACTTGGCATTGCCGGGAGCCACCATGACTAGGGCAGAATCCGCCACCAGGCTGATCGGGATGAAGCTCTTGAATGGGTCGTAGGGAAGGTTCGAGTGCAATGTGGGGTTGATGGCCAGGTTGCTGGTTTGCCCAAGCACCCATGTGTAGCCATCCGGGCTTGCTTTAGCCGCGGCGGCGATGCCAATATCGCCGCCGGCGCCCGCACGATTTTCCACGATGATAGTCCACCCGCTCTGCTGTGCGAGCGTCTTGGCCAGGTCGCGGGCAATCAAATCCGTACCACCTCCGGGGGGAAACGGAACGATCAGTTTGATGGCGTGATCGGGATAGTTTCGGGTGGTTGCCGCGGTTGCCGCTGTGGATGAAATCAAGGCAATAGTCAGGCCGTACACTAATTTAGCCAGCAGTTTCATGTCTTCTCCTGATTTGAGGGTCCGGTTTTTGTAAGCGCTAATGAAGGAAGCGATTGTGCGCATAATAGCGACATATTCCATCTGTCGCATCATGATTTCATTAGATGAAATTATGGGCAAAGGCTAAAACAGATGCTGGTGTTTGGAATGGGAGCGAGTGATTGGCTTTTTCGTTCTTTGGGCACGGGGGTGACGGCCCAGGCAGGGTGGTGCTCGCCTCGTCCGATCCTGGCTTTGCCAACTGCCCACGCCGCTCGTGTGGTTGATGTTTGTATGACCGTCTCATGTAGCGGCAGCCCTTGTGGCTGCCAAAATCGTTGCTAACCGTCGTGGTATTGATAGAACGGAACACCGATGGCAGCCACAAGGGCTGCCGCTACATGATTCGCTGCTACGTTTTTGACATGATCCACCGCAACGTTTTCGCAGCGGCACCCTTTGGGGCGTCGTCAATAAAAGTGTACGGTCGGTTTAGAATGGAATCAGAGGATACAATCTTGTTTTAAGGCCAAACGCCCCCATAGTGTTCCCATGACATTAAAAGTTTTCGATCTTCAGTGTGAATCCGGCCATATTTTTGAAGGCTGGTTCGGCTCGGCCGATGGCTACGAATCGCAGCAGGCTCGTGGCCTGTTGGCGTGTCCGGTGTGCGGCAGCAGCAAGGTCGGCAAGAAATTGTCGGCGCCTCGCATTAATGTGGGCCATGCACGCGAGCCGCAAGCCCCTGAAAAGACTGATAAAACAGCGGTTGCGGCACCGGCCAGCTCGCAATTGATGCAACTGCAGGGCGAGATTCTGCGCCATCTGCGTCAGATTGTGCGCAGCACTGAAAACGTCGGTGAGCAGTTTTCCGAAGAAGCCCGCCGCATGCACGAGGGTGTCATTGAAGAGCGCGCCATCCGCGGCACTGCCACGGCGCAGGAGCGCGAATCGCTGGCTCAGGACGGCATTGTCGTAATGCCTATTCCTGATTATCTGGATGATGATCGCCTGCAGTAAACAAGCTTTTACATGACGCGGCTGCGGTATTCTCCGGTGCGCGTGTCGATTTCGATTTTGTCGCCAATTGCGCAAAACAGCGGTACGTTAAGATCCATGCCGGTGTTGATTTTGGCGGGCTTGAGCACTTTGCCCGAGGTGTCGCCGCGCACGGCGGGTTCGGTATAGATGATTTCGCGCACAACGATGGTGGGCAGATCAACCGAAAGAGCCCGTTCGCCGTAGAACACGACTTCGACTTTCATGCCTTCTTCAAGGTAGTTCAGGGCGTCGCCCATGCTTTCGACTTCGATTTCGTGCTGATTGTATTCTTCGTCCATAAAGACATACATGGGATCGGCAAAGTACGAATAGGTGCATTCTTTGCGGTCCAGAACAACGATATCGAACTTCTCATCGGCCTTGTACACCAGTTCGCTGCCCGACCCGGTGAGGAGGTTTTTGAATTTCAGTTTTACAACGGCAGAGTTACGGCCCGATTTGTTGTATTCGGCCTTCAGGATGATCTGGGCGTCGCTGCCCACCATGACAACGTTGCCAACGCGCAGTTCTTGTGCGGTTTTCATGTTTAAAAAAGCTCCGGGGTGATTTGCTCCGCCAGATGGTGAAACTGCCGGTTCGGAGCACAATTTTCTACAAAACTCAGCATTTTAACCTGTTTGGAGCATTTTCACGCAAAGCTCCAGCAAAGAGCTCGCCATATCGGGTTGCCGGGCCATTTTTTCTGTCCATGAATGCGTGTCGTGCTGCCATTGGCGCCATGCGGGCGGGCTCATTATCTGGCTGATCCGTTCGCCGAATTCGGCGTCTGTGCCTGTGTTCCATGCCTGCATCAGGGCATGGACGGCAGGTGAAAATGAGGTTTGTGCAAGCCATGCCTGCAATTTGGTCAGATGAGCGTCTTCGTTTTGCCGATAGATTTGCCACAAGAACGGCTTACCCGCCCACATTGCGCGGATGAGCGAATCTTCACCTCGCACGCAATTCAGGTCGCTGCTCCATAACAGGTGGTCGAAGGCGGTCTGGTCCACGAAGGGGATTTCGTGGACGCGTACATGGGGTGTTTGGTGCATGACAAGCCGTGGGTAGACACCGGCCGGCACGAGTACGACCGAGGGCATGGAATTGCGTGCGAGGCCTTGCAGCAGACCCAATGCAGGCGCGCTGGGGTAGCAGAACAGAAATACCTGTCGACAGCCCTGTTGCAGGCTCTGGGACAGGTCGCCAGGCAGGTGCAGGGCTTGCCGCAGGGTGTTTGCATTGCCCGGCTCGGACAGCCAGTGGTCGCGGGTTTTGATCAGTTTCGGTTCGCGCAATAGGCCGCCGGTTCGTATCGTAAATCCGGGGAAAAAAAAGCTTTTGCGCAAGCCGCTGGCATGTATGGAGGCAAGGGCATGGCAGCCTTCGACCCAGGGTTCGGCGCTGAGATATTCAAGGTTGATCCAGACGCTACGTTCTGCGGTCATGCGCTGGATAAAGCCCTTGGGCGGGTCACAGGCGAAGGCTTCGATTACGATTTCGTGGGGTTGCAGGTCGGGCGGCTCGACAGTCCAGTGCACCAGGTCGATGCGCCGAACGATTTGCCGATCTTGCGTCGGGTCGACGTGCGTTTCGATTTTGGCGAAGCTGTGCAGGTCGTCGACCCACAGGCGCACGCGGTGGCCGCTGGGCATATCCGCCAATTGCCGCGCGAGGCGCCAGCAGACGCCGATATCGCCAAAATTGTCGACGACCCGGCAAAAGATGTCGAAGCTGAGCGGGGGGGCAGGAAGGTTGGAGTTTATGGGGGCGTGGTGGTCGAGGTTGGAAATCGCCACCCACAAGGGGTGGCGCTACAAAGGGGCGGCGCTACATTAATGAAAATGAACCGGATTCGTATCGATTTCTTCGGGAAGCTCAGGGTGCATCATCTCGCCTAGCGGACTGGGGAAGTAGGGCGCGCCGCAGTCGTCGCAGAACTCGGCCGGGTAAAGGCCCGGCAGGCGTCGCGTGTCATTTATGCCCAGCTCCTTGATGAGCGCGGCGATATCGTCGGGGATCTCGGCTTGCGCACCATCGGTACTTTCGGCGGCTGCTTCGTCCTTGCTCAGAATAGGCCAGATGCACCCGTAGATCACGTCATTGTTGTGCCGGGTGCTAAAGCCGATCCGGTATTCTTCGACCAGGCCGTCGCCGCAGCCGACAACGGCGGCGCGCAGGTCGCCGGCCGGTATGGCGGCTACCGTTTGCAGCCAAGTGACCGACGCCTTCAGCGCCAGGGGGCGCAGATGGCGATCCGCTTCACGATTGCTGATGTAATAGGCGTCGGGCGCAAGATGCTCGAAATTGCACCCTGTAAATAACGTAGCCAGGGTTTGGGCATTGTCATGGGACCAGTTGGCAAAGCATTGCTCGCGCGTTGCCGCATGGCCCGCCTCGGGCGATTGCCAACGAAATAGCGCTCCACCCTTGGGCACCACGATGGCGCCGACAATGAAGCGTGCATCGGCCAGCATGCCTTGCGAGTCGGCCGCGGCCTTGATCAGAGGCGAGTCTGGTCCCGCGTTGATGGCAGCCATGCCCAGGTGCCGGGTCCATGCCCAGGTTTCCTGGAAGGATTGCGGCATTTGATCAAAACAGACCAGTTGCGGGACCAGCGCCAACCGTGCGTCGCCGGCCACGATATGGGTGCGCAACTGTTTGTCGATGGCCTGCTGCACAGCTTTGCCCAAACGGCCCTCGGGCAACTGATAACGTGTCCAGGCCACGATCGGGGCCGAGAATAGAAGCACGTCGTATTCGACACCGTCGACGGTCAGTTGAGTGGACTCTGACAGCGTTTCGGATTGCTCGACGAGAATTTCGTAGGCATTCAGATTTTGCTCGACCAGATGTTCAAGCGCCGTTTCGATGGCCTTGTTCTTGCGGCCCTGCAGCAGTTTGTTGATATGCGCAGCCAGCAGGTTTTCCCAGTAGACATCTTCCAGGCGGCATCCGGACGAAGCCAGCGACCCCGCCAGCGCAACAAGGAGCTGAACGTCGCGAGACTGGCGCGGGGCATGGGGGGTGGCGGGGGTACGTGGCATGTGCGAGGTCAGGCGGCCAGCAGGTCGCGCAATACGTAAGGCAGGATGCCGCCGTGCTGGTAGTAATCGACCTCGGTAGAGGTATCGATACGTAGCAGCACCTTGACGTCCTGGCGCGATCCGTCGGGGCGATGAATGGTAAGGGTGACGTCCTGCTGCGGTTTGATGCCTTGTTCGATGCCCGAGATGTCGAATGTTTCGCGGCCGGTAATGCCCAGAGAATCGGTGTTGTCCTGGCCCTTGAATTGCAGCGGCAACACGCCCATGCCCACCAGATTGCTTCGATGTATGCGTTCGAAGCTGCGTGCGATGACGGCCTTGACGCCCAGCAGCTGCGTGCCCTTGGCCGCCCAGTCGCGCGATGACCCGGTGCCGTATTCTTCGCCGCCGAAAATGACAGTGGATACGCCCGCGGCCACGTATTTCATGGCGGCATCGTAAATGGACAGACGTTCGGCAGTGGGTTGATACAGCGTTTCACCACCTTCGAATCGGCTGCCATCGGCATTGACTGGAATCATCAGGTTTTTAATGCGGACGTTGGCGAAGGTGCCGCGCATCATGACCTCGTGGTTGCCGCGCCGCGACCCATAGCTGTTGAAGTCTTGCTTGGCCACACCGTTTTGTTTGAGCCACACGCCGGCTGGCGAGCTTTCCTTGATGGATCCGGCGGGTGAAATATGGTCGGTGGTGACTGAATCGCCGAAGATCGCCAGTACGCGCGCGCCGTTCACGGCCGGCATGGGCGTGGGTTTCATGCCGAAGCCCTCGAAGAAGGGAGGTTCGGCAATGTAGGTGGACTCAGGCCAGTTGTATACATTGCCGTCGACGCCGTTGATCTCTTTCCAGAGCTTGCCGGGATTGGTTTTGATCTGGCTGTAGTTGGCCTGGAAGGCGGCAGGATTCATGGCCTGGCCAAGCAGGGCCTGCACTTCGGCGTTGGTGGGCCAGATATCGCCCAGCCACACATCGCCGTGCTTGCCTTTACCCACGGGCTCGGTCATGAGATCGCGCAGCATGGTACCCGCCAGCGCATAAGCCACGACCAGCGGCGGCGATGAAAGGAAGTTGGCTTTGACGTTGGGGTGGATGCGCGCTTCGAAATTGCGGTTGCCCGAGAGTACGGCGGAACAGACCAGGTTATTTTGAATAATGGCTTCGTTCATGTCGGGCGTCAGATCGCCCGAGTTGCCAATACAGGTTGTGCAGCCGTAGGCCGCTACGTCGAACCCGAGCTTTTCCAGGTAGGGCAACAGGCCCGTTTTGGTGAGGTATTCGGTGACGACCCGCGATCCGGGAGCCAACGACGTCTTGACATAACTGGGGATTTTAAGCCCGGCTTCGACGGCCTTCTTGGCCAGCAAGCCGGCCGCCAGCATGACGCTGGGGTTGGACGTGTTGGTGCATGACGTGATGGCCGCGATGACGATGTCGCCATTCTTGATTTTGGTGCCGGCGCTGGTCGTAAAGACCTGGTTGAGCTTTTCAGGCGGCTGGCTAAAGCCGTTTTCAGCCGCTTTTTTAGAGTACAGATCGGTGAACGTGCTTTTGACCTTGCCAACTTCGATTCGGTCCTGGGGGCGCTTGGGTCCCGCCAGCGAGGGTGTGACGGTGGATAAATCCAGAGTCAGGACCCGGGTATAGGCAATGTCTTTGGCGTCGGGCACGCCGTACAGGCCCTGAGCCGTGAAATAGGCTTTCAGGGCGTCGACCTCGTCTTTGGTTCGGCCCGTTCCCTTGAAGTACTCGATGGTGCGATCGTCCACCGGGAAAAAGCCCATGGTGGCGCCATACTCGGGAGACATATTGCCGATAGTCGCCCGGTCGGTCACGGACAGGCTGGAGGTTCCGGAGCCGCAGAATTCGACGAAGCTGCCTACGACCTTGGCCGCGCGAAGCATTTCGGTAATAGTGAGCACCAGATCGGTGGCGGTTACGCCCCCGCGCAATTCACCTTTGAGTTCCACCCCCACCACATCGGGAGTCAGTATGTACACGGGCTGGCCGAGCATCCCGGCTTCGGCCTCGATGCCTCCCACGCCCCAACCCACCACGCCTATGCCGTTGATCATGGTGGTATGGCTATCGGTGCCCACCAGTGTGTCGGGGTAGTACACGTTGTCTTTGGCGTTGTAATGCACGCCGCGCGCCAGGTATTCCAGGTTGACCTGGTGCACGATCCCGAAGCCCGGGGGTACTACGCCAAAGGTATCGAAGGCCTGCATGCCCCATTTCAGGAATTGGTAGCGTTCCTGGTTGCGCTCGAACTCGCGTTTCATGTTCAGGCCCAGGGCGCTTTTGGTGCCGAAATAATCGACCATGACCGAATGGTCGACGACCAGGTCGACCGGCACCATGGGCTCGATGCGCTTGGGATCTTTGCCCATTCGGGCGGCCACCGAGCGCATGGCGGCGATATCGGCCAGCAACGGTACGCCGGTAAAGTCCTGCAATATGACCCGCGCCACGACAAACGGGATTTCCTCGTCGCGTTTGGCGTTGGGTTTCCAGTTGGCCAGTTGTTTGACGTGCTGTTCGGTGACCTTTTTGCCATCGCAGTTGCGCAGCACCGATTCGAGCACAATACGGATCGACACCGGCAAACGGTGGACGTCCACCCCCAGATTTTTGCCCAACGCCGCCAGTGAATAGAACTGGGCCGTCTTGCGCCCCACCTTGAATTTTTGCAAGCTATTAAAGGTATTGTGCAACATAGTGAGCTCCGTGGAAGGATGACGTTAGCATGAACCTGAGTGGGGCGGCGGGATTCTGAAGAGACAGTAGCATATCAATTGAGACCACAGGATCGCTGCCGGCGATCACACCATTTTAGGCCTGATTGCCAAAATTTTGCAGAGCCGGTTTTTTCCAACTGGAGAGGCGTTTTGGCTGGGTAGTCCTGGGAGTGATAATTGCCTGATATGATTAAAAAATGGCACCCACGAGGGGTGCCACTACATGATTCACGGGCATGTTATTTGTAGCGGCACCCCTTGTGGGTGCCATTGTCGTGTTTAGCGATCCCTAGACACTAACCGCGTCGGCGATTTCCTTGAAGTCTTCGATCTGATCGAAGTTCATGTAACGGTAGATTTGATCGCTATCCTGGTTCAGGACGCCCATATCGGCCATGTACTCGGCCTTGGTGGGGATTCTGCCCAGTCGTGAACAAATCGCAGCCAGTTCGGCCGAACCCAGGAACACATTGGCGTTCTTGCCCAGACGGTTGGGGAAATTGCGCGTGCTGGTCGACATGACGGTGGCGCCTTCGCGCACCTGCGCCTGGTTGCCCATGCACAGCGAGCATCCCGGCATTTCCATGCGTGCGCCGGCACTCCCCAGAACGCCGTAGTGACCTTCTTCGGTGAGCTGTTTCTGGTCCATTTTGGTGGGCGGGGCAACCCACAGCTTGACGGGGATATCGCGTTTGCCTTCAAGCAGCTTGGAGGCTGCGCGGAAGTGCCCGATATTGGTCATGCAGCTGCCTATGAATACTTCATCGATATGCGTGCCGGCGACATCGGACAACGTTTTGACGTCATCGGGATCGTTGGGGCAGGCCAGAATGGGCTCATGCACTTCGGCCAGGTCGATATTTATCACGGCCGCGTATTGCGCGTCGGCGTCGGGCTCGATCAGTTGCGGGTTGGCCAGCCACGCCTGCATGGCCTTGATGCGGCGGCCCAGCGTGCGCTCGTCTTCGTAGCCGTTGGCAATCATCCATTTCAGCAAGGTGATGTTGCTGTTGATGTATTCGATGATGGGCTCTTTGCCCAGGCGCACGGTGCAACCGGCGGCCGAGCGCTCGGCTGATGCGTCCGACAGCTCGAAAGCCTGTTCGATCTTCAGATTGGGCAGGCCTTCGATTTCCAGGATGCGGCCCGAGAAAATATTCTTCTTGCCCTTGGTTTCAACCGTAAGCAGGCCCTGCTTGATGGCATAAAGCGGAATGGCGTTGACCAGATCGCGCAATGTGACGCCCGGCTGCAGCTTGCCTTTGAAGCGCACCAGAACGGATTCAGGCATGTCCAGAGGCATCACGCCGGTGGCCGCGGCAAAGGCCACCAGGCCCGAGCCGGCCGGAAAGCTGATGCCGATGGGGAAGCGCGTATGCGAGTCGCCGCCGGTGCCCACGGTGTCGGGCAGCAACATGCGGTTCAACCAGGAGTGGATGATGCCGTCGCCCGGGCGCAGCGATACGCCGCCGCGAGTGCTCATGAACGCGGGCAGTTCGTGATGGGTTTTGACGTCGACAGGTTTGGGATAGGCCGCCGTGTGGCAGAACGATTGCATCACCAGGTCGGCCGAGAAGCCCAGGCAGGCCAAGTCTTTGAGCTCGTCGCGTGTCATGGGGCCGGTCGTGTCCTGGCTGCCGACCGAGGTCATCTTGGGCTCGCAATAGGTTCCGGGACGGATGCCAGTGCCTTCGGGCAGGCCGCAGGCCCGACCCACGATTTTTTGCGCCAGGGTGTAGCCCTTGCCCGAGTCGGCCGGATTGTGCGGCAGGCGAAACAGGGTGGTGGCGGGCAGGCCCAGCGCGGCCCGTGCCTTGGCCGTCAGGCCTCGACCGATGATCAGTGGAATGCGGCCGCCGGCGCGCACTTCGTCGAGCAGCACGTCGGACTTGAGTTCGAACTGTGCAATGACTTTGCCGTCTTTAAGCGCACGACCCTCGTAGGGGCGCAGCTCGATCACGTCGCCCATTTCCATCTTGGATACGTCCAGCTCGATGGGCAAGGCGCCGGAGTCTTCCATGGTGTTATAGAAAATCGGGGCAATCTTGCTACCCAGACAGACGCCGCCAAAGCGCTTGTTGGGTACAAAGGGGATGTCTTCGCCCGTCAGCCAAAGGACCGAGTTCGTTGCAGACTTGCGCGAGGAACCGGTGCCGACCACGTCGCCGACATAGGCCACCAGGTGGCCTTTTTCCTTCAGGCGTTCAATGAATTTCATGGGGCCGACTTTACCCGGTTCATCAGGCTCGATGCCGGGACGCGGGTTCTTCAGCATGGCCAGCGCATGCAGAGGGATGTCGGGGCGGCTCCATGCATCGGGTGCGGGAGACAAGTCGTCGGTATTGGTTTCGCCGTTGACCTTGAACACGGTCAGTGTCAGGCTTTGCGGAACTTCGGGGCGGCTGGTGAACCATTCGGCATCGGCCCAGCTTTGCAGAATCGCCTTGGCGTACTGATTGCCTTTTTCGGCCTTTTCCTGCACGTCGTGGAAAGCGTCGAATACCAGCAAGCTGTTTTTCAGTGCGTCGGCCGCGACAGGGGCCAGGTCGGCGTTATCCAGCAGCCCAATGAGAGGGCTTATGTTGTAGCCCCCCAGCATCGTGCCCAGCAGCTTGGTTGCGTGTTTGCGGTCGATCAGGGGGCAGGTTTCTTTTCCCAGCGCCACCGCGGCCAGATAAGACGCCTTGACCTTGGCCGCATCGTCTACGCCCGCAGGAACTCGGTGTGTAATCAGATCAAGCAAAAAATCGGCCTCGCCAGCGGGCGGGTTTTTAAGCAATTCGATCAGGTCTGCGGTTTGTTGTGCCGATAGCGGCAGGGGGACAGTGCCAAGCGCTGCGCGCTCGGCCACATGTTGACGGTACGTATTTAGCATGGTGCGTGCCCTTCGATTAAGGGGTGGGAAAGCTGACCCCCGAATTGTAAGAGGAAGCACGCAATCAGGCAAATGTCTTATATCTTATATAAGACTTAAGAAATAGAGTGTGGCGAAAATATGACGGCTGTTCGTCTCTGCAACTCTTCAAACGAAATCAATTCTCCCGCCAGGGCGCTGGCCGCGACGGTAGGCGGGCTGGCCAGCCAGACTTTTCCGGGGCCGGATCGGCCGGGGAAATTGCGGTTGATGGCGCTGACGGTGACTTGGTCCGCTTGGGTCGATGAACCGGGGCCGCAGTTGGCGCAAGCCCCGCAAGAGGGCTCCAGCATGTGTGCCCCTACGGCGTTGAATACGCGATCGTAGCCGCGCGCCACGCAGTAGTCCCTGACGGCGGTCGTGCCGTATTGCAGGTAAAGCGTGACCGAGGAGGGTACGCGCAGGCCGTGCTCCAGCCCCCAGGCCAGCACGGCATGGTAATGATCGAAGTCTGCACGCTTGCCTGCGGTGCAGGATCCTCCGTAAGCGATGCCGATTATTACGCGTTCCTGCAAATCCTTGATTGAAACGCCGTGGCCCGGGTCGCCAGGGCGGGCCACCATGGGCGAGAGCTGCGCGCAGTCGATGTGCAGGGTGGCGGCATAGTGAGCATCGGGGTCGCTGTGCATCCATTCTTCAAGGGCGAATTCGACGCCGCGGCGTTCCCGCAGAAAGCGGACGGTTTCCTGGTCGGGAGCCACGATGCCCGTCAGGCCGCCAAGCTCCGCCGTCATGTTGGTCAAGGTAGCCCGCTCGTCGGTCGAGAGAGTATCCACTGACGGTCCGGTGAATTCAAAAACCTTGCCGATGCCCAGGCCGTCGCGAATTTCGGGCCGGGCCAGTAGCTCCAGAACAATATCTTTGGCCGTGACGCCAGGGGGAAGCCTGCCGTCGAGCCTGACCAGCAGCGATTCGGGCAGGGTCATGCGGACTGCGCCGGTGACAAAGGCATTGGCCATGTCGGTGGTGCCGACACCGAATGCCGCGCAGCCCAGCGCCCCGCTATGCGGAGTGTGAGAATCCGTGCCGACTACAACCTGGCCGGGCAGGGCATAGTGTTCGCTCATCATGGCGTGTGATATGCCGGCCGCATTGCCACCGTTGTCGCTGGCCGCTTCGGCTTCGGTCAAGGTGCGGTGTGAGCGCAGACCGTAGTCGGCGACAAAATCGCGATGCGCCTGGCACATGCGCAGGATATTGGGCACCAGCCCGCGCGACAGATGTGCAAAGCTGGTTTCTACATAGGAGGTATGGTCTTCGAATGCAACAATGGATTCCTTGTCATACAGAGTGATAGGCTTGCCGAAAGTTGAATGCAGCATGTGTGCGCACATGCCGGTGTAATACTCGTGTATGAAGCGCCAGTCGGCTCGTACGAAGGCCCCGTCGCCGGGTGCGTTGCGCCGCCCTGCGCAGTCGGCTTCCAACAAGTGGCGGGCAATGATTTTTTCGAATAGGGTTTGCGGTTGCCGACTGGTGGTTTGGCCGGCGCTGGCGATGCTCGCCATGTGTTCGCGGCCAAAGCCCAGCAACCCCCCGCTGGCCAGGATAGTCGCCGCCAGCGTATCGCGGTCTTTGGTCAGCTCCCGCAGCGAAATGGCTTCGCCACGCTGGATGCGTTCAATCAGGCCGAAATCGGTGGACGTGAAGAGGCCTATATTATCGGCGTTTTGCCGGTAAAGTCGTTCGAAACCCTTGGCAATGACCAGCCGAATGCCGGCCCGTTTTTCGGCGACGGGACTGTGTTCGCGCGACGATCCCTTGCCATAGCGTTTGCCGCCGACGGTCACGGTGAATCGTCCATTGATGACGGCATCGGGTGCGATAAGTGTTTCGCCGTTGGCTTGTACGCCGGTGTAGGGGTAGCGGCCGAGCCTTTCGTCGTAGTTTGCCAGAACAGGCATGGGCGTGATCTCGTCGGTGGAGATGTCGTCGCGCAGTGGGCAGGCGCCGGACAGGCTCAGATTGCGCCCGTCGAGTTGAGCCCTGATGTTGGCAGGGTTCGAGGACAGGAACAGGATGCGTCCGAATGGCGCCAGGTTTTGGTCAGGCAGGGTCATGATTGGATTGTGTCGTGTACTGGCGGGACGAACAAGTGTTTAGATAGGGAAGGGGCCATCGCAAATAGCGACGACTAGCCTCTGAGCGCTTCAATCAGTTCTTGAACGGCGCGATGGCGGGGTGATTTCCTCAGGGCGTAAATGCATAGTTCACGGGCCGCCCAGGTTTCGGCCAGCGGCCGCCGTACAAACTTGCGCGAGCCGGCGTAGGCTGTGGCGGCGCTTTGCGGCATAACTGCGATTCCCAGGCCGACTTCGATCATGCGGCAGGCAATATCGAAGCTGCTGACAACGACCGCAGGCTTGAATTGCTTGCCGATTTTGGCAGCATTGGCGCCGAGGAGATTGTCCAGCGCTCCTCCCGGATGGACCCGGATCAGCGGGTAGTCCATTGCGGTTGCAAAGCCGAGCCTGTCTTCCCGGCTTAAAGGATGCCTGTTGGGCAGAACGACAATAAGCGGGTCAAGAGCAAATGGCCAACATTCCAGTCCGGCAGACGAATCGGTTTTGACGCACACTCCGACGTCTGTTTCATCGTCCAGGCAGGCGCGCACGACGTCGCTTGTATCGCGCTCCGAGAGCGCTATCCGCACAGAAGGGTGCAAGGCGCTGAAGGCCTTCAGACGTTCGGGCAAAAAGCCGATCATTGACGACATGTTGGCAAATAACCGGACCACGCCGCCGACCTGACCATCGAGTTCAAGCACATCACGCGCCAGGGTTTGCAGGTCTTTGTCAAATTGCCGGCCCCGTTCGCATACGACGACACCGGCATGGGTCAGTTCTATTCCCTTGGGAGATCGCACCAGCAGTTTGACGTCGAACGCGTGCTCCAGATCGGCGATGCGGCGGCTTAGGGCAGAGGGTGCAATGTTTTCTTTGGCTGCCGCACGCGCGATGGATCCTTCGGCTGCAGTCGTGACGAAAAGGCGGAGGCTATAAGGATCTATGCGGCGAGCCATGGTATTTGCACTGATCGAGGATATGGGGCGTTAAGGAAATGTAGTTTAGCGCGGGCGTGGATCGGCATCGTCATTGGAGATATGGGGCATCACGAATTAACTCTACGGAATTCGGCAGCCGGCACCTAGAATCGAACGCAGTTGTCGAGAAACGCTTGCAGCCAGGCTTATGCAGGCAGGTGGTTTTAATGGCTGGACTCATCATTGAGAGAAAAAATGAAATCAAATTTTCGATTGTTGGCGACATGCCTTTTGACCCTGGGTTGCGCCGTGATCGTTGTGCCGGGCATGGCGGCTGGCTCTTACCCCGATCATCCCATTCGCCTGATCGTAACGAGTGCGCCAGGATCCGGTTTGGATCTGGTCGCCAGGGCCATCGGCCCCGATCTGGGCGCGGCTCTGAAACAATCTATCGTGGTTGAGAACAAGGCGGGCGCGGCGGGAATTCCGGGAACCCGCGACATTGTGGCGTCGAAGGCGGATGGTTATACGCTGGGCCTGGTGTCTTCCAATCATGCGATCAATCCTAGCGCTCATGTCAGCCTGCCCTACGACACGATCAAGGATATTACGCCCGTCACTATTATTGGCACGGTGCCAGTCGTACTGACAGTACCAAAAAGCTCTCCGTTTCGTACCCTGCGCGATTTGCTCGCAGCCGCCAAGGCCAAGCCGGGTGCCATCAATTTTGGCTCATCCGGCCCGGGCAGCGCGCTGGACATTGCCGGCTTGATGTTGGAAAAAAAGGCACATATCAAACTGATGCATATTCCGTATCGCGGCGGCAATGCCTTGACGACGGATCTGATGTCGGGACAGGTGCAGACTGCATTTCTGGCCATTTCTACCGCCGAGGCGCAGATCAAGGCGGGGACTATTCGAGCGTTGGCGGTGAGCACGCTGGAACGCCTGCCGTCTTTGCCCAATGTACCCACTTTGAATGAATCGGGGGTTGCCGGCTACCATTATGTGCCCTGGATAGGCTTGATCGGGCCAGCGGGGTTGCCGGCTTCCATAACAAAATTATTGCAAGCCAAGGTTCATCAGGTTATAGGCCTGAAAAAAGTCAAAGCACAATTTGCGGTTCAAGGATTTAATCCCAGCGGCACTTCTCCCCAGGAGTTTCTGACGACATTGAAAAGCGAGATGGCTTCGACTCAGGAACTGATGGGAAATCCGGGCTTGGCGCGTAACGATGGACAAGCCAGGACGGATGCGCGCGCGAACAAGCAAGCGGCTCGATAGCGCGGGTGGTGGATCGCAAACGTTGCGGACATTTTTGGCACTCACAAGGGCTGCCGCTACACAACCAATTCCTGATATTCGGAATGGCGCCGCACATAAGCTGCGGCGTAACTGCACACGGGGCGCACCTTCCAGCCTTTGGCCCGAGCGGTGCCTAGTGCGAATTGGGTAAGCTCCGCGGCAATGCCGCGGGCGCCAACCACTTCGGGAACCCCGGTATAGGAAATCGTCATCACATCGGCCTCCAAGGTGTAGACAAGGACGCACAAGGTCCCGTCTTCGACCCATTCGAACTGATGCTGTTCTGCGTTATGAGTGATGGCGCGAGCCATATTGTGCGTCCTTTGAGCCCGAATTGGCAGTCGCAAGGGCTGCCGTCGGGATGATTCAAAATGGCAGCCGCAAGGGCTGCCGCTACACTAGCGGCCAGCACGTTTTTGTAGCGGCACCCCTTGTGGGTGCCACCCGTCCAGCAATCCGCACCGGCCTGGCCTATCTGCCGTGGCGCCCCTACGGGCGCCATCAAATCACATACATATCCACGTATTCGTGCACGGGCATGGCTTCAAGCGCCTTCTGGTTCAGCGAAACAGTCAGGATGCGTTCTTGCTGTTTGGCCGGGAACTGGCGCGCCAGGTTGGTGCGGAACTTCTCTTCCAACAGGGGTATGCCGTCTTTGCGGCGGCGCTTGTGGCCGATCGGATATTCGCAGACGATCTCGGCCAGCTTGCTGCCATCGTTGAATTCGACGGTCAGGGCGTTGGCAATCGAACGTTTTTCAGGATTGTGATAATCCTGGGTAAAGGCCGGATCTTCGACGCATTCGATTTTGCTGCGCAGGGCATCGATACGCGGGTCGGACGCGACCGAGTCTTCGTAGTCGCCGGCCGTCAGGCGGCCAAAGATCACGGGGATGGCCACCATGTACTGGATGCAGTGGTCGCGGTCGGCCGGATTGTTGAGGGGCCCTTTTTTGTCGATGATGCGGATGCAGGCTTCGTGGGTGCGGATGGTGATGTGTTTGATGTCCGCATCGCTTTTGCCGGCCTTCTTCAGCTCCCGATGAAGGTCCATGGCGCATTCGACGGCGGTCTGCGAATGGAATTCGGCCGGGAAGGAAATTTTGAAGAGCACGTTTTCCATGACGTAACTGCCGTAGGGACGCTGGAACTTGAAGGGCTGGCCTTTGAACAGGACATCGTAGAATCCCCAGGTTTTGGCCGACAAAACCGATGGGTAGCCCATTTCGCCGGTTTTGGCGATCAGCGCCAGACGAACCGCGCGGCTGGTGGCGTCGCCCGCCGCCCAGCTTTTACGGCTGCCGGTGTTGGGGGCGTGACGATAGGTGCGCAGGCTTTGGCCATCGACCCAGGCCAGCGATACGGCGTTGATGGTTTCGTCGCGGGTCAGGCCGAGCATTTGCGAGACCACTGCCGTAGACGCTACTTTAACCAGTACGACGTGATCGAGCCCGACCTTGTTAAAGGAGTTTTCCAGTGCGATGCAGCCCTGGATTTCGTGCGCCTTGATCAATCCCGTAAGGACATCGCGCATGAGCAGGGGTGCTTTGCCCATGGCCACGGCATTGCGCGACAGCCAGTCGGCCGTGGCCAGAATGCCCCCCAGATTATCCGACGGATGACCCCATTCGGCCGCCAGCCAGGTGTCGTTGAAGTCGAGCCAGCGGATCATGGCGCCGATGTTGAAGGCCGCCTGTACGGGATCGAGCTGGAATTGGGTGCCCGGCACTTTGGCGCCGTTGGGCACAACGGTGCCCGGAACGATCGGCCCCATCAGTTTTTTGCAGGCGGGATATTCCAGCGCCTCCAGGCCGCAGCCCAACGTATCGATCAGGCAGTTGCGGGCCGTTTCGTACGCCAGTTCGCTTTTGATCTGGTAATTGAGAACGTAATCGACGATATCGACCAGCACCTGATCCGGTGTGGGTCGAATGTTGGAAATAGGCGAGGACATAAAGTTTTCCCGGGTAGCTGAATTTATTTGCGTTTATCGAGTGGAACGAATTTTTGATCTTCCGGGCCGACATAGTTGGCGGTGGGGCGGATGATCTTGTTGTCGATGCGTTGTTCGATGATATGGGCCGACCAGCCGGCCGTGCGTGCGATCACGAACAGCGGCGTGAACATGGCGGTGGGCACGCCCATCATGTGATAGGACACGGCCGAGAACCAATCCAGATTGGGGAACATTTTCTTGATGTCCCACATGGTGGTTTCCAGACGCGCCGCGATATTGAACATATTCATGTTCTGCGATTTTTTCGACAGCTTGCGAGCGACTTCCTTGATGACCTGATTGCGCGGGTCGGACACGGTGTACACGGGATGGCCGAAGCCTATGATGACTTCTTTGTTTTCGACCCGGCGGCGAATGTCGGCGTCGGCCTGGGCGGGCGTATCGTAGCGTTTCTGTATTTCGAAGGCGACTTCGTTCGCGCCGCCATGCTTGGGGCCGCGCAACGCGCCGATCCCGCCGGCTATGGCCGAGTACATGTCTGAGCCCGTGCCGGCAATCACCCGGCTGGTAAAGGTCGACGCGTTGAATTCGTGCTCTGCGTACAGAATCAGCGAGGTGTGCATGGCGCGCACCCAGTCGTCGCTGGGCACGGTGCCATGCAGCAGGTGCAGGAAATGGCCGCCTATGCTGTCGTCGTCGGTCTGAACGTCGATGATGCGGCCGTTGTGACTGTAGTGGTACCAATAAAGCAGGGCCGAGCCCAGATTGGCCATCAGACGATCGGCAATGTCGCGTGCGTCGGGCAGGTTATGGTCGTCTTTTTCGGGCAACACGCAGCCCAGCACCGACACGGCCGTGCGCATCACATCCATGGGGTGGCTGGCCGCGGGAAGCGACTCGAGTGCAGTTTGCAAAGCGGCGGGCAAGCCGCGCAGGCCATGCAGTTTCTTCTTGTAGGCGGCCAGTTCCGCCTTGGTAGGCAGTTTGCCGTGGATCAGCAGATGGGCGATTTCTTCGAATTCGCAGGTTTCCGCAATGTCCAGGATGTTGTAGCCTCGATAGTGCAGGTCGTTGCCGCTGCGCCCGACCGTGCACAGGGCGGTATTGCCCGCCACAATACCCGATAGCGCCACGGATTTTTTGGGCTTGAAGCCCGGGTTGGTCTTTGGTGCTGTGCTTGCCATGTCTGCGCTCCCGAAAATTATTTGGATTTGCCTTGTGCGAAAAGCGCGTCGAGCTTGGACTCATACGTGTGATAGTCGATACGGTCGTAAAGCTCGTCGCGAGTCTGCATTAAATTGATGACGTTTTTCTGGTGGCCGTCGCGGCGTATTGTCTGGTAAACCGTTTCTGCCGCTTTGTTCATGGCGCGAAAGGCCGACAAGGGATAGAGCACCATGGCCACGCCGGCGCCGGCCAGCTCCGGCACGCTGAACAAGGGGGTTTGGCCGAACTCGGTAATGTTGGCCAGAATCGGTACATTCAGTGCACTGGAAAATCGTTGGTAGGTGGCTAGATCGTACGACGCCTCGGCGAATATGGCATCGGCGCCGGCCGCCACGCAGGCCTGGGCGCGGTCCAGCGCCGCGTCAACGCCATCGACCGCGATGGCGTCGGTGCGCGCGATAATGAAAAAATCCGAATCGGTGCGGGCATCGACCGCCGCTTTGACGCGATCGGCCATTTCCGATGTAGAGACGATTTCCTTGCCGGGCCGGTGGCCGCAGCGCTTGGCGCCGACCTGGTCTTCGATATGGCAGGCCGCGGCGCCGAATTTGATCAGGCTTTTGATGGTGCGGGCGATGTTGAACGCCGATGGGCCAAAGCCTGTATCGATGTCGACGGCCAGCGGCACATCGCAGACATCGGTGATGCGGCGTATATCGGTCAGGACATCGTCAAGTGTATTGATGCCCAGATCGGGCAGGCCCAGTGATCCGGCCGCGACGCCGCCGCCAGAAAGATAAATGGCGCGATAGCCTGCGCGCTTGGCCAGCAGAGCATGGTTGGCGTTGATCGCCCCCATGATTTGCAGCGGTTGTTCATCTTTCAGCGCCTGGCGGAACAAGGCGCCCGGGGAGGCGGGTCGGGTCATGGGAATCTCCGGATGGGTAGAGCTTTTGCAAACGGGTACTTCAGGAATCAAAACAAAGGCCCATGGGTGGGCCTTTGTCCGGCAGCTTACTTAAGCAGGTCTTGCACGCCGTCGCGTTCTTCGAGCAATTCTTTCAGGGTGAAATCCATGCGCTCGCGCGAAAAGGCGTCGATCTCCAGATCGTCCACACGCGTGTACTCGCCGTTGACGGTGGTCACCGGCACGCCGTAGATGATGTCTTTGGGTATGCCGTAAGAACCATTGGAGGGAATGCCCATGGTGACCCACTTGCCGTGAGTGCCCAATACCCAATCGTGCACGTGGTCGATGGCGGCATTGGCGGCCGATGCCGCCGAGGACAGGCCGCGCGCTTCGATAATGGCGCCGCCGCGTTTGCCTACGGTGGGAATGAAGACCTCGCGGTTCCACTTGTCGTCGTTGATGAGCTGGGTCAGGCTTTTGCCCCCCACCGTCGCGAAACGGAAATCGGGGTACATGGTGGGAGAGTGGTTGCCCCAGACGACGAGGCGTTCGATGTCGGCGACCGGCTTGCCCGATTTGGCCGCCAGTTGCGAGAGCGCGCGGTTATGATCCAGGCGCAGCATGGCGGTGAAGTTCTTCGCCGGCAGGTCGGGCGCCGATTTCATGGCGATGTAGGCATTGGTGTTGGCCGGGTTGCCCACCACCAGTACTTTAACGTTGCGGCTGGCAACGTCATTGAGCGCCTTGCCCTGCGCCGTAAAGATTTGCGCGTTGACGTGCAACAGGTCCTTGCGTTCCATGCCGGGGCCGCGAGGGCGCGCGCCTACCAGCAGGGCCACATCGACATCTTTGAATGCCTGGCGAGCGTCGCTGTGCGCGCTCATGCCGGCCAGCAAGGGGAAAGCGCAGTCGTCAAGTTCCATCATGACGCCCTTGAGCGCTTTTTGCGCTTTTTCGTCGGGAATTTCGAGCAATTGCAGGATGACGGGTTGATCTTTGCCGAGCATTTCGCCCGAGGCAATACGGAATAGAAGGGCGTAACCAATTTGGCCGGCTGCGCCCGTGACGGCGACACGCATGGCGGGTTTGGACATGAAAAATCTCCGATAGATAACAGGTTAGGTGAATGAACATCACCCGACAGTTTAATTCCTTTGCAATGCGAAAAAGAGTAGTCGAAATTGACGTTAACGTCAACCATCTTATATCTTATATAAGACACAAGAGTATTCGACACGAAAGCGCCGGCGTGCGACAATGGAAAACGTTGCAAACTTTTCGTGATTCTTCCCGCCTGCGTTATGTCTGACACCCCTTCCCTGGATCGCGCCTCCGACGCCGATCGTACTGCCGGCAGTGCGGCCTTTAGCCCGCTGTATCAGCAGATCAAAGGGCTATTGGTGCAAAGCCTGGATCGAGGCGAATGGAAGCCAGGCGAGGCTATACCCAGCGAATTCGAGCTGGCGGCGCGCTTTCAAGTCAGCCAGGGCACGGTGCGCAAGGCCATCGACGACCTCGCGGCCGAGAACCTTCTGTTGCGCCGGCAAGGCAAGGGCACGTTTGTCGCCACTCACAGCGAGGCCAAGGTGCGCTACCGCTTTCTGCGGCTGGCCGCCGATGACGGCAAACCTCCAGTTTCAGGCAGCCAGATTCTGGACTGCCGGCGGGTCAAGGCACCCGTCGACGTGGCCCGTTTGCTGGACGTGCGCGCAGCCGATATGGTCGTCAACTTGCGCCGTTTGCTGTCGTTTGACCTGACGCCCACCATTCTTGACGATATCTGGCTGCCCGGCTCGGTGTTTCGCGGCCTGACGGCCGAATCGCTGGCGCGTTACCGGGGGCCGCTGTACGGCTTGTTCGAATCCGAATTTGGCGTGAGCATGGTGCGCGCCGACGAAAAAATCAAGGCAGTTGCCGCCACAGCGGAACAGGCGCAATTGTTGAAAATAAAGGCCGCCGACCCTCTGCTGCAAGTTGAGCGGGTGTCTTACACCTACGGAGACCGCCCCATGGAACTGCGCCGTGGGTTATATGTTACAGAACGGTTTCATTATAGAAACAGTTTGAATTAGAACGAGTTTTTCGCCGATTTGATGCGACTAGCGTAAATAGGCGAAAATACCCCTAGTGCTTTATCAAAAATAGCTTGTTATAACTTCGAGGCCATCATGTCCGGTTCAGCTTCAAAGCCGCGTCCGCAGTTTCGTAATATCGGTATTTCTCAAATCCTGAGTTATCGACTGCCCCCTGCCGGTAAATCGTCAATCTTTCATCGCGTCAGCGGCGCCTTGTTATTCTTAAGCCTGCCTTTGGTGATACTGCCGCTCTTTGCGTTGAGCGTCTCATCGCCCGAATCGTTTGCTTCCATGCAGGCCTATACGGCCCACCCGCTGTGCAAGTTGGTCCTGCTGGTATTGATTTGGGGCTATCTGCATCATTTCTGTGCCGGTATTCGTTATCTGACCATCGATTTGCACATCGGTGTCGATAAAGTCAGCGCCCAAAAAAGCGCGGGCATCGTGTTCGGCGTCAGCCTGGCGCTCACGTTGGTCTTTGGCCTTAAATTGTTTGGAGCGTGGTAATGGCGACGCAAGAACGTATCGGTACCCGGCGCCTGGTGGTGGGCGCGCATTACGGCTCACGGGATTTCCTGATTCAGCGCATGACGGCCATCATCATGGCTGTTTACACCCTGATCCTCCTCATCGGAGCCGTTTTCACGTCCAGCCTTGATTTCAATGGCTGGCGCCATCTGTTCACCTTTCATTTCATAGGCATACCGCTTGGGCAGTTGCTGGCAACGCTGGCTTTTCTGTCGCTTGCCTGGCATGCCTGGATAGGTGTGCGCGATATCTGGATGGACTATGCCAAGCCTACCGGCGTGCGCTTGCTGCTGGAAGTGCTCACCGTGCTGTGGCTGGCAGGATCGGTCATCTTTTTTGCAAAAATTCTCTGGAGTCTATAAGCCGTGGCTGCTGTCAAAAATTCCCTACCTCGCCGTCAGTTCGATGTGGTGGTGGTGGGCGCCGGCGGGGCCGGCATGCGTTGCTCTTTGCAACTGGCGCAGGCGGGCTTGTCCGTAGCGGTATTGTCCAAAGTGTTTCCCACCCGTTCGCATACGGTGGCTGCTCAGGGCGGTATCAGTGCGTCGCTGTCCAACATGAGCGAAGACAGCTGGTATTGGCATATGTACGACACCATCAAGGGTTCCGACTGGCTCGGCGACCAGGATGCCATCGAGTTCATGTGCCGCGAAGCACCCAATGCCGTGTACGAGCTGGAACACTTCGGCATGCCTTTCGACCGCAACCCCAACGGCACGATTTATCAGCGTCCGTTCGGTGGTCACACGGCCAACTTCGGTGAAAAGCCGGTGCAGCGCGCCTGTGCGGCGGCCGACCGTACCGGACACGCTTTATTGCATACGCTGTATCAGCGCAATGTGGCGGCCCGTACCCAATTCTTTGTCGAGTGGATGGCGCTCGATCTGCTGCGCAATGAAGCGGGTGACGTGCTGGGCGTGACCGCGCTTGAAATGGAAACCGGCGATATTTACGTGCTGGAAGCCAAAACCACGGTGCTGGCTACCGGCGGCGCCGGCCGCATCTGGGCGGCTTCGACCAATGCCTACATCAATACCGGCGACGGCCTGGGCATGGCGGCGCGCGCAGGCTTGCCCTTGCAGGATCTGGAATTCTGGCAGTTTCACCCCACCGGGGTGGCCGGCGCCGGCGTACTCATTACCGAAGGTGTGCGCGGCGAAGGCGGAATCTTGCTGAATAAAGATGGCGAGCGCTTCATGGAGCGTTATGCGCCTACCCTTAAAGACCTGGCGCCGCGCGACTTCGTATCGCGTTCGATGGATCAGGAAATCAAGGAAGGGCGGGGCTGTGGTACGGATGGCAGTTACGTGCTGCTCAAGCTCGATCATCTGGGCGCCGAGACTATCCAAAAGCGCCTGCCGTCGATTCGCGAAATCGCC
The DNA here is from genome assembly GCF_004346225.1 of Paralcaligenes ureilyticus. Taxonomy (GTDB): domain Bacteria; phylum Pseudomonadota; class Gammaproteobacteria; order Burkholderiales; family Burkholderiaceae_B; genus Paralcaligenes; species Paralcaligenes ureilyticus. The sequence goes on along the minus strand of NZ_SMAJ01000015.1, from coordinate 60,766 downwards.
ATCAAGTTCGCCAACGTCGACCCCATCAAGGAGCCGATCCCGGTTGTGCCGACCATACACTATCAAATGGGGGGTATTCCCGCCAACCTGTACGGTCAGGTGGTTACCACTCAGAATAGTGAAAATAAAGTCGTCAATGGCTTGTATGCCATTGGCGAATGCGCGGCGGTTTCGGTGCACGGGGCCAATCGCCTGGGCACCAATTCCTTGCTCGACCTGGTTGTATTCGGCCGCGCGGCGGGCAATCACATTGTCAATTCGCACCCCGAGCGCAAGCACGCGCACCAGCCCATTCCCGAATCGGCCATCGATTATTCCGTCGATCGGGTCAACAAGCTCGAGTCTCGCAAGTCGGGCGAAAAAGTGGCGGATGTGGCCAATGCCATTCGTGTTTCCATGCAACATCACTGCGGCGTATTCCGCTCGCTCGATTTGCTCAACGAAGGCGTCACGCAAATCGAGAACATCGCCCAGCAGGTGAATAATATTTCGTATGCCGATAAGTCTCGGGTGTTCAATACGGCCCGCGTCGAAGCGCTTGAACTGACTAACATGATAGAGGTGGCGCTGGCCACCACCAAGTCGGCGGCCAATCGTTTCGAAAGCCGTGGCGCTCATTCTCTAAGCAACTACCCCGAACGCGATGACGTGAACTGGTTGCGTCACACCTTATGGTATTCCGAAGGCCGCCGACTTGAGTACAAACCGGTGCAAATGACGCCGTTGACGGTAGGCAGCTTCCCGCCCAAACCGCGGACGTTCTAAGCAGGATATTGAAATGACTCAAAAACGTATCGTTAAGTTTGAAATTTATCGCTATGATCCCGACAAGGACGAGCGCCCCTACATGCAAAAGCTCGAGGTCGAGCTGCAGCCCACCGACAAAATGTTGCTCGATGCCATACTGCGCATTAAAAACGACGTCGACGACAGCCTGACATTGCGCCGGTCGTGCCGTGAAGGCGTGTGCGGGTCCGACGCCATGAATATCAATGGCAAGAATGGTCTGGCCTGTATTACCAACCTGCTCGACCTGAAAGAACCCATTGTGCTGCGGCCTTTGCCCGGCTTGCCGGTGGTGCGCGACCTGGTCGTCGACATGACCGATTTTTTCAACCAGTACCATTCGATCAAGCCTTATCTGATCAACGACCAGCCGCCTCCTGAAAAAGAGCGTCTGCAAACACCTGAAGCGCGCGAAGAGCTCAATGGCCTGTACGAATGTATTTTGTGCGCCTGCTGTTCGACGGCATGCCCGTCTTTCTGGTGGAATCCCGACAAGTTCGTGGGTCCCGCTGGCTTGCTGCAAGCTTATCGCTTTATTGTCGACAGCCGCGACGAAGCGACCAGCGACCGGCTGGATAATCTTGAAGACCCGTATCGTCTGTTCCGCTGCCATACCATCATGAATTGCGTGGACGTTTGCCCCAAGGGATTGAACCCCTCGCATGCCATAGGGAAAATCAAGGAAATGCTGGTCCGACGCGCTGTCTAGGGCTTACATAAGCATGAGTACCTTATCCGAGCTGGAACGCGCCCGTCTGCGTTGGCGGGCGCGCCGTGGGTTGTTGGAAAACGACCTGATCCTTACCCGGTTTCTGGATCACTACGAAACCCAGTTGACCGATACCGACGTTTCTGCGCTGACGGCCTTGTTTGAGATGGGCGACAACGAATTGCTGGATGTCCTGCTGGCTCGCACCGAGCTTGACGGGCCGTACGATACGGTGGCAATTCGTCGATTGGTGGCGCAAATGCGAGAGCTGTAAATTTTTAAGGAATAAAGTAATGCATCTGTCAGACAAAAAAGCCACATTATCGTTTTCCGACGGCAGTGCGCCGATTGATTTCCCCGTTTATCAGGGTACTGTGGGCCCCGATGTTATCGATATCCGCAAGCTGTACGGTCAGACGGGCATGTTTACTTACGACCCGGGCTTTATGGCTACGGCCGCGTGCGAATCGGCCATCACGTTCATTGACGGCGACAAGGGGCAACTGCTGTATCGCGGCTACCCCATCGATCAGCTCGCTACCAATTGCGACTTCATGGATGTCAGCTATCTCATCCTGAACGGCGATTTGCCCAATGCAGCCCAGAAGACAGAATTCGACTCGCTGGTTACGCATCACACCATGGTGCATGAACAATTGCATTTCTTCCTGCGCGGCTTTCGCCGCGATGCGCACCCCATGGCGGTGCTGACCGGTCTGGTGGGCGCCATGGCGGCGTTCTATCACGATTCCACCGACATCACCAATCCGCGTCATCGTGAGGTATCGGCAATTCGGCTGATCGCCAAAATGCCTACGCTGGTGGCGATGGCGTACAAGTTTTCGCAGGGCCAGCCTTCCATCTATCCGCAGAACAATCTGTCGTATACCGGCAATTTTGTACGCATGATGTTCGCCAATCCGTGCGAAGACTATCAGGTCAATGAGGTCGTCGAGCGCGCGCTGGACCGGATTTTCATCCTGCACGCCGACCACGAGCAAAACGCATCGACCTCGACGGTGCGGCTGTGCGGTTCGTCGGGTACCAATCCTTTTGCCGCGATTGCCGCCGGGGTGGCTTGCCTGTGGGGCCCCGCCCACGGCGGTGCCAACGAAGCCTGCCTGCAAATGCTCGAACACCTGCAGGCCAACGGCGGCGTCGAGAAAGTGGGCGAGTTCATGCAGCAGGTCAAGGACAAAACGTCGGGTGTGCGTTTGATGGGCTTTGGCCATCGCGTTTATAAAAACTACGACCCGCGCGCCAAGCTGATGCAACAGACTTGCAAGGAAGTGTTGGCGGCGCTGGGCCTGGAGAAGGACCCCCTGTTCAAGCTGGCCATGGAACTTGAACGCATCGCCCTTGAAGATCCTTACTTCGTCGAGCGCAAGTTGTACCCCAATGTCGATTTCTATTCCGGCATCGTGCAGCGCGCCATTGGTATTCCTACTTCGTTGTTCACCGCCATTTTTGCTCTGGCGCGTACGGTGGGCTGGATTGCCCAATGGAACGAAATGCTGTCCGATCCCGACTACAAGATCGGCCGCCCGCGCCAGTTGTACACCGGCTCGGCGGTACGCGACGTGGCCAAGCGCCGTTAATCGGCGGGCGGTTGTAGCGCCCCTTGTGTGTAGCGGCACCCCTTGTGGGTGCCATTTTTGTATCTTCGACTGCCACGTCCCTTGTAGCGCCGATGGCAGCCACAAGGGCTGCCGCTACAAGGGCTGCCGCTACAAGGGCTGCCGCTACAAGGGCTGCTTTTACAGACGAACCTGGCCGGCCTCTTGTTGCGCGTCGACGACGGCCAGCGCGGTCATGTTGACGATGCGGCGCACGGTGGCGCTGGTGGTCAGCACGTGTACGGGGCGCGCGGCACCCAGCAGCACCGGCCCCATGGCCACGCCGTTGCTGCCCGTCATCTTCAGCATGTTGTAGGTGATGTTGCCCGTATCCAGGTTAGGCATGATCAGCAAATTGGCGGGGCCTTTGAGACGGGAGTCGGGGTAGGCCTGCAGGCGGATCTTTTCAGACAGGGCGGAATCGGCGTGCATTTCTCCGTCTACTTCCAGATGGGGCGCCCGTTCGTTGATCAATTGCCGCGCCCGCGCCATTTTGCGCGACGACTCGGTGGGCCGGCTGCCGAAATTTGAATGCGACAGCAGCGCTATCTTGGGCGTCACCCCGAAGCGCAGAATCTCTTCGGCGGCCAGTATCGTCATGTCTGCGATCTGTTCTGCGCTGGGGTTTTCGTTGACGTGCGTGTCGCAAATGAACAGAGTCTGTTCGGGCAGCATCAATACATTCATGGCCGCGAAGGTTTGGGCGCCGGGCTTCAGGCCGATCACTTCCTGTACGTATTTCAGCTGATTGTCGAAACGGCTGGCAATGCCGCACAACAGCGCGTCGCCGTCGCCGCGTGTAAGCAGCATGACGCCAATCAGCGAATTGTGCTTGCGGACCATGGCCTTGGCGATTTCGGGGGTCACTCCTTCGCGGCCCATAAGCTTGTAGTAGGCTGTCCAGGTTTCGTTGAACCGCTCATCGGACTCGGGATTGACGATTTCGATGTTGTCACCGGCTTTCAGCCTCAGGCCGAATTTTTCGATCCGCATATTGATGACAGCGGGACGGCCTATCAGCGTGGGGTGGGCAATGTTTTCATCAACCACGGTTTGTACCGCCCGCAATACGCGCTCATCTTCGCCATCGGCATATAGAACCCGCTTGGGGGCGGTTTTGGCCTGCATGAAGAGCGGCCGCATCAATTGGCCGGTGTGATACACCAGGCTCATGAGTTTCTGCCGGTATGCCTCCATGTCTTCAATGGGGCGCGCCGCCACGCCCGAGTCGGCCGCCGCCTGCGCCACAGCAGGCGCAATTTTTACGATCAGGCGCGGATCGAATGGCTTGGGGATAATGTAGTCCGGGCCGAACGACAGTTCCTGGCCGGCGTAGGCATTGGCCACTTCATCGTTTTGTTCGGCCTGGGCCAGTTCGGCGATGGCCTTGACGCAGGCCAGCTTCATCTCGTCGGTAATGCGCGAGGCGCCCGCGTCCAGGGCACCCCTGAAAATGAAAGGGAAGCACAGCACATTATTGACCTGATTGGGGTAGTCGGAGCGGCCTGTGGCAATAATGCAGTCGGGCCGTGCCGCCTTGGCGATTTCAGGGCGTATCTCGGGCTCGGGGTTGGCCAGGGCCAGGATAAACGGCCGCGGACCCATGCTTTTGACCATATCGGCCGTCAGCACGCCGGCCGTGGAGCACCCCAGGAAAACATCGGCGTCGCGACACACATCGGCCAGGGTGCGTGCATCGGTGGCCTGGGCGTAGCGGGCTTTGTTCGGTTCCATGCTGGGGTCGCGGCCAGCCCAGATGACGCCGCGCGAGTCCGCCACGTAGATGTTGGAGCGCTGTACGCCAAGATGAACCAGCAGATCCAGGCAGGCAATGGCCGCGGCGCCGGCGCCCGAGCAGACCAGCTTGATCTGGCCGATTTTCTTGTCGAGCACTTTCAGGCCGTTGAGAATGGCGGCCGACGAAATAATCGCCGTGCCGTGCTGGTCGTCGTGAAACACCGGGATTTTCATGCGCTCGCGCAGCTTTTTCTCGATGTAAAAGCATTCCGGCGCCTTGATGTCCTCGAGGTTGATGCCGCCCAGTGTGGGTTCGAGCGCGGCGATGATGTCGACCAGCTTGTCGGGGTCTGTTTCGGCCAGCTCGATATCGAAGACGTCGATGCCGGCAAATTTTTTAAATAAACAGGCTTTGCCTTCCATGACCGGTTTGGCCGCCAGCGGGCCGATATTACCCAGACCCAGCACCGCCGTCCCGTTGGTGACAACGCCCACCAGGTTGGAGCGCGAGGTGTATTTGGCCGCTGCGGGGTTGCCGTCGGCGTGGATGGCCATGCATGCGATGGCTACGCCGGGCGTGTAGGCCAGCGACAGATCGTCCTGATTGGCCAGGGTTTTGGTGGGCGTAACCGAAATCTTGCCGGGAGTAGGGTAGGCGTGATAGTCGAGGGCCAGTTTGGTGAGATCGGCGTTGGTGTCCATGATGGGAGTACTCCGGGTGGCATGCTGCGAATTGATAGACAAGTGCGTATTTCAGCAGAGTTTTCAGGCGCGTGGTTTTGCAATGCAATATCGGCCGCCCGCATGGCCCCCGATAGCCCGGGTGTTTGTTAATGCCAACGTCGGGATCGTATTTGGGCGGGTTTGCACCTCCCGTGCTTACTTTCTGCGGGTCCGAGGGCTATACTGTATCGAATACGGCTTATTAAGGCGTCGTACGTTGCCTTCTGCCCTGCTATCCGCTAACCGGTCTGGCCGTGTCGCGGAAGGTTTTTCCCTGCATCATAACGAGTCAGACACTCGGATAGGTGAAGCGCATTTATGTCATCGGAAATAGAACTTCAATCCAATTCATACCTTTTCGGCAGTAACGCACCTTATGTAGAGGAACTCTACGAGTCCTATCTGGACAACCCCGGGTCGGTTGCCGACCAGTGGCGCGATTACTTCGATCAGCTCCAGCATCTGCCAGCCTCCGACGGTCGAGAAGCCACGCGGGATCAGGCTCATGCGCCCATTGTCGAGTCCTTTGCCCAGCGTGCCCGCGCCAATGCCTTTGTGGCCCGTGCCCAGGAGCCCGATCTGGCTGTGGCGGGCAAACAGGTTTACGTACAGTCGCTGATTGCCGCTTATCGCTCTCTGGGAGCCCGGTTTGCCGAGCTCGATCCGCTCAAGCGCCACGATCGCCCGGTCATCCCCGAATTGGACCCCAGTTTTTATGGTCTGACCGAATCCGATCTCGATCAGGTGTATGCGGCGAGCAATTCGTATTTCACCAAAGCCGACACCATGACCATGCGCAACCTGCTAAAGGCGTTGCGCGACACTTATTGCCGTAGCGTGGGCGCCGAGTTCATGCACATCTCCGACCAGGCTGCCAAGCGCTGGATCCAGGAACGTCTGGAGTCCACCATCGGCGTGCCGGCGTATTCCACCGAGCGCAAGCGCTACATATTGCGGCAATTGACCGAAGCAGAAGGCCTGGAGCGCTTCCTGCATACCAAGTACGTGGGGCAGAAGCGCTTTTCCCTCGAGGGGGGCGAGAGCTTCATCGCGTCCATGGACGAGGTCGTCAACCATGCCGGCGAAAATGGCGTGCAGGAACTGGTTGTGGGCATGGCGCATCGGGGCCGCCTGAACATGCTGGTCAATATCATGGGCAAGATGCCCGGTGATCTGTTTGCCGAGTTCGAGGGCAAGCACACCGAAGGCCTGACCGATGGCGACGTCAAATACCACAACGGCTTTTCCAGCGACCTTTCCACACGTGGCGGCCCGGTGCATTTGTCGCTGGCGTTCAACCCATCGCATCTGGAGATCGTCAACCCGGTCGTCGAAGGCAGCGTGCGCGCCCGCCAGGATCGCCGCGGCGATGAAGAGGGCAACGAGGTTTTGCCGGTTCTGGTACACGGCGATGCCGCCTTTGCAGGGCAGGGCGTGGTCATGGAAACGCTCAATCTGGCGCAGACCCGCGGCTATGGCACCGGCGGCACCCTGCATATCGTCATCAATAACCAGATCGGCTTTACGACCTCCGATCCGCGCGATACGCGTTCCACGCTGTATTGCACCGATGTCGTCAAAATGATCGAAGCGCCGGTTTTTCACGTGAATGGCGACGATCCCGAAGCGGTCGTGTATGTGACGCAGCTGGCGCTCGATTATCGCCTGCAGTTTCATCACGATGTCGTGGTCGATATCGTGTGCTTCCGTAAGTTGGGGCACAACGAACAAGACACGCCATCGCTCACGCAGCCCCTTATGTACAAAAGCATCGGCAAGCATCCGGGCACCCGCAAGGTGTATGCCGACAAACTGGTGGCCCAGGGCGTGCTGGCCGAGGGCGAACCCGATCAGCTTGTTAAAGACTACCGCCAGCTGCTTGAAGACGGCCAGCGCTCCATCGAGCCGGTGTTGACCGACTTCAAGAACAAGTATGCGACCGACTGGTCGGCTTTTCTGGGCGCCAAATGGACAGACCAGGCCGACACGGGCATTCCGGTGGCCGAGCTGACCCGCATCGGCGAACGCATCACGGCCGTTCCCGAGAATTTTACCGTGCATCCCCTGGTCAGCAAAATGCTCAACGACCGCCGGCTCATGGCCCGTGGCGAGCACAAGCTGGATTGGGGCATGGGCGAGCATCTGGCCTTCGCGACCCTGGTTTCGTCGGGATACGGCGTGCGGATTACCGGGCAGGATTCCGGGCGTGGCACGTTCTCGCATCGTCATGCCGTGTTGCACGACCAGAAACGCGAACGCTGGGACGACGGCACGTACATTCCTCTTCAGAACGTATCGGACAGCCAGGCGCCGTTTACCGTTATCGATTCCGTCCTGTCCGAAGAGGCCGTGCTGGGGTTCGAATACGGCTATGCCTCGGCCGACCCGCACACCCTGACCATCTGGGAAGCCCAGTTCGGCGATTTCGTCAACGGCGCACAGGTGGTGATAGACCAGTTCATTACTTCGGGCGAAGCGAAGTGGGGCCGTCAGTGCGGCCTGACACTGATGCTGCCCCATGGCTACGAAGGCCAGGGCCCCGAGCATTCGTCCGCGCGTATCGAGCGCTTCCTGCAGTTGTGCGCAGACAATAACATTCAAGTCGTCCAGCCGACCAACAGCGCCCAGATTTTCCACGTATTGCGCCGCCAGATGATCCGGCCGTTCCGCAAGCCGCTGGTTATCTTTACGCCCAAGTCTTTGCTGCGCAACAAAGACGCCACCTCGCCGCTGTCCGATCTGGCGACCAGCCATTTCCTGCCGGTCATCGGCGAGCAGGACGAAAACATTGTCGCGGCCGACGTCAAACGCGTGCTGGTGTGCTCGGGGAAAGTGTATTACGACCTGGTGCATGCACGTACCGAAGGCAGCCGCAGCGACGTAGCCATTTTGCGTGTCGAGCAGTTGTACCCCTTTGCGCATAAAGCGTTCCAGGCCGAATTGCAAAAGTACTCTGCCGCCCGCGAGGTCGTCTGGGTTCAGGATGAGCCGCAGAATCAGGGGGCGTGGTTTTATGTTCAGCATCATCTGTACGAAAACATGGCCGAAGGCCAACGGCTCGGATACGCAGGGCGCGTGGCTTCAGGATCCCCGGCCGTGGGTTATCTGGCCAAGCACCAGGAACAGCAAAAGGCCTTGATCGAGGCTGCGCTTGCAGCCAAGTTCAAGGGTTATATGCTGACCAAGTAATGAATATTTCTAAATAACGGATTAAAAAATTATGGCTATCACAGACGTTCTCGTCCCCCAGCTTTCCGAATCGGTTTCCGAAGCCACTTTGCTGAACTGGAAAAAGCAGCCCGGTGAGGCTGTGACTGAAGATGAAATTCTGATCGAAGTCGAAACCGATAAAGTGGTGCTTGAAGTTCCGGCGCCCGCTTCGGGTGTGCTCAGCGAAATCGTCAAGGGCGATGGCAGCACTGTAAGCTCGGGCGAGGTCCTGGCGCGTATCGATAGCTCTGCCAAAGCGGCTGCGCCAGCGGCGCAGGCGGCTGCCGCGGCTCCGGCCGCCCAGGTGGCCGCGCCTGCAACGGCCGTCCCGGCAGCGTCGTCCATCGCTTCGCCTGCGGCTGCAAAGATTCTGGCCGACAAGGGGGTTGATCCGGCTTCGGTCGAAGGTTCAGGACGAGGCGGGCGCATCACCAAGGGAGACGCGTTGCAGGCCAGTGCCACGGCTGCCGTCAAGCCTGCCGCCGCGCCGGTGGCTCCTGCCACCTTGTCGCTCGATGGCCGCCCCGAACAACGTGTACCCATGAGCCGCCTGCGCGCCCGCGTGGCCGAGCGCCTGTTGCAGTCGCAATCTGAAAACGCCATCCTCACCACGTTCAACGAAGTGAACATGCAAGGCGTGATCGACCTGCGCAACAAGTACAAAGAAAAGTTCGAAAAAGAGCATGGTGTAAAGCTGGGTTTCATGTCGTTCTTTGTCAAGGCCGTGGTTGCCGCGTTAAAGAAGTATCCCGTGGTCAATGCCTCGGTCGATGGCAAAGACATTATTTATCACGGCTATTTCGATATCGGTATTGCGGTGGGTAGCCCTCGCGGCCTGGTGGTGCCTATTTTGCGCAACGCCGATCAGATGTCGATTGCCGACATCGAGAAGCAGATTGCCGATTTTGGCGTTCGTGCGCGCGATGGCAAAATCACTCTTGAAGACCTGACCGGCGGCACGTTCTCGATTTCGAACGGCGGGGTGTTTGGATCGATGTTGTCCACTCCCATTATCAACCCGCCGCAGGCGGCCATTCTGGGTGTTCACGCCACCAAGGATCGCGCGGTGGTTGAAAACGGCCAGATCGTTATCCGACCCATGAATTACCTGGCGCTTTCCTATGATCACCGGCTTATCGATGGCCGCGAGGCCGTTCTTGCCCTGGTGGCCATGAAAGAGGCGCTCGAAGATCCCCAACGCCTGTTGCTGGACGTATGAGGTTGCAGGGTGCCGATTCATGTCTGCGCCATGAGCGGTGTATTCGTTGCATGAGAATATACCGCTCGCATACACTGTCAGGGCTTTGTGCGAAGTTGTAGCACCCCTGTCTGACAGACAGCCGGGCGCAGCCCCTTTCCAAAATATAGCGCGCGCGGCTTTGCGTTATTCATCATCTTATCGAGCAAAAATATGGCTAAACAATTTGACGTGGTCGTTATTGGCGCGGGGCCTGGCGGGTATATTGCCGCCATACGCGCGGCGCAGCTGGGGCTGACTGTTGCGTGCATCGATGCCTGGAGCACGAGCGACGGCAAGCCTGCGCCAGGCGGCACTTGCACCAATGTAGGCTGCATTCCGTCCAAGGCTTTGCTGCAATCGTCCGAACATTACGAGCAGGTCAATCACCATTTGGCCGAACACGGCATCGACGTCAAAGACGTTGCGCTCAAGCTCGACACGCTGATCGGACGCAAGAGCAATGTCGTCAAGCAGAACAACGATGGCATTTTGTATCTGTTTAAAAAGAACAAGATCACGTTTTTCCATGGCATGGGTTCGTTTGTGTCGCAGGTGGATGGCGGCTGGTCGATTAAAGTTTCCGGCGCTTCCGACGAAGACCTGGTGGCTCGTCATGTGGTGGTGGCCACCGGTTCTGCGCCGCGTGCCTTGCCGGGCCTGCCCTTCGATGAAAAGCAGGTGTTGTCCAATGATGGCGCCTTGCGTATTCCGGCGGTTCCTAAAAAACTGGGTGTGATTGGCGCGGGTGTGGTCGGCCTGGAATTGGGCAGCGTCTGGCGTCGTTTGGGTGCCGAGGTCACCATTCTGGAGGCGATGCCCGACTTTTTGGCTGCGGCCGATCAGCAGGTCGCCAAAGAAGCACAAAAGGCTTTTGCCAAACAGAATCTGGTGATCCAGACGGGCGTCAAGATTGGCGAGGTCAAGGTCAGTGCCAAGAGCCTTTCGATCGCCTATACCGACGCGGCGGGTGCCGAGCAGAAGCTGGTGGTCGACAAGCTCATTGTCTCGATTGGCCGGGTGCCGCACACCGAAGGGCTGGGCGTGGACACGGTTGGCCTGAAGCTCGATGATCGCGGTTTCGTGGTGGTGGACGAAGATTGCAAAACCAATCTGCCCAATGTGTGGGCGGTGGGCGATGTGGTGCGCGGCCCCATGCTGGCGCACAAGGCTGAAGAAGAGGGCGTGGCGGTTGCCGAACGTATTGCCGGCCAGCATGGCCATGTCAATTTCGGCACCATTCCGTGGGTGATTTATACCTCCCCTGAAATCGCCTGGGTCGGTAAAACCGAGCAGCAGCTGAAAACCGAAAGCCGCGAATACAAGGCAGGGAGTTTCCCGTTCCTGGCCAATGGCCGCGCTCGCGCTCTGGGCGACACGACCGGCTTTGTGAAGGTGCTGGCCGATGCCAAAACCGACGAGGTGCTGGGTGTGCATATCATTGGGCCCATGGCCTCGGAGCTGATTGCCGAGGCGGTGATGGTGATGGAATTCCGCGGCGCGGCCGAAGATATCGGCCGGGTTTGCCATGCTCATCCAACCTTGTCCGAGGCGCTCAAGGAAGCGGCTCTGGCGGTTGACAAGCGTGCCTTGAATTTCTAATTTCAATTTTGACCGGACCGTGTATTTTGTCAGTTTCGCGTGGGTTTATCTGAAATGAACGTGCGCGAATATTATCGGCAGGTGCTGGTCGAGCGCGGCTATGAGTCCGATGCGGCCCAATCGGCTGCTGTCGATCGCTTGCAGCGCTATTTCGACGAATGGCTGGATTTCAAGCAGGCGCGCTCAACCCGACTGAAAAAAATCTTTGCCCGGCCCGAGGTTCCGCGTGGCGTGTACCTGTGGGGCGGAGTCGGCCGGGGAAAAAGCTTTTTGATGGATGCGTTTTACCTGACGGTGCCCGTCAAGCGCAAGATCCGTTTGCATTTTCATGAATTCATGCGCGGCGTGCATCGCGAATTGCAAGAGGTCAAGGGCCAGGAGAATCCGCTGGACGAAGTGGCGCGGCGCGTGGCTCGCCGTTATCGCCTGATTTGCTTCGATGAGTTTCATGTGTCCGACATCGCCGACGCCATGATTCTTTACCGCCTGCTGCTTAAGTTGTTCGAGCTGGGCACCTCGTTTGTCATGACTTCCAACTACGAGCCGTCCACCCTGTACCCCGATGGCTTGCAACGCGACCGGATTTTGCCGGCGATCAAACTGATCCAGGATCGCATGGATGTGCTCAACGTCGATACGGGCGTGGACTATCGCCGACGTACGCTGGCGCAGTTGCGCATGTACATGTCGCCCATCACCGAGTCGACCCGAATCGAGTTGCGTGCGGCGTTTGACCGCTTGTCGGACACGGCGCCGCAGGATCCGGTGCTGACGATTGAAGGCCGCCAGATCAAGGCCATTGCCCTGAGCGGCAGCGTAGTGTGGTTTGATTTCGCCACCCTGTGCGGCGGCCCGCGCTCGCAGATCGACTATATGGATCTGGCCAGCCGCTTTCACACCATCATGCTGTCGGATGTGCCTTGCATGGGGCCGCGCTACGCCTCGGAAGCGCGGCGATTCACCTGGCTTGTCGATGTGCTTTATGATCATAAAGTCCAGATGATCATATCGGCTGAATGCGCGCCCGATGAGCTCTATACCCACGGAGCTTTGGCCAACGAATTCCAGCGTACGGTTTCCCGTATCATGGAAATGCAGTCGCTTGAATATATTGAGTCAGAACGCCGGGAAGCCGTGCTTCTGTGATCTCTGGCAGCTTGCCGGTTTTGGGCCGGCGCCTGTTTGTCCCATCCATTCTTTCTTCAGACCTAGGCTCATGAATACCCGTGTATTGACCGGCATTACCACCTCTGGAACTCCGCATCTGGGGAATTACGCGGGGGCGATTCGCCCGTCGATCCGTGCCAGCGCTCAAGCGGGGGTCGATGCCTTTTATTTTATGGCCGACTACCACGCCCTGATCAAATGCGACGATCCGCAGCGCATCGCGCGTTCGCGCCTGGAGATTGCCGCCACGTGGATCGCCGCAGGCCTGGATACCGATAAGGTCACGTTTTATCGTCAGTCCGATATTCCGGAAATTCCGGAATTGTGCTGGATGCTCACCTGCGTCACGCCCAAAGGTTTGATGAATCGCGCACACGCGTACAAAGCCTCGGTCGATCAGAATCAGCTCAAGCAGCTTGATCCCGATGACGGAATCACCATGGGCTTATTCTCGTATCCCGTGCTGATGGCTGCGGACATATTGATGTTCAATGCGAACAAGGTACCGGTCGGCCGCGATCAGATCCAGCACCTGGAAATGACGCGCGACATTGCGCAACGCTTTAATCACCTGTATGGCCGGGGCAAGGATTATTTTGTATTACCCGAGGTGCAGATCGAAGAAGAGGTCGCAACCTTGCCGGGGCTCGATGGGCGCAAAATGTCCAAAAGCTACGACAATACGATTCCTCTGTTTGAAGGGGGGGCAGGCGCCATGCGCGCTGCCGTCATGCGCATCGTGACCGATTCGCGCCAGCCTGGCCAGCCCAAAGACGCCGAGGGCTCGCATTTGTATACGCTGTATCGCGCCTTTGCTACGCATGAAGAATCGGCACGGTTCAGACTTGACCTGGAGCAGGGACTGGGCTGGGGCGAGGCGAAGGAATTGCTGTACAAGCGCATTGAGCAAGACCTGGCGCCCATGCGTGCGCAGTATGCCGAGCTCATGGCGCGGCCTGATCGTATTGAAGATATCTTGCAGGCGGGTGCAGTAAAGGCACGTAAATTATCGTCGGTGTTTATGTCGCAGCTGCGTGAGGCCGTAGGCTTGCGCCAGCCGGCGCAGGTAGCGGCGTCAAACATAGTGAAACAAAAAACGGGCGGCAAGCGCGCGCGTTTTGTGAGTTTTCGCGACGAAACAGGCCAATTCCGTTTCCGGCTGCTGGGCGCCGATGCAAGCGAGCTACTCCAGTCCGAACCGTTCACCCATCCGCAGGCGGCTGGCCAGGCCATTCAAAGCCTGCGATCGGCCGTGCTGGACGACATTCTGGTCGAGCACGATGGCGTGGCTACTTTTAATGTGGCCGGTCAGGTGGTAGGCCGTTGCCCGGTAAGCTCCCTGCCGCAGTTGCGCATCGCGTTGCGCGAAATGGAGGAGGATCAGGGCGTCAAGTAGCCATTGCACGTATCAAATCTGGTTGCTGATACTGCTGGCTTGCGTAAATGGCATCCCTTGTTTGTAGCGCCACCCCTTGTGGGTGGCATTCATCCTTTCGCATTGATGTATCTTGCCTAGAATATCCTAGTCCCGCGCCATGGGTGGTTAAGGCAAGTCGGGCTCCGACGTGCCCGGTCCTGGCTGCGCCAGGACTTCCCGCGCCTCACCTTAACCACCCATGGCGCTATATCGTTGAAAATGGCAGCCACAAGGGCTGCCGCTACAAACGTACTCATCGCTTATGTAGCGGCAGCCCGTCTGTTTTCGTAGCGGCAGCCCTTGTGGCTGCCATGTAAAGGCGCGTGTCCGGTTGCCACTGACCGAGCGTACTTGTTTTGCGTTTGACGCCATACGGTAGAGATGGAATAATAAACAATAATGATTCGCATCTTCACTCATAGGAAATGAACTACCCATGAAGCATCCTCTGTTCGGTAAATTACGGGTCGCCGCGATGTTTGCCGTCGCCACAGTACTCTCGGTCCAAGTCTCGCACGCCGAGACCTTGCTGATTTATAACGGTCAGCACAAAGTCACGGCAAACGGCGCCGCCCAGGCGTTCGAAAAGGCCACGGGTGTGAAGATCGAATTGCGTAACGGCTCCAGTTCGCAACTGGCAAACCTGATTGCCGAAGAAGGAAACAAGTCGCCTGCGGATCTCTTCTATTCGGAAGAAACCCCGCCCCTGGCGGCTTTGGCTGAAAAAGGCTTGCTGGCCCCTATCGACGCCAAGACGTTGGCATTGCTGCCGGGTAATTATCACGCCAAGGACGGCGACTGGCTGGCCACTTCGGCGCGCGTGCGGGTAGTGGCCTATAACAAGGCCAAGCTCAAACCGGGCGATCTGGAACCTTCGGTATTGAATTACGCAAGCCAGAAATGGGCCGGCAAGGTGGGTTTTGTGCCAACCAGCGGCGCGTTTCAGCAGCAGATCGTGGCCATCGTCAAGCTCAAAGGGCGCGATGCCGCACTGGAGTGGCTAAAAGGCCTGAAGAAATATGGCAAGGCCTATAACAAGAATGCGGCGGCACTCAACGGGGTGGAGCGCGGCGAGGTTGATGTAGCGCTGATCAACAACTACTACTGGTATGCGCTCGCCAAGGAAAAAGGAGCGAAGAACATGGCCTCCGCCTTGGATTATGTAGGCCATAAAGATGCCGGCGCTTTGGTCACGGCCGCGGGCATCGGTATTTTGAAATCCAGCAAGAAACAGGCGCTTGCACAGAAATTCGTGGCCTTCCTTGCCAGCCCGCAGGGGCAGCAGGTCATTGTCAATGATGTGGCCGAGTACCCTCTGAATCCGAGTATCAAATCGCCGTTTGATTTGAAGCCATTTAGCGAACTGGACCCGCCCGATGTGTCGGCGGCCGATCTGGGCGATGCGCACGAAGCCACCGAACTGATTCGCGAGGCGGGATTGAGCTAAATAATGCCTTCCGGTGTTCTTGCGTCACTGTGGCGGCGCGGTAGCGTGAGGCGGCCGGTCTGGCTGCCTCCGTTTTGGCATTCCGTGATCGTGGCGCTGGTTCTCGTCGCGGTCTGTTTGCCTTTTCTTTACGTCATCTGGCGTGCCGCGCAGGTCGGCCTGGAGCGCAGCATCGCATTGCTGTGGCGCGAACGGGTCGCGCAGTTGCTGTTCAATACCATTGCGTTGATGGTGACAGTGACGGCCATTGCGGTGTTTCTGGGCGCGGGCGCGGCGTGGTGCATCGAACGCACGAACCTGGCGGGCCGCCCGGTCTGGTCGGTGCTTGCCAGTTTGCCCTTGTGTATCCCGGCCTTTGTCAGCAGCTATACCTGGGTGTCCATCAGTTCGATTTTCGAGGGTTTCGGCGGCGCGGTGCTGATCCTTTCGTTGGCCACGTATCCACTGGTGTATTTGCCGGTGGCCGCTGCGTTGAAAGGCCTGGACCCGGCCCTGGAAGAGGTCAGCCAGTCGTTGGGGCGCAATCGCTGGCAGACGTTTCGAGGGGTCGTGCTGCCGCAATTGAAGCCCGCTTTAGGTGGCGGCGCCTTGCTGGTCAGCCTGCACATGCTGGCCGAATTCGGCGCTTTGGCGCTATTGCGTTATCAGACCTTTACCACCGCTATCTTCGAAGAGTACGAGCTGGAATTCAGCAACGCCTCGGCTGCCTTGCTGGCCTTCGTGCTGTTGCTCTTGTGCCTGCCGATTATCCTTGTCGAGCTGCGTATGCGTGGCCGCACGCAACTGGCCCGTGTGGGCCGTGGCACGCGGCGTGCAACGGTGGTGCTGTCTCTGGGCCGCTGGCAGTGGCCGGTTTTGGCCGTTTTCGCAGCGGTGGCGATCCTGGGCTTGCTGGTGCCCCTGGGTATGCTGGCTTATTGGCTCACGCATGGCACCTCGGCAGGAGTTGATTGGGGCGCTCTTGCCGCCTCGGCTTGGGATTCCCTATCCCTTTCTTTGTTGGGAGCCCTGTGCACCGTGCTGTGCGCCATACCGGTGGTGCTGGCGGCGATTCGGCACCGGGCGCGTTTGGGGATATGGCTGGATCGGATCCCTTATGCGGCCCACGCGCTGCCCGGACTGGTCATTGCCTTGTCACTGGCTTTTTTTTCAATCAGTTATGTGTCCTGGGCGTATCAGACCTGGCTGCTGATACTGCTGGCCTACGTGGTGCTGTATCTGCCTTTGGCGCAGGTGTCCATACGTGCGGCACTCGAGCAACTGCCTGCCGGTATTGAGGATGTGGGGCATGCGCTGGGCCATGGCTCGTGGTCGGTTTTCTGTAAAATTACCTTGCCTTGCATCGCCCCGGGCGTGGCGGCGGCTGGGGCGCTGGTGTTTTTGCAGCTCATGAAAGAGTTGACGGCGACCCTTATCCTGGCGCCGATTGGCGTCGACACCTTGTCGATGCAAGTGTGGTCGGCCACCAACAACGCCGCATTCGCGGCCGCCGCGCCGTATGCGGCGGTGCTGATTCTCATCTCTGGCATACCCGTGCATATCTTACGTAAAACGGTTTATTTCGATGCTCAGTAGCTTAAGTCTGACCACCTTGCAGGTAGAACAGGTCGAAAAGTCGTACGGCCTGAAAAAGGTGCTGTGTGAGATCGATTTCGTGGTGGAGCCGGGGCAGGTGGTCTCTTTGCTCGGCCAGTCCGGCTGCGGTAAAACGACCTTGCTGCGTTTGATCGCGGGGTTCGACCGACCCGATAGCGGGCAGATAAGCGTGGCCCGGCAGGTGGTCGCCAATGGGCGTGTTTTTGTGGCGGCCGAAAAGCGCCATATCGGCTACGTGCCGCAAGAGGGCGCTTTATTTCCTCATCTTAATGTTTACGACAATGTGGCGTTTGGGGTGGGCAAGGGGCCGGGGCGCAGCCAGGCGATTGATCGCATGCTGGAGCTGACCGGGGTTGCCGAGCTGCGCGCCCATATGCCGCATCAATTGTCGGGGGGCCAGCAGCAGCGTGTGGCGCTGGCGCGCGCATTGGCCCCCGAGCCGCGCATGATTTTGCTGGACGAGCCGTTCAATGCGCTGGACGCCAATTTGCGCAGTTCCATTTGTCAGGACGTAATGACGTTGCTGCGACGTATTGGGGCCACGGTATTGCTGGTGACGCATGACCAGCGCGAGGCGTTCATCTCGTCGGATCGCGTGGCGGTGATGCGCGATGGGCATATCGTGCAGTTTGACGATCCGGTGCATGTTTACCGTCGGCCGGTCGATGTGCAAACCGCGGAATTGGTGGGCGGCGTTATTTTGCTTGATGGCGTGGTGGTGGATAACGGCGTGCGTACTGCGCTGGGGATGGTGCCGGCTGCCAACAGACATAATCCGGGAGAGCTCGCTGGCGCTTCGGGTCATTCGGCGGCAGCCATTCATCGCTGCACGGGAGATTCGGTGCGTGTGATGCTGCGGCCGGAGCAATTGCGCTTGGTGGCCCCAGGGCAGGGGGCGGCGGCGCGAGTGGCGGAAGTTGCGTTTCATGGTCAGTATTTCAGTTTGCGAATTGTGCTGGAGCCGACGGGTGTCGGCGCACTTCCGGTGGAGTTTTTGGTGAGAGCCCACTACCCGCTCGAATATCAGGTGGGCGACAAGGTGGATGTGCGGATCGTGGGGACTGGAGTGCTTTACGACCCACGTGGTGCCACCCTGTAGCGCCACCCCTTGTGGGTGGCATTCGCTGCACGTGGCATTCTTTTTACATTACCCTATCTTGGTTATAGAACCTTCTAGCCCCGCATCGTGGCCGGTCAAGGCGGATCGGGCTCTGACGGTCACGGTCATGGCTGCGCCATGACTTCCCGCGCGCGGCGAGCCCGAATCGCCCGCCCCACCTTGACTGGCCACGACGCTAGACTGTTGAGAATGGCAGCCACAAGGGCTGCCGCTACATGAACGACAGGTGCCTTTTTGTAGCGCCACCCCTTGTGGCCGCCACCAACCAAAGTCCCGCGCACAGAAGCTCTTCGTCTTCCTATGGCGCGACCGTTTTGGCCTGGGCGCGCCCGCGCAGCCATTCCAGGGTGAGCAGCAAGGTGGTGGAGAAAATAATCAGTATGGTGGCGACGGCGGCGATGATGGGGCTTATGTTTTCGCGTATGCCGGTAAACATCTGGCGCGGCAGCGTGGTTTGTTCGGGGCCGGCCAGGAACAGGGTGACGACGATTTCATCGAAAGACGTTGCAAAGGCGAACAGCGCGCCGGCGATGACGCCGGGCGCAATAATGGGCAGCGTAATGCCAAAGAAAGTCTGCAGCGGGTTGGCGCCCAGGCTGTAGCTGGCCCGCACCAGGTTTTCATTGAATCCCTGCAAGGTCGCGGTGACGGTGGTCAGGACAAAAGGGGCGCCCAGTGCCGCGTGCGCCAGGATCAGCCCGAGATAGCTGTCGGTCAAGCCGTAGGGTGCAAAAAACAGGTAGATGCCTACACCCACCACCACCAGCGGAACGATCATGGGCGAGATCAGGACAGCCATCAGGAGGCCCTTGCCGCGGAATTCGATGCGGTGCAGGCCGGCGGCGGCCAAGGTGCCCAATACCGTGGCGATGACGGTGGCCGATGGCGCCACGATAAAGCTGTTTTTGGTGGCGCGAATCCAGTCGTCGGAATGAAAAAGCGCGATATACCACTTGAAGGAAAATGTGTGGATGGGATAGAGCAGCAGCGAGCTGTTGCTAAAGGACAGCGGTATGATCGCCAGAATGGGCGATACCAGGAAAACCAGCACGAGCAGGCAAATGGCCCGATGGCTGTAATGCCACAGACGCTCCACCATGGACACATAGGGCGGGAATTTTGCGGTACGAATCTTTTCCATGCTAGCCCAGCCCCAGTTCCCGGCCCGATAGCCGGCGGTATAGCGAATACAGCAGCAGTGTGCCCAGCAGCAATAAGAATCCCAGCGCGCTGGCCATGCCCCAGTTGATGGTTTGATTGGTAAAGTAAGCGACGTAATAGCTGATCATCTGGTCGCTGGCGCCGCCCAGCAAGGCGGGCGTAATGTAGTAGCCGATGGCAATGATGAATACCAGCAGGGTGCCTGCTCCGATGCCCGGATAGGTTTGCGGCACATACACGCGCCAGAAGGCGGCAAAGGGATGGCTGCCCAAGGAAATGGCTGCGCGCTGGTAGGTATTGGGTACCGACTGCATCACGCTGTAGAGCGGCAATATCATGAAAGGCAACAGTATGTGCGTCATGGCGATGTAGACGCCGACGCGATTGAACAGCAAGGCGAGCGGGGCATCGGTAATGCCCATATTCATCAGCGCCTTGTTGACCAGGCCTTCGCGCTGCAGCAGCACAATCCAGGCGGCGATCCGAACCAGCACGGAGGTCCAGAAAGGAATCAATATGCAGATAATGGCCAGGTTGGCGCGGCGCTTGGACAAAGACGTAATCCAATAGGCTAGCGGAAAACCCAGGATCAGGGTCAGCACTGTCACAATGGCGCTGATGAGAAAAGTGCGCCCGAAAATATCCAGGAATGCCGAGGTGCCCGCCGGCGCTCTGACGACCTGGCCCTGGGCGTTTTGTTTCAGGTCGAGCGAGGCCAGCAGGTAGTAGGGCGAGTATGCGGTGTCGTTACTGGCGATAGCCTGCCAGAATGGAACTTGCGACCAGCTTTTATCAATGGCGACGAGTTGGTCGCGGATTTCGGCGTCGGTCAGCGCCTTGCCGTCAGGCGCGGTCAGCGGCATGTGGCGTATGGTTTTGAATACCAGCGAACGGTAGCCCGGGATTTCGTAGTTCAGCCGTCGGGCCAAGCCGCCAGCGGCGCTTGAACCCTTGGAGTGAGTCAGGTCTGCAGCCAGCGCCGCGTACGCGGCGTCGGCGGGAATGGTTTTGCCGTCCCAGCCTTTCAGGCTGGCCAGTGTTTTTGGCAAGGTGGCGATGACTTCAGGGTTTTCGACGGCGCGTTGAAAAAGCGAGCCGATCGGGATCACAAAAATAATCAGTAAAAATAAGGCGAGAGGCGCCACCAGAAAAAACGCGCGCCATTTCCGCTGGCGTTCGCCAGTGCGCATGGCACGCCGGATGGCGTGGGCGTCGTGATCGGTGATCGTTGCGGTCATGGTGTGGTCTGTTGATGAGGCGCCTGTGTCGGTGTGGCTGTCGACACAGGCGCCTGTTGCAGGTGGCTTGCGCGGTTATTGCGCAAGAACCACGCGCGAGCGGATATTAGCGAGCAGCCCAGGCCGTAAAGCGTTGATCTAGCTCTTCGCCGTGATCGGTCCAGAACGTATTGTCGGAGAACAAGGCGCTCTTGGCGTTCGCTGGCGAGTTAGGCAGGTCGGCCAGTATTTTCGGGCTGAGCTTGGTAATGGCCGCCTTGTTGACTGGCCCATAAGCGATGTGCTGGGCGTACGCGACCTGAGGGCCGGTCGAGGTGGCGAACTTGATGTATTTCTCAGCTTCGGCCTTGTTGGGCGAGCCTGTCGGAATCACCCAATAGTCCAAGTCGTAAATACTTCCGTTCCACACGTTTTTCAGCGGCTGGCCTTCGCGTTGTGCCGCGTCGATACGGCCGTTATAGGCTGTGGACATGACGACGTCGCCTGCCGCCAGCATCTGCGGAGGCTGCGCGCCGGCTTCCCACCACTGGATATTGGGTTTTAGCTGGTCCAGCTTCTTGAAGGCACGATCGACACCCTCGGGGGTGGCCAACACCTTGTAGACATCTTTGGGGGCGACACCGTCGGCCATCAGAGCGAATTCCAGATTGTAGTGGGCGCCTTTGCGCATACCGCGTTTACCCGGGAATTTTTTTACGTCCCAGAAATCGGCCCAACTGGTCGGGGCTGTTTTCAATGTTTTGGCGTTGTAGGCCAGCACTGTCGACCAGACGAAGGTTCCGACGCCACATTCGCGCACGGCCTCGGGGACGTAGTCGGACTTGTTGCCGATTTTGGACCAGTCGAGTTTTTCGTACAGACCTTCCTGGCAGCCACGGCCCAGATCGCCGGTTTCGACTTCAACCGCGTCCCAGACGACGTTTTTGGTTTCGACCATGGCCTTGACCTTGGCCTGTTCGCCGTTGTAGGCCACGGCGATAATCTTTTTGCCTGTTTCTTTTTCCATCGGCTGGATGAACGCCGCTGTCTGCGCATCGCCATTGGCGCCGCCGAAATTCACGACGGTCAGGTCGCGGGCCTGTGCCGATCCGGCCGCCAGGGCCGCGGTGGCCAGGCTGAGGGTGCAAAGTGCTAAATGAATCTTCATGGTTGTCTCCGTAATTATTTAAGATGAAGGAGGGGGTTAGGGACTAAATACCCGGACGTATTCGGGCGGAACGTGAAGCAGAACGTCGCCGCCATGCGTCAGGGATTGGATGGAACTGCTGTCGCCAAGCGGTAGCTTGACGAAAAAAGTGGGCGCTTCGGGGATGCTGCAACGCAGCCGCACGTGGTCGCCGAAATAGACCGAATCGAGCGCATGCGCCTTGAACACATTGCTGTCGTGAGCGGTGAGGGAGTCGACGACGCGCAAGCGTTCGGGCCGCATGGTCAGAACGCAGGGTGCGCCGGCCTGTACGTGATTGACGTTGATGCCGGTGAGCGCAATGTCCGGGGTGAGGCGAACGACACAGTTTTCGCCGCCGTTGGACTGGACCACGCCTTGATATTGGTTGCAGTCGCCGACAAACCCGGCCACAAATCGGTTGCAGGGCGACTCGTACAGCGTATTGACCGACGATATCTGTTGGATGATGCCCTGATCGAACACGGCGACGCGGTCGGACATGGTCAGCGCTTCGCTTTGATCGTGAGTGACATACACGAAGGTAATGCCCAGTTTTTTGTGCAGGGCCTTGAGTTCCAGCTGCATATGTTCGCGCAACTGCTTGTCCAGCGCGCCCAGGGGCTCGTCCATCAGCACCAGCTTGGGGTCGAACACCAGGGCGCGGGCCAGGGCGATGCGTTGCTGCTGTCCGCCGGACAATTGCGCAGGGTAGCGCTTGGAAAAGGCGCTCATCTGCACCATGGCCAGAGCATCGGCAATACGCTGGGCGCGCTGCGCCGGCGCGATCTTGCGTACGCGTAGCGGGTATTCCAGGTTTTTTTCAACCGTCATGTGCGGGAACAAGGCATAGTTCTGGAAAACCATGCCTATATTGCGCTTGTGCGGGGGCACATTGTTCAGGCGCTGCTGATCCAGGAAAATGTCGCCGCTGGTGGGGAATTCGAAGCCGGCCAGCATCATTAGACAGGTCGTCTTGCCAGAACCTGAAGGCCCGAGCAAAGAGAGGAACTCGCCTTGGTGAATGTCCAGGTCCAGATTCTTGACGACCAGATTTGCGCCGTCGTAGGACTTTTGAACGCCCTTGAAACTGACCAGTGGTTCTACGTGTGCGTGAGCCAAAATTATTTTTCACCCGCTGACGTTAAGTTAAAAAACCAATCTACACGAACGTGCCTGCGCAGCCTGTAGGTGCCGTCTGGATTCTCGACGGTCGTGGCAGCCACAAGGGCTGCCCCTACGTTACCAGCCCGTGATTCATGTAGCGGCACCCCTTGTGGGTGCCATCGCCTCATTTTTCAAACTCCTGCTGCGTTTACGCCCGGACGGCATCGGCAAGAATAGCCAGACCTTCGTCGAGAACCGAATCGGGAATGGTGAGTGGAAACAAGAAACGGATGACGTTTCCGTACACTCCACACGTTAGCAGAATCAGCCCGTTTTTGAGAGCCTTTTTTTGCACTTGGCTGGCAAACTCAGGATTAGGCTTGCCCGAATCGGGGTGCTTGAATTCCATGGCAATCATGGCACCCAGGCCGCGAATGTCGGCGATTTCCGGGGTGGTGGCTTTCAGGGCCTCCAGGGCGTTGCGCAGTTTCTTGCCTGTGACGTTGGCGCGTTCGACCAGTTTTTCGCTTGCAATAATGTCTTGCACCGCCAGCGCGGCAGCCAGCGCCAGGGGATTGCCGGCGTAGGTACCGCCCAGCGCGCCCGGGACGGGCGCGTCCATGATTTCCGCACGGCCGCAAACTCCGGACAGCGGCATGCCGCCTGCCAGGCTTTTGGCCATGGTCATCAGATCGGGGACAACGCCGGAATGCTCCATGGCGAACATTTTTCCGGTGCGGGCAAAGCCGGTCTGAACTTCGTCGGCGATAAGCAAAATGCCATGCTGGTCGCACAAGGCGCGCAGGCCCTTGAGGAAGTCGAAGGGCGCCACGTTGAACCCGCCTTCGCCCTGCACCGGTTCCACGATAATGGCCGCTACCCGCTTCGGATCGATATCGGCTTTAAACAGAGCAGCGATGGCATCGAGCGAGTCTTGCGTGCTGACGCCATGCAGTGCGTTGGGGAAAGGGGCGTGATAGACGTCGCCCGGGAAGGGGCCGAATCCCAGCTTGTAAGGCGCTACTTTGCCGGTGAGCGCCATGCCCATGAAAGTGCGCCCGTGAAAGGCCCCGGAAAAGGCGATAACGCCGGTACGGCCCGTTGCGGCCCGGGCAATCTTGACGGCATTTTCCACGGCTTCGGCGCCGGTGGTGAAAAAGGCGGTTTTCTTTTTGTGCTGGCCGGGCGTTGACTGGTTGATTTTTTCGGCCAGTTCAACGTACGACGAATAAGGCGATACCTGGAAGGCCGTGTGAGTGAATCTTCCCAGCTGCTCGGTGATGGCCGCGACGATCTTGGGGTGGCAATGTCCCGTATTGGCTACCGCAATTCCCGCGGCAAAATCGATGTAGCGGCGCCCCTCGACGTCCCAGATTTCGGCGTTCAGCGCGCGTTCCGTGTAAAAATCACACATGATGCCTATGCCGTTCGGGATGGAGGACGACTTTCTGTCCTGCCAGGATTTATTTTGCGTGTTCATGTCTAGAGGTCTCGCGGGTGATCGTATTGGCTGAATCCAGCTACTATAACGAGACTATGGTCTACAATCCAGAGCCATTATTGCAATTTTTATGGAGCCAATTTGAGTTCGTTCACGCTTGCCGACTGGCTGCTGCAGCGTCTGGATATTGGCGCCGGCGGGCCGGTTTATCGGCAACTTTATCAGCTGATTTCCCGCGCCATTCTCGATGGCCACCTGGAGGCGGGGACGCGCTTGCCATCGTCGCGTATTCTGGCTGGCGATTTGGCCATTGCGCGCAATACCGTCATCCAGGTATACGAACAACTGGTGATCGAGGGCTATGCCAATGCGGCGAGCGGGCGCGGTACTTATGTAGAGGATTTGAGCCCGGATCGGATTGAAGGTTCGTCCGATAAGAGGCGCGGCGATGGACAAGCGTCGGCGCCATGTCCGCGCAGCGGCCTTTCTCCTCGAGGCCAGGATCTGATCGACCACGTGGGTTTTTCAAATCGGCAGATGGGTGCCTTTATGCCGGGCATACCCGATGTGGCGGAATTCCCGTTCAAAGCATGGCTGCGCATACAGAACAAACAGTGGCGCCACGGCGCTGCGCAGTTGATGAGTTACGCGCCGGCGGGCGGCTACGAGCCTTTGCGGCACGCGGTCTCCGAATACCTGGGCAGTGTGCGCTCGGTAAACAGTACGGCACGGCAGGTCGTCATTACCACGGGCATACATCAGGCGGTCGATGTCGCCACTCGTTTGCTTTGCCAGATTGGCGATGTGGTGTGGATCGAAGAACCTTCGTATTGGGGGGTGCGCAACCTGGTGCTGTCATCGGGCTTGAAGGCGGTCCCGATCAGCGTCGATCAGGAGGGGATGTGTCCGACCGCGCAAGAGCTGGCCTCGCCGCCGAAACTGATTGTGGTCACGCCTTCCCATCAGTATCCGCTGGGCATGGTGATGAGTCTGGCGCGGCGCCGCATGCTGCTGGAGTATGCCCGGCAAAACGGCTGCTGGATTATTGAAGATGATTACGACAGCGAATTTCGCTTTGGCCGTCGGCCGCTGCCTTCGCTGCAGGGGCTTGATGACGCCGGCCTGGTGTTTTATGCGGGCAGTTTTAGCAAGACTTTGTTCCCGGGCCTGAGAGTCGGCTTTCTGGTGGTCCCCGACGATCTGGCAATGGCTTTCGCAGGAGCTGTGGCTGAACTGTATCGCGAGGGCCAACTGATTACCCAGTCGGTTCTGGCGGAGTTTCTGCGCGAAGGGCATCTGACTTCGCATATCAGGAGGGTGCGCAATCTTTATGCCGAGCGCCGCCTCGGTTTGATTGCAGCCATTACCAGACGCTACGGCGACAGGCTTGATATTGTGGGCGAACACGCGGGCCTGCATCTGGTGCTGGCCTTGCCCGACCGTGTCGACGATCGCCGGGTCACGCGTGAAGCCATTGAGCAAGGCGTGGTGGTACGGCCGTTGAGCAATTATTATATGAAGCCTGGCGGTGAGAAAAAAGGCCTGTTGATGGGCTATGCCGCCGTGCCGATGCCTGAGATTGATCCGGCCTTTGATGTTCTGGCTGGGGTCATTGATACGCAACTGGACGGATGGCACCCACAAGGGGTGCCGCTACAAAATAGCTAGGGTCGCCGTGGGTGATACCGCCAGCGTTACTCAAGAAGCCCGTCAAAAAAATGAGTTAGATTGCGGTCCAGGGTTTCGAGGTGGTAGCCGCCTTCCTGCACGACCAGGGTTGGCAGTTCAAGGTTTTTGATGGCGCGTCCCAGCCGTTGAAATCCCTCGCCCGATACCGCCACCAGAGACTGAGGATCGTCTTTATAGATATCAAACCCGAGCGCCAGCACAAGTGCGTCGGGCGCGAATCCACGGATGGCCGTGATCGATTCACTCAGACGATCGAAGAAGACCGCCTCACTGGAGCCGTGAGGCATGGGTAGGTTCAGATTGTAGCCATCGCCTTTTCCGGTGCCTCGTTCGTTTTCGAACCCGCTGACTGCTGGATAGAAATTGGTGGGGTCGCCATGGATCGAGATATAGAAAATGTCGTCGCGTTCATAGAATATTTCTTGAATGCCCTGCCCGTGATGCATGTCGGTGTCCAGCACGACAACGCGCCCGAATTTCTCACGCAATACTTGTGCGGCAATGGCCGCATTGTTCAGGTAGCAAAATCCCCCAGCGGCGGCATGCCGCGCGTGGTGGCCGGGAGGGCGGCACAATGAATAGGCCTTTTCCTTGCCATCGAGCAGGGCATGAGCTCCGGCCACAGCGCTTTGGGCCGACCAGTAAGCCGAACGCCACGTCGACTCGCCCACGGGGCAACTGCCGTCGGCCAAGTAACGGGCCGCTTCGGCCAGAATCCCGCGCAGCGCGTTGGGTTCGCGCACGAATATATTGGACATGACCTCATCACCCCAGTCGGGCGGCATTTCTTTCCAGCGGCGGTGCGCGGCTTCCAGAAAGCGCAGGTAGGCAATGCCATGGACGCCAAGCAGCGGTTTCATTCCATAATCGATGGGTTGCTCTACCTGGAACCCCAGCTGGTTTATTGCCTGCAGTAGCCGCGTCGCTCTTTCCGGGATTTCTTGCGGCACACGCATTTGGCCGCGGGAAAAATAGGTTTTTGGATGATGCAGCAGTTGTTCGGGGTGAAAAAAGGTTTCCATTGACGGGTTCCTGACAGTGGGCTATTTCAGCTCGATCTCAATAAAAATAAAATCGCTACATCCCGGGTTGACGACATTGTGCTCAACGCCGACCGGCCGGTAGTACGGCACGCCTGTAGTCAGTTGGCTTGTGGCTTCGCCTTGCGGGGTCTCCAGAAGCAGGGGGCCGGTGGTTTGCGGCACGACCACGTAGTTCATTTCATGGCGATGCCAGCCCGTTTCGGCATTGGGAGGAAAACGCCACTGGGTGACTTTGACGTTTTCGTTGTCGATCTGCACGGTGGGTATGGCTTGGGGTCTGTTCATAGCGGCTCTATAAGGAAAGGGTTCCGGAGCGGTCACGCCGCGGGTACTTCATCGGGATGCCAGTTTATACGTCCGTCCTTATTCCGGCGCCAGGTGGCTGTTGATGATTGCCGTTGTCCCGAAGATGTCGGGGTACTTCTCGCCCGCGTCAATGCGAGCCAGGATGTTTTTTTCGTCGGCTTGAAGCTTGATGGCCTTGTTGGCCGAGGATTCGATCGAAGACGGCGGCAAAACCAGAATGCCATTCTCGTCGGCCAAAATGGCGTCGCCCGGATTAACGGCCAAGCCGCCGCAAGCGATGGGGCAGCAGAAATCGCCACTTAGCTCAAGCAGTTTGATTGTGATGGCCGATAATCCGCGCGCCCAGACCGGCATGCCAAGTTGGCGCAGTTCGCCGATATCGGTCACCATCCCGTCAACGATGATTCCGGCAATGCCGGCGGCACGCGCAGCGTAAGCGAGGGCGCCGCCCAGAGCGGCGTGCCGATGATCTCCACAACGATCGATGACCAGGATATCGCCACGACGAGCCTGCCCCATGGCATAGTGCATTATCGTTCCATCCAATCCGGGACAGCGTATCGTTACGGCTGTGCCTGCAATGCGTTTTTGCGAGAACAGCGCCCGGATTTCCGGGTCCATGAAACCTGTATGCAGAAAGTGTCCTATGGTGGCCGGCTCGGCCCGAGCCAGCAGATTCAAGCGCGAAGGTTCAATCTGAGGCGGCAGTGGTTTCAAGGTATACATAATCAGGGTTCTCTGTTTGACGGGGAAGCAAGTCGCTATGTGTGAGGAAGGGCTGCATCAGTGCGGGCGGGCCTTTCAGCCGCGCCACACCCTGCCAAACAGATCCATCCAGTTCTGGCCTAACACCTTGCGCACGCGCGATTCCCGCCATCCCGCACGCTCCATGGCGATGGTCAGATTAGGCAGCTCGCCGATCGTCGATAGCCCGGCGGGCGAGGTTATTGTCGTTTCGGCGCTGTGGTTCGTCAGCCTGCGATGGCGGCCTTTATCCAGCGTAATCCAGTCAAAGAATGCCGCATCGTGACCTTGGGTAAAGTCGGTGCCGATGCCCACATTGTCTTCACCGGCCAGGTTGATGACATAGCCGATGGCGGCGACGTAGTCGTCCACCGTTGCGTTGGCGCCAGCCCGCATAAAGGGCGGAAACATGGTGATTCCGATGAAACCTCCGTGTTCGGCAATAAACCGGAGATCTTCATCACTTTTGTTGCGGGGGTGCGCCTTCAAGCCCGAGGGCAGGCAATGGGAGTAGCAAACGGGCTGTCTGGATGCGGTAATCGTTTCACGCGCGGTCACCGCGCCAACGTGCGACAGATCGATCAGCATGCCCACGCGATTCATTTCTGCAACCGCTTCGTGGCCGAAGCCCGACAGGCCGCCGTCACGTTCATAGCAACCCGTGCCCAGCAGGTTCTGTGTGTTGTAGGTCAATTGGACCACCCGCACGCCCATATCCCAGAACGCATCGATGTATCCCAGGTTGTCTTCAAACGCCTGCGCGTTTTGAAACCCCAGCACAATGCCGGTTTTTCCCGCTTGCCGGGCAAGCGTAATGTCATGCGTGGTGCGCACTAATGTCAGCAGATCGGAGTTGTCGCGAATTTGAGCTTTCATGCGCGCAATGTTGTCGACGGTATCCTGAAACCCTTCCCATACCGATACGGTGCAATTGGCGGCGCTCAGGCCGGCGCGGCGCATGTCTTCGAAAACAGGGCGGGTCCAGTTGGCCACGATCAAGCCGTCTATGACCAGGGAATCTTCATGCAAGGTAGTCACGTTTTTCTCGTCGCGTCAAGGTTTAGGTAAAAAGGAAAGCTGGTATCGGGTCTGACATCAGGGCGGTGTTAGCGCCGCGCTAATCAGTTGCCGGGTATAGGCATGAACGGGCTTGAAATACACGGCTTGTGCCTCACCTCGCTCGACAACCCGGCCGGCCTGCAGCACCACGATATCGTCGGAAATATGCTGCACGACTGCCAGGTTGTGGCTGATGAATAGGTAGCCCAGATTGAACTCCCGCTGCAAGTCGAGCAGCAGGTTGAGAATTTGCGATTGCACCGATACGTCCAGCGCCGAGGTGGGCTCGTCGCAGATAATAATCTTGGGTTGCAGCATGAGCGCTCGCGCGATGGCCACCCGTTGTCGTTGGCCACCCGATAGTTCCTTGGGGTAGCGCTGCGCAAATTCGGGCGTCAGCCCTACCGCTTCCATCATTCGAAGCGCCCCTTTTCGGCGCGACGCGGTGTCGCCCACACCGTGCACGCGCAATGGCGCGGTCAATATTTCGATGATGGTAATGCGAGGATTGAGGGACGAATAGGGATCCTGGAACACCATTTGCAGGGTCTTGGCCAGATCCAGACGCGACAGTGCATTGAGTGGTTTGTCATTGAGCAACACATGGCCACTGGAGGGTGTGGCCAGGCCGAGCAATAATTTGGCGATGGTGGATTTTCCGCTGCCTGATTCGCCCACCAGCCCGGTCGTGGTTCCCGAGGTGATGCGCAGATCGATCGAATGCAATACTTGCTGTGGCGCCTGGCGGGTAAGCAGCCCCGCCTTGCCGTAGGAAAACGACACGCCGGCCAAGGCCAGGCTATTGCTGGATTGGATGGTCATGGCTGTGCCTCAACGGAGCGGCGCATGGCGCCGGGTTTGATACACAAATAGCCGTGCGTCCCATCCCCCGCCTGCCGTAATGGTTGACGGCAGGCGTCGTCGTGTACCGGGCAGCGGTCGTAAAAGGCACAGCCCAGGATCTCGGCGTCCAGCGATGGCACCGAGCCGGCGATGGACATCAAGGCGCTTTTGGGCACGGAGGCGCCGGGGCGAGGCACGCAGCGCAGCAACAATTCGGTGTATGGGTGCAGGGGATTGCGCAGCACATCGTTCGCGCGTCCGGATTCGACGATTTGGCCCGCATACATTACGATCACCTCGTCTGCGATCTTGGAAACCAGGCCCAGATCGTGTGAAATGAAAATCAAACCCAGCTTGAATTCGTTCTGGATATCCTTAAGCAGCTCTAGCAACTCGGCTTGTACCGTAACGTCTAACGCGGTGGTCGGCTCATCGGCAATCAACAGTTCTGGGCCGCACATGAGTGCCATGGCAATCATTACCCGCTGGCGCAGCCCCCCCGAGAGTTCAAATGGATATTGCCGCAAGCGGATTCCCGGATTGGCGATTCCTACGCGCTCCAGGAGGTAGCTGGCTCGCTCCATGGCTTCGCGCCGGCTGACTGGCTTGTGCCTGCGCAGTACGTCGGTTAACTGCGTGCCTACCGTAAATACCGGATTGAGCGAGGTCATCGGATCTTGAAAGATCATCGCGATGCGTGCGCCTCGTATGCTCGCCAGCTCATGCGCGCCCAGTTGCTCCAGCGCGGTATTGCCGAAATTCAACGACTTTACACGGCGTTTTGCTGCAACCGGCAGCAAGTCCAGGATGGACAACGCTGTCAGCGATTTGCCGCAGCCCGACTCGCCGACGATGCACAGGGTTTTCCCGGCTTCCAGCGTGAACGAGACATCGCTCACCACTTTTTTGCTTGCCCCACCCGTATCGATGTCGATGCTCAGACCCTCCACGTGCAATAGAGCGTGCTCGTCTTTCATGGTTAGTCCTTTGCCTGAATGGCGCGCAATGCTTCGCCGCAGCGGTTGACGCACAGCACGAGCAGAAACAGCACCACGCTGGGGATGACGACCAGTGATGGCTGAAAGAGCAGATGTTCCTTACCTTCGGCGATCATCAGGCCCAATGAGGGGATGGGTGGAGGCACGCCCAGCCCAAGAAACGACAAAGAAGCTTCGAGCGTGATTGCCATGGCCGCTTCGATAGTGCCTATGATCACGATGGTGCCGAACAGGTTGGGCAAAATGTCATGCCACATGATCTGCAGGTGAGAACAGCCCTGGATACGCGAGGCGGTGACGAATTCGGCTTGGCGCAATCCGGCCGTCACGGCCCGGGCGACCAGGGCGTAACGATCCCACAGCAGAAGGCCCAGCACCAGCACCATGAGCGTCATTGACGCGCCAAACAGCGCCACGACGGCCAGCGCTACCAGTATGATGGGTAGCGACAGTCGCGCGGTAATAAAGAACGAAATGATCCGATCTGTGGTGCCGCCAAAATAACCGGCGGTCAGACCCAGAGCCGTGCCGATTACGCCGCCCATCATCGCTGCAGTGATGCCGATCAGTGCCGATACGCGAATGCCATACAGCAGCCTGGCCAGCACATCGCGTCCCAGTTGGTCGGTGCCCAACAAGTGAGACCACGTGCCGCCATCGGACCATACAGGTTCTTGCAGTCGCGCCAACAGGTTTTGTGTATAAGGATCCGAGTGCAGCAGCAAAGGGCCGATGAAACTGGTCGCCACGACCAACAATAGAATGAATAGAAAAATCTTGCCTTCTGAAGAGACTGTCGGCTTGGCAGGTTTGGCGCGGGTTTCGATTTGCATGGTCATCACTTTGCCGTGCGCACGCGTGGGTCGAGCCAACCATTAACCAAGTCGGCGAGCAGCGTTAATAAAATATAAAGGAGGGAGAACACCAGGATCAATGCCTGAATGGTGGGAAAGTCGCCGCGCAGTATGGATATCCAGGCCAGTTGCCCCGCGCCGTTGATGGCAAAAACCGTCTCTACGATCACCGAGCCTGCCAGCAGCGTGCCCATTTGTGCCGCGGCCAGCGATACCACGGGGCGCAAGGCATTGCGCTGCGCATATTTCAGCACCACCTGGCCCGATCCCAAGCCCATGGCGCGCGCCGTGCGGATGTAGTCCGAGCGCAGCACCGCGTCCATCTCCGATTTCATGACCCGGATCAGCGCGGGGGTGGCAAATATTGCCAGCACGGTGGTTGGCATCAGATAATGGCGCCAGGTCTCGAAGCCCGAGGCGGGCAGCCAGTTGTTTTGTACGCTGAAAAAAATAATGAGTAAAAAAGCAAGACAAAAAGGCGGCATGGCCTGGCCAAACGAGGCCAGCATGAGCGCAAATCTGTCGACCAGCGATCCCTTCCAGCAGGCGGCAGCAATGCCAAGCGGTAACGCAATCAGTACGGCCAGCAACATCGACATCCCGCCCAGTTGCGCTGTTATCGGAAAGTGCTGCAACAACAGTTCACTGACCGGGCGGTGAAAGTACAGGCTATCGCCAAAGTTGCCGTGAACAATGCCGTTGAGCCATTTCAGGTATTGCACAACGATGGGTTTGTCAAAGCCATATTGAGCCATCAGATGAGCCGTATCGGCCGCGCTCCCTTCGCCGGCAAGCCGTGCGGAGGGATCGCCTGGTGCGAATATCAGCGTAAAGCTGATGATGGATACGAATACGACCAGCAGTGCCGATACGAACAGCCTGCGGGCGATGTAGTAACTCATAAAATTACTTCCAGCTGGCCTTGTAGAAGCGCGGGAACTCGTCCGAGTCGATATCGAAATTCAAGGAAGAGGATTGGGCTGAATTCAATGACAGGTTCCACAGAGGCACCCAATAAGCCTGCGCCGCGATAATCTTTAGTGCGGCGGCATATTGTTTGGCGCGAAAGTCCCGATCGATCGAGGTGTCGGCAGATTTCAGCAGTTGAGCCACTTGCGGGTTTTTGACCAGATCATCCGCGCCGCCGTTGAAGAAATTGCTGGTCGACAGGGCGACGTCGGCAATGCCGTAAGAGCCCCACGTGGCCGTCATCAATGGCACGCGGCCCTCACGCCACGCGGACACGGCGGTTCCATATTGTTGCTCGATCAAGTTGGCTTTGATGCCGACGGTGGCGAGATTAGCCGCTATCGCTTCGAAAATGGAGCGTGGGGGGGTGGCCACGACCAGGTCAATGGAGAAACCTTTGGCATAGCCCGCTTCGGTCAATAATTCTTTGGCTTTCTTTGGGTCATAGCTGTAAGACTGCACATCTGTCGAGCAACCGAACTGCAGCGGGTTGCAAGCTGTATTGATTACTTTGGATGCCCCGCCCACCAGAGCCTTGCGTATGGCTTCGCGGTCAATGGCATGATTCATTGCCTGACGGACCTTAAGATTGGCTAGCGGCGATTTGCCGTCCTGGTATGCGGGGTTGATATCGATGTACCGGATGCGCAGAATGCTTTCACTTTTAACCACTACGTTTTTCTTGGTCGCCAGGCGCTTGGCGGCGTCGGGCGGCAAGCGCCAGATCCAGTCCAGGCTGCCGCCCATTAGCTCCGCGTATTGGGTGTTCGAATCGGGAAGAATGTGAACGACGATGCGGTTAATGGCCGGCTTTTTGCCGAAGTAGTCGGCAAAGCGCTCAAAAACGTAGCGGCTGCCGGGCTGACTGCTCGCGAGGCGATACGGACCTGTGCCGACGGGTTTGATACCCATTTTCGATACATCGCCTTCATAGTAGGCCTTGGGGTAAATGGGCAGGTTTTCGGAGAGCATTTCGAGCGCCAATGGAAAAGGCGTTTTCATGCGAATGCGGAAAGTGTTGTCCGACAGTTTGTCGGCGCCCGCGATCCAGCTCACCGTATTCTGGTAGCGTGCGTTGTATGCTTTGGACGAAACCAGATTCAGCGTGTATATGACGTCATCCACGGTTAGCGTCGATCCATCGTGGAACTTGACGTTGGGGCGCAGCGTGAATTCCATCGTCTTGTCGTCAATGAACTTGAAGCTCGATGCCAGTGCAGGTTCGAATTTTCCGGTCTTCTGATCCTTCTGAATCAGGCCCGTATACAAGAGGCGCACCAAAGACAGGCCTGGGCGATCCGATTCCTTGTAACCGTCGAGCGTGGCGGGAGCTGCATCGAAGGCGACATTCAATGTGTCGTCGGCTTTGTTGGCCAAGGCGCTACCGCAACTGGCCGCAATGACGGCGGCCAGCATTAATTTTGGGAATACTGTTTTTATCGCTCGTTGAAACATGTCTGCTCCTGATAGTGTTGTCGCCCCGCGGGGCACGTCAATTATAATAGCCTGATGGTCGAGTGGTAAGGCCACAATATAGGCATCGTCTTTTCTTGTCAAGATATTATGAAAAGACGATGCAGCGATACTAGGCCTGTATATGTATGGTGAGGCCGTATGCATGGCTTCGAACCAACTTTCTCATTAAAACCTTGACAATGAAAATTGATATCTGTATCGTGGCCTTACCACTCGACCAGTAGATGATGGAAAATTATTTTATGACCGGATTTCAGCCCGTAAGCGTCACGCGTTTGTACCGCATGATCGCCGATCAGATTGCCGAGAAAATCCATGCGGGCGAATTTATTCCCGGGGAGCGTCTGCCGGCTGAGCGTGAGCTTGCAAAAATACTGCAGGTCAGCCGTCCGTCCGTGCGGGAGGCCTTGATCGCGCTGGAAATTGAAGGCTACGTTGAGGTTCGTGTCGGGACCGGGGTTTTTGTTGCACCCTCGCGGGACGATGCTCAAGATCAAGGCAAGGCTAAACCGGCAAGTCTTCAGATTTATAACGATGTAGGGCCGTTCGAGCTTTTGCAGGCGCGGCTTTTGGTCGAGCCGGAATGTGCGGCGCTGGCAGCGAAAAACGCATCAGGGTCGCAAATTGCAATCATTGAAGCGGCTGCCCGAACGACCCAGCAAGCCCAATCGCCGGGCCAGCAGGACCGCGCATTTCATATGGCCATTGCCGAGGGTAGCGGCAATGTGGCATTGGTGGCCGCGGAAATGACCTTGTGGGATCTTCGTGAGAACAGCGCCATGTTCAGCCGGTTGGAGCAGCATTTTGTGACACACAAGGTGTGGCAGGTCGCAGATCGCGAGCATGACGTTGTTCTTCAAGCGATTAAAAACCGCGACCCGGCCCGGGCGCGGCAGGCATTGCGCGCACATTTAACGGGAATCATACGTCGTTTGCGGGAAGACTTCGCGAGTGATTCCGCTATTTGAAAACAGAAGATTAACGAGCAGTGCTCTTCGCTCGAGGCGGGAGCATTGAAACCATTACAGCCTGTGTGCCATCGCTAAAAAGGATGTAGAGACAATGCAATCGGTACAGCGAGTAGATTTCCCGTTGTTGCGTAAGGTTGACGCGGTGCCCTTGGCGCATGACCAGGGTTTTGATTATCGAGTGTTGTTCTCTCCCACGACAGTGGGGAGTCATTACATGAAGTTTGTATTGGTGTATGGCGAGCCAGGATCCGAAAGTGACTTGCAGGGCTTGCCCGGCGATCAAATGACTTTGACCCTGCAAGGAAAGGCGGTGGTTGTCGCCGCCGGCCAGCAATATGCCTTACCGATCGACTCCGCGATCGTAGTGCCGGCAGAGGTTGCGCAAAAGGTAAAAATAAGTGGTGATGTCCAATGGGTGGCCATTAGGGCCAGTTGCGACGAATGCCCGCTGATGCAAGCCCAGATCACGCAAGACCGGCTCAATGGCAGGCGGCCCAATGCAGAGGTTCCATTGGTACGTCAAGTGGATAAGATTGTGCCCGAATATTTATATGGATTTGAGCGAAGGGTGTTGTTTTCGCCATCCACGGTAGGCAGCCGTTATATGAAATTTGCCGTAGTGCACGGCAGGCCCGGCGCCAGGAGCGTAGCGCATACACATCCGGGGGGCGAGATGGCACTGACGCTGCATGGCAATGCTCAATTGGTTGCCAATGGCGAACACTATGATTTGCACGCTGGCTCGGCCCTTGCCGTACCTCCTGCAGTAAAGCATCCGGCACAAGCGACAGGAAATGACGAATGGATAGTCGTCACATCCTATTGTGACGAGTGCCCGTTGATGAAGGCACAACGGCTCAAGGAACGGCGAGGCCAATGATAAGAGCTTGACAGACCGTTTTTACATCAAACCAAGAAGTTAAATCAGAGGGGATATTTCATGAATTTTTTCAAATTACTTGGCCGTGTTTCGAAAGTTGCCTTGTGTGCTTCCTTATTGTCGGCTAGCTCCGTTTGGGCGTTGGATATAAAGCTGGGCGACGTGTTGGCGCCGTCACATAGCTGGAACGTCGCCGCCAAAGGGTTTGCCGATGAGGTAAAGGACAAGACGGCAGGCCGCGTCAATTTCGTGTTGTTCCCCAGTAGCCAGCTGGGCAGCGAGAAAACCATGTTGGAAGGGATGCAAATCGGGGCTGTGGATGCGGGCATAATCGGTTCCAGCTCCTTGCAGCAGTTCAGCCCTAAATTTGGCGTTATCGATCTGCCCTACGCCTGGCCCACTCCCCAAACAGCTTATCGCGCACTGGATGGTGAACTGGGTGCTGCTTTGGCTAAAATTGCGGCCACCAAAAACATGGTGATTCTGTCATGGTGGGAGCTCGGATACCGGCATGTTACGAATAACCGGCGGGCCATTAAAGAGCCCGCCGATCTTAAAGGGCTGAAGATTCGTGTTGCACCCGACAAAGTCCGGCTTGATACATTTACCGCTCTTGGCGCCAGTCCGGCACCTCTGGCTTTTGGGGAGCTGTATTCGGCCTTGCAGCAGGGGGTGTTCGATGCTCAGGAAAATCCGCTATCGGTGATTTATACCTCATCGTTCTTTGAGGTACAGAAGCACCTGTCGCTGACGGGCCATATTTGGGGCGCAGCGTGCCTGATCGTCTCCAAGCCGGTATGGAACAAGATTTCCGATGCTGACAAGGCTGTGGTAACCACGGCGGCTGCCAAATGGCGCGATGCGCAACGCAAGATGGTCCAAGATAGCGATGATGATTACATTGCCAAGCTGAAAGAGAAAGGCATGATCGTCAACACGGTCGATAAGGCCGCGTTTATCAAGGCGGTGGAACCGGTCTGGAAAAAATATGAGCCGGTGTTTGGCGCCGACATGATGGGGCTTGTTAAAAAATATCAGGATTAATGAGCCATGATTGAATCCTTCAATCGAAGATTGGCCATCGCCTTCGAGGCGATGGCGGCAGTAGGCTGCGCCGTGTTGGCGATTCTGGTTACGGTCACCATTTTCATGCGTTTTGTGATGGGAGCACCTCCGTACTGGGGCGAGGAGTTACCTCAATTGGTGCTGGTGTGGTCGGCTTTTTTGGGCAGCGTCGTTTGCAGTTACCGGCGCACTCAGTTGTCGGCGGGCTTATTGCCACTGATGGTGCACAGCGCGCGTTACCGTGGCTACATTGACCGATTCGCCAATGTGTTGTTGCTTGTCATCTTCGTCCTGTTAGCCAGGGCGGGTTGGGGGCTTGCGCAGGTAACGATGGAGCAAACCACTACAGCGTTGCAGATTCCTGCGGCTGTTCTTTATTTGTCCGTGCCGGTGGGATGTGTGGCGCTGATTATGGTGCATCTGGGGCAATTACTGGAAGCCAAGGAATCAAAATGAGTGTAGGTGTAATTTCTCTATTGGCGATGTTTGCCGCAACGGTACTGCTTGATATCCCGATTGCCTTTGGCCTTATTCTGTCTTCCGTCGCTTATTTGCTGATCTTCGATGTGGCGCCGCTAATGGTGGCGGCCCAGCAGATTGTGTCCGGCATGGACAGTTTCACTCTGCTGGCGATCCCCTTGTTTTTGCTGGCGGCACAATTAATGAACAGCGCCGGTCTGACCAAGAAAATCATTCACCTGTGCTCGGCGGCGGTGGGCGATATCAAAGGGGGTCTTGCGGTCGTCGCGGTTCTGGCCAGCATGCTGTTTGGCGCCTTGTCAGGTTCCGGGGTGGCTGATGTGGTTGCCATCGGCAGTGTGTTGCTGCCTGCTATGTATCGTAGCGGCTACGACAAGGGTTTCAGTTGTGCTTTGCTGGGTTGCGCCGGCTCCCTGGGTGTGGTGATTCCTCCCAGCATCGTCATGATTGTGTATGGCACAACCACCAATACGTCAGTAGGAAAGCTGTTTTTAGGCGGTGTGGTTCCAGGTATTTTGCTGGGTTTGGGCCTGATTGTTGTAGTGCTCTGGCAATCTCGAAAGCAGGGCTGGGCTGGCGGCGTGCCGTTTAATCGCCAGGTTTTTCTTGTTGCATTGAAAGATGCTTTACCGGCTTTGCTCGTTCCAGTGCTTATTATTGGCGGGATCCGGTTTGGCATATTTACGGCGACCGAAGCGGCGGCCAGTGCGATAGTCTATGCCTTGTTCGTGGGGTTTTTTGTATATCGCCAGCTTAGCTGGCGCACCATCTGGAAGTGCCTGCGCGACACCTCGGAAGTAAGTGCGTCGATTTTGTTGATTATTGGGGCGGCAGGCTTGTTCGCATGGATATTGATAGCCGAACAGGTGCCGCAGCAGTTGGCGCATTTATTGACACAATGGACCAGCAGCAGAACGGCGGTGTTGTTATTGCTAACCGCTGGTTTGCTGATTTTAGGCACCTTTATGGAGTCTATCGCAATCATCATCATTGTTGCTCCTGTCGTCATGCCGATCATTCATCATTACGGCATCGATCCGGTTCATTTCGGAATAATCCTGACGATCAATCTCGCGATCGGAGCGAACACACCGCCATTGGGTGTTGATTTGATGGCTGCCTGCCGCATAGGCGGCATCAGTATGGCGCAGTCGTTCAAGCCACTGGTTTTTATGCTGATGGCGATGATTTCGGTTTTGTTGCTGTTGACGTTCGTACCTGAGCTTGTGCTGTTTTTGCCTCGGCATATGAATTGAGTGTGCGCGCCGGCGCGGGTAGGTCGAGTCTGCGCATTAAAACGGTGTATCGAACGATACGGTTGCCAGGATATTCTCTGGACAGGATATAAGGATCTGAAATGAGTATGGAAAACAGCTTGCGCCGCCCGCTCTCATTACGGCGAAGCTGGATGTTTGTCCCGGGTATGGATGAAAACAAACAGCGGGCGGCTATTGCCGCCGGGGCGGATGTCGTCGTTGCCGATCTGGAGGAGTTCACCCTGATGGGCGACCGTCCAGAGGCGCGGCGGCGGATTGTAGACTTGTTGCAAGAATGCCGAGAGAGTGCGGTGGTGGGTGCGGTGCGGATCAACAAATTGGACGAGGATGGACGCGTTGATCTGGCGCAGATCATGCCTGGCAAGCCGCATGTCGTGTTCTTGCCCCATGTGGAAACGCCGGAACACATTCTGGCGCTGGATATGGAAATTTCACGGCTGGAGACCCTGCACGGATTGGCTCCTGGTGCGACAGAGATTGTGCCCACCATCGAATCTGCTGCAGGACTGTTGTCGCTGGGTTCCATCTTGCGCGCCAGTTCCCGGGTCAACGCCTGTTTGCTCGCTGCAGAAGACCTGGCGGCTAATCTGGGGTCGGAGCGTGGTGTGGACGGTATCGAGCTTCAGTATGCCCGGAGCCGCTTTTTGCTGGAGTGTGTTGCAGCCGGGTGCGTGGCCATTGATTGTCCTTTTACCTTTCGGGCCAGCGGCGCACTGCGGTTAGACCTGACAGTAGCCCGGCGCTTGGGATTCAAGGCCAAGTGCGTCGTGTTTCCTGAGCACGTCGCAGTCGTCAATCGTTCGTTTACGCCTTCCGACCTTGACGTCCAGGAGGCTCATCAGCTCATCGCAGCATATGAAGCGCAATCAAGGGCAGATGTTGACAATATCGAGTCCTGGATCGACGCGCCATGCTGCAACAATGCACGACGCTTGTTGGCGCGACATTCAGAATTTTTAAAGTTCAACGATGCGCTACGGTAATTCAAATAAAGTCAGTATGAGGGCAAGATGACTGCAACAACACCCATTGACCGCAATGGCGGCCAAATTCTCATTCAACAACTGTGCGCACATGGAGTCAAACGAGTATTTCTTGTGCCGGGCGAAAGCTATCTGCCCTGCATTGACGCTCTGTACGATCATCAGGATACGATACAGGCCGTTGTTTGCCGGCAAGAGGGCGGGGCCGCATATATGGCTGAAGCCACGGGCAAGCTTAGCGGTGAGCCGGGTATTTGCTTTGTTACGCGCGGGCCGGGGGCGTGCAATGCCAGCATAGGCGTGCATACCGCTTTTCAGGACTCGACGCCCATGATTTTATTTGTCGGTCAGGTGGGCAACGATTTTTATGAGCGCGAGGCGTTTCAGGAAATCGATTATCGCCAGATGTTCGGGCCTATGACAAAATGGGTTGCGCAGATCGATCGCACCGATCGGATCCCCGAATATATAGCGCGCGCCTTTACGGTTGCCACCAGCGGCCGGCCGGGGCCGGTGGTGCTGGCCTTGCCCGAGGATGTACTGTGGGGCACCGCTGCGGTGCCCGACATGCCGCGATATTGCCGGGCGCACAGCTCGCCAAGCGTCCAGGATATGGAGCGGATGCGTGCCCTGATCGAGGCCGCCGAGCGGCCGCTCATGATAGTCGGAGGTAGCGGCTGGACGCCCGCGGCGGCGGCCGACTTGCAGAAATTCGCCGAACGTTTCAGTTTGCCGGTGGGTGTGGCATGGCGCCGCCTCGAATGCTTCGACCAGCATCACCCGAATTTTGTTGGTCATGTGGGTTGGAGCATGACTGAAGAATTGCGTGCACGCGTGTGCGACGCCGATGTCTTGCTGGCTGTTTGCACACGGCTTGGCGAGGCGAGCACCGAAGGCTACTCCGTTGTCCAGAGCCCGCAGCCAAAGCAGAAGCTGATTCATGTTTACCCCGACGCGAACGAGCTTGGGCGAGTGTTTTTGCCAACCCAGGCTATTACTGCCGATCCGGTTGGTTTTGCACAAGCGGCAGCCGACCTCAAGCCGCGTCAACCACCCCGATGGGCCTCTGCGACGCAGACAGGCCATCGCCAATACCTTGACAGTCTGAAACCCTTGCCATCGCCTGGCTCCATGAGCCTGGACGTGGCGGCGGCCCATGTGAATGTCCATTTGCCTGCCGATGCTTGCGTGACGGTCGGGGCCGGCAATTACGCGCTCTATCCGCATCGCTATCGGCAGTTTGCGGGGCTTGGAACCAGTCTTGCCCCGGCGGTCGGGGCTATGGGGTACGGCTTGCCTGCGGCTATCGCCGCCAAGCTCGATAATCGTGAGCGCACGGTTGTTTGCTATGCGGGCGACGGTTGTTTCCAGATGAATCTTCAAGAGTTGGGCGTTGCCATGCAGCATCGGCTTGGAATCATTATTCTGGTCTTTAACAATGGGATCTGGGGGACGATTCGCGCCCATCAGGAGCGTGAATTTCCAGGCCGAACCATCGCCCTGGGCTTTGACAACCCGGAATTTACGCAGATTGTGCAGGCCTATCACGGCTACGGCGAGGTGGTGGCCGACAATGCGGAATTTGCGCCAGCCTTTGAACGTGCGCGTCAATTTGCAGAGAAAGAAAATCTGCCTGCATTGCTGGAGATCCGTTATGACTCCGATGGCATAGCGCCGGGCTCGACGCTGACCCAGATTCGCCGGGACGCCTTGGCGCGACAGGCCTCGGAACTCAACCAACTTTAATGTCTGGGGGTGGTAATGGAAAATAATTCTTTGTCTATCAATGGCCAGCGTCTGTGGGATTCCTTAATGGACCTGGCGCGAATCGGCGCGACGAAAAAAGGCGGTAATTGCCGCCTGGCCTTGTCGCCGCTTGATGGCCAGGGGCGCGATCTGGTCGTGGGCTGGATGAAGCAGGCGGGTCTGACGATTACGGTTGATCAAGTGGGCAATATTTTTGGCCGGCGCGCGGGGCGCAACAATGCGCTTGCACCGGTCATGACGGGCAGCCATCTTGACACGCAACCCACCGGCGGGAAGTTCGATGGCTGCTTTGGCGTGTTGGCGGGCCTGGAGGTCATGCGCACCTTGCAGGATCATGGCGTGACGACCGAGGCTCCTCTGGAACTGGCAGTCTGGACCAATGAAGAGGGCACCCGGTTTGTGCCGGTCATGATGGGTTCGGGCGTGTTTGCCGGCAAGTTTTCACTGGACACCGCGCTCGACGCATGCGATGCCGACGGCAAACGAGTGCGTGATGAGCTGCAGGCCATTGGTTACGCCGGCGCGGCGCCCGTGGGCGGCCGGCCGATCGGGGCCTACTTCGAAGCGCAT
Source organism: Paralcaligenes ureilyticus (assembly GCF_004346225.1). GTDB lineage: Bacteria > Pseudomonadota > Gammaproteobacteria > Burkholderiales > Burkholderiaceae_B > Paralcaligenes > Paralcaligenes ureilyticus. Next base: position 18,313 of record NZ_SMAJ01000015.1, on the reverse strand, counting down.
ATTGAACAGGGCCCCATTCTTGAAAACGAAGACAAAGTGATTGGCGTGGTGACCGGCTCGCTGGGTTTGCGCTGGTATGACGTAACGGTCGATGGGATGGAGATGCACGCGGGGCCAACCCCCATGCCGCTGCGCCGGGATGCTCTGTTTGCAGCCACCCATTTGATGCAGGCCGTGATCAATATCGCCAATGACCATCAGCCCGACGGCCGCGGCACGGTGGGCGTGGTGCAGGTGCATCCGGGCTCACGCAATGTGATTCCCGGACGGGTCAGTTTTACGGTCGATTTGCGGCATCAGGATGCCGCTTCCTTGTCCGAGATGGATGCGTCTTTGCGGCAGGCCTGCGCTCAAGTGCAGGGTCAGCACGGCGTACGAGTGGACCTCAAGGATGTTCAGTATTTTCCGCCCACGCCGTTCGATGCCTCGCTGGTTGGCATGGTCCGCGCTGCGGCCGAACAGGCGAAACTGCCGCATCGGGATATTCCGACCGGCGCTGGCCACGATGCCGTGTATATCGCTTCGATAGCGCCGACGGCGATGATATTCGTTCCGTGCAAGGACGGGATCAGCCACAACGAAATAGAGGATGCCAAACCCGAACATCTGGAAGCCGGCTGCAACGTATTGCTGGCCGTTATGCTGGCGCGCTCTTGCTAACTTGCCTCAACGAAATCTATAAAGAAGACTATGGACCTGCATGATTTAACGTATTGGCAAAACAAGGCCGCCACACTTGATATCGGGCAACAGGCATTTATCAACGGCGAATTCGTCGATGCCAAAAATGGTGCGACCTTCGAATCGATCAATCCAGCCATGGGCGTCAAGCTGGCGGACGTGGCGGCATGTCAACAAGAGGACATTGATCTGGCTGTCGCTGCTGCGCGAACTTCTTTCGACTCGGGGCTCTGGTCGCGCATGCATCCCCGGGATCGCAAAAAGCGTTTATTGAATTTAGCGGGGCTGATCGAGCAACATCGTGAAGAGCTGGCGCTGCTGGAAACCCTTGATATGGGCAAGCCCATAGGCGATGCGCTGCTTTACGATTTGCCCGAGACGGCCAACTGTTTTGCCTGGTACGCCGAAGCCATTGATAAACAGTACGATGAGATTGCGCCGACCGGCGCCGATGTGCTGGCTACGATTACACGTGAGCCGGTGGGCGTTGTCGCAGCCGTAGTGCCGTGGAATTATCCGCTCATGATAGGGGCCTGGAAGGCCGCTGCGGCGCTGGCCGTAGGCAATAGCGTCATTTTAAAGCCTGCTGAGCAATCATCGCTAAGCGCCCTTAGGCTGGCGGCGCTGGCGGCACAGGCCGACATACCCGATGGCGTGTTCAATGTGGTGCCCGGGATGGGTGCCGTGGCCGGCAAGGCCCTGGGATTGCATGCTGATGTGGATTGCATCTCGTTTACTGGATCAACGGCCACAGGCAAGCGCTTTATGGAATATTCGGGCCAGTCGAACCTGAAACGAATCTGGCTCGAATGTGGCGGAAAATCGCCGCATATTGTGTTCGAGGATTGTCCTGACCTGGACAAGGCAGCGCAGGCCGTTGCGATTGGCATTTTTTCCAACCAGGGCGAGGTGTGCATTGCAGGGTCGCGTCTGTATGTGCAGGAGAGCATCTACGACGTTTTCATGAATAAAGTGACGGCATGCGCGCGCAGGATGCATCCCGGAAACCCTTTGGACCCCAAATCGAACATGGGCGCCATGGTCGATGAACGGCAAATGCGCAAGGTGCTGTCCTATATTGAGGACGGTATTCGTCAAGGGGCGCAATTACGTTTGGGCGGCCAGCAAGTGCACTTCGATACCGGAGGGTATTTCATTGAGCCGACCATCTTCGATTGCGATCGCCAAAACCTGTCCATTGTCAGCGAAGAAATTTTCGGGCCGGTTCTTGCCGCGCAAAAATTCAATACCGAGGCCCAGGCCATCGCCTTGGCCAACGATTCTCCATACGGCCTGGGGTCTGGCGTGTGGACTGCCAATCTAGGCCGTGCGCACCGTATGTCGCGGCAACTTCGGGCGGGCCTGGTTTGGGTCAATTGCTATTTCGATGGCGATATTACCGTCCCATTTGGTGGGGTGAAGCAATCGGGCTTTGGGCGCGATAAATCCCTGCACGCACTGGATAAATACAGCGATTTGAAGACGACCTGGTTCAGTTTGGGAAGTTCCTGATCGTCGTATCGGTGGGCTTTGTCACTTCTTTAGTTTTGCAAAAGCGGCGGCCATGGCGCCTTGAGCGCTTGGTTCGGGCGTACGGCTGCTCGGTGCTGCGCGCCGTGCCCCGGCAGAGCCAGGCCCCTGGCGTGGCTCGGTTGCGCGCCGCGCGGGACCCGCGTCGTCGTTAAGCCGCATGGTGAGGGCAATGCGCTTGCGCGCGATGTCCACTTCCTGCACTTTGACTTGCACGGTTTGGCCCACCCGCACCACATCGCGGGGATCCTTGACGAATTTTTCGGCCAGCGCCGAGATATGCACCAGGCCATCCTGGTGTACGCCAATATCCACAAAGGCGCCGAAGTTGGCAACGTTGCTCACAACTCCTTCCAGAACCATTCCCACGTGCAGATCGTTCAGGGTGTTGACCCCTTCCTTGAAATGCGCCGTCTTGAATTCCGGACGCGGATCGCGGCCCGGTTTTTCAAGCTCCGTGAAGATGTCCTTGATGGTAGGCAAGCCAAAGCGTTCGTCGATGAATTCCGAGGGCGACACCCCTTTCAAAGCACCCTGGCGGCCCATGATCTGGGGCGCTTCGGTATTGAGTTTTTTCAGGATGCGTTCCACGAGGGGATAGGCTTCGGGATGTACGGATGAAGCATCCAGAGGGTTTTCGCCATTGCGGATGCGCAAGAAACCTGCTGCTTGTTCGAAAGATTTGTCGCCAAATCGCGCTACCTTGAGCAGCATTTTGCGATTGGCAAAGGCGCCATTTTCGTCGCGCCAACTGACGATGTTTTTCGCCAGTGTCGCGTTGAGCCCCGAAACGCGCGCCAGCAGAGGGGCCGAGGCGGTATTGACGTCGACCCCTACGGCATTCACGCAGTCTTCGATGACGGCATCGAGCGAGCGTGCGAGTTCGCGCTGGTTGACATCGTGCTGGTATTGCCCGACGCCGATGGCCTTGGGTTCAATTTTTACCAGCTCGGCCAAGGGATCCTGCAGGCGGCGCGCAATGGACACCGCGCCGCGCAGGGTCACATCCAGGTCGGGGAATTCATGCGCGGCGAGCTCCGAGGCCGAGTAGACCGATGCGCCGGCCTCCGACACCACCACGCTTGTGGGTGATAGCGCGGGAAATTTTTCGACCATGTCGGCGACCAGCTTTTCGCTTTCACGCGATGCGGTGCCGTTGCCGATGGCGATCAACTCTATCTTGTGTTTGGCGATCAGCGCCGCCAGGGTCTTGATCGAACCTTCGCGATCGCGGCGGGGTTCGAAAGGGTAGATGGTGGCTGTATCGAGCACGCGGCCGGTGGGGTCGATCAGGGCAACCTTGCAGCCTGTGCGTATGCCGGGATCCAGGCCCATGACCGACTTGGGGCCGGCCGGCGCGGCCAGCAGCAGGTCTTTCAGATTGGCCGCAAAGACGCGTATGGCCTCTTGTTCGGCGCTTTCGCGCAGGCGGCCGATCAGTTCGGATTCGAAGGTTGTCAATAGCTTGACGCGCCAGCTCCAGCGGCAGACCTCGCCTAGCCATCGCGAGCGTGGCGACGCGTCGGCGTCGAATTGTGCGCCGATGTTCAAGAATCGGGCAATCCGCAGCACACAGGGATGCGGGGTTTGCGATTCGAGATCAGGGGTGAGGCCCAGGCGCAAATCCAGCACACCTTGCTGGCGGCCGCGCAGCATGGCCAGGATGCGATGCGAGGGCAGGCTGCGCAGCGGTTCGCTAAAATCGAACCAGTCGCGAAAGTTGGCGCCGTCGCCTTCGCGGCCCGTAGCGACCTTGGAATAAAGCAGGCCGGTGTTCCAAAGATGTGCGCGCAGGTCGGCCAGCAGATCGGCGTCTTCGGCATATTGTTCGGCCAGTATGTCGCGTGCCCCGTCCAGTGCGGCCTTGATATCGTTGATCGCCGCAGCGGGATTTATATAGCTCTGGGCCAGTGCGGCAGGGTCGCAGGCCGTTTCCTCGACAATGGCCTGGGCCAGCGGGGCCAGGCCGGCTTCGCGGGCGATTTGAGCACGTGTGCGGCGTTTCGGTTTATACGGCGCATATAAATCTTCCAGCCGCTGTTTGGTATCGGCCTCGGTAATGGCCTGCTGCAGGGGGGCGGTTAGTTTGCCTTGTTGCGCGATCGATTCCAGCACCGCGCAACGGCGTTCTTCAAGTTCGCGGATGTAAAGCAGCCGTACTTCGAGGGTGCGCAGCACCGTGTCGTCCAACCCGCCGGTCGCCTCTTTGCGGTAACGGGCAACGAAGGGCACGGTGGCGCCGCCATCGAGCAACTCCACGGTGGCGGCCACTTGCGAAACCCGCACATTGAGTTCGTGAGCCAGGAGTGCGATGATTCGTTGAGGATCGCGGCCGGAGGCGATCGCCGCTGTGGAAATGGAAGTATCAGTCATGAGGCTATCTATAAATCGTCGATCAAGCGGGGCATTTTGCCACACACCGACGTAGCCACGTGTAATACCCGCGTATCATCACGCTTGAATCCATTAAGAATTGTAATTTTCGATGTTTTTACAAGAGCTTTCCGATATTTTTGCCCAGGATGGCCCCTTCGCGGCGGTCGTGCCCGACTATCGTCCGCGCCCGGCCCAGCTGGAGCTGGCCCAGGCCATCGAAAGCGCCATACAGAACCACGGTACGCTGGTGGCCGAGGCGGGCACGGGCACGGGCAAGACCTGGGCCTATCTGGCGCCCGCTTTTTTAAGCGGCGCCAAGGTATTGGTGTCCACCGGCACGCGAACCTTGCAGGATCAGCTGTTCCGCCGCGATTTACCCAAGCTGCGCGAGGCGCTGTCCCTGCCGATTACCATTGCGCTGCTCAAAGGCCGCGGCAACTACGTTTGTCACTATCATCTTGAGCGCCTGGCGGGCGACGAACGCGCCTTGAAGTCCCGCGCCGAAATGGCTCAGTTGCGCCACATTCAGGTGTTTGCCCAGCAATCCAAGACCGGCGATAAATCCGATCTGGCGCAGGTGCCCGAAGAGGCCGACATCTGGAATCGCGTGACGTCCACGCGTGAAAACTGTCTGGGGCAAGATTGCCCCCATGTGCGCGATTGTTTTGTCATGAAGGCCAGGCGTTACGCGCAAGATGCCGATCTGGTGGTTGTTAATCACGCCTTGTTCATGGCCGACCTGGCCTTGCGTGAAGAAGGGATTACCGATTTGCTGCCTGCCGTGAATACGGTGGTTTTTGACGAGGCGCATCAATTGCCCGATGTCGCCACCCGTTTCCTGGGTTCCAGCGTGTCCTCGCATCAACTACTGGACTTGGCACGCGCCATCGAGGCGGCGGGCCTGGCTTATGCACGCGAGTCCACCAACTGGAGCGAAATCGGCAAGAAACTCGAGAGCGCGGCGCGCGAGCTGCGCCTGGCGGCCGGCCCCATTGATAAATTGCCGGGGCGCAAGGCCACTTTCGACGCCATTCCCGAGCCCGAGGCGTTCGACCGCGCTTTAGACGAGTTGCTGCAGGTGCTGGATCAGTGCTCGAAACTGTTGAATGTCGTGACCGAGAAGCATCCCGATCTGGAGGCGGCCGCCAATTCGTGCCTGGCTATTCGCGCGCGGCTGTATCACTGGAGCCAGCCCGATCGGCAGGGCCATAACGCATTGCATCCCGACCCGGATAGCGGAGAAGGTGATGAGGGCGGCGCGGTGCGCTGGGTGGAGCAGAGCCTGCATCATATGCGTCTGCATCAGGCGCCGCTGTCGGTGGCACGGATTTTTTCGCGTTGCCGCAAGGAGGACCAGGCCTGGATACTGACCTCGGCAACGTTGTCGGTGAATGGCGATTTTACGCATTTCGTGCAGCAGCTCGGGTTGCAGGACGCTCGCACTTTGAGCTGGGAGTCGCCCTTTGATTACGCCCGGCAGGGTGTTCTGTACGTTCCAAAGGCCCTGCCTTTGCCCAGCCATCCGGCATTTACCGAAAAATTTGTTGATGCATTATTGCCTTTGATCAAGGCTTCAACCGGCGGGGTACTGGTTTTGTGCACCACCCTGCGTTCGGTGGATCGCATTGCCGATCTCTTGCAGGACCAGTTCGAGGACAGTGGCATAGACAGGCTGTTGTTGCGCCAGGGCGAGACCTCGCGCCGGCTTTTGCTGGAGCGTTTTCGTGCCGGGAAAAATGCAGTGCTGGTCGGTAGCGCCAGCTTCTGGGAAGGGATAGACGTGCCGGGCGATGCCCTGACGCTGGTGGCGATTGACAAGCTGCCGTTCGCCCCGCCCGACGATCCTGTGCTCGAAGCACGCCTGGCGCGCTGCCGCGAACAGGGCGGTAACCCGTTTATGGAATATCAGGTGCCTGAAGCGGCCATTGCATTAAAGCAGGGAGCAGGGCGCCTGATCCGCTCGGAGCAGGACTGGGGGGTCTTGATGGTAGGCGATACGCGCCTGGTGGAAAAGCCGTATGGCAAGTTGCTCTGGCGCGGCTTGCCGCCCTTTTCACGTACGCGCGAGCAGGCCGAGGTATTGGCCTTTTATGAAAAGAAGCAGGGTGGGCAATCTTGCGCAAATGCTGCTCCGGATGCCGATCCTGCACCGGCAACGGGCGCGGCCATTTTGTAAATGTGGGTGTTGCCGGGGTGTGAATGGCACCCACAAGGGGTGCCGCTACAAAAATGTATCCGTGAATTATGTAGCGGCAGCCCTTGTGGCTGCCATTCCCCCTCAAGGCACCCCCGCTCGCGTCAGAGCCAGTTGATCGGGTTCCAGTTATTGACCGGTTTGTCCAAACCCTGCTTGTAGTATTTGCTGTTGGGGAAATTTTTGTCCAGCACGCGTTTGACGTCGTCGCGCGCTTGCGTCATGCCTAGCTTGTCATAGCTTAAAACCATGATGTAGAGCGCTTTTTCGGCAATGGCTACGCCCTGGAAGTCGGTGATGACTTTTTGTGCACGATTGATTGCTGCAACATAGGCGCCGCGTTCGTAGTAATACTGAGCGACGTGGGTTTCGTTTTCGGCGATGGTGCTGACCAGCCATGTGACGCGTTTTTTGGCGTCTTCGGTGTAGCGGCTTTTAGGGTAGCGCTTGATCAGATCATTGAACGATTCGTACGATTGGCGCAGGCCTTTGGGATCCCGCTCGCTCGGGTCCTGGCGCGTGATATTGCTGAATGCAGCACTGGGCGGGGTGAACGTGACCAGCCCTTTCAGATACAGCATGTAATCCGTACCCGGGTGGTTCGGATACTGTTGCTGAAAGCGGCTGATGGCCGCCAATGCCTGTTCAGGGTCGTCGTCTTTCCAATTAACGTAGGCAAGGTCGACCAGGGCTTGCTGGGCGTAAATCCCGAACGGGTAGCGAGACTCGACGGCCTCGAGCCGGGTGCGGGCATCTTTCCAGTTCGAATCGCTCATTTCCGAATGGGCATCCTTGTACAGGCGGTCCGCACTCCAGCCTGCCGTTTTATCGACCTCTGGTTTGAACGCGCTGCAGCCTGCGATAAGCGCCACCGCAATAAGCACAAGAGTCCCGCGTGTCATGCGTTTCGGGCTGAAAAAGCGGAATAAATCGTGGTCTAGACGAGTCACAAAAATGTCCTTGGTGTTAGCATTGCAGGCTGATTATATGATTTGTCGCCATGCCTGACACAGATATCGCTAAAGAAAGTTCCATCGCCGGTGATCCCATCGAGTTCGATCTACCCCTGAAGGCCAGCCCCGAGCGGCTCGACAAGGTGCTGGCTATGCTGATCCCGGAGCATTCGCGCAGCCGTTTGCAGGTATGGATCGAGGAAGGCCATGTGCTGGTCAATGGCCATCCCGGGCGCGTCAAGCAGAGCGTCGGCCCGGGTGACAAACTGCGCGTTTGGGAGCAGTTGCCTCCGGAATCGCTGGCGTTCTCGCCTGAACCCGTCGATTTCCAGGTCGTGGCCCAAAGCCCCGACTGGCTTGTGGTCAACAAGCCGGCGGGCCTGGTGACGCATCCCGGCGCGGGTAACTGGCATGGCACCTTGCTCAACGGTTTGCTCTATCGTTTTCCGGAGTTGAAGCTGGTGGCGCGAGCGGGCATTGTGCACCGGCTGGACAAAGACACCTCGGGCCTGCTGGTGGTGGCTCGTCACGAGAAGGCCCAGACGCATTTGATCCGGCAGATGCAGGAGCGCACGGTCAAGCGCGAGTATGTGGCGCTGGTGCATGGCAATGTGGTCAAGGCTGCAACGGTAACGCTGGCCATAGGGCGCGACCCCCGGGTGCCGGTGCGCATGGCGGTCGAGCGCCCCATAGCGCCCAAACAGGCGATTACGCATTTCGAGCCCAGGCGGATCGGCCAGACCGAGGCCGGTCAGGTTGTGACCGAGGTGGTTTGCCGGCTGGAAACCGGGCGTACTCATCAGATTCGCGTACACATGATGAGCCTGCATCATGCGCTGGTGGGTGATGTTTTGTACGGCGGCAAGCTGATCGCCGGCGCCACGCGGCAATTGCTGCATGCGCAGGCCTTGAGCTTCAATGACTTTGCCACTGAAGAGCGCGTGTCGTTCGAGGCGCCGCTGGCCGATGATTTTCTTCGAGTTCTGGAAAATATTACATGGCAAACATGACAGAAAGCCCTGCATTGCCCAGTGTGACGGGGTCTGCCTGGCGCGGTGTGCGCTATTTTTGCACCGTGCGTGCCGGCGGGGTCAGTACCGGGCCGTACGCCAGCATGAATTTGGGCCGCCGCACGCAGGACGATAGCGCCCATGTGCTGGAAAATCGGCGCCGTCTGCGTGCCGAGGTGCCCGCCGAGCCCTTCTGGCTGAATCAGGTTCACGGTGTTCAGGTTGCCGATGCCGATCGGGAGGGCGAGACGCTTGCGGCCGATGCGTCGGTTACTTCGGCGCCGGGCCGGGTTCTGGCGATCATGACGGCGGATTGTTTGCCGGTGGTGATCGCCGATGTCCAGGGGCGTACGGTGGGGGTCGCGCATGCCGGATGGCGCGGCCTGGCCGAGGGCGTGCTCGAGCAAACCTTGAGCCGACTGCAGGCCAAGGTGGACGGCGATGCACAATGGCAAGCCTGGGTCGGGCCGGGCATCAGTCAGCCGCATTTTGAGGTCGGCGCCGACGTGTATGAGGCATTTGTGGGCCGTGATTCCCGTACCGGCGTCTTTTTTGCGCCCAGGGCCGCGGATAAGAAATGGCTGGCCGATTTGCCCGGCCTCGCCCGGCATCGCTTGCAGGCGGCGGGGGTGGCTCGAGTCGAGCTGAGCGGCTGCTGCACCTACGGCGAGCCGGAGCGTTTTTTCTCCTATCGGCGCAGGCCCGATTCGGGACGGATGGTTACTGTGGCGTGGTTAACGGGTAAATAAAGGGCAGTGCGCCGGTGATTGGGCCGCAGCGCTCTAGCGACTTACCCTGATTGACAGGCACCTAAATGCAATCCAAGATTCATTGAAAGAAACGTAATTGCGTAAGGTGTCCAAGATGAGAGCATCAACTTCATCTGAACGGCCCGTCCCGGTGATCGTGGCATCGGACAAGCTGGCTGAAATTCAAGCCGAATTTTCACGTGAATGGCTGCGGCTAAGCACTCAGGCGCAACAAGGTATGCTGGGCAGTACGCACGATCGCCGTTTTAGCAATGAGGCGTGGTCATCCAACCCCGGCTCCTTGTTGCTGGCTCATGCCTATCTCCTGTCGGCGCGAGCGATGCAGCAGATGGTCGAGGCGGCGCAGGCCACCGAGCCGGTGCGCAACCGGCTGCGTTTTTCCGTCATGCAATGGGTCGATGCGCTGGCACCCTCCAATTTTCTGGCGACCAACCCCGAGGCCCAGCAGGCCTTGATTGAAAGCCGCGGCGAGTCGTTTCGCCTGGGGCTGGAGAATCTTGTCTGCGACCTGCGCAAGGGCCGTTTGTCGCAAACCGATGAATCCAAATTCGAACTTGGCAAAAACGTAGGCATCACACCGGGCGCGGTCGTTTTCGAGAACCGGCTGTTTCAGCTCATTCAGTATTCGCCAGTCACCCCGTCCGTTTATCAAAAGCCTTTGGTGATTGTTCCTCCGTGCATCAATAAATTCTACATACTCGATTTGCAACCCGAAAATTCGTTTGTGCGGTATGCGACCGAACAAGGGTTTACGGTAATGCTGGTGTCCTGGCGCAACCCATTGGCCTCCGATACCGATGGTGTCGACTCGGCCACCTGGGACGACTACCTGCAAGAAGGGGTGTTGACGGCGCTTGACGTTGCGTGCGCCATTTCCGGGCAAAAACAGATCAACGCGCTGGGTTTTTGCGTTGGGGGCACCTTGCTGGCCTCGGCCTTGGCGTTGGCGCACGCCAAAGGGCAAGAGCCGGTCAGCGCGCTTACTTTGCTGACTACGCTGCTCGATTTTGACGATACGGGGGTGCTCGACGTATTCGTCGATGAGGCGCATGCCCAGACGCGAGAGCGCCAGATCGGGCGATCCGGCCTGATGTCGGCGCGTGAGCTGGGCACTACCTTTGCATTTTTACGCCCCAACGAGCTGGTCTGGAATTATGTGGTCAGCAATTACCTGAAAGGCCTGGCGCCGCCGCCTTTCGATTTACTGTTCTGGAATTCCGACGGCACCAATCTGCCTGGGCCTTTTTTTACCTGGTATTTCCGCAATACTTACCTGGAAAATAACCTCAAGAAGCCCGGCCGGGTCAAGGTCGACGGCCATGCGCTTGACCTGCAAAGCTTGAAGATGCCGGCGTATGTGTATGGTTCGCGTGAAGACCATATCGTGCCCTGGCCCGCCGCCTATGCCTCGACTCGCATCTTGCGCGGGTCCATACGCTTTGTGCTGGGCGCGTCGGGCCATATTGCGGGCGTCATCAATCCGCCGGCCAAGAAACGCCGCCATTATTGGGCCTACGAAAACGATTATCAGCATACCGATATTCCCGGCGACCCCGAGGCATGGCTCGGCGGTGCGAGCCAGCATGCGGGTAGCTGGTGGCCCGACTGGGCGAACTGGCTGGCTTTGCATTCCGGTAGCCAGGTACGGCGCAAGTCCAAACTGGGCAACGCCCGTTATATGCCTATCGAGGAGGCGCCGGGGCGCTATGTGAAGGTTCGTGCGGCCTAGGTCGAACAGCAGGTGCAGGCGGCGCTCGCGGCGGGGCGCCACATGGATGCAGCAGATATCTGGAACGATTCCAGTACAGAGGAGACTGAAATGAGTGGAAAATTGGCATATGTGACGGGTGGAATGGGCGGTATTGGAACTTCGATATGCCAGCGTTTAGCCAAAGAAGGCTATACCGTAGTGGCCGGTTGCGGGCCGAGCCGTAATTTCAAGCAGTGGCTCGACGAGCAGGCTGCGCTTGGGTACACGTTTCATGCCTCGGTGGGAAATGTGGCGGATTGGGCGTCCACCGTTGAGGCATTCGACCGTGTGAAAAAAGATCTGGGCAACGTCCAGGTGCTGGTCAACAATGCCGGGATCACCCGCGATGGGCTATTTCGCAAAATGAGCCAGGAAGATTGGCGCGCGGTTATCGATACCAATTTGAATAGTCTTTTTAACGTCACCAAGCAAGTCATGGAGGGCATGGTTGAACAGCAGTGGGGGCGTATTATCAATATCAGCTCGGTCAACGGTCAGAAGGGTCAGTTCGGTCAGACCAATTATTCCACGGCCAAGGCAGGCATACACGGGTTTACCATGGCGCTGGCTCAAGAGGTGGCCAGCAAAGGCATTACCGTCAATACCATCTCGCCGGGCTACATCGGTACCGATATGGTCCGGGCGATACGGCCCGAAGTGCTGGAAAAAATTGTGGCCACCATCCCCGTCAAACGCCTGGGTACGCCCCAGGAAATGGGGTCCATGGTGGCTTGGCTGGCCTCCGACGATGCCGGGTTTGCGACGGGTGCCGATTTTTCGATAAATGGCGGTTTGCACATGGGCTGATGTATTCTTGGAATATGCGGCACACTGTATCTGGCGACATATGGCCGGATACAGTGTCCTGAACCTTTCACGCACCCGGCTAATGTCATGACGCAAACTTCATCACCCCCAGCAATTCGCCTGATTAAAAAATACCCTAATCGCCGTTTATACGATACGCAGACCAGCGCCTACATTACCCTGTCTGATGTTAAACAGTTGGTGCTTGATAATCAGACGTTTCAAGTCGTCGATGCGAAGGCGGGTGAAGACCTGACGCGCAGCATATTGCTGCAGATCATTCTTGAAGAAGAAGCGGGCGATGGCGTCCCCATGTTTTCGTCCACGGCCCTATCGCAAATCATTCGTTTCTATGGTCACGCCATGCAGGGTGTGATGGGTGCCTTTCTGGAGAAAAATATCCAGACCTTCATGGATATTCAAAACCGCATGGCCGAGCAGTCCAAAGGTTTGTACAGTAATCAGCTTGGTCCCGAAGCCTGGGCTCAGTTCATGAATGTCCAGACCCCGGTGCTGCAAAACATGATGAACAGCTATATTGACCAGAGCAAGAATCTGTTTGCGCAAATGCAGGACCAGATGCAGGATCAATCCCGATCCATGTTTTCGGCCTTCCCGTTCAAGCCCAACACAGGCAGCGATCAGAAGAAATAGTTGCGTGCTTTGCGACTGCCGTAAACACGATGTAGCGACAGGCCTTGTGCCTGTCATCTATGCAAGAGCGTCTTGTTCGTCGAAATGGCAGCCACAAGGGCTGCCACTACATTACTGATGGATACGTTTTTGTAGCGGCACCCCTTGTGGGTGCCATCAATGCAAGAAATGCAATCAAGGCAGCTGATCGGAATCTTTCTTCAATTGCATCAGCGTCAGCAGCACGGCGTCGCGTTGCTGGCGCATTCTGATTTCGTCGTAGGGCGCCAGTTCGTGTTTAACGCCATCAATTATCTTCTTGTTGGTATCGGCCGAAAGCGTTACCTGCCCCAAGTCGGCCCACCAGTCTTCGATCGGTGGCCCCAGGTGCTCCAGCGCATGTTCAATGCCGCCTTCGCCGCCCGAAAGATGCAGGTTCAGGAATGGGCCAAGCAATGCCCAACGCAGTCCGGGTCCGAAAGAAATTGCCGTATCCAGGTCGGCTACCGAAATCACATCGTTGTTGACAAGATAGAACGCTTCCTTCCATAGCGCTGCCTGCAAGCGGTTGGCAACATGGCCTTTTATTTCCTGCCGGATGTGGATGGGTTTCTTGCCGATTGAACGATAAAACTCAATGGCGCGTTGAACATTATCTTGCGAGGTGAGCTTCCCACCCAATACTTCGACGAGGGGAATCAGATGCGGGGGGTTAAAAGGGTGCCCCAGTACGATTCGTTCGGGGAATTGGGCGGCGCTTTGTATGTCGCTGATCAGTAATCCCGATGAACTGCTGGCGATGAGGGTGCCGGATGGGGCGGCGGCTTCAATGTCGGCGATCAGGCGGCGTTTTATATCGAGCCGTTCCGGTCCGTTTTCCTGTATGAACTGGGCGTGCCTTACTGTGTCGGCCACGTTTTGATGAAAGCTCAGATTGTCGAGCGATGCGCCATCCGACAAACCTTGCTGTTCCAGGGTTGGCCAGAAGGCGCGCACCCATTTTTGCAAATTGTGTTCGGCGTGGTCGCCCGGGTCGGTCGCGGCGACCGAAAACCCCTTGGCCAGAAAATACGCGGCCCAACTGGCCCCAATGACGCCGCAACCGACGACAGCAATAGTTGTTACGGATTCATTCATGACCATGTGTCCGGTGTAGCGGCACCCCTTGTGGGTGCCATAACGCAAGCGTAGCTGATAAAGTGCATAGCAGATTTACCAGTGGAATTGCACAGTACATTTGGCGGGGAAACCCCTATAAATAACCATTTGAAATAATAGTTACCATAATGTAAGGTTAATGGTATTGTTATTGATGACGAGCACACGGCAGTTTGCGACGACAGAATTTTATGATTCAAAAATTGCACAAAGTGATTGTAAATTGCATTTTGGCCTTTAATCGAAAGAACAAGACAGTTTTTTGACCCTATTCATTTGGTTTGTAGAATGAAAGCCTGATGCGGGAGGCTGAGAATGGCCTCAATGGCGTGGCTAAATGGTTTATCGTGCGTCGGCACCTTGTTGTGGGTGCCGCTAACAGCATGGGCAGGCGGCCCTGCGGGTGGTCAGATCACGGCGGGCTCAGGCGTCATTAGTCAAGCCGCCAGCACCACTACGATCAGGCAGGCCAGCCAGAATTTGGCTGTCAATTGGCAAACCTTTAATGTTGGCGCCCACGACACCGTCAATTTCGTGCAGCCCAATACGGCGGCCATCGCGGTGAACCGGATTGCGGATTCCAGCGCCAGTCAGATACTGGGTCGCCTTGACGCCAATGGCCAGGTGTTTTTAATTAATCCCAACGGCATTGTGTTTGGCACGGGCGCCCAGGTTAATGTGGGTGGCCTGGTGGCCTCGACGCTAAATGTCAGCGACGCCGACCTGGCACAGGCCACGCGACACTTTAGCGGCGATGCGGCGGGCGCCATTGTCAACAAGGGCACGATTACCGCGGCGCCCGGCGCGTATGTGGCCTTGCTGGGCCGCCAGGTATCCAACCAGGGGACGATCAACGCCCCAGCCGGCAGCGTGGCGTTGGGTGCAGGCAAAGCCGTGACGCTGACCTTTAACGATAACCGCTTGCTGTCCATGCAGGTTGATCAGAGCGCCGTGGATGCCTTGGCTGAAAACAGGCAACTGATCCGGGCCCAGGACGGCCAGGTGCTGATGAACGCCGCAGCCAAAGATAGCCTGTTGGCCAGTGTGGTGAACAACAGCGGAGTGATTCAGGCCAATAGTGTCAGTACCGAAGGTGGTGTGGTCCGTTTGGTGGCTAGCGGTGGCGATGTCTCCCACAGCGGCACAATCGACGTGTCGGGTGTGCATGGAGGCAGCGTGCATCTGCTGTCGGATCGCGACGTGCTGGTGACCGGGCTTGCCCGCATAGACGCTTCGGGCGCCCAGGGTGGAGGTCAGGTTCGCATTGGCGGCGGTGAACACGGCGGCGAAGGTTTGCAGCGCGCCGAGCGCACGTATATTGCCGCCGGTGCTGCCGTTAATGCCGACGCGACCTCACGTGGCGATGGCGGCAAGGTGGTGGTCTGGTCGGATGACAATACAGTGGTGGCAGGAGGCCTTTCCGCCCGTGGGGGGGCGGCCGGCGGCGCAGGCGGCTGGGTCGAAACGTCCAGTCACGGCGGCCTGACGATCGACCAGGCGCCCACGGTGGCCGCGGCGGCTGGCGCTGCCGGCACTTGGCTGATCGATCCTTACAACATAAGCATTGTGGCGGGCAACGGCGCGACCAACATCAATACCGCCAACCCCTTTGCGGCAACAGGCAATACGGCGTCCCTGGGGGTGGACCTGATCACTACCGCGCTTACCAACGGCGCCAACGTGACGCTTAGCACCGGCGCTGGCGGCACTCAAAGCGGCGACATCAGCCTGCTTACACCGCTTGCATACACTCAAACCGGCACGAGCAGCCTGAGCTTTAGCGCGGCTCGTGATATCAATATAAATAAAGCGATTTCGGGCACGAACTCAGGCGTGTTGAATCTGACGCTGATCGCCGGCAATCAGATTAATCTTGCCGATAATATAGCGTTGGGTGGCGGTGGCTTGACCTTGACCGCGACAGGCGCGGGCGGCGCGATCAAACAGACAGCGGGCAGCATTATGGCTGGCGCAGGCAGTATCAATGCGGGCGGCAACGCCGTTACGCTGACCAACGCGGGTAACGACTTTACCGGCACAGTTGACCTCACGGGCGGCGTGACGAAGATCACCGATGCGAATGCGCTCACGCTAGGCACGCTGGCTACGGGAGCGTTGACCGCGACCAGCACGGGTGCGTTGAATCTGGGCGGTGGCACGGTAGGTGGCGTCTTGACCGCCACGAGCACTAACAATGCCATCACGCAGGCGGGCGCATTGACGGTAACGGGCACGGGTACGAGCAGCATCACAGCGGGAACCGGCTCCATTACGCTCACCAATACGGGCAACGATTTCGGAGGCGCCGTGAGTCTGACGGGTGGCACGACGCAGATCACCGATGCGAATGCGCTCACGCTAGGCACGCTGGCCACGGGGGCGTTGACCGCAACCAGCACGGGTGCGTTGAATCTGGGCAAGGGAGCGGTGACAGGCAACCTTGTCGCGACGAGCAATAACAATGCCATCACGCAGGCAGGTGCGCTAACGGTAACGGGCACGAGCGGCATCACCGCGGGAGCTGGCGCCATTACACTGACCAACGCGGGCAATACCTTTACCGGCGCGGTGAGCCTGAGCAATAGCGGGGCCAATGCGGTGGCCTTGTCTAACGGCGCCAACGCGCTGTTGCTGGGCACGTCTTCGGTGGGTAGCGGCACCCTCACGGTGAGTGGCACAGGGATTACGCAAACGGGTGCGATCACGCAGGCAGCGGGAGCGGGTGCGACCAGCTTCAATGCCAGTACGGGTGCGTTGACGCTCACCAATACGGGCAACGATTTCGGAGGCGCCGTGAGTCTGACGGGTGGCACGACGCAGATCACGGATGCGAATGCGCTCACGCTAGGCACGCTGGCTACGGGAGCGTTGACCGCGACCAGCACGGGTGCGTTGAATCTGGGCAAGGGAGCGGTGACAGGCAACCTTGTCGCGACGAGCAATAACAATGCCATCACGCAGGCAGGCGCGCTAACGGTAACGGGCACGAGCAGCATCACCGCGGGAGCTGGCGCCATTACGCTGACCAGCACGGGCAATACTTTTACCGGCGCGGTGAGTCTGACCAATAGTGGGGCTAACAATGTAGGCCTGGCTAATGGTGGCAACGCCTTGTTGCTGGGCACGTCTTCGGTGGGTAGCGGCACCCTCGCGGTGAGCGGCAAAGGGATTACGCAAACGGGTGCGATCACGCAGGCAGCGGGAGCCGGTGCGGCCAGTTTCACCGCGGGAGCTGGCGCCATTACGCTGACCAACGTGGGCAATACCTTTACCGGCGTGGTGAGTCTGAGCAATAGTGGGGCCAACGACGTTGCGCTATCGAATGGCGCCAACGCGCTGTCGCTGGGCACGTCCTCGGTGGGTAGTGGCGCCCTCACGGTGAGTGGCACAGGGATTACGCAAACGGGTGCGATCACGCAGGCAGCGGGAGCGGGTGCGGCCAGCTTCAATGCCAGTACGGGTGCGTTGACGCTCACCAATACGGGCAACGATTTCAGAGGCGCCGTGAGTCTGACGGGTGGCACGACGCAGATCACGGATGCGAATGCGCTCACGCTAGGCACGCTGGCTACGGGAGCATTGACCGCAACCAGCACGGGTGCGTTGAATCTGGGCGGTGGCACGGTAGGTGGCGTCTTGACCGCCACGAGCAATAACAATGCCATCACGCAGGCGGGCGCGCTAACGGTAACGGGCACGAGCAGTTTCACCGCGGGAGCTGGCGCCATTACACTGACCAACGCGGGCAATACCTTTACCGGCGCGGTGAGCCTGAGCAATAGTGGGGCCAATGCGGTGGCCTTGTCTAACGGCGCCAACGCGCTGTTGCTGGGCACGTCTTCGGTGGGTAGCGGCACCCTCACGGTGAGCGGCACAGGGATTACGCAAACGGGTGCAATCACACAGACGGCGGGAACGGGTGCGGCCAGCTTCAATGCCAGTACGGGTGCGTTGACGCTCACCAATACGGGCAACGATTTCAGAGGCGCCGTGAGTCTGACGGGTGGCACGACGCAGATCACGGATGCGAATGCGCTCACACTAGGCACGTTGTCCACGGGGGCGTTGACCGCGACCAGCACGGGTGCGTTGAATCTGGGCGGTGGCACGGTAGGTGGCGTCTTGACCGCCACGAGCAATAACAATGCCATCACGCAGGCAGGTGCGCTAACGGTAACGGGCACGAGCAGCATCACCGCGGGAGCTGGCGCCATTACGCTGACCAACGCGGGCAATACCTTTACCGGGGCGGTGAGTCTGAGCAATAGTGGGGCCAACGACGTTGCGCTATCGAATGGCGCCAACGCGCTGTTGCTGGGCACGTCTTCGGTGGGTAGCGGCACCCTCACGGTGAGTGGCACAGGGATTACGCAAACGGGTGCGATCACGCAGGCAGCGGGAGCGGGTGCGACCAGCTTCAATGCCGGTACGGGTGCGTTGACGCTCACCAA
>NZ_SMAJ01000014.1 GCF_004346225.1 Paralcaligenes ureilyticus | reverse complement strand
CTCCACATTGGGCTATTTGGCGCCCGATGTGTATGAAAAAGTAGGATCCAAAAAACTCACTTGAAACTGTCCACTAAAACTTGACCACGACAGTTTGAGTGGGACGCCTGCGAATAGCCCGGGGGGCTATTCGCCCCACGAGTTCGCACGCCGCCCCGAAGCCGGCCCTGCGTGCGGGAAGTCATGGCGCAGCCATGACCGCGACCGTCAGAGCCCGACCCGCCTTAACCGGCCACGATGCGGGGCTAGAAGGTTTTAGCGAATAGGGTTGACACAAAAAAATGCCACGTGCAGCGAATGCCACCCACAAGGGGTGGCGCTACGGGTGGCGCTACGGGGTAACTACCCTATTCCGGATAGCTCTCATTGATCCTGCGATTACGCAAAAGATAGCGAAAAACAAACCCCGGATAACCCAGCACCAGAAACAGACTCAGAGTCACCACATAAAACTCCCAAGTCTGATGAAAACCGTTGCCGATATTGGCCTCGAAAGCAAACCCCAACGCCCCCACCAGCCCGTAAAAAACCAGCACCTCAATCAGCCGCACAAAAAACGACTTCTTGACCACGCACCCTCGATCCCGCCAGCCCGCATACCCCAGCAAAACCGCAGCGACCACAAAAAACCCGACCAGCTTAAGCAAAAACAAAACCGTCGCCGCCGCGCTCGACCCGCTAAAAAAAGCCCGGCCTATCAACAACAGCGCCCCATATCCCAGCGCCACAACCAGGCAGAAAAACACCAGCGACTCCACCCAGCGCAACCCGCTCGCGCGAGCCGGCTCGCCCGACTGCGCCCACGGCAACACCAGAAAGGGCCGCTCCACCACAAAAGGCAAATTGGCGGTAACAAGCGCCAGCACCACAAGTATCCAAACGGCCAACGACTGATCCATGCCTTTCCTTAAAGCCCGTCTAGAACTTCAGCGACTGTTCAACAACCTTCACGCACAACGCCATCAAACCACCGGGCAAAACCCCCAGGGCCAGCAACAGCAAACCGTTGACCGACATCAGGCCGCGAGTGATAAGGCCATTATTGCTTTGCACAGCCACCGCCTCATCGTCGGGCTCTTCAAAATAAGCCACCTTGACCACACGCAAATAGAAAAATGCGCCTATCAAAGAGAACATGACCGCGACCACCGCAATCGCCACATGGTCCGCACCCACCAGCACCTGCAGCACACTCAGCTTCGCATAAAAACCGGCAAATGGAGGAATCCCCGCCAGCGAAAACATTGATGCCAGCAAAGCCCCGGCTATCACCGGATTACGGCGATTAAGTCCTTTGAGATCGGCAATTTCTTCGCACTCGAAACCCTTGCGGCTAAGCAGCACAACGATACCGAACGTGATGGACGTGGAAAACACATAAATCAACAGATAAAACAGCGATACGCCGTAAGCCTTTTCAATCGCCCCCGCGTGGCCGGCCAACACCCCCGACAACAGGCCCAGGAACACATAGCCCATATGGGAAATCATCGAGTACGCCAGCATGCGCTTGAAATTGGTTTGCGCAATCGCCACGATATTGCCCACGCCCAGAGACAACACCGCCAGGATCAGCAGCATGGGCTGCCAATCTAGCGCAATCCCGTGCAGGCCCTCAACCAGCAGGCGCAGGATCACGGCAAAAGCCGCCAGATAAGGGGTCGTACCCAGGACCAGGGTGACCGCCGTGGGCGAACCATGATAGACGTCCGGCACCCACATATGGAACGGCACCACGCCCATCTTGAATGCGAACGCCGCCACAATGAACACCACGCCGAACACCAGAGGCATGCGCTGGGCATGGCCACTGGCAATCACCTCGGCGATTTGCCGCAAATCCAGCGCTCCAGTGGCGCCATAGATCATCGACATGCCGTACAGCAATATGCCCGAGGCCAAGGCTCCCAGCACAAAATACTTCATGGCCGCCTCGGTGGCCGCCACGCTTTCACGGCGCAACGCCACCAGCGCATACAAGGCAAACGACATCAGCTCAATGCCCAGATAAACGGTCAGCATATTGCCTGCCGAAATCATGACCATTTGCCCAAGGAGCGTGAGCAGGCTCAGGGAATAGAACTCGCCGCCATTTTGCAGAACATCGTTTTGCTCGGCATAGTCGCGGCCATAAATCAGCACAGCGGCCACCGCAAGGTACGACGCGATCTTCATCAAATGCGATAAGGGATCGGCCACATACAGGCCATCGAACGCGCGGCCCGACACGCCCGCATGCCACTGCCACAGCGAAACCAGGGTCATGAGCAGGAGCGACCCTATGGCGAGCAGAAACGTTAAACGACGTTCTTGCGTTTTATTGAACGCATCGACCAGCAACACCACCACCGACAAGACCAGAAGCAGAATCTCGGGGGTCACCAGGGCTATTTGAAAAGGAATATGCATAATGAGCCCGGCCTACAGTTTCGAGATGGAGACGTGCTGCAACAAGGCCTGTACCGACACGTGCATGACATCTGTGAAAGGTTTGGGATAAATGCCCATGAACAATACCGTTATCGCCATCAGTCCCATAATGAAAAACTCGCGGCCGCTAAGATCTTTCATGGCCTTGACGCGATCGTTGGCGATCGGGCCCAGGGCCACACGCTTGAGCATCCATAACGAATAGGACGCGCCCCAGATCAACGCCGTAGCCGCCAGCAGCCCGATCCAGAAATTATGTTCCACCGCACCCATGATGACCGTGAACTCGCCCACAAAACCGCTCGTGGCAGGCAGCCCACAGTTGGCCATGGAAAACAGCACGAAGAAGGTGACAAACCGCGGCATGGTGTTGATGACGCCGCCGTAATCGGCAATGCGGCGCGTATGCAGGCGATCGTACAACACACCTATGCACAGGAACATGGCGGCCGATACGAAGCCGTGCGAAATCATCTGCACGATCGCGCCCTCGAGGCCCGCCGTATTGAAGATGAAAAAGCCCAGCGTCACAAAACCCATATGCGCCACCGACGAATACGCCACCAGCTTTTTCATATCGTCTTGAACAATGGCCACCAGACCGATGTAGATCACGGCCACAATCGACAAGGCGATCATCAGGCCGGCCAGGCTGTGCGAGGCGTCGGGCGCAATGGGCAGGGAAAACCGCATGAATCCGTAAGCACCCAGCTTGAGCATGATGGCCGCCAGGACGACCGAACCGCCCGTAGGCGCTTCAACGTGCGCATCGGGCAACCACGTATGCACCGGCCACATCGGTAT
This sequence comes from Paralcaligenes ureilyticus, assembly GCF_004346225.1. Taxonomy (GTDB): domain Bacteria; phylum Pseudomonadota; class Gammaproteobacteria; order Burkholderiales; family Burkholderiaceae_B; genus Paralcaligenes; species Paralcaligenes ureilyticus. The sequence goes on along the minus strand of NZ_SMAJ01000014.1, from coordinate 116,402 downwards.
CTTCACCGCAAACGATGCCAGCAGGGCCACAAAGACCAGAATCTGCGGTGTAAAGCCCAATTTGGTCTGCTGCCAGGTCAGGATATCGAAGGAACCGCCCGACGCATGCCAGAGGTAGATAAATGCGATCAGGGTCAGCAGGGAACCCAGCAGGGTATACAGGAAGAACTTGAACGCGGCATAAACGCGATTAGGTCCGCCCCAGGCACCGATGATGATGTACATCGGGATCAGGGTGGCTTCAAAAAACACATAGAACAGCATGCCGTCGAGCGCAGCGAATACGCCGATCATGAAGCCCGACAAAATCAGGAAGGCCGCCATGTACTGCGCCACGCGCTGGGTCACGGATTGCCAGCCGGCCAGCACCACGATCACCGTTATGAACGAGGTCAGCAGCACAAACCAAAGAGAAATTCCGTCTATGCCTAGATGGTAATTAATGGCAAAGGTGCTGATCCAGGGCACATTCTCGACGAACTGCATGTCGGCCGTGGTCAGGTTAAACCCCGTATATAAAGGCAGCGTTACCAGAAACCCCAGCACCGCACCGGCCAGGGCCAGCTTGCGCGTGAAGTCAGGGCGATCGTCGCGGCCCAACAAGAGAACCAGCAAGCCGGCCACGATCGGCACAAAGATCGAAAGCGTTAGCCAGGGAAGAGTAGAAGACGCCATATCGCTAGCCATCAGTGAACCGTCAGCACGAAAAAGGTTATAAGAGCCATGACGCCAATGATCATCGCAAATGCATAGTGGTAGATAAAGCCGGACTGAGCCAGCCGGCCTACCGCCGCCGCCCAGCCCACCAGGCGTGCGCTACCGTTCACAAAGCCATCGATCAGGCCCCGATCGCCACCCTGCCACAAACCACGACCCAGGCCGCGCGCGCCGCGCGCCAGCACCTGTTCGTTGAACCAGTCGGCATAGTATTTGTTCACCAGCACCGTATTGAGCCCCGACAAACTGCGCTGTATGGCGGCCGGCACCTTGGGATTGATCAGGTAGCAATACCAGGCCACGGCCAGACCGGCGATCATCAGCCAGAAAGCGGTCGATGTAAAGCCATGCAGGCCGTAGGCGACCCAGCCGTGCCAATGCTCGGCCAGATCGGCCATGGCCGGATGCTGCGGCAAGACGGCAATCGCGTTTTTAAAGTAGCCGCCAAAGAGCAGTGGATCGATATACATCGCCCCCGCAACCACCGACGGGATGGCCAGCAAAATCAAAGGTATCGTCACCACCCAGGGCGACTCGTGCGGCGGACCGCCGTGATGATCACCCTCTTCGCCGTGCGCATGACCCGCCGCCTCATCGTGATGATGCGCCTTGGGAAAATTCTCCTTGCCGTGAAAGACCAGGAAATACACGCGGAACGAATACAGGGAGGTCACAAAAACCCCGAACAACGTTGCATAGTAGGCAAAACCCGCGCCCCATATGTTGGCGGCTCCCGCGGCTTCAATAATATGTTCTTTGGAATAGAAGCCGGCAAAGAACGGCGTGCCCACCAGCGCCAGCGTCGCCAACAGGAAGGTGATGGCGGTTATCGGCATGTATTTGCCCAACCCCCCCATATGGCGAATGTCCTGATCATGGTGCATGCCGATAATCACCGAGCCGGCGCCCAGGAATAACAGCGCCTTGAAAAAGGCGTGCGTCATCAGATGGAAGATGGCCACCGAGTACGCCGAAGCACCCAGCGCCACTGTCATATAGCCCAGCTGCGACAAGGTGGAATAAGCGATGACCCGCTTGATATCGTTTTGCACAACCCCGAGTATGCCCATGAACAAGGCGCCGATGGCACCGATGACGATCACAAACGACAGCGCCGTGGTCGATTGCTCGAAGACCGGCGAGAAGCGCGCCACCATGAAGATGCCGGCCGTCACCATCGTGGCGGCATGGATCAGGGCCGAGATGGGGGTCGGGCCTTCCATCGAATCGGGCAGCCAGGTGTGCAGCGGGACTTGCGCCGATTTACCCATGGCACCCACGAACAGCGAAATGCACGCCACGGTCAGCATGCGCCAGTCGGTGCCTGGAAACGCCACGCCGGCCAGTTTGTCGGCCTGGCCGAAAATATCGCCGTAGTGCATGCTGCCCGAATAAGCGAACAGCAGCCCTATACCCAGAATAAAGCCAAAGTCCCCAACACGATTCACCAGAAACGCCTTCAGGCTGGCGAAAATAGCCGTCGGCCGCGTGTACCAAAAGCCAATCAGCAGATACGAAACCAGGCCCACTGCCTCCCAGCCAAAGAACAGCTGCAGCATATTGTTGGACATGACCAGCATCAGCATGGAAAACGTAAACAGCGATATGTACGAAAAGAAACGCTGGTAACCCGGATCATCGGCCATATAGCCTATGGTGTAGATATGCACCATCAGCGACACGAAAGTCACGACCGCCATCATGAGCGCCGACAGGGGGTCGATCAAAAAGCCGATGTTCAGTTCGGCATGGCCGATCACGCTCCAGGTGTAGATGGTGCCATCGAAGGTATGACCGCCGAGCACCTGGTAGAGCACAATAATTGAACCGATAAACGAAATCAGGACCCCGGCGATGGCGACAGTGTGCGAGGCCGCGCGGCCTACCTGACGCCCACAGAAACCAGTGCCGAACAGGCCGGCCAGCAAAGCGCCTGCCAGCGGCGCCAAAGCAATAAGAAGATAAAGAGACGGTGAGTTCATGTGTAATCCCATCAGCCCTTAAGATGATCGAGTTCTTCGACATTGATCGTATTCAGGTTGCGGAACAGCAGCACCAGAATCGCCAGGCCGATCGCCGCTTCGGCCGCGGCCACCGTCAGGACAAAGAAGACGAACACCTGGCCCGCCGCGTCGCCCGACCAGCTGGAAAACGCCACGAAGTTTATGTTCGCCGCCAGCAGGATCAGCTCGATCGACATCAATAAAATAATCAGGTTGCGACGGTTCAGAAAGAAGCCGAAAACGCCAATGGCAAATAAAATGGCGCCCAGCACCAGATAATGGGCTAAGGTAATAGTCACTTCGATTTCCCCTGTGCCGGATCGGACGCGGCGGGCGCCGCCTCGGGCACCTCGGTTTGCGATGGAATATTCAACAGGCGCACGCGATCTTTGGCGCGCACCCGAACCTGGTCGGCCGGATTCTGGTATTTCACGTCGCGACGGTGGCGCAGCGTCAGTGCAATGGCCGCAATCATGCCCACCAGCAATATCACGGCCCCCACTTCCACGGCATACACGTAATGGGTATACATGGCCACGCCCAGAGTGCGCGTATTGTCGTAACCCGCGGCCACCGGCGCAGGCGGGCCCGCCCCAAGCCAGGTCTTGGTCAGCACGAACGACATCTCGAGCACCATGACCACACCGATGGTCAGGCCCAGCGGCAAATACGCCTTGAGGCCCGCGCGCAGCGCATCCATGCGGATGTCGAGCATCATCACCACGAACAGGAACAGCACCATCACGGCGCCCACATACACCAGCACCAGCAGCAACGCCAGGAACTCCGCGTCGAGCAGCATCCACAACATTGAGGTCGTAAAAAACGCCAGGATCAAATGCAACACCCCGGTGACGGGATTGGCGGCGGTAATGACGCGAAAGGCCGCAATCACCAACACCACCGACAGCAGATAAAACAGGACTGTAGTAAAAATCATAAGGCGGTCCGAAGGTTCAACGATAAGGGGCGTCGGCGGCGCGACGACTCGCGATTTCGGACTCGTAACGGTCCCCCACCGCCAGCAGCATATCCTTGGTGAAATACAGGTCGCCGCGCTTTTCACCGTGATACTCGTGAATATGCGTTTCAACGATCGAATCCACCGGACAGCTTTCTTCACAGAAGCCGCAGAAAATACACTTGGTCAGGTCGATGTCGTAGCGCGTCGTGCGCCGCGAACCATCTTCACGCTCTTCGGACTCGATCGTGATGGCCACCGCCGGGCACACCGCTTCGCACAGTTTGCAGGCAATGCAGCGCTCTTCGCCATTGGGGTAGCGGCGCAATGCATGCAGCCCGCGAAAACGCGGCGAGGCGGGTGTCTTTTCCGCTGGATAGCGCAAGGTGATTTTGCGCTTGAACAAATACTTGCCCGTCAGGCGCATGCCCTTGAGCATTTCCGACAGCATCAAACTGCCGAAAAAATCCTTGATTGCTTCCATATCCAGCCTCCGAAGCCTTATTGCCAAATGTTCCAGGGCGTCTGCATCCAGATCGCAACGATCAACAGCCACACACCCGTAAGCGGAATAAACACTTTCCAGCCCAGGCGCATGATCTGGTCATAGCGATAGCGTGGAAACGTCGCACGAAACCAAATGAACAGTGACACCACAAAAAACGTTTTAAGGCCTAGCCATATCCAGCCGGGCACCCAGGTAAGGGGAGCGACTTCGATGGGAGCCGTCCAGCCGCCCAGGAACATGATGGCGGCCATGCACGAGAGCAGGATCATGTTGGCGTACTCACCCAGGAAGAACAGGGCAAAACCCATGCCTGAGTATTCAACCATGTGGCCCGCCACAATTTCCGACTCACCCTCGGCCATGTCGAACGGGTGGCGATTGGTTTCCGCCACCGCCGAAATCACATAAATGACAAACAAAGGCAACAGAGGCAGCCAGTTCCAGGACAGGAAAGTAAGGCCATGGGACGCGAACCAGCCGTGCGTCTGCCCCACCACGATGCCGCTGATATTCAGCGTGCCCGACACCAGCAGCACGGTGATCATCACAAAACCGACCGCCAGCTCGTAAGACACCATTTGCGCCGAAGCCCGCAAGGCCGCGAGAAAAGCATACTTGGAGTTGGAGGCCCACCCCGCCACAATTACGCCATACACGCCGATGGAGGTAATCGCCATCACATACAGCAAGCCGGCGTTGACATTGGCCAATACCACGTCGGGGCCAAAAGGAATCACCGCCCAGGCGGCCAGCGCCGGCATCAGCGTCACCACCGGCGCCAGAACATACAAGACCTTGTTGGCCTGGCTGGGAACGATAAGCTCTTTGGACAACAACTTGAATACATCGGCAAAGGGCTGCAACAAGCCCTTGTAGCCCACACGCGTGGGTCCCAGGCGCACGTGCATGGCGCCTATCAGTTTGCGCTCCCAGTAGGTCAGATAGGCCACGCACAAAATAATAGGCACGGCGATCACGATAATCTTGATCAATATCCAGATGACCAGCCAGGCCGTCGGCCCCACCAGGTTCGTGCCGGCGTTTTCAAGAGTCTGCAGCCATTCCATTTAGGCACGCTCCACGGAAAGTTGGCCAAAGGCGCTGCCCAAAGCAATCGTTTCGGTAAAGGCCGTCGCCACGCGCACAGCGCCTTGGGCGAGCGTGTCGTCGTGTTGCGCAAGCAGCGTGATTTGCCCCTGAGCCGAACGGATACGAACCGAATCACCCGACTGCAGGCCCAGGCTCGTCAGCGTCGCTGAATGCATGCGGGCCGTGGGAGGTTGCGACGCCAAAGTGGCTTGCAAAGGCTCGGAGCGGCGCACCAGGGCGTCACTGCGATAAATAGGCACATCGGCCACCCGTTCCAGGCCGCCGGGCGCCGCGGCCAGCCCCATTTCGCCGCGCACCTCGTTGCCCAGGCGGCTATCGGCGCCGCCCACCATCACCGTGTCGCGCACCGATTCGGAGGTTTCATCGTCAAAACCCGGCAACTGAAACAGATTGCCCAGCACACGCAAGACTTTCCAGCCGGGCCGGGTATCTCCATAAGGCGCAGTGGCACCCTTGAAACTCTGCACCCGCCCCTCGGCATTGACGAAACTGCCCGAGGTTTCCGTGTAAGGAGAAATCGGCAACATGATATCGGCCCATTCCTGAGCGGCCGAGCGATAAGACGTAAGCGCCACCGTAAAGTCGGCCGCCTTGAGAACATCGACAGCCAAAGCGCCATTGTCGGCGTCGCAGGCCGGCTCGGCGTGCACCACCAGATAGGCCTTGAGCGGCTTGGACAGCATTTGCGTGGCGCTCAAACCGCCATGCCCGGGTGTGGCACCCGCCAGATAGCCGCCTACCGTATTGCCCCCGGGAATCAAAAACCCGAACTTGCCTTCCAGGGCATGGGCCAGCGACGACGCATTGGCGGCGATCAGCGTGGCCTTGTCCGACGCGACGGCCATATTGCCGACCAGCACACCCACGCGTTCGCCCGAAGCCAGACTGGCCGCGATGCTACGCGCCGCATCCGTGGGCTGCACCTTATCGAGCACAGCGGGCAGAGGCTCCCCGCGAGCCTGCGCCAGCGCCACCAAAACCTCGGCGACCGCGTTGGGAATCTGGCTGGGTACGACGGTGATGCGGCCACTGACCGGGAACAACGGGTCGTCGCCCGCGCTATCAATAAAGCTGATCTGCGTGCCGTGCTTGGCCGCCTGGCGCAAACGCTGGGCCATCAGAGGGTGATCCTTGCGCAGGAACGAGCCTACGACCAGCACCCGGTCCAACTGGGCCATTTCGGCAATGGACATGCCCAGCCACGGTACGCCGGTCAGCGCATGATCCAGGTCGGGGTCGATATTGCGCAAACGGAAATCCACATTTTCCGAGCCCAGGGCACGCGCCAAGCGCGCAAGCAAGGCCAGTTCTTCGGTCGTCGCCGTTTGGCTGCCCAGGGCGCCGATCTGATCCGCGCCATAATGTTCGCGCACATGATTGACGCCGCGCACAACGGCCTGCAGCGCGTCGCTCCAGGACGCTTCGCGCCATTGGCCATCCTCACCCTTGACCATGGGATGTTTCAGGCGGTCTTCGGTATACAGGCCAGCGTAAGCGTAGCGATCGCGATCGCTGATCCAGCATTCGTTGACGTCTTCGTTTTCAAAGGGCACAACGCGCATCACGCGGTCGCTCTTGACCTGCACCACCAGATTGGCGCCCAGGCTATCGTGCGGGCTGACCGAACGGCGCCGCGCCAGTTCCCAGGTGCGTGCGGTAAAGCGGAACGGCTTGGACGTAAGCGCCCCCACCGGACAGACATCGATCATATTGCCCGACAGTTCGGACTCGACCGCACGGCCCACGAACGAGGTAATCTCGGCGTGCTCGCCGCGATTGAGCATGCCCAGTTCCATGATGCCGCCGATCTCCTGGCCAAAGCGAATGCAGCGCGTGCAATGAATGCAGCGCTGCATTTCTTCGGCGGACACCAGGGGGCCCATTTCTTTATGGGCCACGACCCGTTTTTCTTCCTGGTAGCGCGAGGCCGAGGCGCCATAGCCTACGGCCAGATCCTGCAACTGACATTCCCCGCCCTGATCGCATACGGGGCAATCCAGGGGATGATTGATCAGCAGGAACTCCATCACGCTTTTTTGCGCCGCCACCGCTTTGGCCGACGCCGTGTGCACCACCATGCCGTTGCTGACAGGTGTCGCGCACGCCGGCATGGGCTTGGGCGCTTTTTCGACTTCGACCAGGCACATGCGGCAATTGGCCGCAATCGAGAGTTTCTTGTGATAGCAGAAATGCGGCACGTACAAACCCAGCTTGTGGGCGGCATGCATGACCATGCTGCCCTCGGGGATTTCTACCTTGTTGCCGTCGATGGTGATCTCAACCATTAGCTGTCCTGACCCTACAGATATTTAGGCACCACACAGCATTTATGCTCGATGTGGTGTGCGAACTCGTCGCGGAAATGCTTGATGAAACTGCGTACCGGCATCGCGGCGGCATCGCCCAGCGCACAGATGGTGCGCCCCATGATATTGAAGGCCACCGAATCGAGGACTTCCATATCTTCGGGCCGGCCCTGCCCGTGCTCGATGCGATTGACCATGCGGTAAAGCCAGCCGGTGCCTTCACGGCAAGGCGTGCACTGGCCGCAGCTCTCTTCGAAATAAAAGTACGACAGGCGCAGCAGCGACTTGACCATGCAGCGCGTCTCATCCATGACAATAACCGCGCCCGACCCCAGCATGGAGCCGGCCTTGGCGATCGAATCATAGTCCATATTGGTGTTCATCATGATGGCGGCCGGCAGCACCGGCGCGCTGGATCCGCCCGGGATAACCGCTTTCAGCGCCCGCCCGCCACGCATGCCGCCCGCCAGCTTCAACAGCTCGGAGAACGGTGTGCCAAGAGGAATTTCGTAATTGCCCGGACGCTCGACGTCGCCCGAAATGGAAAACAGCTTGGTCCCGCCATTGTTGGGGATGCCGACTTCCAGATACTCTTTGCCGCTGTGGCGAATGATCCAGGGCACGGCGGCAAAGGTTTCGGTGTTGTTGATGGTCGTGGGCTTGCCGTACAAACCAAAGCTGGCCGGAAACGGCGGCTTGAAGCGCGGCTGGCCTTTCTTGCCTTCCAGCGATTCCAGCAAAGCGGTTTCTTCGCCGCAAATATACGCGCCATAGCCATGAACGGCATGCAGCTGAAAATTGAATTCGGAGCCAAGAATCTTGTCGCCCAGAAAACCTGCGGCGCGCGCCTGCTCAAGCGCCTCTTCAAAGCGCTCGTATACCTCGAAAATTTCGCCATGTATGTAGTTATAGGCCACATTGACGCCCATGGCGTAGGCCGCAATCGCCATGCCCTCGATCAAGATATGCGGATTGAAACGCATGATATCGCGATCTTTGAAGGTGCCAGGCTCGCCCTCATCGGAATTGCAGACCAGGTATTTCGGACCCGGAAACGTGCGCGGCATGAAGCTCCACTTCAGGCCCGTGGGGAAACCGGCGCCTCCACGACCCCGCAAACCCGAAGCCTTGACCTCGGCAATCACGTCTTCGGGCTTCATGCCCGTGCTTAGAATTTTACGCAAGGCCTCATAGCCACCGCGTTTCACGTAATCGTCCAGCCCCCAGTTGTCGCCGTCCAGGCCGGCCACAATTTGCGGATTGATGTGACGGCCATGGAACAGCAGGCTGCGTGACAAGTCATTGTCGGGCGCAACCACCAGGCCTTGCGAAAACTGATCCAACAGGCCAGACGCGCTCATGCCGACTCTCCGTGCTGTTTAAGTTCGGCCAGCATGGCATCAATCTTGTCTTCGGACATGCGCACGCACATATGCTTGTTATTCACCAGCAAGACCGGCGAATCGCCGCAGGCGCCCATGCACTCGCCTTCGATCAGGGAAAACAAGCCATCGGCCGAAATCTCGTTAAAGCCCACACCCAGCTTTTGCTTGAGGTAATCGGCCGTCTTGACGCCATCGCGCAAGGCACAGGGCAGATTCGTGCATATGGATAGCGTGTAGCGGCCAGTGGGTTGGGTATGGATCATGTTGTAAAACGTGGCCACCTCTTGCACCGCGATGGGCGGCTCGCCCAGATAGGCCGCCACGTCTTCAATCACCTCGGGCGATACCCAGGATTTTTCGTCCTGTGCGATAGTCAGTGCCGCGAGGGTGGCGGAACGTTTTTGATCACCGGGGTATTTGGCGATCTCCCTATCGATCTTCTGGTAGGCTTGTTCAGAAAGCAGCATAGTTTGAATCCGGTTGTTCCTTTAGCTTGGCGGCCATCAACGGTCGATTTCGCCAAACACAATATCTTGAGTCCCGATAATGGTGACCGCATCGGCGATCATGTGGCCACGCGTCATTTCGTCCAGGGATTGCAAATGTGCAAACCCCGGCGCACGGATTTTAAGACGATAAGGTTTATTGGCGCCATCTGAAACCAGGTAGATGCCAAACTCGCCCTTGGGATGTTCGATCGCGGCGTAGGTTTCGCCCTCGGGCACATGAAAGCCCTCGGTAAACAGCTTGAAATGGTGGATGAGATCTTCCATGCCGGTTTTCATGCGCTCGCGGCTGGGCGGCGCTACCTTATGGTCATCCACAATCACCGGGCCGTGGTTGTTGCGCAACCACTCGACGCACTGGCGAATAATGCGATTGCTTTCACGCATTTCGGCAATGCGCACCAGATAGCGGTCATAGCAATCGCCATTGACCCCTACCGGAATTTCAAAATCGACCCGGTCGTACACCTCGTAGGGCTGCATCTTGCGCAAATCCCAGGCCACGCCCGAGCCGCGCAGCATGGGGCCGGTAAAGCCCAGCGCCATGGCGCGTTCCGGGCTGACCACGCCGATGCCCACCAGGCGCTGCTTCCAGATACGATTATCGGTCAGCAGTGTTTCGTACTCGTCGACGCAGTTCGGAAAACGGTTGGTAAAGTCTTCGATGAAATCCAGCAAAGAGCCCGAACGCGCCTCATTCATGGCCGCGAGCTCTTTGGCGCTGCGGTATTTGCTGGTATCGCCATAGATAGGCATGGAATCGGGCAAATCGCGGTACACCCCGCCCGGGCGATAGTAGGCCGCGTGCATGCGCGCGCCCGAGGCCGCTTCGTAGCAATCCATCAGGTCTTCGCGTTCGCGAAACGTGTACAGGAACACGGCCATCGCGCCCACGTCCAGCGCATGCGAACCCAGCGACATCAGGTGATTGAGCAGGCGCGTAATTTCGTCGAACATGACGCGTATGTATTGCGCCCGCAGCGGCACCTGTATGCCCATCAGCTTCTCGATGGCCATCACATACGCATGCTCGTTGCACATCATGGACACGTAGTCCAGGCGATCCATGTAGGGGAGCGCCTGCAGGTATGTTTTATGCTCGGCCAGTTTTTCAGTGGCCCGATGCAGCAGGCCGATGTGCGGATCGGCCCGCTGGATGACCTCGCCGTCCAGTTCCAGCACCAGACGCAATACGCCGTGCGCCGCCGGGTGCTGCGGGCCAAAGTTAAGGGTGTAGTTTTTTATATCAGCCATGTCTTAACGCCCTATTCCGTAACCTTCCTCGCGCACGACACGCGGGGTAACCTCGCGCGGCTCGATGGTGACGGGTTGATACACCACACGCTGCTGCTCCGGGTCGTAACGCATTTCCACTGTACCCGACAAGGGGAAATCCTTGCGGAACGGGTGCCCGATAAACCCGTAGTCGGTCAGGATGCGGCGCAAATCGGGGTGCCCTTCGAACACGATGCCGTACAGATCGAAGGCCTCGCGCTCGTACCAGTTGGTGCTGGGCCAGACTTCGAACAAGGTGTCCATAACGGGAAATTCGTCGTTCGCCACCCAAGCGCGCACGCGCAGGCGCCAGTTATGCTGAATCGACAACAGATGCGCCACCACCGCAAAGCGTTGCGGATGGCGGGCCTGTTCCGGGTCTACCGCAAAAGTGGGCGCACCCCAGGCCGAGTAGTCCACCCCGCACAAGTCGATACAGGTCTCGAACCCCAGGCTGGGCGTATCGCGCAAAACGCGGCAAACATCCACCCACTGATCGGCGGCAACTTCAAGCGTCAGTTCGTCCAAGGCGCCGACAAGCGCACTATCCGGCCCGAACTGGGCCAGCAAATTTGTTTTTAGCGTTTCAAGCCGAGTCATAATACTGAGCGTATAAACGTGAATGAAAGGCTCGCGCGAGCGAGCCTAGCGAGCAATGGTATTGGTCAGGCGGATTTTGTTCTGCATTTGCAGCAGGCCATAGACCAGAGCCTCGGCCGTCGGCGGGCAGCCCGGCACATAGACGTCGACCGGCACAATGCGATCGCAGCCGCGCACCACTGAATACGAATAGTGATAATAGCCGCCGCCATTGGCGCACGAGCCCATCGACAGCACCCAGCGGGGTTCGGGCATTTGGTCGTAAACCTTGCGCAACGCCGGCGCCATTTTATTGCACAGGGTGCCGGCCACAATCATCAGGTCGGACTGCCTCGGGCTGGGCCGGAAAATAATACCGAACTGATCCAGATCGTAGCGCGCTGCGCCCGCGTGCATCATCTCAACCGCACAACAGGCCAGACCGAACGTCATGGGCCACAAAGAACCGGTTTTAGCCCAGTTCAGAAACTTGTCTGCGCTGGTGGTAATGAAGCCTTCTTTTAAAATACCGTCGATAGCCATGATCTTGTTGCCTAATTACTCGTGAGTGCCAAAAGCCCAACATAGTAGCGCCCGGCCGCCATTGCGCGAAAGACCTTACTCCCAGTCAAGCGCGCCTTTTTTCCACTCGTAGATAAATCCAACTGTCAGCACCGCCAGAAACACCAGCACCGTCCAGAAGCCCACCATGCCCACCGAACCACTGGCAATCGCCCAGGGAAACAGGAACGCAATTTCCAAGTCGAACATAATAAACAGAATGGCGACCAGGTAATAGCGCACGTCGAACTTCATGCGCGAATCGCTAAACGCCGGAAAACCGCATTCGTACGGAGACAGTTTTTCGGCATCGGGCCGATTCGGCCCGATCAGCCTGCCTGCCGACATCAAGGCAAAACCCACCAAGGTGGCAAAGACAATGAAGAGCAGTACCGGAAAATACTCTTGCAGGTTCATGCAAAGCATCCAATCGCAATATGTAAACTCATAGATTGTAGCATTTTGAGAGTGTCATCCGGCTGAACAAACCCGGGTTTATGTAGGGTATCTCATCTCGGAATTCTGGCGATTGCCGGGCGACTGCAGATGCCGCCTTGTGCATCCAGGATATGGCAGCCACAAGGGCTGCCCCCACAAAACGTGCGCGTGAATTTTGCAGCGACAGGGAATTTTGTAGCGACAGGCCTTGTGCCTGTCATCAACGCCGAATACCGTCATGGTGGTCGTCCAGTGTGGCTGCAGTGGCGAACGTTAGCAAGGCGTTTCATGCGTTCTCGAGCGTCCCGACCTAGCTTGACCGCAACGGGCCGGATATCGGTGGCTGTCATGATGTTCTCTACCAAGGCATAAGAAGGTAATACTTCAATCTACTTTAGAGCCGGCACCCAACGCAACCAGCCCTTACGATGATCGTATTCTGCAGACACGCCTGGCCATCGACGATATGGCAGCCACAACCGCAACAACTCCCTTCGCTGCCGAAATCAATAAAAAAAACCACCCCGAAAGGTGGTTTTTTTCATACGAACCGAAGTCCGCATCAATTCATGTGGCAACCCGGCAAGCCGGGCCGCCTCGGTGCATAGGCTAGCTATGCAACCGATTAGAACTGGTGACGGATACCGACCATGGCAGCGGTCGATTTCAGGTCGCTTTGGAAGTACGCATTTTTCATGTACGAAGCAGTCGCGTACACGTTGGTGCGCTTGGACAGGCTGTACTGATAACCCAAGCTGAAGCTTTGCTGTTTGGCACGATCACCAATGCTATCGTCGCTGCTATGGGGATCAGCCATTTGCCAGGAAGCCATCACCAGGCCGTTGCCGACAGGAGCGGTCAAGCCAACCAAGTAGGAGTTAAACTTCAACCCGTTCACGAAGCCGAACGAGGGGAAGGAGGTCACACCGGTGGGGTTGATGACGCCTTGAGGAGCAAAGAAACCGTTGCGGGTTTGACCAAACGCCAACGATGCCTTGACCACTTCGAAGTCGTACGCACCAGCAATCATCCATGCGGACACATTGTTGGGTTCGCCATCAGGATTGTTGCTTCTGTTCAGACGATCGTAGGCTGCACCCAAACCGATAGGACCATTGGTGTAACGCAAGCCCACGGTGATGTCGCGAACGTTTCTGTCGGAGCCATCAAAGCCGGGAGTCGACGATGAGAGCTTAGGCAGTTGGGAACCATCAACGTTGAACGAATAGCCAACGCCGAACTGGAAGCCCGAGAAGTTCGGGGTTTGGTACATGATCATGTTGTCGAGGCGCACGGTGTTAGCCGATGTGAACGACGTACCATAGTTGGCCTGACCCCAGCCTGCCGCGAACGGATCGGCAAAAGCCATGTACTTGGAAGCAATGTTGGTTTGACGACCAAAATCCAATTGGCCCCAAGCATCAGAAGCCAGACCGATAGTGGCTTGACGACCGAACAAACGGCCACCTTGAGCCGATTTGCCATTGGTGCTGTCAAAACCGCTTTCCAACTGGAACACAGCGCGCAGGCCGTTGCCCAGATCTTCAGAGCCTTTCAGGCCCCAGCGGCTGCCGGACTGATTACCAGAGGTCAAACCAAACTGGCTGGCTTTAACGTCAACACCACCAACCGTGCCTTTGACTTGTTGATATTCGATGCCTGTATCGATAATACCGTAGAGGGTAACCGATGTTTCTGCTTGAGCAACGCTGGCAAAGCCAGCAATTAGAGCAGCAGCGAGCAGAGTCTTTTTCATGTAAGAAATCTCCGTAGATTTGAGTAACGAGAGCGGCGATCACTTTTAATACGTCCTGCCACTCTTTCTAACTCCGCGATGGGAAGTTGGTGCTATTGCATCAAAATTCGGGGCCGCTGGCTATTGCCGTGAGGGCAAAAGCTTAACTTTTCCTGATAATTGTTGGATTGAAACAACAAAGCGGTGTTTTAACCACAAATTGATAGGGGTTTACCCGCTAATTTTTGTGGTGTACCAGCCACAGTATTTTTTGTGCTTAAACGATTTATTTAAATCTAGATTTATTCGAGATAAGCGAAATAATCAATTGTTTCTATTTAGGTTTTCCTGGCTTTGATTTGAAGGTTTTATTCTTTGGCGAGCAGGATTTGAATGCAGGATCAGACGTGTTTAGCTGGGGTGGGATGGCGTCGGATGTGTTTAGCTGGCGTAGATGGCCTGAGGTGCGTTTGGCTGGCGTGGGATGGCCTGAAGTGTGTTTAGCTGAGGTTAGATGGCACCCCTTGTGGGTGCCATTTCTGTTTTCGTGCCAGCACCTCTTATTGGTACCATCAACTATTAGCGGCGAACACGCTTTTCCTGGCGGCCAACCAGGCGACCACAAGGGTCACCCCTACGAAATCGCGTAGGCATTGCAGCGCGAACTGCCTTCGGCCATCGCACCGCAACCCATTCTCAGCTAAATCGCACCAAAGCCCAGAAAGCAAAAAACCCGCAAAAACTAATGTTCATGCAGGCTTTGGGACGATCTGAGACTTCCTGGAACTTAAACTTGGTGCCGACGGCGAGACTCGAACTCGCACAGCTTTCGCCACTACCCCCTCAAGATAGCGTGTCTACCAATTTCACCACGTCGGCTTGATTCTGCCGGCAATACACACGCGTTATAGAGCGCCGCCTGCCGCAAAGAGGGGAATTCTAGCATGAAAACCAAAGCCCTCCAGGCAAGCAGGCAGAGGCCCTCTTTGTCTCAAATTGGCACCCACAAGGGGTGCCGCTACAAAACCTTGATGCGCAAGATCGACATAAAACGTATTCGTAAATTTAAACGCATCCGTTAATTTTGTAGTGATGCAGTAATTTCCCATGAAACCGAGGTGATGAATTCAATCGACCAATGCAATATCTTGACCAATGTTATATCTCAAATTGAGATATAATACCAATATGCGCGTCATATCCAATAAAGCTCTTATCGACTTTGCAGCGACTCACCCTGGCGCCGACAACCCGATGCAGGCGTGGCGCAAGATTATTGAGTCCCGAACATTTACCAGCTTCTCGGATATTAAAACGACGTTCAATACGACCGACAAAGTTGAGGAATATTACGTTTTCGACATTGGCGGTAATAAATACCGGATTGTCACCGCTATCCATTTTGATTATCAGAAATTGTATATTCGGTATGTCTTCACTCATAAGGAGTACGACAAATGGAAGCCGTAATGGATAAAACAACGATCGCCGAGATCACCTCCCATTTTCAAGCGTTATCGTCAGTTGTTCCTCTGCACTCGATTCATACCGCGCATGATTACGACCAGGCTGTTGTGGTATTGAATCAATTGCTTGATGCAGGAGCTGCGAGCGAACAACATCCACTGGCCGAACTTGCCAATACCCTTGGCAGCCTGATTGGCGAGTTCGATCACGCCCATTATCCGGCACAGGAGGTCTCGCCCTTGGCTATGCTGCGATTTTTAATCGAACAACATCATCTGACGCAATCGGACCTTCCAGAAATCGGCACCCAAGGCGTCGTATCGGAAATTCTGCACGGCAAGCGTGACTTGAACGTTCGGCAAATCAAGGCGCTGTCCAAACGGTTCCACGTTCCACCAAACGTTTTTGTTTAATAGTTGGAAACGGTGGCGGTGGTGGCACCCACAAGGGGTACCGCTACAAACACATACCGTTGCGTTGAACTATAGAATCTAATCTAGTGGCAGCCCTTGTGGCTGCCATTTGCGCAGCAAAAATCCGTCAAACTGCCGATCGTTCAGAATCAGCGCTTCGGCAATTACTTGGACTGGGTCGAGCCGCCAACCGGCGCAACAGGCTTGGACTGTCCGGCCGCATTCGGGACAACCGGGACAGCGGGCATGGTAGTGCCCGATGCAGATGGAACCGCAGGCGTGCTATTGCCCGCCGCTGCAGGAGCGGCGCTGCCTGGTACAACAGTACCCGCTGCCGAAGGCGCAGCCGGTACAACTTTGGCGGGAGCGGACGGAGTGCTGCTGGCCGGCGCCGAGGGAACGGCCGAACCCGTTGCAACAGGGGCCGGGGCGGCTGGCGCAGGCGCCTGCTTGAACCCCTGCATAATGCCGCCTTCCAATATAGACGAACCAGGGTGGTGTGCAATATAGGCTAGGGCAGCTGTCGACGAAAAGAACACAATTGCCGCCCACTTGGTGGCGCGCGACAAAAAGTTGGCCGCCCCAGTGGCGCCAAACAGGCTACCGGCCGAGCCGCCGCCAAAGGTGGCGCCCATGTCGGCGCCCTTACCTTGCTGCAGCAGAACCAGCACAATGATGGTGATCGAGGAAACGACTTGAATCGTCAGGAAAGTGGGAGACAACCATTGCATGAAAAAACTCCGAAGCCTATGCGGCTGCAATACGTAAAAATTCTTGCGCTACAAGCGACGCGCCGCCCACCAGGGCACCGTCAATATCGCTCATGGCAAACAAACTGGCGGCGTTAGACGCCTTGACGCTACCGCCGTATAAAATCTGGACTTGCCCGGCACCTGCCCGGGCCAGGCTGGCACGTATGAACGCGTGCACATCCTGCGCCTGCTCCGGCGTGGCGCTGCGGCCCGTGCCTATGGCCCATATCGGCTCATAAGCCAGCACCATTTTAGCAAGCGACGCAGCCCCCCGCGCCAACACAGGGGCCAACTGTCGTGCAATCACGGCATGAGTTTCCCCTGCCTCGCGTTCGGCCAACGTTTCACCTACGCACACCACCGGCGCGAGGCCCACACCAAGCGCCGCCTGCGCCTTGTCGGCTACCTGCTGATCAGTCTCGCCATGCAAGGTGCGGCGTTCGGAATGCCCGGCCAATACCCAGCAACAGCCAAAGTCGGCCAGCATGGTGGCGGATACTTCGCCCGTAAATGCGCCCTGCGCCTGGCCGCTGACATCTTGTGCGCCCCAGGAAATCGGGCTGCCCGCCAGCGCCACACTGGTTTGTGCCAGATAGGGAAACGGCACGCAGACAGCCATTGCGCTGTCGGCCACGTCGCCCGCGCCCGCCCGCAAATCCGCCAGCAAGCTGGCATTGGCCGCCAGACTGCCGTGCATTTTCCAGTTGCCTATCACCAGGCGCGGTCGAGACTCAGTGCTTGTCTGAATGCTAGTCATAGTGTGTAAAGGACCAGCCGGGTAGAGAGCCGGTAAAAAATGGGGTAAACCCAGCATTGTATCGTGCGACAGGTACGAATGCCTAATTCTAGTCTTTTCTAATTTGTAGATGCCGTGTTGCTGGCCAAGGATTTTGGCAGCCACAAGGGCTGCCGCTGCGTGAGCAACGGGTACGTATTTGTAGCGGCAGCCCTTGTGGCTGCCATTTTCACACAGACTAAACCGTCAAGACAATCTTGCCGATTTGCTCGCCGGCTTCCATCATGGCATGGGCGTCGCAGGCACGGGCTAGCGGGAAGGTGGCATGCACGATAGGTTTGATTTTCTTGGCGGCAAGCAAGGGCCAAACGTGCTGCTTCAACGATTGCGCTATGGCCGCCTTGAAAGCGACGGGCCGCGGGCGCAGGGTTGAACCGGTAATCGTCAGACGACGCCGCAGCACCTGCCCGCCATCAATAGTGGCCTTGGAGCCTCCCAGCAAGGCAATGATCACAATGCGGCCGTCATCGGCCAGACAGTTCAGGTTGCGATTGATGTAGTCGCCCGCCACCATATCCAGCACCACGTCCACCCCTTTGCCGCCGGTGACCTTTTTAATTTCCTCCACATAATCCTGACTGCGGTAATTGATACCCAGGGCGGCGCCCAGCTTTTCAATGGTGCGCGCGCGTTCGTCGCTGCCCACCGTGGCATAGACGGTGTTGCCCATGGCTACAGCCAGTTGAATAGCCGTCGTGCCAATGCCGCTCGCGCCCCCGTGCACCAGCAGGCTTTCACCCGCCGACAGCCGGCCGCGATCAAACACATTGCTCCACACCGTAAAGTAGGTTTCGGGCAAGGCCGCCGCTTCGACCTCGGTCAAGCCCGCCGGGATGGGCAGACATTGCACCGCCGGCGCAACACAATATTCGGCGTAGCCACCGCCGGCCACCAGCGCACACACATGATCACCCTGCTTGAAGCCGCCCGAAGCTGCGTCGCCGCCCACGATTTCTCCGGCAATTTCCAGGCCCGGCAGATCGGACGCCCCCGGCGGCGGCGCATAGCTGCCTTTGCGCTGAAAAACGTCAGGACGATTGATGCCGGCCGCGGATACCTTGATCAAAACCTCGCCGGCCTTGGGCTCAGGCATGGGCCGATCGGCCAGCACCAGAACCTCAGGGCCACCAGGTTGCACAATTTCTACAGCTTTCATAACGGCTCCCTTGCATACATTATCGAATTTCGCATTATCGCCTGCGTGGGGGATTTTATGCTTTTGAAGCCAGATTGTCGGCCACGCCCGGCCCTCCCGCCCAGACTCGGGCCATAGCAGAAAAGGCCGCGACCCCACAAACCCCCGCACATAGGCTAAACTGGCGACCTTCCGAAGGGCGGCGTCCATGCGACAGCCGGGCCTTGCGGAAACCATAGTCAGACAATACGGAAGCGTGCCAGAGCGGTTGAATGGACTGGTCTTGAAAACCAGCGACGGGGCAACCCGTCCGTGAGTTCGAATCTCACCGCTTCCGCCATAAAAAAACAAGTCGCTGACTCTGCCTATCTGCCATTCCCTTCGACATTTCCACAACGGCCATGGGAATAGCTTTATCAAATTGCGGTATGGCGCCCACCAGGGCTGCCGCTACGCGACGGGCAGGTTCTGTAGCGGCACCCCTGGTGGGTGCCATGCGCCTTTGGATCGATTAGCGTTTTATGCCATAATCTGCCCCGCGCACCCATGGCGGAATTGGTAGACGCAAGAGACTTAAAATCTCTCGATCATTGATCGTACCGGTTCGATTCCGGTTGGGTGCACCAGTATTTCGAGCTGACTCGCCACGCGTGAATCACTCCGGGCGGGTCTTGCAGCGCATTAAAGCAAAATGGCACCCACAAGGGGTGCCGCTACAACGACATACCGGTAGCGTTGTAGCGGCGACCCTTGTGGTCGCCATATTCTCACAAAAAAACGGCATCCGAAGATGCCGTTTTTCAATCAAAGACCAGCTGCCTCGATCAGGCCACGGCCTCGGGGGACGCAGCCGGACCTTGCGGGCCGCCCTGGGCTTCGATGCCGCCGATAGCCTTTATGGACAGGCGCAGGCGGCCCTTGTCGTCGGCCTCGATGACCTTGATGCGCACAACCTGCCCCACCTTCAACACATCGTTGATATTGGCGATGCGATAGTTGGCGATCTCGGAAATGTGCAGCAAACCGTCGCGGCCGGGCAGAACCTGAACGATCGCGCCGAAATCCAGCAGGCGCAATACCGGGCCTTCGTATTCCTGACCCACTTCCACGTTGGCGGTCAGTTCTTTGATGCGGCGCTCGGCATCGCGGGCGCGATCCAGATCGGCGCTGGAGATGGTAATGGTGCCATCATCGCCGATATCGATTTGTGTACCGGTTTCTTCAGTCAGCGCACGAATCGTCGCCCCGCCCTTGCCGATGACGTCGCGGATCTTGTCGGGATTGATCTTGACGGTCAGCATGCGCGGCGCAAATTCGGACAACTCGGTGCGCGAGCCTTCGAGCGCGGCCTTCATCTTTTCCAGAATATGCAAGCGGCCTTCGCGGGCCTGAGCCAGCGCCACCTGCATGATTTCCTTGGTGATGCCCTGGATTTTGATATCCATTTGCAAAGCGGTAATACCGTTGACCGTGCCGGCCACTTTGAAATCCATATCGCCCAGGTGATCTTCATCGCCCAGAATGTCGGTCAACACCGCAAACTTGCCGCCTTCCTTGATCAGGCCCATGGCCACTCCGGCCACGTGGTCCTTGACCGGCACGCCGGCGTCCATCATGGCCAGCGAACCGCCGCACACCGATGCCATGGATGAAGAACCATTGGATTCGGTAATTTCGGACACCACGCGTATCGTGTACTGAAAGTCGGCCGCTGCAGGCAGCAAGGCGATCAAAGCGCGTTTGGCCAGGCGGCCATGGCCGATTTCGCGGCGTTTGGGCGAGCCGAAGCGGCCTGTCTCGCCGGTTGCAAACGGAGGCATGTTGTAGTGCATCATGAAGCGGTCGCGATGCTCGCCCATGATCGAATCAATAATCTGCTCGTCCTGCTTGGTGCCCAAAGTGGCCACCACCAGAGCCTGCGTTTCGCCGCGCGTGAACAAGGCGCTGCCATGTGCGCGGGGGAGAACCCCCAGGCGAATACTGATGGGGCGCACGGTGCGGGTGTCGCGGCCGTCAATGCGCGGCTCACCACCCAGGATCTGGCCGCGCACGATTTTGGCTTCCAGGTCGAACAGCATATTGTCGACTTCGACGCCATCGGGCGCGGGCTCGCCTTTGGCCGTAGCGGCCTCAAGCAGCGTGGCCTTGACCTTGGAATAAACGTCGCGCAATTGCGTAGTGCGGCTTTGCTTTTCGCGAACCTGATAAGCGGCTTGCAGCCCGCCCCCGGCGGCTTGTGCAACCGCGGCAACCAGCGCTTCGTTTTTAGGAGCGGCCTGCCAGTCCCACTCGGGCTTGCCTGCTTCGCTGACCAGGTCATGGATGGCATTGATCGCCGCTTGCATCTGTTCGTGGCCAAACACCACGCCGCCCAGCATCACTTCTTCGGACAACTGCTGCGCTTCGGACTCCACCATCAGCACGGCCGCTTCGGTGCCGGCCACCACCAGATTCATTTGCGACTCGCTCAGTTGCGTAACGGTGGGGTTGATCACGTACTGATTGTTGATATAACCCACCCGTGCGGCGCCAATCGGGCCGTCAAACGGAATACCCGAGATGGCCAGCGCGGCCGATGCGCCAATCAAGGCAGCGATGTCGGGATCGATCTCGGGATTCACCGACACCGTATGGATAATGACCTGAACTTCGTTGTAGAAGCCTTCGGGAAACAAGGGGCGCAAGGGCCGATCGATCAGGCGCGAGGTAAGTATTTCTTTTTCGGAAGGCCGGCCTTCACGTTTGAAAAAACCGCCGGGAATACGGCCGGCGGCATAGGTTTTTTCGACATAATCGACAGTCAGCGGAAAAAAGTCCTGCCCGGCTTTGGCTTTCTTGGCTGCAACCACGGTCGCCAGCACAACGGTATCTTCAATTGAGACCAGCACTGCGCCGGAGGCCTGGCGAGCCATCTCGCCCGTTTCAAGCACCACTGTGTGCTGGCCATACTGAAACGATTTCGTCACTTTATTAAACATAGCGGAATATCCTTGCAATAAAAAAACCGTGGCCACCGCGAATCGCTATCGCCGTGTCCACGGTTGCATCGTGGGGAGCCAGCCCCGAGTATCACTTGCGCAGACCGAGCTTTTCGATCAGGGAACGATACGAATCAGGGTTGCGGCCTTTGAGGTAATCGAGCAATTTGCGGCGGCGGCTGACCATGCGCAGCAGGCCACGACGCGAGTGGTGATCTTTCAGGTGGGTCTTGAAGTGGCCGGTTAATTCATTGATACGGGCCGTAAGCAGCGCCACTTGCACTTCTGGAGAACCGGTATCGCCTTGAGCACGTTGGTATTGCGTAACGATATCGGATTTTTTGATGTCAGCAACAGACATTATTAAGCCTCTTTAACAAGCGTCAGAGCCGAGGTGCCCTGACGTGACGGTTGAATATGAATAGGCCTCAAAGCCGGCGGCGCAACTGCGCCATAAACTCGAAGCCTGTGCATTATAGCGGATTGCCTCGGCATTAGCTGAACGGCGGTTTGTAGCGGCACCCCTTGTGGGTGCCGGTTGCCGGACCATTCCAATTCCAGAATCCCTTATTCTGCAGGCCATCGAATGAGCGATAATGATTTCGTTGTACAGACAGGAGTTCCCATCATGGCTTCGAACATGGTTTATTTATCCGCAACGGCCCGCTTGGTGCGCGTGGGCCTGGCCGTGGCGGCGCTGGGTGCACTGGCCGCCTGCGCCAACATGAACAACATCCCGGCAGGCACATCGCTTGCCCAGGTAGAAGCACAATTCGGCCAGCCCAACTTTTCGTGCCCGGACCAAGCCGGGGGCCGGCATCTGATCTGGACCCAACAACCCATGGGACAGTATGCCTGGGGTACGCACGTCGATAGCGCAGGCCAGATCGGCCGCGTCACGCCCCTGCTCACCAATGAGCATTTCCGGATTCTCGCCAAAGGAACCTGGACCCAAGACCAGGTGCGCTGCGAATTCGGGCCGCCGGCCATTATCGATAGTGTCGGCATGCCCTCGGTCAGCCAGCACGTCTGGAGCTATCGATATCGAGAGAACGGCGCCTGGAATTCGCTAATGTATGTGTATTTCGGCCACGACGGATCGCATGTAACCCGCTTTCATCCCGGTCCCGACCCCATGTACGAAGTACATGACACTCCCCTGTAATTTTCACACACGCCCATACCGGCCGGGATATTGGGGAGATACCGTTGAATCTGCGAAAGTGGCACCCACAAGGGGTGCCGCTACAAGAGTGTGGCCGCGAATAAGGTAGCGCCACCCCTAGTGGGTGGCATTTTTTGACGGAACGATGTATCGCTATTCCGGCTTACCGACATCGCTATCGGCCAACCCATCCGGGCCATGGCGCAGGCGGCTTCGCAGCTTGCGCGCTCGGCGCCAGCGCCAGAACATGGTGATCCAGCCCGACACGCCATACACCACAAACAGGCCGAACAATACGACCGGAGGGTCGCTGGACACAAAAACGAATACGGCCACCAGCAGTAAAATCACCCAGAACGGCACGCTGCGCCCCAGAGCGAACGATTTCCCGCTATAGAACGGCGCATTGGTCACCATGGCAACGCCCGCATACACCGTGATCACGAAGGCCAGCCAGGCGATGGTGCTGTTTTGCAGCATGAATTTATTATCGACCGCCAACCACACGAAGCCGGCCACCAGGGCCGCCGCCGCCGGACTGGGCAAGCCCTGGAAGAAACGCTTGTCGACAATACCGATATTGGCGTTGAAACGCGCCAGGCGCAAGGCTGCCCCTACCACGTAGATGAACGCGGCCAGCCAGCCCCATCGCCCCAGGTCGTGCAACATCCATTCGTAAATAACCAAGGCCGGCGCAATACCGAACGAGGCCATATCCGACAGCGAGTCGTATTGTTCGCCAAAAGCGGATTGAGTATTGGTCAACCGCGCCACGCGCCCATCCATGCCATCGAACACCATCGCCGCAAAAATCGCGATGGCCGCAATTTCGAAGCTCCCGTTCATGGCCTGTACAACAGCATAGAAGCCGGAAAACAAATTAGCTGTCGTAAACGCGTTAGGCAGCAAATAAATGCTGCGCCTACGCGTACGTTCGTCAAGCGGAAAATTAGGCATTGATTTACTCTTGGTTGGCCGCAGGCAGCTCGGCCAGCACCGTGCTGGTGGCGTGCACCTTGTCGCCTATTGACACCCGGGGCCGTGAGCCCAGCGGCAAATATACATCTACGCGCGATCCGAAACGGATAAAGCCATAGCGCTGTCCACCATACACTTTATCACCCGGCTTGATATAGCACAGGATGCGCTTGGCAATCAGGCCGGCGACCTGCACACAGGTGACCACATGGCCGCGCCCGGTGCGCAGCACCGTAGCGTTGCGTTCGTTTTGAGTGGACGCTTTATCGAGCGCCGCATTGAAAAACTGCCCGGCAAAATAATCTATGGATACGACCTCGCCCGCGACCGGCGCGCGGTTCGAATGGACGTTGAATACATTCATGAAGACACTGATTTTCAGTGCGTCGCGTTGCGCGTACGGGTCTTTGGTTTCTTCGACCGACACCACACGCCCGTCGGCGGGCGACAGCACATTATGCTCGCCATCGGGAGCCACTCGGGCCGGGTCGCGGAAAAACTGCAACACAAACAGCGTTATCAGCCACAAAGGCAGCGAGCCCCAGGGTGACCAGAAGGTGGAGAGGATGGAAATGAGCACCATAGCGGCCAAATACGGCCAGCCTTCACGTGCAATAACAGGGTGCGGGTAAGCGGGTTTATTCATCGTAGGGAGAAGAATAACCGAATTAGACGAACCAGTGGGTGACGCCATGAAGACGTGCCCGTGAATTTGTAGCGGCACCCCTTGTGGGTGCCATTTCCGCGCTAGAAAAAAAATGGCAGCCACAAGGGCTGCCACTACATTAGCGACCAGTACGTTTTTTTAGCGGCCGCTTCGGCAGCTTAGTTCTTGGTTTGATCAACCAATTTGTTCGCTGCGATCCAGGGCATCATGGCGCGCAATTTGCCGCCCACCTGCTCGATTTGCGACTCGGCGTTGATCCGGCGGCGCGACAGGAGCGTTGGCGCACCGGCGGCATTTTCCAGGATGAAGTTCTTGGCATAGGCGCCCGATTGAATATCGTCCAGGGCGCGGCGCATGGCCTTGCGGGTCTCGGCGTTGACGATCTTCGGACCCGTTTCGTATTCGCCGTATTCGGCGTTATTCGAAATCGAGTAGTTCATGTTGGCAATGCCGCCTTCATAGATCAGATCGACAATCAGCTTGAGCTCGTGCAGGCACTCGAAATAAGCCATTTCCGGCGCATAGCCGGCTTCAACCAGGGTTTCGAAACCGGCCTTGATCAGTTCCACCGTACCGCCGCACAACACCGCTTGTTCGCCGAACAAATCGGTTTCGGTTTCTTCGCGGAAATTGGTTTCGATGACGCCCGCGCGGCCACTGCCGATGGCGCAGGCATACGACAAGGCCACATCGCGGGCGGCGCCGGATTTGTCCTGATGCACGGCAACCAGCGACGGCACCCCGCCGCCCTGGCGATAGGTACTGCGCACGGTGTGACCCGGCGCCTTGGGCGCGATCATGATGACGTCGATATCGTTGCGCGGGATGACCTGGCCGTAATGAACGTTAAATCCATGTGCAAAGGCCAGCGCAGCGCCCGCCTTGATGTTGGCGGCAACGTGATTGCGATAGACCTCGGCAATGTGCTCGTCGGGCAACAGCATCATGACCAGATCGGCGCCTTTGACAGCCTGATCCACTTCCTGAACAGCCAGGCCGGCATTGACGGCCTTGCTCCACGATACCCCGTCCTTGCGCAAACCTACGACTACATTCACGCCCGACTCATGCAAATTCAGCGCATGTGCATGGCCTTGTGAGCCGTAACCGATGATGGCGACTTTCTTGCCTTTGATCAAGGACAGGTCACAATCTTTGTCGTAAAAAACTTTCATTTATAAAACTCCAGGATTTAAGAAATTGTTGTTGCTTCTAATTCAAAAAATGGTTGCTGCCCACAGACAGTTGCTGCTTTATATGCTTTATAGCTTGAGGACACGTTCTCCGCGGCCTATGCCCGAAACTCCGGTGCGCACGGTTTCCAGAATCGCGCTGCGATCCAGGGCGCCGATAAAGGCTTCGATTTTTTCTTGCACCCCCGTCAATTCAATGGTGTAGACCTTGTCGGTCACATCGATGATACGGCCGCGAAAGATATCCGCCATGCGTTTCATCTCTTCGCGTTCCTTGCCTACCGCCCGGACCTTGATCAGCATCAGCTCGCGCTCGATGTGCGGTCCTTCGGACAGATCCACCACCTTGACCACATCCACCAGGCGATTCAGATGCTTGGTGATCTGCTCGACGACTTCGTCCGAACCCTCGGTCACGATCGTCATGCGCGACAGCGTGGAATCTTCGGTAGGGGCCACCGTCAAGGTTTCAATGTTGTAGCCGCGCGCCGAAAACAGCCCCACCACACGCGACAGGGCACCAGGCTCGTTTTCCAGAAGGATAGAAATGACGTGTTTCATTATTTTCTCTCCTTACAGGTCTTCTGAGCCGAGCAGCATCTCGGTCAGGCCACGGCCCGACTTCACCATCGGCCATACGTTTTCGGTCTGGTCGGTAATGAAATCCATAAACACCAGTCTATCCTTGTATTTGGTAAAGGCCTCGCGTATTGCGGGCTCCACATCGGCCGGCTTATCGATGCGCATGCCCACGTGACCATAGCTTTCAACCAGCTTGACGAAATCCGGCAAGGCATCGACGTAGGACTCTGAATAACGCGAGCCATAATCGATTTGCTGCCATTGCCGCACCATGCCCAGGTAACGGTTGTTCAGGCACAGCACCTTGGGCGTCAGGTGATACTGCTTGCAGGTGGAAAGCTCCTGGATATTCATCTGAATCGAGCCTTCGCCGGTAATCACCGCCACATCGCTGCCCGGATTCGCCATCTGCACGCCCATGGCGTAGGGCAACCCTACTCCCATGGTGCCCAGCCCGCCCGAATTGATCCAGCGCCTTGGCTCATCGAACCGGTAATATTGCGCGGCCCACATCTGATGCTGCCCCACATCCGAGGTCACAAACGCTTGTCCGCCCGTGACTTCCCACAATTTTTCAACCACATATTGCGGCTTGATGATGGTGTCAGACCCCTCATACTTAAGACACTCGCGACCGCGCCAGGTGGTGATTTGCTGCCACCATTTGGCCAGGGCCGGTTTATTGGGAGGAGTGTCCGCACTGGCCTGTTCATAAAGAACATACAGGTCTTGCAACACGTCTTTCACGTTGCCCACAATAGGCACGTCGACGCGCACACGCTTGGAGATGGACGACGGGTCGATATCGATATGTATGATCTTGCGCGGATTCTGGGCGAAATTCTTGGGGTTGCCGATGACCCGGTCATCGAACCGCGCGCCAACGGCCAGCAACACGTCGCAATGCTGCATGGCCATATTGGCTTCGTAGGTGCCATGCATGCCGGGCATGCCCATGAACTTGTCATCGCTGGCCGGAAACGCCCCCAGACCCATAAGGGTATTGGTGCACGGGGCACCCAGCAACTCCACGATCCGGCGCAATTCGGGCGCTGCATCGGAGAGCACGACGCCGCCGCCCGAATACACCATGGGGCGCTCGGCCGCCAACAACATCTGCACCGCTTTCTTGATTTGCCCCTGATGCCCTTTGGTTACCGGAGCGTAAGAACGCATATGCATTTCGCCGCGTGGCGGCGTGTATTTGCAGCTCGCTACGGTAATGTCTTTAGGGATATCGACCAGCACGGGGCCCGGCCGGCCGGTTCTGGCGATGTAAAACGCGCGGCGCATGGTTTCGGCCAGGTCTTTCACGTCGCGCACCAAAAAATTGTGCTTGACGCAGGGCCGCGTAATGCCCACGGTGTCGCATTCCTGGAAGGCATCCTCGCCTATGGCGTAACTGGGCACCTGGCCGCTGATGATCACCATCGGGATGGAGTCCATATAGGCGGTGGCAATGCCCGTTATGGCATTGGTCACGCCCGGGCCGCTGGTCACCAGGGCAACGCCAATCTTGTTCGAAGAACGCGAATAGGCATCGGCCGCATGCACGGCCGCTTGCTCGTGACGCACCAGAATATGCTGAAATTTGTCTTGTTTGTAAATGGCATCGTAGATGTACAGGACCGCACCACCGGGGTAACCAAACACGTGGTCAACACCTTCTTCGGCCAGACAACGCACGACGATATCGGCGCCATTGAGTTCCATGTTGTATTCCTTTCATAACCGGCACTGATATCCCGATTGGCCAGATTAGGCCTGAGCTTGAGCCGGTTGCGGCAACATAATCCGGCGCTTTATGGCTCACGGAGCCATGCCACCCAGACACCTTGCCGTCCCGACACGCACTCATCGAAACGCAGTACGAGCGTTCATCATGAACGCGGGAGGTAGAAACGGATGCTTTGGCAACACACGCTTGTGGCGCGGCCAACAGCCAATAAATGCAGGCGCAAAAAACCGGGCGGATAACCCGGACGACGTAGCCCTTGACAACCCGCCCTGGATAGATGGACGAGCCGGACGGATACTTTACCGCGTTGCAGCATCAGAATCAAATCGCCCGGGTTTATAGATCGGCCCCGCGCCATGCGAGAAATAGAAGGATCCAGCGCCGTCTGCCTCTATACTTCGCATAACTTCCTTGTGTCGGACTTTGCATGGCGCTACGTATCCCGCAGCTGCAGCGTTTCTTTTACAGCCATTATTTTTTTGGCGGCCTGCGCCAGGCCATCGGCGTGCTGCTGCCGGCGATACTGATGGGAGGCCTGTTCAATCGTTACGACATCGGCATGACTGCGGCGCTGGGCGCCTTGTGCGTGGCCATCATCGATCAGCCCGGCGGTCCCCGGCGCTACCGGACCAACGAAATGCTGGGCGGCATCGTGCTGGGGTCCCTGACCGTTGCCATTACCGGCATGGCCTCGTTGAACCCGCTGCTGATCTGGCTCATCGTCCCTCTACTGTGTTTCGCTCTTTCAATACTCACAGTGTTCGGCAAACGTGGCGGCCTGATCGGGTTCGCATGCCTGCTGCTCATGACGCTCACCATGCACACGCCGCTGCAGCCTCAGCAGGTGTTGGGCCACACCCTGTACTCCATGCTGGGCGGCGTGTTCTATTTTATTTTCAGCTTCTGCCTGAGCAGCGTGCTCTGGTATCGCATCGAGCAGCAAGCACTTTCCGTAGCGCTCTTTGCCACGGCCGACTACATGGCGGCGCGATCGCGGTTCTACGATGTCGCCACCGACCTCGATGCCAACTACCGGCAACTGATCCGCACCCAGGCCGACATGACCGACAAACATCAGGCAGCGCGCGACATGGTGTTGCGCGAATTGCCCAAAGGACATGGCCGCGGCGACCATCATCGGGTGACGCTGCTGAATATCTTCGTGGATATGATCGACCTGCTCGACAATCTGGTCGCCACTCATACCGACTATGCAACGCTACGCCAGCGCCTGCCCGATAGCGACATTATGCTGTTCTGCCGCGATGCCCTGTACAAGCTGTCGATCAGCATCGGCCGCGTCGCACTTAACATCGCGCGCAACAAGCAAGTGAAGGAACGCAGCAGCGTCAAGGCCGAACTGCGGGCCATCGAGTACGAACTGGAGCATTTCCGCCGCCAGGGCCTGGACACCCATGAACCCGAGGTCTACGCCCTTTTGGTGCAAGTGCTGCGCCGCCTGCGCAATGCGGCAAAAAGCATCGATCGCATGGCCGAACAAACACAGCGCGGTACGACCGAAGCCTCGGTCAACCTGCGCCTGAACAAATCCCTGCTGCCCTTCCTATCGCGCCAGGAATTGCGCTTTGGCATGTTGACCAGCAATTTTCGCCTGAGCTCTCCCCACTTCCGCTACGCCTTGCGGGTGGCGATTGCGGTGATTGCCGGCATGGGCCTGACCGCCGTGCTAGGGCTATTCATGACGCAAGAGGGCATGACCGTCACCCTGGCAGGACACAGCTATTGGATTATCCTGACCATTCTTATCGTCATGAAACCGGGCTTTGCCCTGACCCGGCAACGCAACGGCTGGCGCCTGACCGGAACCCTGATCGGCTGCGCCCTGGCCTTTGTGCTGTTCAACCTGACTCACAACCTAGGCATCTACTTCGCCGTGCTGGTCGTCGCCTACGTGCTGGGCAGCAGCCTGGTCCAATTGAACTACACGGTATCAGCCATTTTCAACACCCTGTTCGTGCTGCTGGCTTTTCATTTCTTATCTCCAGGCACCAATTTCGTCATCGGCGAGCGCGCGGTCGACACGGTGATCGGCTGCGGCCTGGCCCTGCTTTGCAGCTATATCCTGCCGTGGTGGGAACGCAGCTATATGGATCCGCTGGCGCGCGCGGCCAAAGCCGCCAACCAGGAATTCCTGAAGTCCGGCCTGCACTACGCCGCGCTGCGCCGCACCCAACTTGGCCAAGGACTGCTGCCCGCCGCACCACAGGCCAAACAGGACGCCGAACTGGAAGAGGCCGATTTCGCCCTGCGCCTGGCGCGTAAAAATGTGCACATCACCTTTGGCAATTTTGCCGCAGCGTTCTATCGCATGATGGGCGAACCCGTATCGCACCAGAAAGACGTGCCGGAACTGAACAACCTGCTGATCCAGAACCACGTACTGGCCTCGCAGATCAGCGCCGCCGTCCCCATCCTGGCCACCCTGCCCGTCGTGCCCGACGGCGTGCAGAAAATGCTCGACGCCATTTCGCAGCTATTGTCGGACCAGGATGCGACGCCACCCGCCTCGATCGAGACCGAAGGCGAGTTGGCCACCCTCGCCTATCCGCTGAAACAAATGGCCAAGGCCGCCCAGCTGATCCGCAAGGAAATGCGCGGGTTGGAGAATGTGCGCGCCGTGCCAGCGAAAACGTGACCGTGAATTATGAAACGCGGCCGTGAATCATGAAACGCGGCCGTGAATCATGTAGCGGCACCCCTTGTGGGTGCCATTGTTGCTAAACGGAATGCACGTTACTGCGCCGATGGCAGCCACAAGGGCTGCCGCTACACCCGCCGGAACACTAACTTATCCGGCGTGGAAACCTCCGCCGCATACGCGTACCCCTCGCTGGCAAACGCCTGCAACGCCGACGGCTTTTTAATCCGTTTCTCGATCACATACCGCGCCATTAGCCCCCGTGCCCTTTTTGCATGAAAGCTGATCACCTTCCAGGCGCCGTTCTTGTAATCCTGAAACACGCACTGCACCACCTCCACGGTCAGCGCCTTGCGGTCGACCGCTTTGAAATATTCTTCCGACGCCAAATTCAACAACACCGTTTCGCCCTGCTCGGCCATGCGCGTATTCAGGTATTGGGCAATCGAACTCCCCCAATAGTCGTACAGCGTTTCGCCTTGTCTGGTAGCAAGCCGCGTACCCATTTCCAGACGATAAGGCTGCATTAGATCAAGCGGGCGCAACACGCCATACAAGCCGCTCAGTATCGCCACATGATCCTGCGCCCAATCCAGTTGCTTGTCCGACAGGGTTGCCGCATCCAGCCCCCCATACACATCGCCATTGAACATCAGCGCCGCCTGCCTGGAATTGGCCTGCGTAAAGTGCGGCTGCCAATGCGCATAGCGCTCCACATTCAACTGCGCCAGCTTATCGCTCAAGCTCATGAGCGCCGCCACCTGCGTGGCTGATTTTTTCTTCAGTATCTTGATCAGGCCAGCCGCCTGCTCGATAAACAAGGGCTGGGAATGCAGCGTCGTGCGAACGGTTGAATCAACATCCAGTTTTTTAGCGGGAGACAATACCAGCAGCATTTTTTTTCCTGTTAGATGTGGCACCCACAAGGGGTGCCGCTACAAGCACACTCCTACCGCGCCGTCCATCCACCATCCAGCGACATGGTCGTGCCGGTCATTTGTTCCGCCGCGTCCGACGCCAGAAACACCGCCGCGCCCCCCAACTGCTTGGGTGTGACGAACTGCAGAGACGGCTGCTTTTCGGTCAACAGCTCTTTCGCCGCGACCTCGGCCTCAATACCCTTGCTCTTGGCCAACGCCTGGATCTGCTTTTCCACCAGGGGCGTGCGCACCCAGCCCGGGCAGATCGCATTGCAGGTCACGCCATTGCCCGCATTTTCCAACGCGGTCACCTTCGTCAAGCCCACCACGCCATGCTTGGCCGCCACGTAGGCCGATTTATTGGCCGACCCCACCAGGCCATGGGCCGACGCAATATTGATAATGCGCCCCCAGCCTTGCTTCTTCATATACGGCAATGCCGCTGCCGTGCCATGAAATACGGCCGAGAGATTCAAGCCGATAATCGCGTCCCAGCGCTCAACCGGAAAATCCTCGATCAGATCGGTATGCTGGATGCCCGCGTTATTCACCAGAATATCGATGCTGCCCAGGGCTTTCACCGCTTTGTTGATGAACTCGCGCGTGTCGGCGGCCTTGGACAAATCCGCATTGATGTAATACGCCTTCACCTTGAAATCGTGCTCCAGCCCGGCGCGCTCTTTTTCAATCGCGGCCGCATCGCCAAAGCCATTGATCACCACATCGGCACCATTGGCCGCAAGCTCGCGCGCAATCGCCAGACCAATACCACTTGTCGAACCCGTCACTACGGCATGTTTACCTGTAAGCATAACGTTCCTTTTCTCGTCAATATCGTCCAAAATCGATTCATTTCTGCCGCATTAGTGTAACGCTGTAACGCGTACGCGCCAGCGCACGGACGGCCACTTGCGCGTGAGCAGGTTTTTAATTTACTTGCTAGAATAGCGGACTTGCTTTATCGACCCACCCGGACAGGTGGCAGAGTGGTCGAATGCGCTGGACTCGAAATCCAGTGTACGTTTAGGCGTACCGTGAGTTCGAATCTCACCCTGTCCGCCAGTTATCCGCATAAACCCGCACGGCCAAAGGCTTCGCGGGTTTTTTGTCGTGGGAATGCCCTTTCACCAAGGAACGACTCTCCCCAGATAGTCCAGGTAATGCAATCCGGAACGACCTTCGTAAGCCTCGATCGTGTTCAGCAAGTTCGGGATGCTTTCTTCGATGCTTAGACGCGCTTGCGGACCGCCCATGTCCGTCCGCACCCATCCAGGCGCCATCAGCAACAAGGTTTTCGCGTCGTCTCGGTGGCGCGCAGCAAAGCTGCGCATGAACATGTTGAGCGCGGCCTTACTGCCCCGATAGACCTCATGGTTGCCGTTATCGTTGTTTGCCACGCTGCCCTGCCCGGACGACATGACGCCAATCGTTCCGGTCGGCTGCACGAGATCCTGAAGCGCCTCGATGACTCGCAGTGGACTCAACGAGTTCGTCACCATTACGCGCACAAATTCCTCGGTCGAGACATCCGCGATCGTTTCACGATCGTCGTTTTTGACACCTGCATTCACGAAAAGTACATCCAGTCGCCGAGCCTCAAGACGGCTGCGTAGTGCGGCGACCTGCTCCGGAATCGTGATGTCGACTGTTTCCACTTCAAGCGCTCCGTGCGAAGTTTTCGCGAGTTGACGAAGCTTTTCTGTAGAGCCATCCCTCCCGGTGGCGATGACTCGCCAGCCACGCTTGAGAAATTCCTCGACCATTGCGAAGCCGAGGCCACGAGATGCACCGATGAGGAGGACGGTTTTCTGCGGAGATGAGTTTTGCATTGATAGCTCCCTGTGAGTGAAGCTGATTGAACGTGGCATTGACGCACCACGCGCTCAGTCGTGAATCAGCCTGGAAAGTATATCGATGCGGCACATATGGCGGAAGGCGCAACGATTGCACTTATAACATGCATCAAACGCCATGCCACGACGGTTAGTGCTACGATCGGACGACATGCCCGAACCCGATTTGAACCTACTCGTTGCACTCGACGTATTGCTCGCTGCGGGCAGCGTGGTTGGCGCTGCGCGCCGGCTGGGATTGAGCGCCTCGGCAATGAGTCGAACATTGACCCGGCTGCGCGAGACGACCGGCGACCCATTACTGGTTCGCGCGGGGCGCCGCATGGTGTTGACACCCCATGCGGAGGCACTTCGCCCGCGTATTCAAAATGCGATTCACGAGGCGCGTGCCCTACTTCGCCCTTCAACGACAGAGCCGGATTTCCCGACGTTGCAGCGAACCTTTACCATCCGCGCCAACGACGGCTTTGTGGAGGCCTTCGGCGCTACTCTTATCACTGCGGCGACGGCGATCGCGCCGCTCGTGCGCTTGCGCTTCGCACCCAAGACCGAGAAGACGGCCGCGTATTTGCGAGAGGGTTCAGCCGACCTCGAGATCGGTGTCTTAGGCGAAATGGGGCCGGAAGTCCGCGTGCAGGCTCTCTTCCGGGATCGCTTTCTCGGTGTTGTCAGAAAAGGCCATCCACTCGAATTGGAGCTCGAGGTCACAGCCGAACGGTATGTCTCGTTCGGCCACGTTGTGGCTTCGCGCCACGGGCGCAGCAATGGACCGGTCGATGAGGCGCTGGCTGCTTTGGGGTTAGAAAGAACGATCGTCGCCATGGTTCCCAGCTTCACCGCCGCGCTGGTCGTGGCTCGAGCCTCCGATTTGATCGCACTCGTGCCCGCGTCGTTTCTGGGCAGTCAGCCTGAACATCAGCAATCGCCCTTGTCCGTCACTACCTATGCTTTCGAGCTGCCTGTGGCGACCGAAAAAATCACGGTGTCGCAAATGTGGCATCCTCGTTTAGAGGTCGACCCCGTTCATCGTTGGCTGCGGCAACTCGTGCTAGCGGTATGTCGGCAAACGTAGGGGCGACCCTTCGATATAACTTCCGCTGCAAAGACTCCAATAAATAGAATTTGACGTTTAACGTTAAGCGTTATAGACTTTACACATGATCAAAGGTTTCCGATGCCCCGAGACCCAAGCCCTTTACGAGGGACGCCGCACCACTCGGTTTGCGAATTTCAAGGGGGTCGCCGAACGTAAGCTACAGATGCTCGACAGTGCGAATACGCTCGGTTTTCTGCGCTCGCCACCCGGCAATCGGCTGGAAGCACTCAAGGGAAGCCGAGCTGGACAGCACAGTATTCGCATCAACAATCAATGGCGCATCTGCTTCATCTGGACCGAGGAAGGGCCCTGGAATGTTGAGATCGTCGATTACCACTGAAATGGAGCCTATTATGTCCAAAAATGGCATGCGCCCGATTCACCCGGGCGAAATCCTGCGAGAGGAATACCTCACCCCGCTAAATATGAGCGTCAATGCTCTGTCTACTATGCTGCACGTACCGACGACTCGCATGAACGAGATCGTTCGCGAGCGCCGAGGCGTCTCCCCCGACACTGCACTGAGGCTGGCCGCTTTTTTCGGCGGAGATGCAACGTCGTGGCTAAACCTGCAGCAAGCCTACGACCTCAAAGTAGCAGAGGCGAAAGTGGCCAAACTAATTGCCGAAGAAGTCCAGCCTCTTGAACACACCTCGTAGGGGCGACCCTTGTGGTCGCCCGTCAACTTGGATACCGCGAGGTGGCCCAACACCGGGAGCATCAGCCGCGTCGCGCCGCTTCGATCGCAGCGATGTCGATCTTTCCCATCCCCATCATGGCTTCGAACGCGCGCTTGGCCGCGGCCCGATCAGGATCGGTGATCGCGGCCACCAGGGTGCGTGGCGTGATCTGCCACGACAGCCCCCATTTGTCCTTGCACCAACCGCATGCGCTTTCCTGGCCGCCGTTTCCGACAATCGCGTTCCATAGGCGGTCCGTTTCGGCTTGGTCGTCGGTCGCTACCTGGAACGAGAATGCCTCGTTGTGCTTGAACCCCGGCCCCCCATTCAGGCCGAGACAAGGGATGCCCATCACTGTGAACTCGACC
This sequence comes from Paralcaligenes ureilyticus, assembly GCF_004346225.1. Lineage (GTDB taxonomy): Bacteria > Pseudomonadota > Gammaproteobacteria > Burkholderiales > Burkholderiaceae_B > Paralcaligenes > Paralcaligenes ureilyticus. Next base: position 80,878 of record NZ_SMAJ01000014.1, on the reverse strand, counting down.
GTCAAGACATCACCCTGCTTGCCCGCGGGATAGTCGCCAGGCGCACGATGGACCGCCCCCACCGCGCTGTCCGGGAACGTTTCCGCGTAGAACTTCGCGGCGTCCAACGCGGTGCCGTCGTACCAGAGGCAAATCGTGTTCTTGCTGACCATCTTGGCTCTCCTCGGTTGGAACAGACACGTGCACTCAAGCCGCGCGGTCAGTCAGGAATTTCGGGCTCCACCAGCTTTGCCAGTTGAACAAGCGACTCCTGCCAGCCCAGGTAGCACATCTCCACAGGAATGACCTCGGGCACGCCTTCCTGCACGATGGTGAGCTCGACCCCGCAGGACACCTGCCGCAATGAAATGGTGGCGTGCATCTGGCCAGGCAGGTTGGGGTCGTCGAATTGGTCCGAGTAACGGATCTTCTCGAACGGCACCAGTTCAAGATACTCTCCGGCGAACGAGTGGCCGTTGCCCGTGCTGAAATTACGAAAGGACATCCTGTAAGTACCACCCACTTTGGCATCCATATGGTGGACCTCGCAAGTGAACCCGTAGGGCGGAAGCCACTTCGCTATCGCATCGGGCTCGAGGAAGGCGCGATAGACGCGTTCGGGGGTTGCGCGCAAGACGCGGTGGAGATGAACGGTTCCGGTAGTCATTGTGTTAGCCTTTCAGTAGAGAAGTTGGAGGTTCTCCTACGACCCGCAGCCGTCATGCTCAAGCAGGCGCAGCGTAAAAAAGCGGCCGCGTGACCAGGTAGCGTGCCCTTGGCTTCGCCGCCTACCTTCTTTTTTACCACTTCATTCCAACTGAGGAAACACGTAGCGGCGCGGGCGACCACAAGGGTCGCCCCCACGGGTGTTTCGATTCCGCGTCCGCCCCGGCCGTTGACATGGGCCGAACGGAGTTCCCCCTACAGGCGTTGCGATTCCATCTGCTCCTGCGTATAACGCGTTGGCGGCAGCCCGACATGGCGGGTGAATGCGACGCTGAAGGCGCTTGCGGAACTGTAGCCGACCCTTGTAATCGCCCCTACGAGATGCGATATTGATGCCACAGCATACCGTGATATCGATGTTTTACTTTTGAGCATCTTTTGCTGCACCCTGGATATTGTCACCCACTTTTTGAATTTGCTGGCCGGCCTGACTTATTGCGTTGTCAATTTCCTTGCCGGCTTTTTCTGCCGGACCTTCGTGTTTTTGGCAACCGGACAGGGTTAAAGCGAGAAGTCCCATCGCGACAAGGGTCACAGCACCGCGTTTATTTTTGAGCATTTTTATTTCCTTTAATATCGATTTTTAGCCATTGGGCTTTTTATTCCTTGCACATTACCTCGTACTTTAACCTGCCAGCTTGCTGTCATGGATCCGAGATGAGCCTCGGAACGTTGAGATCGTCGATTGCCACTAGAATGGAATGGCGCAAACGGGCGACCACAAGGGTCGCCCCCTACGCAGTGTCATCATCCAGTAGCCATTCGGGCGACGATTGTGGTTAGCACAGGGGCGCTGTGTGGCGCGGAACCGACGGCATAAAAAGCAGCAGGCGCAAACGGATGTAACAAATACGCCTGAAAGAACCGAAAAGTTGCTTTTTGATGCGTATTGGACAACCCAGCTTACGTTTGCACCTGAAAAATAGCCGACAATGGCTTCACTAACTTAAACGAGCAGGTGTGAATATGAAACGACTGTTATTGGCAGGTATCGCAGCCGTGGCTTTACTCGGTTCCAGCGCGGCCATGGCTCGCGTCGATGTCGGGATTTCCATCGGAGTCCCCGGGGTTGTGTTCGGCGGGCCCGCTTACTATCCGCCAGTCTATGTCGCCCCACCGCCGGTGGTTGTGGTGCCGGGGCCGATCTACGCACCAGTACCTGTATATGGTTATGGCCCACGCTACTACCGTGAGGGCTTTGTCGAGTACCGTGGATATCGTCGCGGCCACGGCCGTGGCCACTGGAAGAACCATCGCGGCCATGGTCACGATTATCGCCGCTAAGAGGCTCTGACAAGTTTGAGCAAGTAGATGAGCAATTCGGACCCCGCTGCTTAGCGTTTAATCCGAACTTTGAGCAAGGCCGTGCATGCACGGCCTTTTTTTGCGCTTGCGATGCATTGCCGATTTGCAGAAGGCGTGGGGTTATGGCACCCACAAGGGGTGCCGCTACATGATTCACGGGTAGGTTTTCGTAGCAGCAGCCCTCGCGGCTTTTTTTGTAGCAGCAGCCCTTGTGGCTGCTATTTTTTTGTAGCGGCGGCCCTTGTGGCTACCATCGTCCACGCTTCCGGACCGTTGAAAACAAGCGCGATCCAGTACTGCACGAAAAGGTCGAAAAACACCATACCTATTTTATTCATGTGGTTATTCCGCGACGACATGAATCAATCCCATAAAACTTACATAAATCTGAACGTTTTGCTGATATATTTTTGCAAATTAACCAAAAGGGGACAAAATGAAACTGAAAATATCGGCAGCGATTATCCTGGCAAGCACCACATTGAGCGGCTGCATCCCATTCTATTCGGGTTACAGCGAAGCCAATATGTACGCGCCAGGCGGCGCTTTGGCGGACAAGGGTACCGGTTCGCCGCTTTTAGCGTCCGCAACGGAAGAGAGTGTAAACACCATGTTCCCCAAAGGGACATCGAAAGCCGTCGTCATGCAACAGCTGGGCACCCCTATGTCTTCGTCGACAAGCTCGAATGGGACATCGTCACAGGTGTACACGTACTCCTTCACCAGCTACCAGCGCAAGGTGGTCCAGTCGCAGACCGTTGTTATGCAATATGACAAGGCCAATTTGTTGACCAGGGTGGATTTCAGCACCTCGAAAAGTACGTGGTAATTAAACGGCCCTTCCCATTAGCTTGAGAAGGGCCGGAACTTTCAGCAACATATTGGACATACAAATGAAACTGCGGACAACGATCAGTGCACTATGCGCATGTATCGCCCTAACCGGCTGCAACGCGATATTCGAGACGATTGCCACCCAGCCCGGCAATGCCCTCGCAGACAAACAAGCCGGAACGGTACAGTTAGCAACGGCCACTCAGGAAAGTTTGACAAGAATGTTCCCTATCGGGACGGATAAGGCGGCCATTATTCAAGCGCTAGGTGAGCCGCAAACCACGACGAACAGTTCCGACGGCGCCTCGCAACAGTTTTATAGCTATACATTCACCAGTCATCGGCAAAAACTGATAGCTAGCCGGACGGCGGCAATGGAGTACGACAAGGCATCCAAACTAACCAAGCTGACACTGACGGTTATGGATACCCCTATTCAGTAGCTCGCAACTGAAAGTACGCACTCCTGTAACTTTGAGGTCACCCAAAATACGGTGGCCTCCACGCCACACAAATGTAAACAAATGTTATAGCGCCTGCGAAAGCGGCCGAAACAGTTGCGTTTCGACGCGTATTAGGCCGCTCGCTTACGTTGCCCCCCTCCATTTGGCCGACAATGGGGCATCGCGTTAAAAGTGCAGGAGCAAAATATGAAACGACTACTACTGGCAGGTGCCGCAACCTTGGCTCTACTCGGATCAAGCGCTGCCATGGCTCGCGTGGATGTAGGCATTTCCATAGGTATTCCAGGTTTGGTATATGGAGTGCCCGAATACTATCCACCGGTAAGTTATGTAGAACCCCCCAGAGTCGTAGTGGTGCCCGAGCGCGTTTATACGCCGGTATATGGTTACGCTCCTCGCTACTATCGCGACGGCCATTACGAACGTCGCGACTGGCGCGGCGAACGCGGCCGCGGACACTGGAAACACCACGGCGACCATGGCGACCACGACGATTAACTTGCCTTCATAGCACGCTATGAATAGCAAAGAGCCACTTAGTGTGGCTCTTTTTTTGGCAGCCACAAGAGCTGCCACTACATTTTATGGCACCCACAAGGGGTGCCGCTACATGATTCACGGGTCGGTTTTTGTAGCGGCAGCCCTTGTGGCTGCCATTTTTTTTAGAGCTAGCTCGACAAGACGGTCAGCCCGCCCATATAGGGCCGCAATACCTCGGGGACAACAATGCTGCCGTCTTCTTGCTGATAGTTTTCAAGCACGGCAACCAGGGCCCGGCCTACAGCGAGGCCTGAACCGTTCAGGGTATGCAGGTATTCGGGCTTGCCTTTTTCGGGGCGATAGCGGGCCTGCATGCGGCGCGCCTGAAAGGCCTCGCAATTGGACACCGACGAAATTTCACGCCAGGTATTCTGCGCCGGCAGCCAGACTTCCAGATCGTAGGTTTTGGCCGATCCGAACCCCATATCGCCGCCGCACAGCAAGACCACCCGATACGGAACACGCAGTTTTTGCAGCACGGCCTCGGCGTGGCCCACCATCTGCTCGAGAACATCGTAGGATGTGTCGGGATGCACGATCTGCACCATCTCGACCTTGTCGAATTGATGCTGGCGGATCATGCCGCGTGTGTCGCGCCCGCCGCTGCCCGCTTCGGAACGAAAGCAAGGGGTGTGCGCAGTGAGCTTCATCGGCAACGCCGACAGCGGCACGATGGAATCGCGCACCGAAGCGGTCAGGGGAATTTCAGCCGTGGAAATAAGATACAGATCTTCGCTCGCCACGGCATTGCCATGCTCGTCGAGGTTAGGCTCGTCATCCGCGCCACCCTTGGTCACCCAAAACATATCGTCTTTGAATTTGGGCAACTGGCCAGTGCCGAACAAAGTGGAACTATTGACGATATACGGGGTGTAGCATTCCAGGTAGCCATGCTCGGTGGTTTGCAGATCGAGCATGAATTGCGCCAGTGCGCGATGCAGACGGGCGATGGGACCGCGCAACATCATGAAGCGCGCGCCTGAAAGCTTGCGCGCCGCGTCGAAGTCCAACCCCAGCGGCTCGCCTAACGATACGTGGTCTTTTGGCTCGAAGGGCAAAGGCTGCGGGTTGCCATCGGCGGCCGCCGCCGCGGGCAGCCAGCGCCGCACTTCGACATTGTCGTCGGCGGACGCCCCGGCCGGGACACTGGCGTGCGGCAGATTCGGCAAGGTCATCAGCCATTCGTTCAGTTCGGCCTGCACCGCGGCCAGCTCGGCCTCCAATTCTTTAAGGCGGGCGGGAATAGCCTGCGATTCGGCGAGCTCCTGGCTGGCGTCCGCGCCTTTGGATTTCAGTTGCCCGATCAGTTTGGATACGGCATTACGGCGCGCCTGCAGGTTCTCGGTTTCCACCTGAACGGTCTTGCGGCGCGCCTCAAGCCGATTGAAGCGTTCGGCATCGAACACCATACCGCGCAGCGCAAGCCGGTCGATGACGGTGGCCAGGTCTTTGCGTAATTGATTGGGATCTAACATGGTTGATTCAGCAGATTTATTAAATTAAGAAAAAAAATGGGGTGGCACTGATAAGATAGGCGCCGGCAGGCATGGCACCCACAAGGGGTGCCGCTACATGATTCACGGGTACGTTTCTGTAGCGGCAGCCCTTGTGGCTGCCAAAATCGTTGATAACCAAGATCAACTCTTGGCCTCGTCATCCAGCTTTCTAAGAAAGGCCAGCTTCTCGGCAATTTTACCTTCCAGGCCGCGGTCGGTGGGGCGATAGAATTTGGCCTTCAGTCCATCGGGAAAATAGTGTTCGCCTGCCGAATAGCCGTGCGGTTCGTCGTGCGCATAGCGATAGGCTTGCCCATGGCCCAGTTGCTTCATGAGCTTGGTGGGCGCATTGCGCAAGTGCAGCGGCACGGGCGCGCTGCCGTTTTCCTGGGCATAGGCACGTGCCGCTTTGTAGGCGGTATACAGGGCATTGGACTTGGCTGCACAGGCCAGATAGACCACGGCCTGGGCCAGCGCCAGCTCGCCCTCGGGCGAACCCAGCCGTTCGTAGATATCGGCGCCGTTAAGAGCAATTTCAGTGGCCCTGGGGTCGGCCAGGCCAATGTCTTCGACGGCCATGCGCACAATGCGGCGCGATAAATAGCGCGGGTCGGCGCCGCCATCGAGCATGCGGGCAAACCAATACAGCGAGGCGTCGGGATCCGAACCGCGCACCGATTTATGCAAGGCGCTGATTTGATCGTAAAACGCATCGCCGCCCTTATCGAAGCGCCGCAAATTCTGCGAAAGAGAGGTTTCGAGCCATTCCGAATCAATGACACGGCGCGCGGCACCGCGTGCCGACTCGGCCACGACCTCGACGGCATTGATCAGCCGCCGCGCATCGCCATCGGCCCAGGCAGCCAGTTGCGCTTGCGCCGATTCATCGAACTGCAGTGTCTCGGACTCGGGCAGCGCCGCGTTGATCATGGCCATCGCGCGTCGCAACAACTCTTGCAACTCGGCGACGCCGAGCGACTCGAGCACGTACACGCGAGCACGCGACAACAGCGCCGAATTGACTTCGAAGGACGGGTTTTCGGTGGTGGCCCCGATGAACGTGAACAGCCCGCTTTCGACATAGGGCAAAAACGCGTCCTGCTGCGCCTTGTTGAAGCGATGCACCTCGTCGACAAACAGAATCGTGCGCCGGCCCTGGCCTTGCGCCACCTGTGCCGCCACAACGGCCTCGCGTATATCTTTGACTCCGCCCAGAACGGCCGACATTGCCAAAAACTGAGCATCGAATCCCGCCGCCATCAAGCGAGCCAGCGTGGTTTTTCCAACCCCGGGCGGTCCCCAGAAAATCATGGAGTGGGGCCGGCCCGACTCGAACGCTACGCGCAAGGGCTTGCCGGGACCCAGCAGATGAACCTGGCCCGCCACCTCGTCGAGTGTCTTGGGGCGCAAGCGCTCGGCCAACGGAGCGTTGGCCGCTGTCCCGCCGGGGAGATTGAAAAGGTCCTGGCTAGTCGCCATAGGCATCACATCTTGACGACATCGGTGCCTTTCGGTGGAACAAACGTAAATTCGCCGGCCGGAAGTTTGGGGTTGGCCACCATATGGCTTAAATCAATGCGCGTGGTTTGGCCAAACGAATCCTTCAGTTCCAGACGCGCTGGCATATCGTTTTTAAAACCGATGTCGGCATAGGCGAACCCGGCGCCCGTGTCGCGCGGCACGGCGCGCAGCCATTGCAAGCCGTCGCGATCAGGCTGGGCGCTGACGATAAAAGCGTCGTCCAGCGAGCCCGAGCCAAACAGGATGGCCGCCGGAGAAGCGCCGATGGCCTTATCGACCGTGCGCTCGGTGACCTGGCTTAAATCGGGATCGTATTGCAATACTTTCGTGCCGTCGGACACGATCAGTTGTGCATAGGGTTTTTGCACCTGCCATTTAAAATGGCCAGGACGCTGGAACGAGAACACGCCTGACTGCGGCGGCTTGGCCTGGCCCTGCTGGCCCAGGGTTTGCTGAGTGAATTCGCCCGTAGCAGACGCCACCTTGGCCACGAACTGCCGCAATTGCGTCGGCGCATCGGCCGACCAGGCCAGCACCGGGCTCGCCGCCAACAACACGGCGGCCAAAAAATGTTTACTCTGCATTTGAACCTTCTCCGGCAGGAACCAGGATTTCACGGTTGCCATTGGACTGCATGGCCGAGACCAGGCCGGCGTTTTCCATTTGTTCAAGCAAGCGCGCCGCGCGGTTATAGCCTATACGCAAATGGCGCTGTACAGACGAAATCGATGCGCGCCGATTCTTCAGAATGACCTCGACCGCCTGGTCGTACAAAGGATCGGACTCGGCATCGGCAAAGCCCGTAACACTGCCCACGCCATCGCCGGTCTCGCCTTCCAGCGCACCTTCGAGCAGGCCCTCTACGTAATTGGGTTCGCCCTGCTCTTTAAGCGAATCGACTACCCGATGCACCTCATCGTCGCTGACATACGCACCGTGCACCCGAGTCGGAAACCCCGATCCAGGCGGCATATACAGCATATCGCCCATGCCCAACAGAGCCTCGGCGCCCATTTGATCGAGTATCGTGCGCGAGTCGATTTTGGACGATACTTGAAACGCAATGCGGGTCGGGATGTTGGCTTTGATCAGGCCCGTAATCACATCGACGCTGGGGCGCTGAGTGGCCAGAATAAGGTGGATGCCCGCGGCCCGGGCTTTTTGCGCCAATCGAGCAATGAGCTCTTCAATTTTCTTGCCCACGACCATCATCAGGTCGGCCAGCTCGTCGATCACCACCACGATCATCGGCAGGGTCGACAAGGGTTCGGGCGCATCCGGAGTCAGGGAGAACGGATTGGGAATGGGCTCTTCACGTTTGATGGCCTCGCGTATCTTGACGTTATAGCCGGCGAGATTGCGCACCCCCATCTTGCTCATGAGCTTGTAGCGCTTTTCCATTTCGCCCACGCACCAGTTCAGCGCGTTGGCCGCATGACGCATATCCGTTACGACGGGCGCCAGCAAATGCGGGATCCCTTCATAAATGCTCATTTCAAGCATTTTCGGGTCGATCAATATAAGGCGGGTCTGGGTGGCGTCAGCCTTGTACAGCAAGGACAGAATCATGGCATTGATGCCTACCGATTTACCCGAGCCCGTAGTCCCCGCCACCAGCAGATGGGGCATTTTACCCAGATCGGCCACCACCGGATTGCCGGCAATATCCTTACCCAACGCCATCGTGAGCGGCGAGGGGTTGACGTGATAGGTTTGCGAACCGATGATTTCGGAAAGCCTGACGATCTGGCGTTTAGGGTTAGGAAGCTCCAGCCCCATTAAATTCTTGCCAGGAATCGTTTCAACCACCCGGATACTCACCAGGCTAAGCGCGCGCGCCAGGTCTTTGGCCAAATTGACGATCTGGCTGCCTTTGACGCCGGTGGCCGGCTCGATCTCGTAACGCGTGATCACAGGGCCGGCCTGGGCCGCCACCACCACGACCTTGACACCGAAATCGGATAGTTTTTTCTCGATCAGGCGCGAGGTGAATTCAATTGTTTCAGGCGCCACGGTTTCTATGCTTATACCCGGCGGGTCCAGCAGGCTGATCGCCGGCAAATCGCCCGAAGCACCGGGCTCGATGGGCGCCACAAACAGCGTTTTCTGCTTTTCTTTTTCGACCCGCGTGGATTTGGGAATGCTGGTAATGGCCGGCTCGATGCGTATGGGCTGTTCGTGCACGAATTGCTCATGCTTGGCCTCAACGAGCTCGGTGCGCTCGGCGCTTTTGACTTCGCCTACCTTGCGGTCTTCTCGCGCCGCCTTCAGCTCGAATACGCGACGCACCGATTTTTCGATGGCCGACCCGATGCGCTCGGCCAGAAACAGCCAGGAAAAACCGAAGAAGAGGCTCGCCCCCACCGCCATCAGAACCAGCAGCAGCAGCGTGCAGCCGGTGGTCCCGACCGACAGGGACATGGCATGCGACAGCAGCTTGCCTAGCTCGCCCCCGGCACCGCTGGGCAAATGAGCGCCCAAGGCCTTGAGCTGCATGGCTTCGGTGCCCATCGCCCCAATGAACAGCAGGAAGAATCCAATCCCGATTTCCCAGTGAACCCGCGGCAAGGTGTCTGTTTTAAGGCTGGGCAACAACATGCTGGTCAGCCGGTAAAACCCGACCGCCACACGCTGCACCAGCAAAACCACCCATAACCAGGCCGAATAGCCAAACAGGAAAAGCAGCAAATCGGATACATAAGCGCCCAGCCGCCCTCCCCGATTCAGAGTGACGCCGGCGCGCACCGAATGCGACCAGGCCGGGTCGGAAGCGTGCCAGGTCGCAAGAACCAGGCCTAACCATACTGCCAGGGCAGCGAACACGATCCAGCGTGCCTCGCGCAGCAATCCGGAAACCCGGGATTGCAGGAGTGAAGGACCGTTGCGCACGTTGCGCGATGAGCGGGGAGATGTCGCAGGTATTCTAGCCATGGACTCATTATAATTGCCTGTTCACTATTTTCGGATTTTCTGTGATGACAACACCCAAACACGCCAAGGTTCTCATTCTAGGATCGGGCCCGGCCGGCTACAGCGCGGCGGTCTACGCCGCGCGCGCCAACCTTTCCCCCGTCCTGGTCACCGGCCTGGAACAGGGCGGGCAATTGATGACCACCACCGACGTCGACAATTGGCCAGCCGACGTGCAAGGCGTGCAAGGCCCCGACCTGATGCAGCGCTTCCAGGCGCACGCCGAACGCTTCAACACTGAAATGGTGGCCGATCACATTGCCAGCGTCGACCTGTCCAAACGCCCGTTTACCCTCTCCGGAGACACAGGCGCCGCCTACACGTGCGATGCCCTGATCATCGCCACCGGCGCATCGGCCCAATACCTGGGCCTGCCCACCGAGCACGAATTCATGGGGCGAGGCGTTTCGGGCTGCGCCACCTGCGACGGTTTTTTCTACAAGAATCAAGATGTTATCGTGGTCGGCGGCGGCAATACGGCCGTGGAAGAAGCGTTGTACCTGTCGAACATCTGCCGCACGGTGACCTTGGTGCACCGGCGCGATAAATTCCGCGCCGAACCCATTCTTATCGACAAAATGATGGAAAAGGTCAACAACGGCAACATGCGCCTTAAATTGTTCTACGAACTCGAACAGGTGCTGGGCGACGCCTCCGGGGTAACGGGCGCACGCCTGCTCAACAATCAAACCCAGACAAGCGAAGATATGGCGGTTACGGGCGTTTTCATTGCTATCGGGCATCGCCCCAATACCGAGATATTCAGCGGGCAGCTTGAGATGGAAAATGGCTATATCGTGACCCAGGGCGGCCTGAAGGGAATGGCCACCATGACCTCGACGCCCGGTGTATTTGCGGCCGGCGACGTGCAGGATCACGTGTATCGCCAGGCCATCACCAGCGCCGGCACCGGCTGCATGGCGGCCCTTGACGCACAACGGTGGCTGGAGAATGCGGGCAACTAAAGGCGGCCTGGCCGACCTGAAGCGGCTGCGGCAAAAAGCGGCGGCGGCCCCCGAACCCCCCGCATCCAGAACCGCCCACCAGCCTCCAACGACCCCGGCATTGCAAGCGCCTGCTCCAGACGCCGAAGACCAGCGCGTATTCCGGCAGGCCGTCAAAGGGGCGGCGCGGCTCCATGGCTCCCAACGGGCCATTTTGCCCCCGGTGCCAACCGCGCCTGTCGCGCAACTACGTCAGCGCCGCCAAGCGGCCATAGGTGCGCAACACGCTCCGGCAACACCCGTATCTGATCTGTACACCAGCGCCCGGCAGGCGCAGGATGAATCAGAGTTTGTACGAGCCGGCAGCGGCCCGGACCTGCTCAAAGGCCTGAAACGCGGCAAATGGCCCATTGGCGCCACTCTGGATTTGCACGGCGCCACACTGGACGAAGCTCGTGAGCGCCTGGATCAGTTTTTGCAATCGTGCCTGACGCACCACCTGCGATGCGTCTGCGTCGTGCACGGCAAGGGACATGGCTCGAAGAACGGCACGCCGGTGCTTAAAGAGAGCGTGCGGCGCTGGTTGACCCAACTGGCATACGTGCAGGCCTACGCCGAATGCCGGGAACAGGACGGCGGATCGGGTGCGGTACAGGTCCTGCTGCGGCAATGACAAACGCCGACAGCAATGCTGTCGGCGTTTGTCATTTATACTTTTTTTGGGGACCTGCTTTGTAATGCACCGTTTGATCGGCTGCCCATGCAGGGCTTTGTCTCCTCACCTGCATGCCAAGCATTGTGCACGAACTTCCACGCTGGAACACTTAGGGAATACACTTGGTTGGAGCTTTTTTGCTCAGGCCTGATGGCGCGGCCCACATTTTTCAGCGGCGCTGATCGAATCGCTTGTCGACCAGGGCCGATGCAATATTAATTTTCTGGATATCGATAGCACCTCCGGCGATGCCCCAGCCCCACGCATCGCGCAAGCGCTGTTCCATCGGATACTCCTTGTTGTAACCATAGCCACCCATCAGCTGCAACGCCGATCCGCATACTTCGCGCACCATCTCATTGGCAAAGCATTTGGCCATGGAACTCTCCTTGGCCGACGGCAAGCCCTCCTGGGCATTGATGACTGCCCGATAAAGCAGCAAGCGTGCCGCATCTACCCGCATCGCCATTTCAGCCAACTTGATCTGCACCGCCTGAAATTCGACTATCGGTTTGCCGAACTGCTGGCGTTCCTGCACATAATCGAGTACATATTCCAGCGCTCCGGCAGCCAGCGCCAGGCTCATGGTGGCGTTGCCGCAACGCTCCAGATCGAAGGCTTCCATTAGTTTCTTGAAACCGCCCGCCGGAACGATCAGATGAGCCAACGGCACTTCGACGTTATCAAAATACATATCAGCGCTGGCAATGCCGCGAAAACCCATCAAACGCTCGCGTTTTCCGAACGTCAAGCCAGGGCTTCCTTTTTCCACATAGACCGCACCAATACTTTTGGCACCGGGTTCGTCTGAAAGGCGACAATAGACCACATAGGCATCTGAATGGCCGGCGCCCGAGCACCAGCGCTTTTGGCCATTGATGATCAGTTTATCGCCGAGGACGACCGCCCGGGTTTTCAGATCGGTGAGCGCGCTGCCTGCGTCAGGCTCGGACATGCTGACGGCCACAATCCATTCTCCGGCGCACACTTTGGGGATGACGCGTTGCTTGAGTTCTTCACCGGCAAAATGCTGGATCGCCAGCATGGGGCCAAAACAGGACTCAAAAATTGGAAAGGCGACTGCCGGCGATATTTTGGCGACTTCTTCCAAAACCAGCACCGCATCAAGATGGCTCAACCCCTGCCCGCCGTACTGCTCTTTAATGTTGATGCCCAGAAAACCCACGGCGGCAAATTTTTTGACCCAGTCGCGTGATACGGGTTCGTCGTCTTCTTCGACTTGCCGCGCCACGTCACGCAATGATCCTGCGGCAAACTTGCGCGCCGCTTCGCGCAACTGCTGCTGCTCGTGAGTCAGGGTGAAATTCATGGCGTTATCCTTTAAACGGCATGCCTAGTACGATTTCGGCAAACCAAGCACTTTTTCCGCGATATAGCACAACACCAGCTGCGGGCTGACCGGCGCAATGCGCGGGATCAGCACCTCCCGCAAATAGCGCTCGACATGATATTCCTTGGCATAGCCGAAGCCGCCATGCGTCATGACCGCCGTCTGGCAGGCGTTGAAACCCGCCTCGCCCGCCAGATACTTGGCTGCGTTGGCCTGGGCGCCGCAAGGCTCGCCGCGATCGTAGAGCGACGCGGCGTGGAACACCATCAGGCTGGCCGCTTCAAGCTCCATCCAGCATGCCGCGAGCGGATGCTGGATCCCCTGGTTCTTCCCAATCGGGCGGCCGAACACGATGCGCTCTTTGGCGTAGTCGGTCGCACGCTGCAGGGCGACGCGCCCAAGCCCCACGGCCTCGGAAGCGATCAAAATCCGCTCGGCATTCATCCCATGCAGAATATAGTGGAATCCTTTGCCCTCCTCGCCAATCCGATCGGCCGTAGGCACCTTCAAGCCATCGATGAACAACTCGTTGGAGTCCACCGCCTTGCGCCCCATTTTCTCTATTTCCTGCACCCGGACGTGGCGGCGATCCAGGTCGGTATAGAAAAGGCTTAGCCCATCGGTATGTTTCTTGACCTGTTCAAGAGGCGTGGTGCGCGCCAGAATAAGCATTTTCTCGGCTACCTGGGCAGTTGAAATCCAGACCTTGGCGCCACTTAATAAATAATGATCGCCATGGCGCTCCGCTTTCGTTTTCAGCTCGGTCGTATTTAAACCCGTGTTGGGCTCGGTCACGGCAAAACACGCCTTCTCGCGCCCCTGAACCAGCGGCGGTAGCATCCGCTGCTTCTGTTCTTCGGAGCCAAACTGCACCACCGGATTCAATCCGAAAATATTCATGTGCACGGCCGAAGCGCCAGTCAGCCCCGCGCCCGACTGGCTGATCGTTTGCATCATGATGGCCGCTTCCGTAATCCCCAGCCCCGCCCCGCCATATTGCTCGGGGATGCAGATGCCCAGCCAGCCGTCGCGCGCCAGGGCCTGATGCAAATCATGCGGAAACCCGCCGTCCCGATCTTTCTCAAGCCAGTACTGGTCGTCGAATTGTTCGCAGATTTTCGCTATCGCGGCGCGTATGGCGTCTTGTTCGGGGGTGAAGGAAAAATCCATTTTTGGTGCCTCGAAAAGAATGGGCGCAGGGGGAAGTAGAGTCGTAAACACAGTCGCAATTATGACCGTAAATACGTAGAGCGACCCTTGCGCTCGCTTGTGCGCCTCGGCGCCAGCCCACCTATTATTAACGAAAATGGCACCCACAAGGGGTGCCGCTACATTTAGATATCCGCGAAGTTTGTAGCGACAGGCCTTGTGCCTGTCATCTATGCAAAACACCCTATTGCCCGAAGACCAAAACAGTCATTGGTCGAAGGCCAAGGCGGCCGGGACGCCGTAGTGCGCACCGTCGTAATTCAGTGTCGCATTAGACTGCCTGGACGGTTTGTTCTTCGTCACGCATTGGCCTGCGGCCTGGGCATGGGTCGCATCGACGGTTTTTTCTTTGACCTGCAGCGTTGCATAACCGCCCCGACCGGCGGGGCCGATTGATATGACGCGGGCGATGTCGGAGAATTGGCCGGCGCAATTGCCGTCCCATTCTCCATTGCTTTGCTGTGTTGTCAGGTTGGCGAGCACCCTGCGCAGCCTGGTTCCGTCGACAACGTAAAGGCTGAGCGTGGTCGCGGCGAAGGGGTTCACCCGCGACGAACCCTCGTAGCTCTTCCTCACGCCGAAAGCCAGCGCCTGAGGCGCAAGCTGCCAATGCGCCGTGTCGAGAGCCATACCCTGCAAGCCGACTGCATCCGACGTAATAGAGGACGGTTCGTAGCTATGCGCAATAATCGCCCCCGATTTGCTGTCTGCCACCAGTACCTCGACATCGTAGACCGTTGCATCCGCTGTTGCGCCTTTCTGAGGCAAGGGCAAAACAGCCAGCGTTTGTGCCGGATTTTCGGGCCAGACCTTGCAAGCGGCGTAATCGGTGCTGATAGCACGGCCGGGGTGCAGCGTCTGGGTCCACTCCTTCAAGCTTGTCGTGCAATCCGCGTGTGCGAACAAGGGAAAGCATAGAACAAAGGATGCAAGAAGCGGGCGTGCGAACACAATGTCGAGCGCGGCAATGATTACATGTTGTTGATCAAAACCTGACCGAAGCCCGAGCACGAAACCTGGGTGGCGCCTTCGAGCAGGCGGGCGAAGTCGTAAGTGACCTTTTTCGACAGAATCGATTTACCCATGCTGGCGATAATCAGATCGGCCGCTTCGGTCCAGCCCATATGACGCAGCATCATTTCGGCGGAAAGAATCTCCGAACCCGGGTTAACGTAATCTTTGCCGGCATATTTGGGCGCCGTGCCGTGCGTCGCCTCGAACATCGCGACCGAATCCGACAGGTTGGCGCCCGGGGCGATACCAATGCCGCCTACTTGAGCGGCCAGAGCGTCAGAGATATAGTCGCCATTAAGGTTAAGCGTGGCGATCACCGAGTACTCGGCCGGGCGCAACAAAATTTGCTGCAGGAAGGCATCGGCGATGACATCCTTGACAATGATGTCGCGACCCGTTTTGGGGTTCTTGAATTTGCACCACGGGCCGCCATCGATAGGCTGCGCACCAAACTCTTTTTGCGCCAGTTCGTAGCCCCAATCGCGGAACCCACCTTCGGTGAATTTCATGATATTGCCCTTATGCACCAGAGTGACCGACGGACGGTCATTGTCGATGGCATACTGCATGGCTTTGCGAACCAGGCGCTGCGTACCTTCGCGCGACACGGGCTTGACGCCAATGCCCGATGTGGCCGGGAAACGGATTTTTTTCACGCCCAGCTTGGTCTGCAGGAATTCGATCAAGGCCTTGGCCTGCTCGGATTCGGCCGCAAATTCAATACCGGCATAAATATCTTCGGAGTTTTCACGGAAAATAACCATATTGGTTTTTTCCGGTTCGCGCACGGGCGAAGGCACACCTTCGAAATAGCGCACGGGCCGCAGGCAAACGTACAGATCCAATTGCTGGCGCAAAGCGACGTTCAGCGAACGGATGCCACCGCCTACAGGCGTGGTGAGCGGGCCCTTGATCGATACCACGTAATCTTTGACGGCATCGAGGGTTTCTTCAGGCAGCCAAACATCAGGGCCGTAAATTTTGGTGGACTTTTCACCGGCATACACTTCCATCCAGTGAATTTTGCGTTTGCCGCCATAGGCCTTTGCAACCGCCGCGTCCACCACTTTGAGCATGACGGGGGTGATATCGGCTCCGGTGCCATCGCCTTCGATATAGGGGATGATCGGCTCGTCGGGTACGTTGATCGAAAAATCGGCATTGACCGTAATTTTTTGGCCCGCTGCCGGGACCTTGATGTGCTGGTAGGACATGAATGCTCCAATGTCTCCGATGGGAGGGGGGTTCGGTAAAAATCAGTCTTATATAAGAGTAGTTTAGCCTAAATAGGGAGTGATTTTAGCCGCTCTGGTAAAAAACAGCGGCCAAAGCGTCGCGAACACCCTGCCCGGGCCAGTTAAAATACCCGTTTTTAGGCATACACATCCCATGTTCAATCCGTCTCGCGAGCAGGTGCGGCAGTTTTTCACCGAGGCCTGGCGCAAACATCGCAATGCAGAGCTTATCAGCCCTCTGGAAGCCATGGCCATTGATGTGATCGTTCAGCATCCTGAATATCATGGCGATCTGGAAAGTGAAAATGCGGTAGGGGCGGACTATACCGTCGAGCAAGGCAAGACCAATCCGTTTTTGCATCTCTCCATGCATCTGGCCATCGCCGAGCAATTATCCATAGATCAA
Source organism: Paralcaligenes ureilyticus (assembly GCF_004346225.1). GTDB lineage: Bacteria > Pseudomonadota > Gammaproteobacteria > Burkholderiales > Burkholderiaceae_B > Paralcaligenes > Paralcaligenes ureilyticus. The sequence continues at coordinate 64,169 of NZ_SMAJ01000014.1, read as the reverse complement.
CCGCCCGGCATCAAGGCGGCCTGGGAGCAATTGCAGGCTGTGCGCGATGCGCACGAGGCGGCCCACGAAATCATGGAAAGTCTGGGGCAGGTGGTGTGGGAAGCGCAGCGTCTGGGGACGCCGTTCGACAGCGACACGTATCTGGAATTGATCAGGCAGCGCGCTACGCGGGGGTAGCGCGCTCTTGCGCTGGATTGTGTTGCGGCGCCAGGATTTATGGCACCCACAAGGGGTGCCGCTACAAAGCGTGCCCGCGAATCATGTAGCGGCACCCCTTGTGGGTGCCACCTTCGCAAAACCTATTGCTGAACCGACAAAGGCGACGGCAGAGTAGCTAGCCAGGCAGTGATGTTGGCGATGTCGGCATCGGTCAGTTGCGCAGCCATGGCGCCCATAGTGGCGTTTTTACGCAAATTGGACGAGGCGGGCGCATTGGCCTGCCCACGCTTGTAGGCGTGCAGCGCATGGCTGAGGTAATCTTGGTGCTGGCCGGCCAGAATCGGATATGCAGGGCTGATCGGTGTTTTGGCATCGGCGCCGTGGCACGACGCACAGCTAAATTTTGCGAACGCGGCCTGGCCTGCGGCCAGATCGGCGGCCTGAGCCATTGAGCCTGCACATAACAGGAGTGCGCCCACCAAGGCGAGAGACAAATTTTTCATGGGAGCCCTCGATTATTTAAAGCTGGAATAATGTGCGGCCAGATCGGCCATGTCTTGCGGCGACAAGCTCCTGGCGATGGCTTCCATGGTGGGGAACGTACGCGCGCCGCTGGCGTATTCTTTTAAGGCGGCGACAATGTAGTCGGCATTCTGGCCGGCAATTTTCGGCACGTGATAGACCTCGGGGAACGAGGCCTTATAGTCGCGAATGCCGTGGCAACCTATACACATTGAGGTTTTGTCCAGGGCCGCCTTGGCGTTGCCCACTATCGGTGCGGCATCGGCCGCCCAGGCCTGCCCAGCGACTGCACAGGACGCCATTACGGCTAGCGCAGACAACGTACGCGTCATAGAAATTCGCAGCTTCATGTTAGCTCTTGATTTAGCGGTAAATAAAAAACGGTCAATAAAATACAGACGGGTAAACCGTTGGATTGTACGATAATTGTATGATCCTATCTAGAAACTGCTGTCAGCATTGTCTCGCTGCCTATAAACACGGACCGCAAAATGAGCTCGACCTCCCCCGCTTTTTCTTCCGAACGCTTCACCGGTACCGAGCGCTATGTCGCCACCGATGACCTGAAGCTGGCGGTTAACGCAGCGCTGACACTTCAGCGGCCCTTGTTGATCAAAGGCGAACCAGGCACTGGCAAAACAATGCTGGCCGAAGAAGTTGCGGCGGCACTGAACCGCCCCTTGCTGCAATGGCATATCAAGTCCACCACCAAGGCGCATCAAGGCCTGTACGAGTACGACGCCGTATCGCGGCTGCGCGATTCGCAACTGGGCGACGAAAAAGTGCGCGACATCGGTCATTACATTATCCGCGGCGTGCTGTGGCGCGCTTTCGACGCCGACGAGCCCGGGGTCGTGCTGATCGACGAAATCGACAAGGCCGATATCGAATTCCCCAACGACCTGCTGCAGGAACTCGACCGCATGGAGTTCTACGTCTACGAGACGCGGCAAACCATACGAGCCAAACATCGTCCGCTCATCATCATTACGTCCAACAACGAAAAAGACTTGCCCGACGCCTTCTTGCGGCGCTGCTTTTTCCATTACATCACCTTCCCCGACCAGGACACCATGCGCCAGATCGTGGCGGTGCATTACCCCAACATCAAGCAGGACGTGCTGGGCGCAGCGCTGACCACCTTCTTTGCTTTGCGCGACGCGCCGGGCCTGAAGAAAAAACCCTCCACGTCCGAATTCCTGGATTGGCTGCGGCTGCTGATGAATGAATCCATCAGTGCAAGCCAGATCAACAGTACGGCAGCCGACCTTCCCCTGATGGCAGGGGCCTTATTGAAAAATGAACAGGACATCTCCCTCTTGCAGCGCCTGGCGGCCATGACCCGTGCCGGGCAACGTCGCTAACCTTCACCACGAGACGCCATGAACCAGGACCAAGGATTTCGACAGGCTCCGGCCCCCGCTACATTGCAAGGATACGGCGTGCGGCTGGTCCCGCTCGCGCCCGCTCATGCCCCCGAACTGGAGGCCGCTGCCGCCGACGGCAAGCTCTGGCAGCTACGCGTGACATCGGTGCCCGAACCGGGCGCCGCCGCCGCGTACATCAGCGCCGCCCTGCAAGGGTTCAAAGAGGGCCATATGCTGCCCTTTGCGGTGGTCGATGAAAGCAGCCAGAAAGTCATTGGCACCACGCGCTATCACGACATCGTTCCTGCCGTGGCGCGGCTGGAAATCGGCTACACCTGGTACGCACGCAGTTGGCAAAGAACCCACGTCAACACCGCTTGCAAGCTCTTGTTGCTGCGCCATGCGTTTGGCGCGCTGGGCGCACAACTGGTGGGATGGCGCACCGACAACTTCAACCACGCGTCGCAGCGCGCCATCGAACGGCTGGGCGCGCGCAAAGACGGTGTTTTACGCCACCACGCTTTGCGCCGCGACGGCACCGTGCGCGATACCGTCATGTATAGCCTGAGCGTGGGCGAGTGGCCTGAAATCGAAAAACAACTGGAATACCAGTTCACCCGGCACCATGCTGACTGATTTTTTCTACCATCTGCGCGCCCACAAGCTGCCGGTGTCAGTGCAGGAATACCTGACGCTGCTCGAGGTATTGCGCAGCGATGTCATGGCGCCCACGCTGGATGATTTCTATCAACTGGCGCGCATGACCCTGGTCAAGGACGAGACGCTGTTCGACCGCTACGATCTGGCCTTCGCCAGTTTCTACAAGCAGGTCGAAGCGGCGTTTCCGGCCGATAAGGAAATCCCTCTGGACTGGCTGATCAAGCAGTTCCAGAAAAATCTCAGCCCGGAAGACAAGGCGGCCATCGAGAAGCTGGGCTGGGACAAACTGATGGAGCTTTTCAAAGAGCGTCTGGAGGAACAAAAGGAGCGCCACGCCGGCGGCAGCAAATGGATAGGCACGGGCGGCTCGTCGCCCTTCGGACACGGCGGCTACCACCCGGAAGGCATACGCGTGGGCGGCCCGTCGGGCGGCAACCACAGCGCCGTCAAAGTATGGGAAAAGCGCGAGTTCCGCGACTACGATGACCAGCAAGAGCTTGGCATACGCAATTTTAAAATGGCCCTGCGGCGGCTGCGCCACTTTGCGCGCGAAGGCGCCGAACTTGAGCTCGACCTGGACCACACCATTCTCAAAACGGCAAAAAACGCCGGCTTTCTCGACCTGCAAATGGTTCCCGAACGCCACAACACCGTCAAAGTGCTGATGCTGCTGGATGTGGGCGGCAGCATGGATGAACACATTGCACGCGTTGAAGAATTGTTTTCAGCCGCGCGCAGCGAATTCCGGCACCTGGAGGTGTACTACTTCCACAATTGCCCATACGAGTCGCTGTGGCAAAACAACCGCCGGCGTTATAGCGAGCGCTTTGACACGTGGGATATTTTGCGCCGATATAATGACGATTGGCGCCTGATCATTGTGGGCGACGCCACCATGAGCCCCTACGAAATTCTGCACCCGGGGGGCTCGGTCGAACACAACAACAAGGAAACCGGCGCCGCCTGGTTGCAGCGCCTGCTCGATACCTGGTCCAAGGCCGTGTGGCTCAATCCCGAACCTGAAGGTTACTGGCAGTACCGGCAATCGATCGCACTGATCAAAAATATCATGCACGACCGCATGTACGGCGTTACCGTCAGCGGACTCGAACGCGCCATGCAGCATCTATCGAAATAAACACGGATACCTAAACGCATGTTTCTACGTTCCATTAAAGCCCTTGGCCTGAGTGCCCTTCTCGCCGGCGGCCTGGCGGCCACTTCCGCCCACGCACTGACACTGCCGGCGGGCATCGCGCAAGGCCCCGCCGTCGAAGGCGTGTCCGAATACACCTTGCAAAACGGCCTGCGCGTTTTACTGGCGCCCGACGATTCGAAACCGTCTACGACCGTCAACATGACGTACCTGGTGGGGTCGCGCAACGAAAACTATGGCCAGACGGGCATGGCGCACCTGCTCGAGCACATGCTGTTTCGCGGCACACCTACCCTGCATAACGCCATGGCGGAATTTTCCAGACGCGGGCTGCGAGCCAATGGGTCCACCTCCAGCGACCGCACCAATTTTTTCGCCAGCTTTGCCGCCAACCCCGCTACGCTCTCATGGTTCCTGGGCTGGCAGGCCGACGCCATGGTGAATTCACTGATCGCCAAAAGCGATCTGGATTCGGAAATGACGGTGGTCCGCAACGAAATGGAAAGCGGCGAAAATAATCCGTTTCAAATTCTGATGCAGAAAATGCAGGCCACTGCGTATCAATGGCACAACTATGGCCACAGCACCATCGGCGCGCGCTCGGACGTAGAAAACGTCGACGTCGGACAGTTAAAGGCGTTCTACAAAGAGTATTACCAACCCGATAATGCAGTGCTGATTGTTTCGGGCAAGTTCGATCCCGCGACGACCTTGCAAACCATCGCCCAGGCCTTCGACAAAATCCCCAAGCCCGCCCGAAGCCTGCCGGCCGAGTATACGGTCGAGCCGGTGCAGGACGGGGAGCGTGAAGTCACGCTGCGCCGCCCCGGCGGCAGCCCCTTGATTGCGGCCCTATACCATATACCGGCTGCAGCAAGCGTGGACTACACCCCCATCAACCTGGGCGTGGCCATCCTCGGCGACACGCCTTCCGGCCGGCTCTACCATGCCTTGGTCGACAGTAAATTAAGCACGGGGGTTTTTGCATTCGCCGCCAGCATGAAACAACCTGGCTATGCTCTTTTTGGTGCGGAACTGGAGCCGGGAATGGATCAGCCCAAGGCGTTGCAGGTACTGAACGACACGCTGGAGTCGCTGTCCAAAAAACCTTTCACACAAGCCGAGCTGGATCGCATCCGCAGCAAATGGCTGACCGATTGGCAACAAACGTACGCCGATCCGCAAAGCATGGCGGGCGCGCTTTCAGAAGCGGCGGCCGATGGCGATTGGCGCCTGTTCTTCCTGCAACGGGATCAGGTCGAGAAAACAACCCTCGCCCAGGTCCAACAGGAAACCCAGGCCTATCTGGTGCGCAGCAATCGCACCAACGGTGTGTATATACCCACCGACAAACCCGTACGCGCACCCACTCCTGGAAAGATCGACCTGAGCGCCTTGTTCCAGGATTACAAGGGCGGCGAAGCGCCTAAAGCGACCGCTGCCTTCGACCCAAGCCCCGCCCATATCAATGACAGCACGCAGCGCACGCCCCTGGTTTTGCCCAACGGCACGATCAAGCTTGCCCTCTTGCCCAAGCCCACGCGAGGCGATCGGGTCCAGGCCAAATTGATGATCCACTTCGGCAATGTCGATGAACTGAAAGGCCGGCGCACCGCCGCCAATGGCGTTGCAGCCTTGCTGGATCGCGGCACCGATAAACTGTCGCGTCAGGAAATCCAGGACAAGCTGGATGCGCTGCAGGCGAGTGTCAATTTCGATGGCGCGGGCGGCGCGGTGGCTGTCGGTATGTCGACCACCCGCGATCATCTTCCAGCCTTGATTGAACTGGTGCTGGACATCGTGCGCAATGCCGACTTCCCGGCCAAAGAGGTGGCCGATTATCAACTGGAAATGGCCACCTCCATTAAAAATGCGATGTCCGAACCCAGCGCCCTGGCCTCACGCACGTTGACACGCCATACCGATCCCTGGCCCGGCGACGACATCCGCTATACCCCTACATTTGCTGAGTCGCTAAGCCGTATTGCCGCCTTGAAACGGCAGGACTTACTGGACTTTCATCAAAAATTCTACGGTGCCGGAAACATAGAATTCGCCGCGGTTGGCGCCTTCGATGCGGACGCGGCCAGGGCGGCATTGACCAAGGGTATCGAAGGCTGGAAAAAGGCTCCCGCCTACACCCGCGTTCCGGATCCTTATCATGCGGTAAACGCCAAGACCTTCAATATCAATACCCCCGACAAGGCCAACGCGTTTTTCCTGACCACTCTGCCAATCAACGTCCAGGATACCGATCCGCGCTTCCCGGCTCTGTACCTGGCCAACTATTTGCTGGGCGGGTCGGAGACCTCGCGCCTGTGGAACCGCGTCCGGGTCAAGGATGGGTTGTCCTACGACGTCCGCAGCGTGTTGGACGCGTCGGCCTACGAACCCTCGGGTGACTGGTCCATCTACGCCATACAAGCGCCGCAAAACAGCCAACGCCTGCAGAAAGCGGTGCATGAAGAGTTGGCGCGCGCACTGAAGGACGGGTTCAGCGCCAAAGAAGTGCAAGAAGGCATCCACGCCCTTCTGAATTACCGCAAGCTGGCCCGAGCACAGGACGGCGTGCTGGCGCGTACATGGATCGGCTATCTGCAGCAGAATCGTACGTTCGAATGGTCGGCGCAAATGGATAAAAAGCTGGCCGGCCTGACCGCCGACGATGTGAACGCGGCCTTGCGGGACGTGTTAAAGCCAGCTGATTTCAGCACTGCGGTGGCGGGCGATGAGGCGAAGATGCAGTGATTTTGCGCTGGGGATGGTAATGGCACCCACAAGGGGTGCCGCTACATTAGCGACCGGTAGGTATTTGTAGCGGCACCCCTTGCGGGTGCCATTTTGTTTTTTGGGATACAGCCACCGAACAACGACGGACGACCGCAAGGGTCGCCCCCTGCTAGCTAAAAAAATTCTTCACGCGATCGGTCCAGGATTCGCTCTGGGGGGAATGTTTTTCTCCGCCTTGCGACAACGATGCCTCGAACTGGCGCAAAATTTTCTTTTGCTCTTCGGTGAGGCGCACCGGGGTTTCGACCGACAGATGGCAGTACAGATCGCCGGGATAGCTGGCCCGTATGCCGCGTATACCTTTGCCGCGCAGGCGGAAGATCTTGCCTGTTTGCGTGCCTTCGGGAATGGTGATTTCACCCTTGCCCGCCAAGGTGGGAACCTCGAGCGTTCCCCCCAGCGCTGCGCTGGTAAAGGGAATCGTCAGCTCGCAGTGCAGATCCTCGCCGTCGCGCTGGAAGATGCCGTGCGGCTTTAAGTGGATTTCCACATAAAGGTCGCCCGAAGGGCCTCCATTGACGCCCGGCTCGCCGTTGCCCGAGGAGCGGATCCGCATGCCATCGTCGATGCCGGCCGGGATCTTGACCTGCAGGGTTTTGTTCTTGCGCGTGCGGCCCACGCCATCGCATGCGCCGCAAGGGTCGGTAATTTCTTTGCCGGTGCCGTGGCAGGTGGGACACGTTTGCTGCACGCTGAAAAAACCCTGCTGCATGCGCACTGCGCCGCTGCCGTTGCAAGTGTGGCAGGTCTTGGGATGCGTGCCCGGCTTGGCGCCCGAGCCGTGACAGGTGTCGCAGGTTTCCCAGCTGGGTACGCGAATCTCGGTGTCAAAGCCGCTGGCCGCCTGCTCCAGGCTGATATCCAGTGTGTATTTAAGGTCGGCGCCCCGATAGATCTGCGGGCCGCCGCCGCGGCGGCCCGCACCACCAAAAATCTCGCCGAATATATCGCCAAAGGCATCGGCAAAGCCGGCTCCACCCATGCCGCCCGCCCCTGCGTTGGAATCGACGCCCGCATGGCCGAAACGATCGTAGGCGCTGCGCTTATCAGGGTCAGAGAGCATCTCGTAGGCCTCTTTGGCCTCTTTGAACTTCTCTTCCGCTCCCTTGCTATCCGGGTTACGGTCCGGGTGGAACTTCATTGCCAGCTTGCGATAAGCCTTTTTAATCTCATCGTCGGAGGCGTTTTTCGCCACACCCAGAATTTCGTAAAAGTCGCGTTTTGCCATGTCGATTGCAGGCGTACAAGGCGCCTATTTTTATACTGGAACAAGAACGCCCGATCTCCGGCAAAACGCCAGAAACCGGGCTTGGAGGCCGCTAATACCTAGGCCTTATTGGTCGCGTTTGACTTCTTTGAAGTCGGCATCGACCACGTTTTCGTCGGCAGGAGCCTCAGCCGCCCCCGCAGCACCCTGCTGCGCCGCCGCCTGCGCCTGCATATCGGCGTACATCTTTTCGCCCAATTTCTGCGAAGCGGTGGACAAGGCCTCGACCTTGGCGTCTATGGCCGCCTTGTCGCCGTCCTTCAGGGTTTCCTGAAGCTCCTTGATGGCGTTTTCGATCGACTCTTTCTCAGCCGCGTCAAGCTTGTCACCATATTCGTCCAGCGACTTGCGCGTGGAGTGCACCAGCGCGTCGGCCTGATTGCGCGTCTGCGCAAGCTCGGCCACACGGTGATCTTCCTCGGAGTTGGCCTCGGCGTCTTTCACCATGCGTTCGATCTCGGCGTCGGTCAAGCCGGAGTTGGCCTTGATCGTGATCTTGTTTTCCTTGCCTGTGCCCTTGTCTTTGGCCGACACGTGCAAAATGCCATTGGCGTCGATATCGAACGTCACCTCGATTTGCGGCGTGCCGCGCGAGGCAGGCGGAATGCCCTCAAGATTGAATTCGCCCAGGCCCTTGTTGCCTGCAGCAATCTCGCGCTCGCCCTGGAATATCTTGATCGTGACCGCGGGCTGATTGTCATCGGCCGTGGAAAACACCTGCGAGAACCGGGTCGGAACCGTGGTGTTCTTGTGGATCATCTTGGTCATGACGCCACCCAGGGTTTCAATGCCCAGCGACAAAGGCGTGACATCGAGCAGCAGCACGTCTTTGCGATCGCCGGCCAGCACCGAGCCTTGAATCGCCGCACCGGCAGCAACCGCTTCATCGGGGTTGATGTCTTTGCGCGGCTCTTTGCCAAAGAATTCTTTGACTTTTTCCTGCACCTTGGGCATGCGAGTCATGCCGCCGACCAGGATCACGTCGTCGATCTCGGACACTTTGACGCCCGCATCCTTAATGGCAATGCGGCACGGCTCGATCGTGCGCTCGATCAGCTCTTCAACCAGGGCTTCCAGCTTGGCGCGCGTGATCTTCAGGTTCAAATGCTTGGGACCCGACGCATCGGCCGTGATATACGGCAGATTGATTTCGGTCTGCTGTGCCGAAGACAGTTCGATCTTGGCCTTTTCAGCCGATTCCTTCAAACGCTGCAACGCCAGCACGTCTTTGGACAGATCGACGCCGCTTTCTTTCTTGAATTCACCAATGATGTAATCGATGATGCGTTGATCGAAATCCTCGCCGCCCAGGAATGTATCGCCATTGGTGGAGAGCACTTCGAACTGTTTTTCACCGTCGACGTCGGCAATTTCAATGATCGACACATCGAAAGTACCCCCGCCCAGGTCATAAACCGCAATCTTGCGATCGCCCTTTTCGGCCTTGTCCATACCAAAGGCCAACGCTGCCGCGGTGGGCTCATTGATGATGCGCTTGACTTCCAGGCCGGCAATCCGGCCCGCGTCTTTGGTCGCCTGGCGCTGGCTGTCGTTGAAATAGGCCGGAACGGTAATCACCGCCTCGGTGACTTCTTCACCCAGGTAGTCTTCGGCCGTTTTCTTCATCTTGCGCAACACATCGGCTGACACCTGAGGAGGCGCCAGTTTCTTGCCCTGCACCTCAACCCAGGCATCGCCATTATCGGCCTTGATGATGCTGTAAGGCATCAGATGCTTGTCTTTTTGCACGGCTTTTTCGTCGTACTTGCGGCCGATAAGACGCTTGACGGCGTAAAGCGTGTTTTTGGGATTGGTGACCGCCTGCCGTTTGGCCGGCGCGCCCACCAGCACTTCGCCGTCCGCCATATAGGCGATGATGGAAGGCGTAGTACGTGCGCCTTCTGAATTTTCTATGATTTTGACCTGGGTGCCCTCAATAACAGATACACAGCTATTGGTGGTGCCAAGGTCGATGCCGATAATTTTGCCCATAATCTCTAACTCTGAAAAGTAAGCTGAATGATTGAAATTGAACCAGAATGAATCCTAACTGGGGGTAGCCGGGCTAATTTCAAGCCCGGCGACCGATTTTTTATGCGGGTAAATGAGGGCACAACAAGGGGTGCCGCTACATTAGCCGCCAAAACCTACGCCCCCGCGTTCAAACGCGCGACGGCGCCACTAAACTGCGGCAGGCCGGGCCAGCCGGAAATCCGGCCCAAGCGCTTGCCTGCCCGATAAAACACGAAAGCGGGCACGCCATGTAAGCCAAAACGCCGCCCCAAGGCCTCGTCCTGATACACATTGGCGTGAAACCAGGCCAAACCCAACGCCTTGATCTGGTCCTGAAGCATTAATGCTGTATTTTTGAACAGCATGCAGTTATAACAATCGTTGCCCCAAAAGAAGACACAACGCAGATCCGATCCCGGAGCATTGACGACGGCCGCATCAAAATTAGCACTATCGACCTCTCGCATGGCAAATAGCCCGAACACCTCCGCCGGGTCGAATTCGCCGGCCTGGGGCTCAGAGGCCTGAGACATGACTTACGCTGCCTGGCCCGGACCTGCCGATACAGTCACCAATGCCGGGCGCAGGACGCGATCGGAAATGGTGTAGCCTTTTTGCAGGGCTTGCGCCACGGTTCCCTCGGGCAGGTCTGATGGAACCGACGAAATGGCCTGATGCAGATGCGGATCGAACTTATCGCCGACAGCCGGCCAGACTTCTTTGAGCGCATTCCGCTCGAACGCCGAACTCAACTGGCGCAGGGTTACTTCCACCCCTTCGCGCCAGGACTCTACCGTTTGGTCAGCCTGCGCCAAAGCAGCCTCGAGGCTATCTTTAACCGGGACCAGGCTTTCAGCAAACGACTCCGTGCCGAATTTTCGGGCACGGGCAATGTCTTCTTGCGCCCGGCGGCGTATGTTTTCAACCTCGGCCTTGGCGCGCAACAACTGATCATGATATTGAGCGACCTGCGACTGAGCGTCGGCCAGCAAACCCGCCAGATCGTCGGACGCGTCTGCAGCAGCATCCAGATTGTGCTGCGCCTCGTTCACTTCAAGTTGCTCGGAGGTGTCCACAGATGGGTTTTCCTGTTTGGGATCGCAAGGTTCGTTCGGCGCCGGCATAGGGCTTTCTCCACACTAAATTAATTAACGAATTCACCAACAGATGGGGGCCCGAGCGCCTATTTCAAGACCTGATGGTGGGTACGTTTATCAGAACTCGTTCTGAATGCGCCGGTAGGCTTGTGCCAGGGTGACATTGGTATGCACCACTGATTCGGAAAACTCGCGCGCCGATTGCGGCACGCTTTGAAGCACGCTTAGATCGGTAGCGCCGGTCACCACTGTAGCGGAAGTCAAATAAAAGCCTTCGGGTATATCGTGGCCGTCGACCACGCAATTATGGCGCACCACGGCATTATCACCTACCACACAGTTGAACAGAACGGAATTAAAACCGATGAATACGTGATGCCCCACCTTGCACGGGCCATGGACGATGGATCGATGGGCGATCGAAGTGTGCTCCCCAATCGTAACGGCGGCCCCATCTTTGGAGTGAATGACCACCCCATCCTGAATATTGGAGTTGGCTCCGATAATAATAGGCTCCATCCCTCCATCCTCATCGACTTCATCGGCACGAATCACGGCATAGGGGCCGATAAACACATGTTCGCCCACCGTAACCAAGCCGCACAACACGGCGGTTGGATCCACAAATGCAGTTTCGTGCACAACCGGATAATCACCACGGGGATTTTTTCTGAGCATAGGAGCAATCAGCTTTAAATGAGAGAAGCAAGCCTTTTTAGTTTATGCCAATCGGCAAGCCCCGTCATCTTCGGGTGGGCGGAGTTGACCTGGAACCGCCTGCTGGGCTGCGGGGGAAAATAAGGGGCGTCGGGATGGCAGCCACAAGGGCTGCCGCTACATTCGCGACGGGCACGTTTTGTAGCGGCACCCCTTGTGGGTGCCATGCCGGCGATCAAACAGACGACCCATCCAACCAGCCGCCGAGGTTGCGCGTAATCAGGCGGGCAAGGCCGGAGATCCACGCGGGGTCGTCGTTCAGGCATGGCAGATAGTGGAACTGCTCGCCGCCGGCGGCCATGAAGGCATCGCGGCACTGCTGCTGGATTTCTTCCAGCGTTTCCAGGCAATCGGCCAGAAACCCGGGGCACATGACGTCGACACGGGTGATGCCTTGCGAGGCCCAGGCCTGCAAGGTCGGCAACGTATAGGGTTCGAGCCATTTTTCGGCGCCAAAGCGGCTCTGGAACGCGACTTCGACCAGGCTGGCATCGGCGCCCAGGCTTTGCCTGAGCAGGGCCGCCGTTTCCATGCAGTCACGGTAATACGGGTCGCCCTGCAACACCACGCGGCGCGGCAAGCCGTGAAAACTGAGCAACAGTTTCTGCGGCCGGCCATGCGCCTGCCAATGCGCCCGCACTTGCCCGGCCAGCGCCTGAATATAGGCCTGATCGGTATGAAAACGCTTGATGAATCGCAACTCGGGCTGGTTGCGCAAACGCGCCGCCACAGCCGCCACCTGATCGACCGCCGTGGCCGTGGTGCTGGCCGCGTACTGCGGATACATGGGCACCGTCAGAATTCGCTCGCAACCCTGGGCACGCAGCGCATCCATCGCACCGGCAACCGACGGATTGCCATAACGCATGCCGAGCTCGACTCGAACAGCCACCCCCGCCTCATCCAGAGCTGCCCGCGCGTCACCTTCCGACCGAGCCGCCCTCTGCGCATCCAGCACCCGCTGCACGCCGCTCGCCTGCGCACGGCTATAGACCAGCAGCGGCGACCCCTCGTCCATCCATATTTCTTGGTAGCGCGGGGCCAGCTTGCGCGGGCGGCGCGTCAAAATAAAGCCCTGCAAAATAATCTGCCAGAGCCATCGCGGGATTTCGATTACCCGCGAATCGGACAAGAACTCCGACAGGTAACGGCGAATCGATGCCGCGGTGGGGTGGTCGGGCGTACCCAGATTAACGAGCAGCACGCCCACCGGGCCCGGCCGACGCAACGGCCTGGCGGCATCCAAAGCCTGAGGATCGACCGGTTCAGATTGAAAACGCGGAGCAAATAAACTCGACACTGGGCTTACTCTTGATGTTTAAAAGATAGCGTCGCCTGCAACCGGCACAGCGACGAGGCTTCAGGACTGATTATGACTCAGCGCATTGGACAGCAGGCGCGCCGTAATATCGACGATGGGAATGACGCGTTCGTAGGACATGCGTGAAGGGCCTATCACCCCCAGCGTGCCCACCACCTTGCCATTGACGCCATAAGGCGCGGTCACCACCGACACGTCCTCCATGGGAACCAGCCGTGAATCGCCGCCTATATATATCTGCACGCCCTGCGCGCGGCTGGACACATCAAGCAATTGCATCAGATCGGTTTTCTTCTCGAACAGGGAAAACATGCGGCGCAGACGATCCATGTCAGAAGCGATGTCGCTGACGTTCAGCAGCTTTCGTTCGCCCGAAATGACGACCGCGTCGTCGCTATCGCCCGGCGCCGTGCCGGCCTCGACCGCCGCCTGCATCAGGCGCGAGATATCAGCCTGCAAGGACGAGAGCTCGTCAGCCAGCGAGAGGCGCACCTGATCGAACGACATGCCCGCAAAATGCTGGTTGAAGAAATTGCTGGCTTCCAGCAGTTCCTGTTCCAGATAATCGCGCGACACAAACAGAATGCGATTTTGAACATCGCCGTCGGGCGTGATAATAATCAGCAGCACTCGCTTTTCCGACAAGCGAATAAATTCGATCTGGCGAAACACCTGCGCGCGCCGGGGCGCCAGCACGACACCGGCGAATTGCGACAAATTGGACAGCAGCACGGCCGCGGCGTTCACGGCCCGGCTGGGGTCGGCCGCCGGCAACATCTCGCGGATCTGCGCCGGCTGCAAGACCTCGAAGCGCTGCACCGCCAGCAACCGATCGGCAAAAATGCGGTAGCCGCGCGGCGTGGGCACCCGCCCCGCGGAGGTATGCGGGCTGTGTATCAGGCCGAGCTCTTCAAGGTCGGCCATCACATTGCGGATGGTCGCAGGCGATAGGTCGAACATTTTGGAGAGCGTGCGCGACCCTACCGGCTGTCCGTCGGCAATATAACGTTCGATAAGCGCTTTTAAAAGCGCATTGGCTCTGTCATCCATACCTATATTTTAAGTAATCTGGCGAAAAGTGGTTTTTTTATCCACAACGCCAGGCCGCAGCCCCCATATAATCGATTTATCGGCATCATCTCACCCAACAAGGCCTGAACCCATGCACTTTAAAACCGTAGCCATTATCGGCCGGCATCAGGACAGCGGCCTGGACGCACCCTTGCGCCACCTAGTCGACACTTTACAGGCAGCTGGGTGCAATGTGCTAATTGAAGCCGACACCGCCCGGCACACGAGGATTACCGAATACACGATTGCGTCATACGAAGAAATCGGCCAGCGCGCCGACCTGGCCGTTGTCATGGGGGGCGATGGCACAATGCTGGGCGCCGGACGCCAATTGGCCCGCACGCGCGTGCCGCTCATCGGCATCAATCACGGGCGGCTGGGATTTATTACCGACATTCCGTTGCACAGCGCCCAGGACGCACTGACCAGCGTCATCAACGGCAATTTCGAGGCCGAAGAGCGGGTGCTGCTGGAAGGCCGCGTTGTGCGCGGCGATGTAGTCATGTTTTCGGGGGTCGCGCTAAACGACGTAGTCATCAACCGCGCCGGACGCGGGGGCATGATCGAACTGCGCGTCGAACTCGACGGCACGTTCATGTACAGCCAACGCGCAGACGGCCTGATCGTGGCCACTCCCACAGGGTCGACCGCTTATTCCCTCTCGGCCAACGGCCCCATCCTGCATCCCCGGCTCAACGCCATCCTGCTGGTGCCGGTGGCGCCGCAAACCTTGTCCAACCGCCCTATCGTCATTCCCGACAGCGGCACACTCAGCATGACCATTACCGCTTTGGGGCGCGTCGAATCGGGAGCAAGCGTGCACTTCGACATGCAGACCTGGTCGGACTGTCAGCCGGGCGACCGTATCGACGTGCGCCGCGCCAAGGACACCGTGCGCTTCCTGCACCCCACCGGCTATAGTTTCTTCTCCACCCTGCGCCGCAAGCTGCACTGGAACCTCATGCCTCAACCCTCGGACAACGTCGAGTAAACCCATGCTACGTACGCTGCACATTCGCGACTTTGTGATCGTGGATCAGGCCGAGATCCCGTTCGAACCTGGCTTCACGGTCTTTTCTGGAGAGACGGGCGCGGGCAAATCGATCCTGATCGACGCCTTGTCGCTGGCGCTGGGCGCACGCGGCGACGCAAGCGTGGTACGCGACGGCGCCGCGCGTACCGACATCAGTGCCGTATTCGAAATTCCCGACACCTTGCGGCCATGGCTGCAAGAACATGAATTCGACGCCGACGACGCGCTGGTGTTGCGCCGGGTCATCGACACCCAGGCGCGCAGCCGGGCCTTTATCAACGGCCTGCCGGTCGCACTGGGGCAATTGCGCGAATTGGGCGAACTACTGGTCGACATACACGGCCAACACGCCCACCAAAGCCTGCTGAAAACCGCCAGCCAGCGCGATCTGCTCGACGCCCAGGGCAAGCACCAAAGCCTGGCCAAGCAGACCCAGCAGGCCTGGCACGATTGGCAACAGGCGCAAAAGGCGCTGCTTGCGGCACAAAAAAGCGCAGCCGTCCTGAAGGAAGAACGCGAGCGTCTGGATTGGCAGATCGCCGAACTGGGCCGCCTGGACCTGCGCCCCGGCGAATGGGACGCCATCAATCAAGACCAAAACCGCCTGGCCCACGCCCAATCCCTGCAGGACGGAGCCACCGCCGCCCTGGCCGCGCTCGACAATGAACAGGATTCGGTCGAACAATACCTAAGCCGCGCCGCGCATCAAATCAAACAGCTGCTGCATCACGATAACCGCCTGCAAGGCGTCTACGACGCCATCGAATCGGCTCGTATCGCCGCGGCCGAGGCCGCTTCCGACCTGAACAGCTATCTGGACCGGCTGGAGCTCGACCCCGAACGCCTGGCCCAGGCCGAGCGGCGCCTGGGTGCCATTTTCGACGCGGCACGTAAATTCAAGGTCGAACCCGAAGAGCTCGACGCCCTCCATGCCAGCCTGCTTGCCCAGCGCGAGGCCAGCGACGCCGCCGCCGATATCGGCGCATTGACCCAGCACGTCGAGGCATCCCAAAACCTGTACAGCAAGGCCGCCGAAGCGCTCGGCA
Organism: Paralcaligenes ureilyticus; assembly: GCF_004346225.1. Classification (GTDB taxonomy): domain Bacteria; phylum Pseudomonadota; class Gammaproteobacteria; order Burkholderiales; family Burkholderiaceae_B; genus Paralcaligenes; species Paralcaligenes ureilyticus. The sequence goes on along the minus strand of NZ_SMAJ01000014.1, from coordinate 47,950 downwards.
ACGCCCGTCGCAAAACCAGCAAGACGCTGGCTGCGCAAGTCACCCAGGCCATGCAAACGCTCGCCATGCAAGGCGGCCGGTTCGACATCACACTGCACCCTTGCGAGCCCTCCGCCCACGGCAATGAAAGCGTGGAATTCCTGGTGGCGGGACACAGCGGCGTCCAGACCCGGCCCTTGGCCAAAGTCGTATCGGGGGGCGAGTTGGCGCGGCTATCCCTGGCGCTATCGGTCATCGCCAGCCGGGCGGCGCGCGTGCCCACCCTGATATTCGATGAGGTCGATACAGGCGTGGGCGGGGCGGTTGCCGAAGTCGTGGGCCGTCTGCTGCGAGAATTGGGCGGTCGCCACCAGGTACTGTGCGTTACCCATCTGCCGCAGGTCGCGGCTCGCGGGATGCATCACTACGAAGTCAGGAAAACAAGCACCGACGGCACTACGCTATCGAGCATCGCAGCCCTGAGCGAACAAGACCGCGTGCACGAGGTCGCGCGTATGCTGGGGGGTCTGACCATTACCGAGACCACCCGCAAACACGCCCGAGAAATGCTGGCCGCTATTTAAGATGATGATGCGCCTGCTTGGGCGAGCAGTCGGAGCAGATGCCGTACAGCATCATGGTGTGGCTTTCGAGCAGGAAATTATTTTCCTTGGCTATCTTTTGCTGCCGCTTTTCAATTTCGGCATCGGTGAATTCCGCCACCTTGCCGCAATTGGTGCAGATCATGTGGTCATGATGATCGCCGTCGTTGAGCTCGAAAACCGCCTTCCCGCCATCGAACTGGCTGCGAATCAGGATACCCGCCTGCTCAAACTGAGTGAGCACCCGGTATACGGTCGCCAGCCCGATTTCCACATCTTCGCCGATCAGGGCCCGATATACATCTTCGGCACTTTGATGGCGTTGATCAGCCTTGCGAAAAATATCCAGGATTTTGAGGCGCGGGAATGTCGCCTTCAATCCCATATTTTTCAGTTCACTTTGGTCGTTCATAGATAAAATGCCTCGGCGTATATGGAGACTGATGTTCGCTTGAGTGCATTATGGCAAACAAGAAACCGTAACAAACGCTATGATGCGTCTGTTCTGGAACCTTTATGATAACGGTTTTATTCAAATTGAATAACAGGGGCGCTTCGTGTTGACGACCGCAAAACCACTCTTTTCCAAATTACGCTGCGGGCTGGCCCTGGGCGTTGTTGCGATGGCGCTGTCGGCCTGCGGCACCACCAACTGGGGCCTGCCGTACCGGTCCGACGTTCAGCAAGGCAACTGGATTACTTCCGAACAGGTCGCACAACTGCAAAAAGGCATGACGCGAGACCAGGTGCGTTTTATTCTCGGCACCCCAACGCTGCAAGACATCTTCCGCAGCAATCGCTGGGACTACCCCTATTTCAACAAGCCCGGCTACGGCAAAACGCAGGAACGCAAATTCACTGTCTTCTTCGTCAACGATGTCCTGGATCACTGGGTAGGCGATAAGCAGCCCGACCGCCAGCCGTTCCAGAAAGCCGATACCGGCATGACCCCGGCAGGCAAGGCTGACACCGGTCCGGCGGCCAAGGCCCCCACGCCCCCACCCGCCCCGGCTACCCGCTCCCCCGTCGAGATTCAACCTGTCAATCCCACGGCCGGCAGCCCGAGCCCCCAACCATTGCGCTAGAGGGTCATCATGCGTATAGCGATAGCTGGAGCAAGCGGCCGCATGGGGCAAATGCTGATCGAAGCCGTCCTTGACGCCAGCGACCTGAAACTGACCGCCGCCCTGGTTCGCGCCGGCTCCCCGGCCGTGGGCCAGGACGCCGGCGCCTTCCTGGGGCGAGATACAGGCGTACGGATTACCGACGACTTGAAGGCCTTGGCGCAGGCCGAATGCCTGATCGACTTTACCCGGCCCGAAGGCACCCTGGCACACTTGAAGGCCTGCACCGAATACGGCGTCAAATGCGTCATCGGCACCACCGGCTTCGACACCCAGGGCAAGCAGGCCATTCACGCCGCCAGCCAGAAAATCGCCATCGTGTTTGCACCCAATATGAGCGTGGGCGTCAATGTCACCTTCAAACTGCTGGAAGTGGCCGCGCGACTTTTAAACAGCGGCTACGACGCCGAGGTTTTTGAAGCGCATCACCGCAACAAGGTCGACGCGCCTTCGGGCACTGCACTGGCGATGGGCCAGGCTGTTGCTCACGCCTGGAACGAGAACCTGGACGATATTGCCGACTGGGCGCGCCACGGCCATACAGGCGTGCGCCAAACCGGCCGCATCGGTTTTTCGGTCGTGCGCGGGGGCGATATCATCGGCGACCATACGGTGTATTTCTGCGGCACCGGCGAACGCATCGAAATCACTCATCGCGCCAGCAGCCGCGCCACTTACGCGCAAGGCAGCCTGCGTGCGGCACGCTACCTGGCGCGCAAACAGCACGGGCTATTCGATATGCAAGACGTGCTGGCCATCTGAGTCAAACCACGGCCACAGGCTCTTGCTCGAGCATCACGCCATAGCGCGCGGCCACATCGGCGCGAATGGCATCGGCCAGATTCCTGATATTTTCGGCGTTGGCGCCGCCATAGTTCACCAGCACCAGCGCCTGGCGGTCATGCACCCCCACCGGACCCACGCGCCGCCCCTTCCAGCCCGTGTGCTCGATCAACCAGCCCGCCGCCAGCTTGTAAAAACCGTGCTCCTGCGGGTAGGCCACCAAGCCCGGATGCTCCGCCTCGATCGAATCATGACGGCCTGCGCTGACGATGGGGTTTTTGAAAAAACTACCCGCATTGCCCAACACCGCCGGATCGGGCAATTTGCGGCGGCGAATCTCGCACACCGCGTCAAAAACCTGCCGGGCCGTTACCGCACCGGCCGACCGCGCCAACAGCGGATGACGCTGCAAGTCAGGATACGTCGTCACCGCCCGCCAGGGCTTGGGCAAACGAAAACGCACCGCCACAATCAGCCACCGCCCCGGCTGGGCATGCTTGAAAAAACTGTCGCGATAAGAAAACCGGCACTCCCCAGCGCTCATTTCCACCTGACGCCGCTCATGCAAATCCCACGCCACCAGGCTATGGAAACGCTGATCCAGTTCCACCCCGTACGCGCCAATATTTTGCACCGGTGCCGCCCCCACCGTGCCGGGAATCAGCGCCAGATTTTCCAACCCATCCCAGCCCTTGTCCACACATTGCGCAACAAAATCATGCCAGACCTCGCCCGCTTGCGCCTCGATGACCAGTTCGCTGTCCGTCTCTGACCAAAGCTGCACTCCGCGCGCCTCTACCTTGACCACCAGGCTATCGAGTTGCGAAGCCAGCACCACATTGCTGCCACCGCCCAAAATAAACACCCGGCCAAACCGATCGGCCACATCGGACAACGCCGATAGCTCGCTGGCCGATTCATGGCGCACAAACGCCGCCGCCCGCGAGCGCAGGCCCAGCGTATTGAACGAAGTAAGATCTTGAAAGATGGGTTGAAGCAAAGCCAGCCTTGACGATTAGCCGAATTGACAGAGGCGGGGATGCCTATGCTACTATCTCGGTCCTCGCTAAATGTTACTTGATTTTTATGGGCTCGGTGGGACGTTGGCCGGGCTTATGAATTTGCGCGGCGCTAAAAATCCAGATATACTGCGAGGCTGTTTTCCACTTAGGCAAATATGCCGCAGTGCAGAAAACAATGCGGGAATAGCTCAGTTGGTAGAGCGCAACCTTGCCAAGGTTGAGGTCGCGAGTTCGAGACTCGTTTCCCGCTCCAAATTCAAGAGGGAAGCGCTGGCGCTTCCCTCTTTTTACATGTACTGACGTGTAGTATACGTACCTACGGCGCAATGGCAGAGTGGTCATGCAGCGGATTGCAAATCCGTCCACCCCGGTTCGATTCCGAGTTGCGCCTCCATCGGCTAGTTTCAGCCTGATTCATCACTCCCGAAAATGTTATCTTAAATGCGCGAAAGGCCCTGTTTATGGGGTACCTTCGGCGTTGTACATGGGACATCCGACACGCTGGCCGCTTCAGGATGGTACAAAAGACGTCGTACATCTGTTTGTACCTGGGCCACAATTCCTAGGATTCCTGGAAAATGTACAACATCTGAGGCCGCGTATGGCGACAACGCTCAATAGCTTGACCGAAAAGCAGTTACGCCATGCGATCGCCAGGGAAAAGGACTGACGGCTGAGTGATCGTGGAGGTCTCACCCTCCTGGTTCGCACCAGCGGCCGAAGGTATTGGCAGCATATGCAATAAATAGCATCCGATCACTACTAAGGCCTTGCGCACCCTGCCCCTGGGCACCTATCCACGGTATTGCTCCCTTCGTGCAGTATCAGACTGAGATCGGAGCGCATCAAGTCCGGCGGGTGTTGAATAGTCTAGAATGGGGTGGAATTGTCTGGTTACAGACTGGGCTGTTCAGGCATTTAAAATACTTTTCCAGCCTCACGCCGCGGCTTGCTGAAGACCTTGACATCACTGGTCAAGATAGTTGACGTTAAACACCAACCGTTACTAATCATCTTCATGGTAACCAGGCCGCTGTCGGCCTATGTGACCAGCACACTGGCACGTGAGCCACTGGCCGCTAGGCTGATCACTTCGTTCGTATAAGAACTACGTGTCTCGGCTGGCCATATAGGATCCCCAGCACTCGTTGCTTGCTACCGGAAAAGAGCGCGTTGGAAAATTGAGTTTGTGCGACGGCGGGCAATAGCTTCAGCAACCGTTTCGCCTTCTCGTAGCCCGAACACAGTTTTCGGGTATTTGGTGTGGAAACATGAAAAGGCGACGTGTCGCCGACATCAGGCTTTGCAAAACCCTCGCACGATAGACGTTTGAATATTTTTTTGTTGGCTCGCCGCGCTCACGCAACGTTTTTAAGTGAAGTTCCATTGCGCGCTTCGAATTGCTCTTGTTTCTTCTGGCTTTGGTTAATGTGCGTCGCGACGTTCTATGAAAGCATCAGCGCTAACATGGAAGCGCTCGACCAAGGCTGTAATCTGGCGTGTGTTGGGCATCCTGCGGCCCGCCAGAATCTCGGAAATCACGCTTTGGCTACCGACCTCGGGCAGGTCGGATTGGGTCAGCGCGTGCTGGTCCATCAGAAAGCGCAGCACATCTCGGGGGGATGAGGCCGGGATGGCATGGTGGTCGGCCTCGTACTCATGCGCTGCCGCCGTCAGCAAGTCCAGCAAGTCAGCCAGCGGATGCATGGCATCCTCCCGCGCAGGTGTGTCGCGAGTTTCGTCCAGAATCGCCTCAATCAGTGTCAGGGCGCGATCGTAGTCCGCTTCATTGCGGATGGCGCCCACGCCTGCTACGGCGCGGAACTCCCCATAGCTGCGGGCCACCTTGGTCAGGTCGGGGATCACGGCTTCCATGAGTCGTACTCCTTATGCGTAAAGATGTGCTTGATAAAGACCGTCTGTGATCGGAACACCACATCGGCAACGATGCGGTACTTGTTGCCGCCTACGTCGAAAACGACATAGCCACTCACCCAGTCTACCGTGTTAAACACCGCCTTTAGCACCGAGAAATCGGCTGCCTGAGCATGTGCCAGCGTGGTGTGCCAATGAAGCAGAGCATTGGTGGACCCCGGGTGGATTGCCCAGAATTCGCGCAACCGCCGCCTGGAGATGATGTGCATAGGTTTGATTATTGCAAAAACAAATAAATATTGCAATAACCGATTTTTTTGGATAAAAGATCTGTTTAAGCGGTTCGGATAATGTGTGCACTTCCCAAGGCTGCACAGGCTCTCAAATGCCGAGGTCACTGCTGCTCTTCTATGATCCATATCTTGGGCCTCGCAGTTTAACGGCACGGCAGGCGAGCAAACGGATTCTGCGTACGGGGTGCCTTGGTTGGACAGCGATGAGCTCTTTTCAACCTTTCCCACTTGGCTGATCCGCGGCAACAGCAGTTACGATGCAGCTCGTCCAGCGACCATATACTGATTTTGAGCGGGCACTGATAACCGATCCTGTGCAAAACGAGTCTTGGCATTAATCATCGTCACAGTTTGATACAAATAATGATCGGGTACTGCGGACGTGCCCGAATGGTGAAATTGGTAGACGCAGGGGACTCAGAACAAATTGAGTCCTCAAGGGAAAAACCCTTGAGATGAAGTCCGTCAAACTCGGCGAAGGCCCTGGATCAACAATCCAAGCTAATACCGAGTCAAGCCTGAAGTGATTTAATGCCAGGAAGGTGTAGAGAGCAGGCGGCGGGCAACTAAGGTTGCTAACTAAGTCTAAGTCGGTATAGCCCTTAATACTACGACAATCGTCATGCACATTGCATTAAGTCAGACTCGTAATATTTTCAGCCACAAAATTGGTCGTGATCTTGCCTTGCTGGAATAACGGATCCTTCAAGCAAGCAATCAGAAACGACAGATTGCTTTTGATCCCTTCCACCCTGGCATTTTCCAGGACTGCTAGCAGCCTGTTAACAGCGTCTTCCCGGTTGTCCCCATATGCAATTACCTTTGCAATCATGGGATCATAGAAAGGCGTAATCTCGTTTTGCATCTCATAGCCAGTTTCAATGCGAATGAACGCGGGATTGGCATAAGTAAAATCGAACTGCTGTAGTACACCAGGTGACGGCATAAACCGCTTTGCCGGGTTCTCTGCATACAAACGGCATTCTATGGCATGACCCATTTGGCGAATCGACGCTTGATCAATCAACACCAAATCGCCCCGTGCGAGTTGAATCTGCATTGACACAAGGTCCGAGTCTGTAGTCATTTCCGTTACCGGATGCTCGACCTGAATGCGAGTATTCATTTCCAGAAAATAATACGCGTCTGTATCAACATCCAAAATAAATTCAACTGTGCCCGCACCTCGATAGTGGACGCTGTTGGCCAAACTGACTGCAGCTATCACCATGCCGTGCCGGACTTCCTGGCTTAGGTTGGGCGCTGGCGACTCTTCAATGATTTTCTGAAAACGACGCTGGGTCGAGCAATCACGTTCATAGAAATGAACAGCTCCGCCTGGAAAACCAAATATTTGAATTTCCACGTGTCGCGCGTTAGGTATGTATTTCTCTAAAAAAACGTCTGCATTGCCGAATGCACTTTTGGCTAAGGACTGGGTGGCGACAACCGCCGCCTGAAGGTCTTCCGGTTTCGATACATGCTTCATCCCAATTCCACCGCCGCCTGCCGCCGCTTTCACCAGTAACGGGAAACCAACCCTGTTGGCTTCGACATGGAGCTTATCCATATTATCGGATCTAAATCGGATACTCCCGGGGACGACCGGCACATGGGCTGCAACCGCAATGTCGCGCGCCTTCTGCTTGTCGCCCATGTTCCTAATTGAGGCTGGATCAGGCCCTATCCAAACAATGCCGCTTTCTATTACCGCAGTCGCAAATTCAGCATTCTCAGACAGGAATCCATAGCCAGGATGGATCGCGTCTGCGCCGACCTGCTTAGCCGCTGCAAGAATTTTTCCTATGTCCAAATAGCTATGTGCACTTTTGGATGGGCCGATATGAACGCTTTCATCGGCCTGCTTCACATGGAGCGCCTCGGCGTCCGCATCCGAATAAACAGCTACGCTGGATATGCCCAGTCTCTTGCATGCGCGAATGACGCGACACGCAATTTCACCGCGATTAGCAATCAACAGCTTCTTAATAGGTTTCATGTCTGCTTCCTATCACGCGGTAATGCGGGCAACGACTGATCCTTCGCGTACGGTATCCTCTTCACTCACCAAAATTTCCTTCACGATTCCATTTTCGACGGCCACAACAGGGATTTCCATTTTCATCGATTCCAGGATCATCAGCGGTTCGTCTTCAGCAACCGCGTCCCCAATCTTGACCAGAATTTTCCATACATTGCCTGTGATTTCCGTTTTGATGTCTACAGTTGCCATTGCCCGCTCCAGTTCATCTGAATAGTTGCTCTACTGCTTTATTTGATATAAATAATAGATGAAATTGATAGTAGTTGCAATAGCAACCACATAATCAGAGAGGACGTCCAATCACATTATTAACGTCGCCGTTAATCACGAATCTGCCCACGGCCATTTCGACTTCGACCTCGACCATACGACTCTGTCAACGAGCCCACCCGGGGTTTAAGCCCTGTGTTCTCATAAAATGAATTCACCTGATCCGCAGTGTAGGCATTCAACCTCAATTTCATTAAATACTGACCAAACTCTTCTGTGATTTCATTGCCAAATTTTTGAAAAATTTCTGCCATATAGTAATCATGACGAATTAACGAAAGCGCCATCGTCACGACGGGAGGACTCTGTGTTCTGGCACCGATAAATTCACCATCAGCATTCACGGTAATCATCTCGTTGTGGTCAACGACGATTGTAAAAAGATTGTCTGCCTTGCCCATGCGGGTGCCGTCGTTCTCGTGGATATAAACTCTACAATTATCGTTGTATTCAAATTCTGCCTTATCAGTGCCGAACAAGATAATGACGACTTTCATTCCCTTTTTCTGCGCAGCTTTTTTCAATGCCGCTGCATGCTTACGCAACACGGTGTCCGAAGCTTTAATCCAGATTGATTCCTTGGGGGACTTAAGCAATTTTTGAATCTCGATGTCGATATTTTCCTCGCCGCGAAGAATCCATACATACTGATTTTCGACCTTAGGTTCGAGACTTTCAAGACGGGCTACTAGTCGTTCACATAATTTGTTGGTCTGGGTCGCTACTTTCTCAAAGACCACTTTAGCGCTAGCCGCAACGTAGCTAGTGGGGTTTTCGGTAACAGGCAAAACCGCACCTTTGCGTGTCAGAACGTCCAAGGCACTGTAGGTATTGGTTCGCGGCACCCCTGACATCTTGGCAATTTCGTATGCTGTTTTGGGCACGCCGGCTGCCTGCAAGGTCTCAAGATAAATTTTGGCCTCATATACCGTAAAGCCTAAGGCCTGCAAGTCATTAATCATAAGTCCCGATCTACCATTATTTAGAATCACTTTTCCCTCGACTATAGAATCACTTTTTTCTTGATCGTCGATTTTAGACGACTCCGTATAGTGAGCACGCTGCAAGCCGCGATTCAAACAAATAGGTAGCTGCAAAAAAGCCGTCTAGAATTACGCGGGTATGGAAAGCAAACCGACGTCTTGAGGATCGGCCCAAACCTGACTACTGTGCAAAATCATCTTGCGCTCCAGGTTACTGACAATTCGCAACGCTTTGGCCATATCGACAATTTCATCGTAAACAGGAATGCCGGCTATTCGGGCCAATTCGATATATTCGCGTCGCAATGCATCAAGCTCTTCAGAACGATCACTTCGAAGCGCCAGAACAAAGTGCGTGTCCGCACCGCGCACTCGCTTGGTCTGAGTGATGATGTCGATCAAGTTCTGTAGCGGATTGCTCGTACCGCGTCCGGAAAACGCTGCCAAGTTCAAATGCATCGCAACGGCATCCGGCTTCGCTTCGTCGTAAACGATGTCAAGGATTTCCTTGGCGATAAAACCTTCCTTTTCTTGCAACGTACGCACCGGAGTATCGATCGGATTGATAACACTGGTTCCCGGCGGGAAACCAATTTCTTCCAACTTGGTAATTGTTTCAAGCGCGAAAGGCGACACATCCAAGCCCGAGCGCGCAAAACAATCGGCCCCCAATACGCTGGAACCGCCTCCGTTACCGAACAGCACTACCTTGTGGGTAGGTGCCATGGTACGCAATTGCAGAAACTGTAGAGCAAGTAACGCGTTAATGAATTCATCAACCGTATCGACAAGTTCCACAACAGTCTGTTCTGATAAAGCGACCCACGCCTCGTCGCCCGATGCCAGCGCCCCCGTGTGCGATTGAGCAGCCAGACGCCCTTGCCTGGTTGCGCCGCCGCGCAAAATAACAATCGGCTTAAGATCGCGAGTATTCCTTAATAGATCGAACACGGCCCGACCGTCCTTAATATCTTCAATATATAGGCCTATAGCGTTGGTAGCCGGGTCGGACAGGAAATACTCGAGCAATTCCACCGGCTTTACGTCAATGCTATTGCCAATGGTGACCAGCCCGCTAAAACGTAAGCCGCGCCATTGTCCACGCTTAATGATGTCTGTTGATAACCCCCCGGATTGGGACACCACTCCTATGGTTCCACCGTCTGTCGGCGCGTCTTTTGGAAACGTAAGCTTTCCTACAGGGGAATAGGTTCCAAGGCAATTCGGGCCCAATAATCGAATTTTCGACCGGCGTGCAACGCGTAGCAATTGCTCTTGTTGCTGCCAGCCTTGTTCGGTTTCAGCGAAACCAGAGCTGATAATTTGAATGAATTTACATTTCCCCGATGGAAGATCGATGGACTGCAATATGCGCTCCGCGCTAATTGCCACATATGCATAATCAATGTCGTTGGGCGCGCTAGACAGGCTTGGATATGCCTTCAAGCCTTCAATTTCTTCCGCTTTCGGGTGAATAGGATAGATGTTTCCTGAAAAACCAAATTCTTTCAAACGACGGATGAACGTGTTGGCGATGATTACATCTTTAGCCGACGCACCTAATACCGCCACGTTTTTCGGAAAAAACAACGGCTTGAACTTCTTGACCACGTCAACATCGGTACCAGCCACACTACCGACAGGTGACATTTCTCTTGTCTCGTTTGGATTTTTTTGAATAATTCGTGCGTCTACCGCGACAAGGCGAGAACCGGTAAGAATTAGCGGATTAATATCAAGCTCAGAAATCATATTCTGATGCGTCATGAACAGACCGCCCTTGCCGCCAATCTTAAGCAAGCCCTGAACTAACAGCTGTTTGTCGTAAACAGTACCCCCACGAAAGCCATCAAGCAGCTTTCGCGTCTGAAGGCTGTCGATCATTTCCCATGCGTCCTGCTCGGTAATGGGGCAGATTCGGAAAGTAATGTCCTTCAATAGTTCGATATAGATACCTCCCAGGCCCAACATTAGTATCGGCCCGAATTGACGATCATAAAAGCCGCCGATCGCAACCTCCATGCCCGAAGGAATCATTTCTTCCACAAGCCATCCATCAATACGCGCCGCAGCAATAACGGGGATCGCTTGCATGCGCCTGATGGCCTCGACCACTTCGAACGCCGTGTTCAAATTAATCGCTACCCCCCCCGCGTCCGATTTATGAAGAATGTCTTCAGAGACGACTTTGACAACAAAGGGTGCGGTTAACGAGCCGATTTTCCGCGAAACACATTCAACACTGTCAGCAATAAATGATTTGGGAACATCCACGCCAAACTTACTTAACAGCGATTTCCCCTCTTTTTCGTTCAGAAATGTACTTTGCATGGTTCGAGCCCTATTCTTCAATTCCATAACTGGTTACAGCGCCCTTTCAGTAGCTGGTGGGCCAGGAACGCATTAACCGTTCGCTAATGCCTCCCGACTTGCGGCGTTGATGAATCTCCAGCATACGGATTAGGAACTTACGGGTTTCCTGAGGTTTGATCACATCATGGGCCGAAAAAATACGTGCCATATCCCAAATCTCCAAATCTTTTCGAATTTCAGCCAGAGCATCCTCAAACCCTTCGTCCTCTGCCGTTTTATTGTGGACAATGGTTGTCGCAAAGACGGGGTCCATGAAACTGACCTCGGCGTTGGGCCATGCAACCATGGTGTCGTTATGCGCACCGCCGCCCATCGCCACATAGGCGCGTCCATAAGCCTTACGACATAAAACGGTAATTTGCGGCACTGTGGTGAGGCATGTAGCATTCATGAAATTCATAATTTGTCCCGGTGCCCCTTTGCGTTCCGCCTCGGCGCCCACAACGAACCCAGGGGTATCCACAAAGCGAATGATAGGGACATTGAAACTATCGCACAAAACAGTAAAATCAATAGCCTTGCGACATGCTTCTGCTGACAGCGCACCTCCACCCGTCAATGGGTTATTGGCAATGATGCCAACCACATGGCCATCAAGTCGGGCCAGACTGGTGACAACCGACTTCCCAAAACGGGACTTTAATTCCAGCAGGCTGCCATTATCAAACACGATTTCCAGAATCTTCTTCATGTTGTAGACCTGGGTTCTGCTCTCGGGAATGATGTCCAGAATTCTTTCCTGGTCTGCATCGGAACCCTCGGGCACTTCGCCACGCGGAGCCAACTCGTTCGCATGTGACGGCATATAGCTTAGGAAGCGCCGAATAACCATCATGGCTTCTTGATCGGAATCGACAAAATAGTCGATCAGGCCGGTTTGCTCGGCATGCAGGCGCCAGCCTCCCAATTCCTCCAGATCTATTTTTTCACCAATAGCCATTGATACGAGCCGCGGACTGGACACCGCCATAATCGAACCCTTCTTCATAACGGAAAAATCCGCGCAACAACATAGCCAAGCGGACGACCCAAAAGAAGTACTCAAGGCAGCCGCAACCCATGGCACTTCGCGAATGCGTCTGAACTGGGAGGTATCGTTGCCCAGCATTTGCCCCATCCCCTTGGATCCCATGGCGTCAGGCAGCCGCGCGCCGGTGGACTCTCCTATATGCACAAAGGGTATCCCACGCTCGTTACATGTTTTTCGGATATATCCCATTTTTTTTGAGTTTGTGGCGCTGGTCGAGGCACCCTTCGTTGTGAAGTCATTGACCACAACGCCGACATCACGCTTGTTGATCTTCCCGAAGCCAACAATTTTCCCGTCCCGCGGAGTGGCTTCCCGATCCTGATCAAACACTGAGGCCGCCAAAAGACCCAGTTCGATAAAACTATCGCCGTCAACTAGAACATCGAGCCGCTCTTGCGCGTTCAAGTCGCCGGTTTCTTTTCTTTTCTGCAGTTTGCGCTCGCCCCCCATTGCCGCCGCCGCCGCTCTTTTTTGATCCAATGTGTCCAGCAATGCTTGATGCTTCATGACTTATCCTCAATATTCAATTACTTTCTTTTCTACGGTGATGCGCTCAATGACGTCGGCATCCAAAATTGGCACATAGCCTTTTTCCAACGTGATTCGGCCATTGGCGAAAGGCAAAGGATTTTTGAACAACTTGTCGATGTGCTTTAAAAATCCGTTGAACTCCCCTTTAGTCTTGATCAAACGTGCGGCTACCGACGCTTCCATCCAGTTATTGATTTCGCTACCTAAACCGTCGCCCAACACGGCCAGCATACCGTTGCGATGGATCAACTCAATGCCTTCGGCCAAGGCGTCCAGACTGCCAAAGCGCTTCAATTTCACTTTGCAATATTTCACGTTGGCGATATCAGAGGCACGTTCGATGTCGCGCAATGAACAAATGGGCTCGTCCAGCATGAGCGGTATCGGGCTATTGCGTGCAACGTTGGCGTTATCGTCCCAGGCATCGGCATCGCAGGGCTGCTCAAACAGATCAACGCCGCTGCGGGTAATGCTGTTTACAAAAGTAATGGCGTCGCCCACGCTGTATGCCCGATTCGCGTCCAGCCGAATTGATCCACGACCGTCAAGCACTTTTAGAATGGTATTGGTGCGCTTTATATCGGACTGCACGTCCTTGCCAACCTTAACCTTGAACGTGGAAAACCCGTTTTGGAATAGCGTTTCCAACTCTAATTCAATTTCGCTCTGATCCGTCCCGCTAATAGGAACAATCAGCTCTTGTTCCGAGCGCTCCACAACTTTTAGCCAGCCGGTCCGCTCTAACGCTTCCAGCGCGGTCACCAGTAGTGTCGTGGCCACCTTGCTTTCGCCGAGGCTATACATTAACCGCGCTTTAACCCCATGGAGGGTATCGCTGTTTATTTCGTTAAGCTTGGCCAGACAATAGGCCCACGCTCCCGCACGAGTCTCGGAGCTGGAACCCGGCGAAACGTGCGCGTCCGAAAACGCAGAGCGTCCATGATCATCGGTCAATTCAAGGAAGAAGGGTTCGAACTCGGTAAAGGTTCGATAAGACAACCTATATGGCCTGTATAGAGGCAACCTGAGCTGCCTTAATGTGGCTTTGGCAATTCTGGTCAATTGGCGTCTCCAGTAGTGGTTGTTATTAACACTTCTAGATGTTATTGTAATACAATTCGGATATCAATTGTTATTTGAACAACACCATGAATCTCCGATTGCGTACCCTTCTCTATGTCCCAAGCATTAATTTAAAGGCCATGCAAAAGGCCATCAATCTGCCGGTCGATGTAATTATTTTCGACCTGGAAGACAGCATTCTGGAAAGCCAAAAAGCCCAGGCACGCATGGCGTTAAAGTCGTTTTTTGAAAAACAAGCAAATCATACGGCCGGCCCTAGAAGGGTTATTCGTATCAATGCCGTGGAATCAAATTTTTGGGACGACGACCTTAAACTGGTAAAAGAGTTACGCCCACAAGCCGTCCTTCTTCCCAAGGTTGCAAACGCGAAAACAATCCACTTGGCTAACAAGTATTTGAATGGGTTACCGGAGCCGGTAAAAATCTGGGCCATGGTCGAAAACCCGTTGGGCATTTTAAAACTAGACCGTATCGTCGAAGACTCTTTAGCCGAGAACCTGGAATGTCTGATTCTCGGCACGAACGATTTGATCAAGGATACCGACATAGATCCAGGCGAAAACCGCGTGAACCTTACACCGTGGTTCACCCGGATCATTATGGTCGCTAAGGCATATGGCGTGCCTGTCATCGATGGTGTATTAAACGATATACACGATCAAAATATGTTAGAACTGGAATCCAAAGCGGCCAAGGCAATGGGCATGACTGGGAAAACCATTATTCATCCCAATCAGGTGGATACCGTCAATTCGGTATTTAGCCCAACACCCCAAGAACTGACGTGGTGGACCAAAATTGTGGACGCCTACACACTGCCCGAAAATATCGACAAAGGCGTCATCAACGTGGACGGAATCATGGTTGAACGTTTGCACCTGGAAAGTGCCATCAGGAAGTTGCGACTTACGGCTTGTTAAGCTCCAACCGATCAATTATTACCCCCCACTTCTTGGTATCCCCTTCCACCTGAGTAACGAAGGCCTGGCGCGACTTTGCATTCGTTGACAAGCCTTGTTCCAGCAATTTCCGTTTGACTTCGGGGTCGGCAACAACCTTATTCACTGCTGCGTGCAGCTTCGCAAGAATCGATTCCGGCGTGCCCCGCGGAGCGAAAATACCATACCACGGTTCATAAACGAAATTTTTTATTCCTGCTTGGGCAAACGTGGGAAGGTTGCTTAATGCCTCCGGCCGGGCCGTACCGCTCGTGGCAACTGCCCGTACCTGCCCGTTCTTGATATTACCCATGACGGCCGGAATGGTCAGCAGCATGGCCTGGATTCGTCCGCTAATCAAATCGACCAGCGCAGGTCCCGAGCCTTTATACGGAACATGCGTCATTTTTATACCCGCTACCGACTGCAAAAGCTCCATCGACAAATGCCCGGCGCTGCCCACCCCGCCCGAGCCATAATTGATAGCCCCTGGATGCGCTTTTGCGTACGCGATGAATTGTGGCAAGGTTTTTACAGGCAGGCTGTTGGTTACGGCCAGCACATTCGGGGTGGAGCCAACGAATGCCACCGGGACAATATCTTTTTCTGGAACCGACCCTTTATTTTTGTACAACGATTGGTTGAACGAAAAACCTATGTGATCCATTTCTATCGTGTATCCATCTTTCGCCGCATGAGCAACATAATTGGCTGCGATCTCGCCCCCAGCCCCACCTTTGTTTTCGGGCACAACGTTTACCTTCAATATTTCGGACAATTTTCTACCAACAATCCGGCTGATAATATCGGTGCTCCCTCCCGGCGCGAATGGAATAACTAGCGTAATAGTACGATCTGGCCAAGTTTTCGCCGTGGCTTTTGGAGCGCCCAGTATTGCGCCACACGAGGTGACGACCAGCAACGCCGCCAATAATTTTTTTGTTTTCCAGGCCGTAAAACAATCTGCTCTGCACATGACTATCTCCTTCATCTTCAACACCTTCGAATTTTTATAAAGATGCGAGCTGACGACACAAATGCTACTGACTGACTGGGCAGAACACACCCGTTGTCCGACCTGGCCATAACGCAGAATACTCAAAAGTTGCTGTTTTTGCAACCACTATATTCTGCCCGTAGTGCTGGGACACTGTGGCGAATGTTGGTCCCTATGGGCGGCTATTAAATCAACTGCCTCAAGAGTAGATGTACGCCCCAGACCTTGAACGACTGGGGGCGCAGGAACAAGGTCGATACGGAGCAGCACGACGACGTTACGACGACCGAATATGAACGCGAGTAGAACAAACCGATCGGGCTGGAAATCAATAAGGGCAATCGAATTTATACGAAACGGTTTAATCAGTGGAACAAGAATGCGGCACGCTTATGCGAAGCTTCACATAATCGAAATAAGGCGAACTCATGAATGTTTTCGATGCTTCAACACCGCTCGCCGCGAGCCTGCTATGCACGAGTGTCGTGAAACGCAGCCTCAATCTCGGAATCATTTTCAACACAGGCTATAACTTTCAGGAGATCCCGCATATAGCTCGTGAGAAACGTTCTTCGGCGGATCATTGCAACCACGGTCACTGGTTCAAAAAGATGGTCTGCCGAGATCGCCCTGATCCCGCTATCCTTGCGCTTGTCGAACGCAAGCTCCTGAATGACCGCAATGCCGAGACCCGCCGCGGTATAGGCCTTGATCACTTCTGCTCCCGCCGCACTAAGAACGATTTCCGGAGAAAGCTTATGCGCGGAGAACGCTTCGGCGATGCGCCAACCTGCAGAGACATCCTGATCATAAGTGATGATCGGATATTGGGCGAGGCGCTCGAGTGATGGTTTGCGCACGCGCAGCAACGGGTGCCCGGGCGGCACAATAATGATGCGATGTATCTCGAAGCACGGCAATGACACGAGCGCGGGGTGAATATCGTCACGGCCCACGCAGATGCCGATGTCCGCATGTCCCGACGTCACTGCGCGTTCAATAGCGTCCATGTTCCCAGAAAGGATCGAGAACGAGATTTTCGGGTGGCTCGCTCGAAGCTTCTTGATCGCATCCAGCAGCGTGTACCGGGCATGAAAATGGGTTGTAGCAATAACCAGCTTACCGGAACCGTTGTTATGTAACTCGTCGCTGAGGCGTTGCAGCTGCCGGGATTCGTGAACGATTTTTTGAGCCCTTTCGTAGACCGCGTGCCCTTGCTGGGTCAGCCCACCGATCCTGTTTCCCCTGCGGGCCAGGATCTCGAATCCCAAGTCTTCCTCCAGAAGCTGCAATTGCCGCGTGACGGTCGGCTGGCTCGCGCACAAGTTGTGCGCGGCATGGGACAGGTTGTAGCCGGACGAGACAACCTCACACAGACACTCCAATTGGCGAAATTTCATAACTATTCGTAAATCGTATAGTTTAATCTGATAATTTCATTTTACCGCATACTTGGCTTATGGTAATTTTCCCCCATCGAAGCTAACCGGAGGTGTCTGATGACTCGCATGCGAATTTCAGCCGTTTTGGCAGCAAGCATTCTTTTTTGCGCTCTCCCCCGATTCGCCGGCGCCGAGGTCAGCGAAGTACGAATGTCGCGCGGACTGTCGTTCGGTTTTCTGCCGTTGATCGTAATGGAAGATCAGAAGTTGATCGAGAAACATGCGCGCACCGCCGGACTCGGCGACATCAAGGTCACGTGGCACAGATTTTCCGGCGGCGTCATGATGAATGATGCGCTGCTGTCTGGACAGGTAGACTTCGCAGGAGGTGGCCCACCGCCTTTCGCCGTGCTGTGGGCGAAAACACAGGGATCGAACGTCGAGGTGAAGGGCGTTGCGGCAATGTGCACATCGCCCATGTATCTGCTGACCCACAACCCCGCGATCAAGTCGATTAAAGATTTCGGCCCCCAGGACCGCATACTGATGCCTGGCGCGAACATTTCCAATCAGGCGGTGGTACTGCAAATGCTTTCAAAGCAGGCATTCGGAGATCCACACAAATTGAATCCGCTCACGGCCGTGCTCTCGTTGCCGGACGGCTTCGCAACCTTGCTTTCTCGCGGGGGTGCCAACTCGCAGTTCTCAGGACCGCCTTTTCAATATCAAACCGAGCTGTTGAAGCAGCATCATATCCATAGGGTACTGAGCTCAGACGATGTGTTGGGTAGTGCCACGACTTTCATCATGATGTGGGCCACCACCCGATTCTATGATGCCAACCCGAAGACCTATGCAGCGGTGTATGCCGCGCTCGGCGATGCAATCAATTTGATCAACAGCGATCACAAGAAAGCTGCGGAGATTTTCCTGAGGGTTACAAAGGAAAAGCTTTCTCTTGCTGAGGCGGAGCGCATTCTCGACGAGCCCGACCTACGTTATTCCCTCACTCCTGAGAACATTATGAAATACGTCGATTTTCTGCATAGTACCGGCACCATCAAGAAACGCCCTGCGTCTTGGAAAGGGCTGTTTTTTCCGGGGCCAATACAAGACGTTCCGGGAAGCTGAGAATGAAAGGAACGCCTCCCGCTCTGCAAGTGATAGCGAATTTTGATAAGGAGATGGGTCCTCGCGGGCCGACGGCAGCGAGGTGTTAAAGGAGTGAAAGGCACGGAATTTTGACAGGCAATCCGCAAGGATCCATCATGAAGATGATACCAGTCGGGTATCTGTGCAGTGCTTGCTCATGACCATGCGTGCCAAAAAGGATACGTCAACGTCCGACCAGCCTGATCGGTGGGCCGTGATGTATGAAGATTAACGTTTATACAGGATGATCGTCGAAAGGTTGCGTGGGCAATCATGAGTGATGACAACACAGGTTGGATCGGGGCTTGCCAAGCCTGAATGATGCCTAGAACCCTGGGCTCGCCAGGAGAATGAGGCAGCGAGTCAGGGGATTTCATGGGGGCCTGTAGCGTATCAGGCTGCAATAAGGCCAGATATAGAGCTGCAACCCACATCGGTGTCTGTCGGAACAAACGATAACCCTTGCAAACAGAGAGGCGTTCATTTAGACGATTATGGACATAGCTGCAACGTTGCCGGAAACCATCGATGAGGCTGGAAGACGATTCCGCGACGGATCGCTCACTATCGAGGGACTAACCCAGAGTTATCTCGAACGCATTCAGAAACTTCAGCCACAGTTGAACGCGTTCATCACTGTCACTGACTGTCAGGCGCTGGAAATGGCCCGCCGCCTCGACGCGGAACTTCGGGCGGGGAAAGACCGCGGGCCTCTTCACGGCATTCCGATAGCTTACAAGGACAACATTGATACGCGCGGAATTCCGACGACGGTCGGTTCCGAATTCCTCCGCCACCGCGTGCCCGACCGTGACGCAGCGATTGTGCGCCGTCTCACTGACGCCGGCATGGTCATGCTGGGCAAGCTAAACATGAGTGAATTCTCGTCTGGATCCTCCGGGGTGAATGTGTTCTACGGTAACGTGCACAACCCGTGGGATCTGTCACGGGCGCCCGGCGGATCGTCGAGTGGCACAGGCGTCGCGGTGGCCGCGGGAATGACACTCACTGGCATCGGGACAGACGCCGGCGGATCGATTCGTCAGCCAGCCAGCCGCTGCGGTATCTTTGGACTACGCCCCACTTTCGGCAAAGTTGATCTTTCTGGGGTCTGGCCACGCACCCGTACGCTGGGAGCGGGCGGACCTATGACCAGATGCGTACGCGATGCCGCACTGATGATGAATGCGCTGACCGGAGATGATGATAATTGCGCTGAAGATTTTACGTCGCAACTCGACCGCGGTGTGGCGGGACTCAAACTCGGCATTATCGAAAACTACACCTTCAGCGATATAGACCCAGAGATCGAACAGGTTCTACGCAATGCGGTTGACGTACTCACGCAATTGGGTGCTGAGATCGTAACAGTCAGGATACCCGAGCTTACCGGCGGCCTAGAATACTCGTCGCTGTTCAGCAACGTGCTGTTGTACGAGTTTAACGAGGTTCTCGGAGCCCAATATAGAAACGCGGATAAATCACTGTTCGGCCCCGCGGTTCATTCGGACCTTCAGCGCGGAGCGCAGGTACTTCCGGATACATATCAACGTATTCTCCAAGAGCGTCCGGCACAATCAATGGCGGTGAAGAAGATATTTGAGACGGTCGATGCATTACTCGCCCCGGTGTTACCCAATGTCACGCCGCTCCAAAGCGCCGGGCCGGAAGTTTGGGCTCGCGGACGCCAGTTCAATCTGCCTTTCAGCTTTATCGGCGTTCCTTCGGTATCCGTACCCTGCGGGTTTGCGTTGGATATGCCGGTAGGACTACAGATCGTCGCCAACGCCCAACAGGAATTGCTGCTGCTACGTATCGCGGCCGCGTTTGAAGCAGCAACCGATTATCATCGGCGCTATCCACCATCTATCGTCTAGAAGGCAGCAAGCCATGTCAGAGCATTTAGTCGTCGATTCCGTATCCGCCGAAAACGTTCGCGCCCGCGTCACGTACATCTGCGAGAACATCCCGTCGCGATTAGCGGGATCCGATAACGGACGGCGCATGGCCGAAGATAACGCCGAGGCATTGCGCGCGGTCGGTGTACCGGCGGAAGTTCACGAATTGCAGGGGCTAGTCAGCTTCCCGCAGCCGGGCAAGCTGCAGGTGCTTGCACCCCTCGCAATGTCGATCGAAGCCTACACGTCAGGCCACAGCCTGGTGACACCACCCGGAGGCATTTCGGGTGAACTGATCTACGTTGGATCCGGAAGCATCGACAATTACCGGGATAAAGATGTCACGGGCAAAATCATTCTATGTGAAATATCGTATTCGCCAGCACGGATGGAGAAGCAGCGTATTGCCGCGCTGCAGGGTGCCTGCGGCGCCGTCATGATGAACTGGGGAAACCCCGACGACACAACGTTGCCATTCGGCTCGATCAAACCGGCATGGGGTAATCCGACACCCGAAACGCTGCGCGATGAGATGCCGCGTATGCCTTCGGTCGGCGTGTCGCGCAGTTCCGGTCTGAAGCTCAAGGCCCTTTGCGAGCAGGGCCCGGTACAAGTGACAATCGAAACTAACGTCGACAATGGTTGGCGGCCGGTACAAATCACTATAGGCGAAATTCAGGCGCCGGGGCGCGAAGATTTTGTGATCGTTGGCGGCCACCAGGATTCCTGGTACGGCCCCGCCGCCACCGACAATGCGGCCGGCAATGCCTGCATGGTCGAGCTCGCGCGAGTTTTCAATGTACAGCGCCACCATCTCAAGCGCGGCATCGTGTTCGGGTTTTGGACCGGACATGAGACCGGCACGATGATTGGGTCGACTTGGTACGCGGATCAGAATTGGGATCGCCTACGCAGCCATGCCATCGCCTACCTGCTTATCGATCAACCCGCATGCACCGGCACGACACGATGGCGAACAACTTCCAATATTGAAATGCGCCGCTTTCACCAACAGATCGAACAGCGCTATCTGACGGTTCCCCGCGACTGGAAGCCACAGAAAAAGGGAGGCGACGCCTCGTTCTTCGGCCTCGGCGTGCCGATGCTCTATGGCATGGGTGCCTTCACGGAAACCGATCTGCACAACACGGCGGACGCAAACCTCGGCTGGTGGCATCATTCGATGGAGTGCACTATCGACAAGGTCGATTTCCAATGGATGCAGCCACACTTGCGGGTGTATGCGGCATGGCTATGGGAACTTTGCACCGCCCCGATTCTGCCATTCGAGTTTACTGCGGTAGCGCGTCAGTTCGCGGCACGGTTGGAGGAACTGGACAGTAATCCGGCAGTTGCGTACCTGGAACTTGGTGTGGTCGCAAAACAGTCGTGGCGCCTGGAACAACTGGCGGCACGACTGGACGTATGCGCTCAAGACTGGCGAGTCCGCTATCGCACGGACAACCCGGATTCGGAACACGCTGCGGACATTCTGAACCACTGCTTGAAACGACTTTCGAATATTCTAATCCCCATTCAAAGCACCGTAAAAGGGGTATACGGTCACGACCCGTACGGATTTACGCCTCAGCTCAGCACAATCCCCTGTTTGTATGAAACCCAACGGCTTGCCGAACTCGCGTTGGGATCCGAGGAACAACTCATTCTCGAAACACATCTTCGGCGGCAACGAAATCGAGTCGCCGACGCAGTATCGGATGCTTGTAACACGGTCGAAGACGCGCTCGCGCAATTGAACAACGGCTCAGCGCACTCACCGCGATGCTCCTGAACCAGTCGCACAACACGTGCGCGCACTTCCAGGGGAAATTTGTTCTGTTTGTTCATGGCTCCATTCTCTCGTAAGCACCCGGTCTGGGCCGTGTTGACGACCGACCGGATTCTTGTCGGCGTTTAAAGTGTCACGTTCCAGGGTAACAGTTCGTCAACCCGATTCACCGGCTGTTTTCCTGCCCAAGGCCACACCGCGCAGTGCCATTGAGCCGACCATCGGGCACATGAAATCCGAAGGAAAGCTGGGCCGCAATTGGCTCAAAGAAGCACTGGGCGATGCGCTGCACGCCACTCTGTGTGGCGCGAGTCACAACCTCCGCCTGCGGCTTTTTTACGCCCCGATGCGAGTGCTGCTGTTAGGCATGGGTGGTCAGCAACAGTGCCTAGCACGGTAGTCACTGCCTTGCCTATTTCAAAAACTGATTTGTTCAGGTCCGACTAATTATCTGCATCAGGACCTCTGCGACGTGGCTCTGACGACCGGGACGATGGATCAGGGCTTTCATCCTAGGGGCATTAAAACGTCCAGCGCCGTCTGCGTTCTGCCCCTCGATCATCCCTTGAAAGACGCCAACATCATCGATCTAAAATTGCTAAAAGGCGATCGAGTGCTGTCTTTAAGCGATAATGAAGAAATGACCATGCGGATCAAGGCGCACCTGGCCAACTGCAAGGCCTCGGATGACCTTGTTACCGAGACAAACTCGTCGCTCACCATTTGCGCACTGGTTGCGGCCGGAAACGGCATCGCCATCGTCAACCCTTACGTGGCTCATATCTTTGCCGGCCAACCTCGGATCAAAGAACTCGCACCAGCCATCAACATCCCTATGCAAATGGCCCTGCCCGCACACACGGCCCCGTCCTTGTTGACAAACTATTTTATCGAAATTATGCTGGCACACCTTGAAAGGCCGTAATCCTGTAAACATATTTGCTGTCCGCACCGTGAACACAAGGGCTAGCTGACCTCTCCGGAGCGTTACTCTTACTATGTCATAAAAGATGGCATAACTTGTGCATCATGGATTCTATCTGGAAGCGTGATGGGTATAGTCAACGAACTCGCACATTACATGGAGCACCTAGCCAAAGAGCTGGGACACGCCGACCGACACGCGAGGTTGAATGGGTATTGCACCGTTCTGATGCTGCCGTTGTCGCGCAAAAGCGCAGTCATCTGCTCAATAAGGAGTCCCCAGACACTGCGTGCCAGCCGACGCGGACTTATGACATCGACTAGCCGCAATCGCTGTCTGTGCAATAGCTTCGGTCGTGATTGCGGCCGCACGTGGGGTTTGGGCATGCACAGTCGTCTCTCGTGTGTGAGAAACGGCCCCCCTCCCTGACGCACCGTAAAATTTATGCCGCTATTTTTATCGTGTCCTGACAATGGCCAGGTTGGCGGCAGCCACTCGGGAAGTGATTTAAACCAAGTTGATGCGGCCACGTTATCAAACGAGTAACTGAAACACAAGCAGTCTCAGGCCTTGAAACTAGCCAATAGCCCCATTGTGCAGCGTTATATTGCCTAGTGCTGTATCAAGTGCTGTGCCATGATTGTTTCATCAGTCTTTAAGCCCTTTATCTATAATGCTTTTCGAATATAGTTGGAAGTCAAGTTGCGCCTCCAGTATCCATGCGGACCTCAAAGAAGCTCGAACACCTATTCAGGTCGTAAGCTTTGGGAAAATCCGATATCCGACACTATTCACCCCATCCGTTAGACGGGCTTTTCCATTTTCCGGTTTGATCCCGAGCCACATCTAAGTCAGCGCTAATCGGATCAATTGCACTGCCGGCCGCAAAAGCATTTAACCGAAGCTGGTCGGCCTGTTTTCCTGAAGTGCCAACCCTCCTCACATCGTTCCCGTTGCAACAAAAAAACTATCCAAACCCTAGGGTTTGTCTGGATAGTCGCGTCATGGCCGACCCCGTATTCTTTATCAGAACAAGAATCCTAATTCTAATTAATAGGACAAAAGACAAAGCAACCCCTTTATTCACCAGGGCGGCGCCTACGGCCCATTCCAAAGAGAGAGAGACATGAAAAAGATTGGCCTCATCCACAGCTTTCTAGCCCCGCTGGCTCTTTGCAGCGGACTGATTACCATCCCCGCCCACGCCGACACTCAGGTCGTCCGGTACCAGGAATACCCAGGTTCCATCCTGCACCTGTCCAACTGGGTCATGCGAGAAAAAGGCTTCTGCAAGAAACAAGGGCTGGATTGTCAGCCCATCATGCTGGCAAATGGGCCACTGGCCCAGCAAGCTGCAGCTGCCGGCAGCGTAGATCTGATCGTTAGCTCCATGGACGTCATGCTTCAGGCTGTCGCAAAAGGGAACGATCTGATGGTGATCGGCCCACTGGTAAAGAATAATATCTACTCCCTCTCGGTCGGCGCGAAGGTGGAACGGCCCAACGCCGCGAAGGGCTACCCCGAAAACATGAAAGACCTGGCCAATAAACGGATTGGCGTCACGGCGCGCGGTTCGGGCACCGAAATGTATGTCAAGTCGCTGATGCGCGGTGCAGGCGTTCCCCTCGATAACGTCACTTTCATCGGTGTTGGGGCGCCCTCATCCGCTTACGCCTCATTGGTTGCCAATCAGGTGGACGCCATCCTTAGCTGGGATCCGATCCCCGCAATATGCAATGCAACAAAGCAGTGTTCGGTCGCGGTCGATATGCGCAAGGGCGAAGGGCCGGACGTAGTCAAGGCTATGAACGGGGGGTTTGTCGTCTGGCAGGCACGACGCGAATATGTACAAAAGCACGGCGCCGTGATCGATAAGTTCATGGTGGCGCAAAAAGAAGCATTTGACTGGCTCAAGGACCCGAAGAATTTCGAAGAAGCAAAGACACTGGCTACCGAACGATTCAAGTTGGGCGATGTGCCCAATCGCGATAAGGTTGTTAACCAGGTGGTGCACGACATGATCGGGCAATACGACACCACACTGAATCCGCAGGTCGTCGACGGCTTCAATCAGTTCCTGCTGAGCAACAAGCTGATTGCCAAGCCGGTAGACAAGACAAATCTTATCTACAAAAGCAAGAACGCTTCGTGAGGCAAGCGATGCAAGCAACAGTCAACGCGCCCATGATAGATATCGACCACGTAAATCACCGATTCTTCGGAAACATCCATGCGGTTTCGGATGCCTGCCTGCAAATCAAGCAAGGAGAATTCGTTTCAATCGTGGGTCCTAGCGGATGCGGCAAGACGACCCTGCTGAATCTTATTGCGGGCCTCTTGCCTTTGCATGAGGGAAAGATAGTTCTAAACAATGAGCCGCCCAAGCCGGGCAGGCACGACGTTGCATACATGCTGGCGCGCGACTGCCTTTTCCCCTGGCGAACTGCGCTTTCGAATGTGATGCTCGCAGGAGAGTTTCGGGGCAAGCCTGGCAGTGATCACCGTAACCGTGCCCTGGATTTGTTGTCTCGTGTGGGACTGAAGGACTTCACTAACCACTATCCGAAGGCGTTGTCGCATGGCATGCGGCAACGGGTTGCTCTGGCACGCACGTTCTCGATGACCTCGCCTGTCCTTCTTATGGACGAACCATTCGGTGCCTTGGATGCCCAGACCAAACTCCAGCTCGAGGACGTATTGCTGGATCTGTACGCGGCAGAGAAACGCACCGTCGTCTTCATCACCCACGACCTGAACGAAGCCGTTACCTTGTCCGACCGCGTCATCGTCATGTCGCCGCGTCCGGGCAGGATCCTGGCCGACATCCCCATTCCTTTGCCACGCCCTCGCTCCGTCAGAGCACTGCAGAAAGACCCCGAGTTCCACAGTTTATACACTCAGCTGTGGTCTTGGCTGGAGCAAACATTGGAGGACACCGTATGACCTCGCCGGCACAAACCGCAAGACGGCGCGAAACCCTGGTCATCTTCGCGCTGCAAATTATCGCCCTTGTCGCGTTGTTTCTTGTGTGGGAGCTCGTTTCAGAGCGCAAGTGGATCGACCCTCTGTTTATAGGCCGGCCGTCGAAAATATTTGAATACCTTTACACCGCGACGTTCGTAGACCAATCACTGTTTAAAGAGGCTGGATGGACTTTGTGGGCGACGGCCGCCGCATTCGTACTGGGCAGCATCGGCGGCATTGTCTTTGGGCTTCTCTTTGTTGTATACCCGCCCGTAGAGCGCTTTTTCGACCCCATGTTTTCGGCCTTGAACGCACTCCCCAGGATTGCGTTGGCCCCCTTATTCATATTGTGGTTTGGATTGGGGTCTTCATCGAAGATCGCGCTGGGGTTTTCGCTGACGTTCTTCATTGTTTTGAACAGTACGGTAGCTGGGGCACGCAGTGTTGATTCAGACTGGCTGATTCTATCGCGGATGCTGGGTGCCAGCCGGGCGAAAATATTCTTCAAGGTTACGCTCGTGAGCGCCGTGCCAACCATCTTTGCGGGCCTTCGCCTGGGAATGATTTACGCCTTGCTCGGGGTAATCGGCGGCGAAATTATCGCTTCACAGCATGGCCTGGGGCAACTGCTCACTTATCTGGCCGGTACCTTCGATACCAACGGCGTATTTGGTGTGCTGTTCTTCCTGGCCCTCCTTGGCGTCATGCTAATCAAGCTGATGAGCATGCTCGAAAACTACCTCTTGAGATGGAAATAATGTGAAGGAAAATAACGTTGACGAGGCTACCCAAATGGATGCCTCGCGCCAAGCCGATAGCACTAGATCCTTTGCCAGTGGGGTCAGGCCTGCGCAACAGGCCCGAAGCAAAGCAACGCTGCTCGCACTCTTGGAGGCGGGACGTGAATCGCTGGAAGAAGGGACCCTGGAAGAACTGAAAATTAGCGAAGTGGCCAGCCGTGCGGGCACCTCGGTGGGCGCCTTTTACGGACGGTTCGAGAACAAAGAGGTTTTCTTTTACGCCATCCAGGAAAAAATCCTCTCTGAGCTTGGAGTTCAGCTCGATGAAATGTTTGCGCGTTTGCAAAAAACGCAAGCCGATGCCTATCAGTACATCAATACGCTTACGACCTTCTGGGTTTCCATATTTCGCAATAATCGCGGCTTGTATCGAGCGGCCTTCAAGCACTCTTCTGCAGTGCCCGGCGTCTGGACCCCTTTCAAGCGCCTGGGCTACCACGGCTCGGAATTGCTTGTAGAAACACTGCTGCCGGCTCTTGCGGATCAAGGCGTGAAAAGCGACGAGAAGCAAATCAGGGTAGCGATGCAGTTCGTTAACGGCCTGCTTGTGAACGCGACCATTAACGACCCCGGACCGGTCAGGCTGGATGATAAGGATATGCAGGGTTACGTGTCACGGTTCTTATGCACCTTCCTAGGCCTCGAGCCGCCTACCGGAAAACGGGGCCGGCCAGGAAAAAAACATAAAGGTGAATCATGAATCGCTTTGCGGCCAAGTCAGCCATTATTACGGGCGGCGCGTCCGGCATCGGACTATCTACAGCATTGCGACTGTCAGCAGAGGGCGCCCAAGTGGCTCTTGTGGACCGCAGCGCCGAAACTCTGGATCAGGCCATCGCGTGCATTGAAGCGCAAGGTGGGTACGCAGTCGCGGCGGTCGCCGACGTTACGGACTCGGGCGCGGTGGATCGGGCATTTACCCAATGCGCCAACAAGCTCGACGGCATATGCGTAATCATCAATAGCGCAGGAATCATTGCCCGGGGCAGCATGGAAGAAACCAGCGACGAGGAATGGCTTCGTGTTCTGAATACCGATCTGTCTTCCATGTTCTACACCGCTCGCGCAGGGGCCAGGCTGCTGCGGCAAGGGGGAGGTGGTTCCATTGTCAACATTGCATCCATTGCCGGATCTCGCGGCGCTATCAATGTTGCCTACGCTGCCGCCAAGGGGGGAGTCGCCTCGATCACGCGCCAGCTCGCCAACGAACTGGCGCCGGATAGCATACGCGTAAACGCAGTCTCGCCGGGCTTTACCCGCACTCCCCTGAACCAAAAACTGCGCTCGTCCAATGCTGAAGCGTCCTGGACGCGTCAGATCCCATTGGGTCGCTATGCCGATTCCGAAGAAATCGCAGCCGCCTGTGCATTCCTCGCATCGGGCGACGCGTCTTACATCACCGGCATCGACCTTGTCGTCGATGGCGGACTGTGCGCCGTATTGCGTCCCTACTCGCCTGCAGACGCCCTTGATACAGACGTTTCTGCTATCGCCTTTCATACATCGTTGTAATCGGAGAACAAGATGACTACCGTCGCAATCGTCGAAGCCCTCAGGACGCCTTTTGGCAGACTTGGCGGCAAACTGAAGCAGTATTCCGCCGTGGAACTGGGCAGCATGGCTGCCTCCGCGGTTCTGGGCCGCTCAGGTATCGCGCCAGAAGAGGTCGGCGAAACTATTTTCGGCTCTGCCATGCTGGCTGCGGCTACGTCGGTGGCGGCCAGACAAATCAATTTCAAAATCGGCTTGCCCGACGCCACGCCGTCACTGACGATAGACCGAGCGTGCTGTTCGGCCATGACGGCCATAGGCCTTGGCGCGTCAAAAATCCGGGCCGGCGATGCAGGCATCGTACTGGCGGGCGGTGTTGAAAGTTGCAGCCAGACACCCTTTCTGATGCGCGGTACCCGGTTCGGCAAGCGTCTGGGCGACTTTCTGGTCGAAGATCCAATACAGATTCGCAATCCGATCACCCACCAATCCATCGCAGCCGTTACAGGACAACAGGCACTGAAGTTTGGCGTGAACCGGCAGCAGCAAGATGAATGGGCTCAGCGTAGCCATGAAAAATATTTCGAGGCCTATGACAAGGGGGTTTATCGCGATGAGCTCGCTCCGATCACCTTCGAAGACCAGGACGTCATGGACATCGATGAATCGCCTAGAAGGAACACAACGTTAGAAAAGCTCAGTTCGCTGCGAACTGTCTATGACGGCCCCACGGTTACCGCAGGCAACGCGCCAGGGCTCAACGACGGCGCCGCAGTGGTCGCCCTTATGTCTGTCGACGAGGCTCGCGGGCGCAATATCGACGTAATGGCCCAGATTGTGAGCTATTCGCAGATGTCCGGCGCGCTGGACTCGTCGGTATTCCTGCCTGGGATGGCAATCATGGAAGCACTGCGGAAAGCCGGCCTCAAGCTCGAGGACCTGAAGCGCATCGAGATTAATGAAGCGTTCGCCGCGATGCCGCTGGTTTCGACCCTGCGTATGGCTGACAACGATATGCCCAAAGCCATGCGGCTACGCGACATCACCAACGTCAACGGTGGCTCCGTCGCCATTGGGCATCCTACCGGAGCCAGCGGGGCTCGCGTCGTCATGGCACTGATACGCGAACTGAAGCGCTTGGGCGGAGGCTATGGCGCAGCAGCAATTTGCGGCGGGTACGGCCAGGCCGATGCGCTCATTTTAAAGGTGTGAACCATGCTGGGATTCGTTGACGAAACGTTTCGTGATGGGCCGCAGTCGCTTTGGGCCACACGAATGAAAACAGAAAGCATGCTTTGTGCGGCCCAGATGATGAACCGGTCTGGTTTTGCCAAGGTCTGCGTCGCATCGGGCGCGTCTTTTGAAACAGCGGTGAAATTCCTGCGAGAAGACCCGTTCGAGCGCGTGCGTTTGCTTAACGACTACATGCCGGACTCGCCGATCGACATCCTGATTCGCAGTCGGAACTTATTCGGCTGGGAGCGTTACCCGGATGAAGTCATAGCCCTGTTATTCAAGTGCCTGCAGAAAGCCGGCACACAGACCATCAAGGTATTCGATGGCCTTAACGACATCGAGAACATCGAGGCGGCATTTCGGATCGGCAAGCAGCTGGGGTTGAAAACCTCTGGCTTCCTGGCTTTTTCCATTAGTCCGGTCCACACCGACGAACACTTCGCCTTGAAAGCGCGCGAGCTTATTGCCGCAGGGGTCGACTCGATCACGATGGGCGATGCCAGCGGCCTGCTGACAGGCGAGCGTACGCGATCCTTGATCGCCGCGCTGAAAGCCGAAACACAGGGGCGGATCCCCATCGAATTCCTGGCACACCACACAATGGGCCTGGCCCACGAGTCGTATCGCGAGGCCATGCTGGCTGGCGTGAGCACGGTTACGACAGCAGCCACCCCGCTTGCCAACGGGGAGTCTTTACCCAGCACGCTGGATATCCTGGCGATAGCCGACGAGCTAGGCATAGAAACAGCGCTTGATGTAGACGCGATTCGACGCACCGACGACTATTTTCAATGGGTCGCCTATCAGGAAAAACATCGCATTGAACCGGCCGTGCAGTTCGATCCGGCCCGCTTCCACGCGTTTGTCGGCCACCAGATTCCCGGTGGAATGATTTCGAATTTCAGGAACCAGCTATCTGAACTCGGGCTTATCCATCGTCTGGACGAGGTGCTGGAGGAAGCATCGCGCATACGCATGGAGCTGGGCTACCCCATTATGGTTACCCCGTTTTCGCAGTTTGTCGGGGTACAAGCCACGTTCAATATTATCCAGGGGGAGCGCTACAAGACGGTTCCCAACGAACTGTATCTCTATGCATTGGGTCACTATGGCAAGCCGCCCGGTCCGATCGACGCGAACGTGCTCGATCGAATCATTAATAGCCAGGATCGTTCCAGCGCGCCACAGAATCTGGACTTCGATGCATTAATACTGGACGACTTCCGCAAGGCTCACGGCCCCTTTCGCTCGGACGAAGAACTGCTGCTGACACTGTTTTACGGCGACAAACAAGTGAAGGCCATGCACCAAGAGCGAAAGATATTTACAGGCCTGCCTACGGTACACACGCCTCTTCGCGCGCTACTTGAAGAACTTGCGCGCGACACGTCGCTTAGCACCCTGGTGTTCGAGCGCAGCAATATGCGATTCAGTATCAACTACGAATGACTATTAGTGGACGAGAAATGAAAGACACAACGGAATCCGGAATCCATTACCCATTTTCGTACCAGGATGCGGTAGAAATTTTGAAACTAATACAAGAGTCGGCGCGCTGCCAGTCGCTGGATCTGAGTATCGGGGACATTCGCCTTAGTTTGACGAGGGCCACGCAAGCAGGGGCGAACGCCGCGCCGGCGTCCGCCATCGCACCACGCGATGTCACCGTTGGCGACTCTGCGAAGCCGCCGGCTCCGATGGCCGTGGCGAAATCCGCTCAAGTGGAGGGTGTGGTCGAAGTCATAACGCCGACATTGGGAGTGTTCTACCGCAGCCCATCGCCCGGCGCCGCGCCCTTCGTCAAGGAAGGCGATGAGGTCAGTCCCGAAGATCAGATCGGCCTGCTTGAAGTAATGAAGCTGTATATGCCGGTCACCGCCGGGGTATCGGGACGCGTCGTCCAAGTCCTGGCCCCAGACGGCGCGCTCGTCGAACATGGGCAAGTGCTGATGCTCATCGAAACCGATTAAGGGGATGGGTATGCCGACCATCCGACGTATTTTTGTAGCCAATCGCGGCGAGATTGCTGTGCGCGTCATACGTGCCTGCAAGGAAATGGACATTGAAGTTGTGATCGGCGTGTCGGAAGCAGACCGCGACTCGCTTCCCGCAAAGCTTGCCGACAAGGCCGTCTGTATCGGTCCGGCATCCTCGTCGCAAAGTTATCTGCGCCACGACTTGCTGATCACCGCCGCAACCGCCACCGGATGCGACGCGGTGCATCCCGGCTACGGCTTTTTGTCCGAACGCCCTGTCTTCAGTCAGGCGTGTACCGACAACGGCCTTATCTTCATAGGCCCCTCGCCCGAAGCCATTCAGGCCATGGGCGACAAGCTCAGCGCAATTCGACTCGCGAAAGAGGCCGGGGTGCCCGTCATTCCGGGCTCAGGGAAACTATCCTCGCCGGACGAGGCAAAAAAAGCCGCTAAACGTATCGGCTATCCATGCCTGATAAAAGCAAGCGCTGGGGGTGGCGGGCGCGGCATGAGGATCGTCAGAAGTGCCGCAGAGCTTCTTCCATCATTTGATAGCGCGCAACGTGAAGCACAGGCGGCATTTGGCGATTCCACTGTATACCTGGAAAAATTCATTGAGCAGGCCAAACATATTGAATTTCAGATCCTGGGTGACCAGCATGGTGGCCTCGTCCATTTATTTGAAAGGGACTGCAGCGTGCAGCGCCGACATCAAAAATTGATCGAGGAAGCCCCTTCGCCTGTCATCACTCCCAAGCAAAGAAAGGAAATGGGCGATGCCGCACTTTCTTTGGCAAAAGCGGTGGGCTACTACAGCGCTGGAACCATCGAGTTCGTGTATGACGTCCAGACCGGCCACTTCTACTTTCTGGAAATGAACACACGCATTCAGGTGGAGCATCCGGTCACCGAGCTGATTACCGGCATCGACCTGGTCAAGGAACAAATCCGTATTGCCGCTGGAGAACGGTTGTCATTCCGCGCGGAAGACCTGGAGATCCGCGGGCACGCCATCGAGTGCCGCATCAACGCGGAAGATCCTCTTCATGACTTCAGACCTGCGCCCGGTCGCGTAAAAACCTGGCGTCCTCCGGCTGGTAAGGGCGTGCGCCTGGATACGCACTGCTATGAAGGCTACTTGATCTCGCCTTTCTATGACTCCATGGTGGCCAAACTGATTACCTATGCGCCTTCGCGCGAGCAGGCACGAACCGAGATGAGTAAAGCGCTCGAAAACTTCGTCATCGAAGGCCCATGCACCACCATACCGTTGCACAGGGCAGTGATCGCAGATAAAGCGTTCGAAGACTCCACGGTCACCACTCGCTGGCTGGAAGGCGAGTTTCTTCCGCATTGGCACCCGCAAGATAACTCGACCATACAGGAACCTATATGAATCTGATTGATTTTTTTGACAAGAGCGCGCGTCTGTATCCAAACCGGGTAGCCGCAATATTCGAAGACCGTCAATGGCTATATCGCGATGTGTTGGATCTCGCAACTCGTATAGGAAACGGACTTCGCAGCGCGGACGTCAGTGCCGACACTAAATGCGCCGTCCTCAGTCGAAATGACCCTATCGCGTTCATCTCGATGCTGGGCATCCTTAAAGCCCAAGGCGTATGGGTACCACTCAATCCCAGCAACGCTAAGTCTCAGAGCATGCATATCCTGAACGCCTTCGATGTCGAAGTGCTGTTCTTCGAGAAAGAGGAAGAAGACTTCGCCCGGGCGGCGAAAGAGGAGTGCCCCGGGATCAAGCTCTTTCTGTGCGTGAACGGGCCCAGCACTCTCGGCGCCACGGTGGAGCCCTGGGCGGCGAGCCAGTCACCGGAGCCCCAGCCATCGCCCTGGGCGCCAGAAGCGCTGTGCTGGCTGCGCGGAACAGGAGGCACGACAGGGCTGCCGAAAGGCGTGATGAACACCAATCGCAACTTTGAAACAATGATGGCCAATTTTCGAGCCACGCTGTCCTTCGATGAAGCCCCTGTCTATTTAGCATGTGCTCCACTAAGCCACACAGCTGCGGTGCTGTCCATGGTCACTTTTGGCATGGGCGGGACCCTTATCATCCACCGCAAATTCGAAGCACAGGCAACCCTAAAGGCTATTCAGGCACGGAAGGTTTCCTTCGTTTACCTGCCGCCAACAGCCATCTATTCGCTGTTATCGCAGCCCAATGTCCACGAGTTCGACTATTCGTCGCTACGGCACTTCATTTACGGGGCAGCTCCCATCTCGTCGACTAAGCTCCATGAGGCCATCGATGTCTTCGGCCCTGTCATGACGCAGGTATACGGTCAGACCGAAGTGCCCACGTCGGTGACGTATATGAGCCCCGCAGACCATCTTTCCGAAGACGGGTCCGTCAATGAAAAGCGCCTGCTCAGTTGCGGAAAACCCGCGCCCTTCTCTCGGGTCGCCCTAATGGACGACTCGGGCAAGCTTGTGCCGCCAGGATCCATTGGAGAAATCGTGGTCCAGGGAGGGCTCGTTATGAAGGGCTACTACAAAAACCCTGAAGCAACCGCCGAGGTTTCCACATACGGGTGGCACCATACCGGAGACTTGGCCTATCAAGACGAAGACGGATTCATCTACATATGCGACCGCAAGAAGGAGATGATCATCACAGGCGGATACAACGTCTATCCCCTGGAGGTCGAGCAGGCAGTGCTTAGCCACCCTGCCGTTCAAGACTGCGCCGTTGTCGGTGTGCCTGATGAAAAATGGGGCGAAGCGATCAAGGCAGTCGTTGAAGTAAAAAAAGGTTTTTCGTTGACCGAAGATGAGTTGCTTGCGTTCTGCAAAGCGAAGGTAGGCAGCGTGCGCACGCCTAAATCCGTCGATTTCATCGACGAACTGCCACGCAGCGGCGCAGGGAAAGTAATGCGAAAAGAGGTGCGCAAGCACTATTGGACAGCGGAAACACGCAATGTGTAGGCCTGCTGACTCATGAAGAACACATTGCCCACCGCGACGCCGACCGACGCAAACAACACAGAGAGTCGTTCAAACCGCCTTCGGGACTACGAGATAGACCCCGTGGCGGTAAGAGCGGCATGTGAAAATGCCCTGGAAACCTGGCGGCCTGCCATGGGCGAATTCTTTCTGGCGCGTTTTCTGGGACTGGCGTTGCGTTATGACGACCAGCATTGCACTATCGACTTCGATGTCGCCGATTTCATGCTCAACCCCAAGGGCACTCTGCATGGTGGCATCATCGCTCTAACGCTCGATACATCCATGGGGCATTTACTGTCGCACCTATATGGCACAGCCTCCACGTTGGAAATGAAGGTGCAGTACCTGCGCGCGGTCGCCCCTGGTCCGGCCAAGGTAGTCGCCAGCGTACTCAAGAAGGGCCATAGCGTTTGTTTTTTGCAAGCCGATTTTTACGACAGTAGCGGAGAGATGGCGGCATTTGCCACGTCGACGTGGAAGTTATCCGCACGCCACAACCCTCAACCCCTGCCCGCGACCGCTTCATGAACCGGACATTCCTGCTTTGCCTTGACGCTTAACCTACCCTGCGACGTCGGAAAGCGATTTCCCCCGGGGCGGGCTCCCGCCCGAGACTCTAGCCCGGAATCGATTAATATCCTGAATATGGACACGGAAGCCGGCTCACGGGTACAGACCATCGATTACAGCTGTTTCAGCGAGCTGGCGGCGGGGCTCGCCCAACTGGACAGACCCGCTTACGCGGCGGCCGGAAAAGATTCCTTGGTACCGGTCATGGGCCTGGGGCTGCCCACCGCAACGCTATGCATCATGGGCCGGGATCCGGGCCGGGCAGAGATCGCCGCCGGCGCACCTTTCATGGGACCATCGGGCCGCGTGCTCAGACGCATGTTGACTGCGCAGGCCACCGCTCACTTAACTGACGACAAAAGCGCCGACGGCGAAGGCACCGGCTGCAACAGGCCACCGGCCTCGCTGTTCTGGCTCAATACGGTTCCCTACAAGCCCATCGCCAACCGCGCGTGGCCGCTGGCCGTGCAGCGCTTGTTCCAGCCACTGATCCGCGACATCATGCTGATGCAATGGCACGGCGACCGCGTCATTACGCTTGGCAACCAGGCCTTCCGTTGGTTTGGCATCGGTCAGCCCGCCGACGAACGGGCACGCATGGACACCTACTGGTCCGGCGATCGCCGCTACCTCGACCCGCTGCGCGTCCTGGTCGCCAATGCCAAACGACGGCGCTGGCTGACGCTCTATCCCCTGCCCCATCCCTCTCCCGCCAACGCCGTCTGGCGCGAGCGCTTTCCGGCGCTGCTGCAGCATCATCTCGATGCGCTGACGTCGGATCAGGAGGCAAGGCGATGACCACTTCGGACACATCCTCCGCTGCGAGGGATAAACAATCAGCCGACCTGGACACGCCGGCGCGGCATCGTCTTGTGCAAGTCTGGGACGCACCGATACGCCTGTTTCACTGGCTGGTGGTAGTCCTGGTGGCAGCGGCCTACCTGACATGGAAGCTCAACTGGATGGGCTGGCACGTCTTGATCGGCGAGACGCTGCTTGCGCTGGTGCTTTTCCGCTTGCTGTGGGGGTGTTTCGGCAGCGAAACCGCGCGATTCCGCCGTTTTCTGGCTTCGCCCGCCGCGGCGTTGCACCATCTGCGCCACCTGTTTCGCCGCGAACCCGACCTGCAGGTCGGCCACAATCCGGCGGGCGGCTGGATGGTGCTGCTGTTGCTTGCTTTACTGCTGGGCGAGACGTTAAGCGGGCTTTACATCAATAATGACATCGCCGACGAGGGGCCGTTCACCGAATGGGTCTCTGCGCCGATCGCCAATGCCATCACAGCGCTGCACGAAATCCTGTGGGATGCGCTGCTGGTGGCCGTGGCGCTGCACGTGCTGGCGATCGCGTTATACGCGGCAGCCAAGGGACATAACCTGCTGCGCCCCATGCTGACCGGCCGCAAGCGCCTGCCCGCGCGCATCGCCGCACCGCGGCTGGCGCCGCCGGTGCGGGCGCTGCTTCTACTGGCCATCGGCGCCGCCATGGCGGCGCTTCTTGCAAACTACCTCTGACGCAAGCGTCAATAACCCTTGGGCGGCAGCACTTGGCCGCGAATCTCGCCCGACGGATGATCCTTGGTGTGCACGTTGATATACATTTCACCGGCGGCAAACTCTTTCGCATCGGCCTCAGACAGTGTTGCCTCGCCCTTGAAGGGGCTGGTGACCGGTGAGCCTTTTTGAGACAGCCAAACTTTCACACCCGCATTCTTGCCGGACGCGGCAGGCCCGTGAAAATGCGCCATGGTGGGCGCACTGGACAAGCCGGTAAAACTGATCGTCCAGGTAACAACCCGCGTACTCGGATCGTAGGTGAGATTGGCAGAGCCACTGCCCTGGGTCTGGACGGGAGGCACTTGCTGCATACCGGCAAGCGGTACGGTAAACGAGACCGGCGCCGCCTGCGTCAGGGTCATCGACCCCGCACACACGAGGCCTGCGAGCACCACGAGGGCCCGCCGTGATATAGAAATATTCATTTGATTACTCCTATCAGATACGCCTGGCTGGAATAACAGCTGTTTGCTGTCGTTTCATGGAGGCAGAGGGACCAAAGGCCCGCCCTCAGGGAAGAACGGGCGCGGCCTGTTAATGATGCTAGCACAACAATTAGCGCCGCCGCGACAGAAATCGGAGCCGACGGCCGAACGCCCTATGCTTAATTGACGGCAATACCCGCATCGTGGATCAATTTGTGATAACGCGCCAACTGAGAGCGGGTTTCGGCACCCAGTTCCTGCGCCGTCGAGCCGCGCGGCGTCAGGCCAAAGTGCGCGTAGCGCTCGATTACCTTGGGATCCTTTAATGCTTTTACGACTTCGGCGTTCAAGCGGTCGATAATATTCTTGGGGGTGCCGGCCGGCGCGACAATGGTGAACCACGAATTGAACTGGAAGCCTTTCAGTCCGGATTCGGATATGGTCGGCACGTTGGGGTATTGAGGCATCCGGCTGGGCGTTGTCACGCCAATCAGCCTCACCTTCTCGGTGTTCACCAGCGCCGTGACTGTGGCCAGCCCCTGGAACGCCAGGGACACCTCATTGCCGGCGACCGCAACGGCGGCTTGCGTTGCCCCCTTGTAGGGCACATGCCGCAGGCTGATGCCTGCATCGGCTGAAAACAATGCCATCGCTATATGTTGCGGGCTGCCGATGCCGCCCGAGCCGTAATTGATTTTTCCGGGAGACGCCTTGGCCGCCTTGATGACATCGGCGGCCGATTGGTACGGAGATTCGCGTGACGCAACCAGTCCCCACTCCACCGTCGCGACCAGCGATACCGGTTCGAAGTCTTTGAGAATATCCCACGGCAGATGGGAGCGGACGTTAGGCAGCATGGTCATGATGCTGTCGTTGAAGCCGCCGATGGTGTAGCCATCGGGCGCGGCCCTTGCCACTTGACTGGCTCCAATCTGGCCGGATGCGCCAGGCTCATTTTCCAGGATGATGGATACGCCCATATTGGCCGACATTCTTTCAGCCAGGACACGTGCCGCATTGTCGACCGCACTGCCGGCAGCCAGCGGGATGATCATTCGTATGGTTTTGTCCGGATAGGCGGCATAAACCTGGGTCGCGGCGCAAAGCAGAGCCGTGCAAACAACAGTACTCATGAATCGAAACATCGTTAATCTCCTGAATTATTATTGGCCTGGGGCGCTGCTGCTCTGCGGCAGCAGATCAAGTTCCTTTACCGATTATGTTCGGCCGACACCGGACGCGTTTCGCCCGTTTCGACCAAGGTTCGGGTCGCGGCGGGCGAAGCATAAATCCACAGAATTTTCATCGGCTCCTCCGACGACATATTGCGGAAGCGATGAGGAATATTGGGTGGTATCCAAGTCGTGTCAAAAGGCTTTAGCTCGTGCTCCTGGCCTTCGATGTCGAGAAAGGCATGTCCTTGAAGCAGCATGACGCTTTCCTCGCAATTGTGACTATGAAACGGGATAGCCGTGCCAGGCGCAAATTCGGTAATGCCATTGATGAAAGAAGTGGCGCCGACACCCGGCGAAACCAAAGGCGTGGTTCGCGCCCCGCCGCCACGGTCATAGCTTTTAATCTGATCGGGCCGCATGACAATGGGCGCGTGTTGCTTATTCATAATTCAGGCTCCTTGACAAGATATCGTCGCAACTCCACGGCCCGGCCAAAACAGCTCCCGACGCTCGTGACAGAGATTTACATATGTGCGGCTTCCATAAGGGGTAAGGCACCAATGCCCATATCCCTCGCCAATTCGTTAAGTTCAATGACCAGGCCCGGCGCAAGCGGAATACCTGTCTTTACATAGCGTACGCGCTTCTCGGCACTCTGCTCTCCCGGCAACCAAATGCGCTCCACCCCGGGCAGACGCTGACTGCCGTGAATCTCGCGTGCCAGTTGGTCTACAGCCCCTTTGAAATCGTCGGGGTCGCGAAATGCCTTGAGATCAATCACCAAAATGGCCTGGCCGGTGTTGGTCGGCGTTGTGTGGTCATGATTGAAATCCACCACATCGCGGCCCATGGCGGCTCCGCCCAAGGTTCCTGCCAGCAACCCTACGACCAGCGCGAGACCATAGCCTTTATGCCCGCCTATAGGAAGCAGAAACCCTTCGCCCGCCCTGGCGGGATCCAGCAAGGGCTTGCCCTGGCGGTCGATCATCCAGCCTTCGGGCATCATTTCGCCGCGCTTGGCTTTCGCCTTGACCTTGCCGTAGGCGGCCACTGTCGTGGCCATGTCGAGCACCACGGCAGGTTCATTGCCCGCGGGGACGCCAACGGCAATCGGGTTGGTCGACAAAAGCATTTCCGAGCCGCCCCAGGGCGGAAGATGATTGGCACTGCCCACCGCAAAGTACAAGCCCAGCATATCGTGCTGCAAGGGCTTGCGCACATACAAAGAGGCCGGGCCGGCATGGTTGCTGGCACGAGTGCTGACCCAGGCCACCCCACATACGCCCGCTTTCTCTATGGCCAGATCGACAGCGCGCGAAACCACCAGATGCCCCATGCCGTTATCGCCATCGAGCACCGCCATGGCGGCGCGCTCGCTGACCACGCGGATATGGGGCCGGGTGTTAATACCTCCGGCCCGGATGCGCTTCACATACTGCGGCAAGCGAATGACGCCGTGGCCATCCGAGCCCTGCAAATCGGCCTCGGCCATCAGGCCGGCCACAATGCCGGCATCGTGCGCGGGCAAGCCGGCGCGCTCCAGGGCTAGGGCGATAAAGCGGGCCAGCTCCGAAACGCTGACTCGTGAAGATGAACTGTTTTGGTCAACCATGATCAAACCGTATGAACGTGATCAAAGTCTATGGGCATTATCCGGTAGCGTCCAATGCTGTATATTGACCGAGCTATATCACTTTGATATAGAGCGTCGAGAGGCACCCTGGAGAACGCGATGGACCTTCGCGCACTGCGCTACTTTGTCGCTGCCGCTGATGCGGGCAGCCTGAACGCCGCTTCCGCGGCGATCTCAATTGCCCAACCGGCGCTGACGCGGCAGATTCGCGAACTCGAGCGCGACCTGGGCGTAACGCTGCTCTACCGTACGTCGCGCGGGGTTCACCTGACGACATCGGGGGCGACCCTCTACACCGCGGCGCAGCGGATTCTTGCGGAAGCCGGCCGCGTCAGAAAGCAGCTTGAAGACCCCGGCAGCGTGGCTGAATCAACCGTGGTCCTGGGCGCCTCGCCAACCCTCGCGAGGATTCTTATCCCGGGGGTTTTCGAAACCTGCCAACGCACACTGACCCGCATGCCTCTTTCGGTGCGTGAAGCATTTACTCCCGCCCTGCTCGATTGGCTCGTCAAGGGCATCGTCGACATCGCCATCATCACAAAAACCGATGACTGCGCCGGGATGCCGATCACCCTGCAACCCTTTCTTGGAGAGCCGTTCGCCCTGGTTGCGCAAAAATCACGCAAGATCAAACCGGTTATAGAGGCCACCGATTTGCGGCAAATCCCGTTGTTGATGACCACCCTGCATCGGGGTCTTATCGAACAGCAACTCGCGCCGTTGGGGATCCCCCTGAATATTCATGCGGAAGTCAATTCGGTCGATACGATACGCGAACTTGTTCTTGGAGGAGCCTGGTCGACGTTAATGCCGATCTCGGTATTCAAGCCGATCATGCCTGGTTCAAAAATTACGCTATCGGAAATATCCGGGGTCCAGCTAAACAGGCAACTATTGATTGCGACACGGATTGAGCGAGCACAGAACCCCGCAGTTTCGGTGCTGAAGGACCTGATCATCACCGAGGCCGGCCGATTATCCCGGGATGGGGTATTCAGTTTCGGGGCGCCATCTCGATAGGAGTGTTGCCGGCAGCCACAAGGGCTGCCACTACAACGATTTCCAAGCGCTTTTTCTCATTCTTAAAAACGCAATATTCTGTTTGGCCACAGGATAAAGTATTGAAAAGAAAGCAGCGACCATCAAAACGCCGCTTAAAGGCTGCCGGAAAAAAACCGTCCAGTCATTGTGGCTGACAATCATGCTGCGCATGAAACTGGATTCTCCGATGGGGCCGAGAATGGCCCCCAGAACCAGCGGCGCAATCGGAAAATCCAGTTTTTCGAACAAATATCCCATCACGCCAAAAATGACGATCATCCAGACATCCTGCAGGCTGTTCCGGTTTGCATAGGCGCCCACCAGGCAAAAAAGCACAACGATGGTATTCAGAATGGATTGAGGAATCGTGAGAACTTTCACTACCAGCCCGATCCAGAAAAAGCCAAAAATGCACATCCCGATAATGCTCGCGAACATCGATGCAAAAATGGTATAGACCACGTCGTGCGACGCGGGATTGGTGAGCAGCATGGGCCCGGGCTGCACGCCATGCAGCAGGAAGGCCGCCAGAATCACGGCGGTGGCGGCGCTGCCGGGGATGCCCAGCAAAAGCATCGGTATCATATGGCCGGCCACCGACGCGGTGGAACCGATTTGCGGCGCCACGATACCTTCCGGTATGCCGGTTCCCAGCTTTGCGCGACGGGGGCCATATTGCCTTTCCGTTCCGTAGCAAATGAAGGAAGTGATCGTTGCTCCGGCGCCTGGGACAACGCCCAATAAGGTGCCGATGGTGCTGCTGCGCAGTACGGTTCCCTTTATCTTCCAGACTTCCCTGAACGACGGGAAGTGCGTCTTGACGGATTTTTTGCTTACGTGGGTATTGTCCAGCACAAGCCCTTGCCCTACCCGCTTGAAGACCTCACCCAATCCGTACATGCCGACCAGTATCGCCACGAGCTGTACGCCATCGCCAAGCATTGGAATCCCGAAGGTGAAGCGGCTTACGCCATAGGTACTGTCTACGCCTATGCTGGCCACCAACAGCCCCAGGCAAAGGCTGATCACCGCATTGATCAATGATTTTCCCGCCAGCGACACCACGGTCGTCAGGCCGAAAAATATCGCCGCGAAATAATCTTCAGCCGTAAATTTCAGCGCCACTGCCGTAAGCGGTTCAGCCAAAAGGACCATGACCACCGAGGACACCAGCCCGCCCACCAGCGCCGCAATCAGAGCCCACCCAAGAGGTTTGGCCGGCCCCTCGGTGCGCGCCATGGTGTACCCGTCCCAAAGCAGCGGCACATCATTGGGCTCCCCGGGTATTTTGTAAAGAATGGTGGTGAAGGCGCCCCCGTATGTGCCGGAAAAATAAATGGCCGTCAAGAGAATGATCGCCGGCTCGATCTGCATTTTGTAGGTGAAGGGCAGCGCCAGCACGACTCCCATGACAAATCCGAGCCCCGGCATAATCGAAACCGCCATGCCGACCAATATTCCCACCACCAGCATTAAAAAATCGGAAGCCTGAAAGATATGCGCAAATCCAATACCCAGATTGTGTAAAAGCTCCATGTTCAATGGATCCCCATGAGCGCCATCAAGGCCAGGGAAACCGCAGAAAAAGGCTCCTTGCCGATAGGCAGCGAAACATAAACCACCTTCATGAACAAAAACATGAAGAACAAGGCAAAGCCCACTCCCGCTATGCACAGGGTCGCAACCCGGCGTTGACGTCCCACCCACATTAAAGCGACGCTGTAGAAAATGGTCGCAATGAAAAAGCCCAAAATCGGCAATAGCCATACATAAGCGGCCGTTATCGCAACCGCCGCCCAAACCATCTTCGGATAAATTTCAGGCGGAGCCAGCACCGCGGCAACATCCTCGTCGATAACCTCCCGCTTGTCCGGCTCAGCCTGCCCGGCCCAGACCACTTTTATTATTCCGAGGCAAGCCGTAAACATCAACAGGCAAAGGACTATTTTGGGCCAGGCCCCCGGCCCTATCCGGCCGGACGATTCCGAAAATTCAAAATTGTCGGCCTGGTAATACAGGAAAAGCGAAATCACCACCATCGCCAGATAAGGCAATGCCGCGCTCAATCTTTTACCCAGGCTCGGCTCGAGTTCGCGAGCTGAAACGGACTCGCCGGGATGCATTATTTTTTGCTCCGCGCAATCACATCCTGGGCCTGTTTCAGCCAGTCGTCCATGAACGCATGGGCGCCTGCCAACGGTATGTAGCTGTTTGGATCGGCATATTGCTGGTCCAGATACGCTTTGAACGACGGGTCTTTAGCCACTTGCGCAAGCGCATCGGCCAGGATCTTTACCCGATCCGGCGGCGTTCCGGCACGAACCACGATGGCGCGGAACTGGGGCAAGGTCACGTCATAACCCAGTTGCGACGATACAGGCACTTTTGCAAAAGCCGGTATGTTGACGGGATGCGGGTAAAAGAACAGCAACGGCCTGATTTTTCCCGAATCGAAATAGCTGCGTACGTCGCCGGTTTGCTCATAAAGCACATCGCTGTTTCCGCCCAGAATCGAACTATATCGCAGGCCTGGACTGGCGTAAGGCACCGATTCGAACTTCAGCCCCTTACTTGCCAAATACCTTGTAGTGATATCGTCGGCGCTGCCAAAACCGGTCACCGCCACGGTCAGTGTTTTCGCTTTGGCGGCCTTTTCAAGATCCGCCCAGGTTTTATAAGGGCCATCCGCATTCACCCAGTACCCTGACGGCTGCTGAATCATGATAGCCAGGGGAATCACCTGATCCAGCGTGAACGGGGGGTGCTTTTTGGCCACCAAAGCATAGGTATCGCCAATCAGTATGGCCATGCTATAGCCATCGGCCGGCGAAGTCAGCAGCTTGGTCAAGCCGACCATTCCATCGGCTCCCGGAACGTTGATGACCGGTAATGACACTTTCAGGGATTCCGCCATGATCTTGGAAGCGGTTCTGCCAAGCAAATCGGCTCCGCCGCCCGCCCCCCAGGGAACAATGAAATCTATGGGATGATCGGGAAAGGCGGCATGAACCGGGCTTGCGCCTGCCATCAGCATGAACAACCCCAAAACAAAGCCACAGCTTGTCGTCAGGCCACGCACCTTGGCGCGGATGCCCTCTTTTATTTTGGTCTTGCAGGAATTTTGCTCAGAATCATTCGAACGCATAGTTGTCTCCTGATATTGTGCGAAATAACGAGCGCGCACAGTTTTTATTGACTATTGCTTCATAAATTCCATCTTTCGATAACGCGTGGTCAAGGCGCCACGCCCGCGGCATGATTCCCATCGAGTGGATCGAACCACTTCTCCCCAGCGCCTATTATTTTTTACAGTTTAGATGAGTGTCGAGACCTATTTGTCCCAATTTATGCATTTCTCTATTTTTTATATGGCATCTGGTGTCATTCAAACTTGAGGCAATGTGACGGCCAAACGCCGGGAAAACTATTCTTCGCTATGGCGGTACCATTCCAGGGCGGCCAGAGCCAATGCGTCGATGGAGTCTGTCATCGCAATGCCCAGTCCAGCCCGCCGCGCGTGCGGTATGGCCAGCGGCAACTCGGTGCAGCCTAGTACGACCGCATCGGCGCCGCGGCGGCGCAGCTCCGTGACGACTTCGGCCGCGGGCGCATAAGCCTGATCCAGGCAATTGGTTTTCACCAGGTGAATCGAATCGGCGCAACACTGTTCAAGCCGCACGCCGGCAGGCGTTATGCATTCATAACCTTGCGCCTCCAGCGCGCGCTGATAAAGCCCGCTTTTCAGCGTAGTGGCCGTGCCCATCACGCCGACGTGGCCCCGATCCACGCCTTGACGGCGTAAATCGTCAATGACCGCCTGCACAATATGCAGTATGGGCACGCCGCTTTCCGCGGCCAGCGGCTCGTACCAGAGGTGCGCCGTATTGCAAGGAATAACGATGGCCTGCGCACCCGCCTGTACCAGATGATTCACGCCATTTTGCATCCACGGCAAAGGATCGACGCCCTGTCCGGCGTGCCCCGCGGGGCGATCAGGCACGCGGGGGTCGCTCCACAAAATGACAGGCACATGTTGTTGATCGCACTCGCCTGGTGTCAAAGCAATT
The DNA here is from genome assembly GCF_004346225.1 of Paralcaligenes ureilyticus. GTDB lineage: Bacteria > Pseudomonadota > Gammaproteobacteria > Burkholderiales > Burkholderiaceae_B > Paralcaligenes > Paralcaligenes ureilyticus. The sequence goes on along the minus strand of NZ_SMAJ01000014.1, from coordinate 2,979 downwards.
AGCCGCGTCATGAACGCCGCCCCCGCCATGGGCCCCATGCCACCCAGCACCCCCAAAAACCGGCCCTTGAACCTATCGTCATCCATCGACCTGGCACCCACGCTGTTCACCGAAAATTCGTTACTCGCGGTAACGAGTGGCACTACGCTACGCCAGATCCAGCGTCTGCGTCAAATCGCCAAGCGGCGCAAGCCCGTTGGCCGCAAACGCCTTGTCGCGGGCGGCCACGCCATCGAGCGGCGCCAGCCCATGCACGCGGCTGATAAAACGCAGAATCGAATTGGTGTCGTATACCGTGTGTTCGACATGGCCCTTTTTTGCCAGGGGAGAAATAACGATGGCCGGTATTCGCGAACCCGGCCCCCAGCGATCGCCTTTGGGCGGCGATACGTGATCCCACCAGCCCCCGTTTTCGTCGTGCGTAATGATAACGACCGTATTGGCCCACTGTGGCCCGCGCCGGATATGCTCGACGACATTGGAAATGTGCCGGTCGCCGGAGGCGACATCGGCATAGCCTGCATGCATGTTGAGGCTGCTCTGCGGCTTATAAAACGCGACGGCCGGCAACCGTCCGGCATCGATATCCGCAATCAGGCGATTGGTCGACGGATCGTCGCCCAGGCCCGCGTCGCGCAGATGAAGGCGGCGCGCCGCCGTGCCCGGCGCGTAGTTGGCAAAGTAGTTGAAGGGTTGATGATGATATTGAAAATCCGGCACCGGCCCCGTGCCTGTGTGATCGAGCGCATATTGCCACGCACCGCTATACCACGCCCAGGCAAGCCCTTTTTCCGAAAGGCGGTCGCCGATAGTGGCGTAGTGCTGGGGCGGCAGCACATGAATATTGGCGGGATCGGCGAAGGCCGGGTCGCCCCCCTCGGCCGGGCGTACATGGCTAGGCTGATAGGCCGCGGCCATGGTGTTGACGGCATAGCCGTCGGCCGTCAGCGCGCCATCCTTTTCAAATTTTGGCGGACCGTCGAGTGCCGAGGCGGGAGAGTTTCCGGCAAGCTTCAAGCGCGTTCCAGCCGGATCGTTGCCTTCCACGACGGAAACGAGTTTATGCGCGGGACTTTGTTGAACGTTGGGATAGAACGGGGCCTGCGCGGAGATCAGGAAGATGTGGTTAAGCCACGAACCGCCAAAGGCTGCCATGAAAAAATTGTCGCAAAGCGTGTACTGGCTGGCCAGTTGCCAGAGCCGCAGCGTTTGAGCCGAATCGCGATAATGCCCCATGACCATGCCGCCCGAATTGGCCCAGGCAACAAACTGATTGTTGCGCCCCGCATTGATCTGCATCTGGTTCTGATAAAAACGATGCCACAGATCGCGCGTAATGACGCCTAGCGGCAACGGCGCGCCGTGCGCATCGGCAAGGTGGAACGGGCCGTTGGGCAGGCCGTCGATCTGGTCTTGCGTAATCTCGAAATGCTTGCCGTCAACCTCTTGCGGGCGCGACACCAGGCCGCCCCATATCTTCGGCAGGCGGGCCAGCGGCGTGCGGCCATCGCGGTCGAGCTGCATGGAGTCCGAAGCAGGCACGGCCAAGAGCGGACTTTGCACCCCGGGAAAGTTGCTATACAGATTATTGAAGCTGCGGTTTTCCGCATAAATCACGACGATATTGCGCACTTGCGACCGCAACGCCTGATCCAGACGCGCATCAGCGCCCGTACGCGCGGGCGAGGTGGTTTCGCAACCTCCCAGAGCAAGCCCCATGCCCACCGCGGTGAGGCCTCCCAGCAATCGGCGCCGCGCGGGGTCCTGCGGCTCGTCGAGGTTGTGATCGTCGGCATCCTTATTCATACGCGGTACCTTCCTGAAGTCGGGTGGGCAAAGAATGGCTACGGCCGCACGAAAGGCACACGAAAGCCGTCAGCTCAGTGCATTATTCTATTCTTGCACTGTGACATTTACTGGCTCGCTCAGGTCAAGCCGTTGCGACGGCCCCGTTTCTTGCCTAAAATCCACGCAACATTAAAAGGGGAAAAGAGATGGAGGCTGATTTCTGGCTGCAACGGTGGCGCGAAGGGCAAACCCGCTTTCATCAAGACCGGGTCATGCCGCTGCTGCAAAAATACTGGCCGGGTCTATCGCTTCCCACAAACAGCCGTGTGCTCGTGCCGCTCGCGGGGAAGTCGCTGGACATCGTCTGGTTGGCCGAGCAAGGCCACCGTGTGTTGGCGGTCGAGCTTTCCGCCCTGGCGGTCGAGCAGTTCTTTGCCGAGAACAAACTGCATCCAGACACCCACGATACGCCTCTCGGGCGCCACTACATTGCCGGCCGCATCGAAGTGATTTGTGGCGATATCTTTGGGCTTGATGCCGCAACCTTGGCCGAGTGTACCGGTTTCTACGATCGCGCTGCCCTGATCGCCCTGCCTCCCGCCATGCGCGAACGCTATGTCCAGCATGTTTACGGGCAGCTTTCCCCCCAGTGCCGCGGCTTGCTCATCAGCCTGGACTATCCCCAAGCGCAAATGGATGGCCCGCCTTTCGCCGTCCTCAAGCCCGAAGTCGAAGCACTGTACGCCGGGCAATGGGAAGTTCAGACCATCGACGAACGCGATGTCCTGGCCAAAGAGCCCAAGTTTGCGGCGCGAGGGCTCACGCACCTGAATACCGTGGTGTATCGGCTGGATCGGCGGCCGCCGGCACGCTAGGGCATTTTCGGTTGACGTGTTTACGGAACTGAATGCGTTTCGCGTCGCTGTTTTTTTGGGTCGTTTTCGGTGGGCGGGTACTTCTATTAAAACGCCGCAGGGCGAGGGGTGGGTACCGTCCGGTCCGTCCAGCGGTCGTGGCGCTGCGCGCCCCGACTGCCCGGGTCTGCCTCGTCCAGGCGGGCGTCGGGCGAACTCGCTGCGCCTCGCGCGCGAGGCTGCGCTTGTATAGTTTCTTTAAGCGGTTTTGTTTGGTTTTTTATCTGGTTTTTTCAAGCACCTTTTAGTGGGACACTAAAAGGTGCTGGGGTGGAGA